>CAYFGQ010000046.1:0-27806 GCA_964342525.1 uncultured Arcobacteraceae bacterium
TAACTGAATATAATCAAAACTATCCATTAGTAGGAACAGTAAATAAAACAACAACTTTTATGGGAAGTGAGGTTTTATCAGAAGCAACAAATACATATAGTAGTATAGAATCTAATGGAATAAGTAAAATCCAATTAGATCAATCCATATCAAAAAATTATCAAGATGGAGTACATCTTACAACAAGTACAAATGTAAATTCTAGCTTTGATGATTATGGAAATGTTCTAACTTCTACATCAACAATAAAAGATGAAACAACAAACGAAGAGTTTATAACAAGTACTGTAAATACTTATAGTAATGATGAAACTAATTGGTTAATAGGAAAATTAACAAATAGCCTAGTTACAAGTAGTGCATATGGAGATACTAAAACAAAAGAGACAAAATTTATATATGATGAAACAACAGGTTCCTTACTTTCAAAAACATCTGAACCAAACAAAGATAAATGGTTAAAAAAATCATATACATATAATACAAATGGTACTCTAAAAAATGAAACCATAAGTGGAGCAGATATTCAAAGCGCAACTACAACATATGGATATGTATATAATGAAAATACCCTTACTAGCTCAAGTATTACAAATGCCCTAGGACATAGTGTAAATAAAACATATGATGTAGAAGGAAAAGTATTAAGTATAAAAGATACAAATAATATATATACTAACTTCACATATGATAACTTTGGTAAAAAACTTACAGAGAGTAGATTAGGAGTAATTACAACATATTCATATGCTTATGATAGTAGTGTAAATGGAGCATTATATAAAGTAACAGTACAAAAAAATGGAACTGTTCCTAAAACAACATATTATAACTCTTTAGGTCTAGCTTTACAATCTGAAACAATAGGATTTGATGGAAGAACGATTATTTCTTCACAAACATATGATAAATATGGAAATGTGATAGAAAAAGTAAAACCACACTTTGAAGATGATACAGCTCAAAGTATCTATTATACATATGATGATTATAAACGTCTAATAAAAACAGACTCTCCAGGTGATGAGGCAAGAGTAATAAATACAATCTCTTATGATAGATTTATAACAACAGCTACAAATGCTAAAGGACAAGATAAAATTACTACTAAAAATGCTTTAGGTAAAGTAGTAAAAGTACAAGAGCCATTAGGTGCAAGTATAGATTATAAATATGATGCTCTAGGAAATCTTATAGAGACTAAAGATGCAAATGGTATAACTATATCTTTAGACTATGATATCTATGGAAATAAGATATCACAAAATGATCCTGATATGGGTAATTGGACATATTCTTATAATGCCTTAGGTAAATTGGTATCACAAACAGATGCTAAAGGACAAGTTACAAATATCACTTATGATAAGTTAGGTAGAAAAAGTACAGAAATACTAAATAATGGTGATATTTCTAGATGGTATTATGATGCGATAAACGCTAATGGTAAAATATCTGCAGAGACTAAAGAGGATTCTTTAGGAAATATTCTATTTGAAAAGATATATACATATAGTGATAAATCTAAAAT
This sequence comes from uncultured Arcobacteraceae bacterium, assembly GCA_964342525.1. GTDB lineage: Bacteria > Campylobacterota > Campylobacteria > Campylobacterales > Arcobacteraceae. The sequence continues at coordinate 1,532 of CAYFGQ010000046.1, forward strand.
ATCTAAAATCACTACAAATATAGATGATAAATCATTTGTAAAAACATATACTTATGATTCATTAGGAAGAGTAACAAATAAAACTCTACCAAATAATTTTGAGCTTATTAATGAGTATGATGATAATGGATATTTACTATCCGTAAAATCTTCTAAAACACAAATAGAAGCTTTTGATAGGAAACATTTTTATTCTTTAATTCAAAGTATTTTAGATAACTCAGAAGAGTTATATAGAAAATCTATAGCGTATCAAAAAGAAGTAACAGATCTTTATAATAAGGTAGATGATTATAGATATGTAGCAAATCTAAGTACTACAAGCACAGCAGATAAAAACACTTTAAATAATATCGCAGATCAACTAGAAGCAAATGCAGATGCATTAAAATTTGAAGCTGAGTATTATAAAAAACTTTGTGATAATCATAGAATAACAGTTATCGGATATTTAAATATATTTATAAATAGTGATGTTATGATTGGTATAGATCAATATACACAGTTTTATTCAGAACTTCAATCTATCTATACAAATTATATGGAAAATATCTTATCTATTGCAAATGAGTATATTGGACATATATCATATGAAAGTAATACCGATGAGCAAATAGAATTTTATTTATCAATTTCAACAGAAGCACTAGATGAAGCTACACAAGCAGCTCAAAAAGCTGATAACTTTAAAAATTTAGTAGATGAATATAGTAGTAAAAATGAGTTAATAGAATATGAAGATATACTATCAAATAGTGAATATAACTATTATTATAAAGCCTTAAAATATAATGTTTATAATCAAGTAGTATCTTATATGTCTGGTAATGGACTTATTACAAATACTAATTTTAATGATTCTGGTACAATATCTAATATCTCCACAGGATATAAGTATGGTGATTCTATCAGAGGTTTAGAGTTTACTTATGATAGTTTAGGAAATTTAAAAACAAGAAGAGACAATAAACTAGATGTAACTCATGTATATGAGTATGATAATCTAAATAGAGTAACTGATGCAGATATCAGTATTGGATCTACTAGTAATGAGTATTTAGACTATACATATGATCTAAGTGGAAATATTATCTATAAATCAGATGTAGGAGCTTATGTTTATAATTCTAATACTCATCAAGTAATATCTGCTGGAGATCATAATTTAACATATGATCTAAATGGAAATGTACTTACTAATGACACATCTAGTTTTACATATACACCATTTAACAAACATAGCTCTATCATAACACTAGATAAAACAGTATCTTTTTATTATGATATGAATAAAAAAAGATATAAAAATACCAAGTCAAATGATTCATCTAATACATATTATATAGATAAAGTGTATGAGAATACACTTACAAATTCAGGTGAAGTGCATAAGTATTTTATATATGTAAATGGAAAAGTTGTAGCTATATATAATGACACACCTACAATCTCATCTACTAAGTATTTACATTATGATTCATTAAATTCTGTAGATACAATTACAAATAATCTTGGAGTAGTTGAATCTAGGATGGCTTATAAACCATTTGGTAAGAAATTAAATTTTGATAGTAATGGAAATGAAGTAGCCACTGCTCCATTTACAAATAGAGGATATACAGGACATGAGCATATTGAGAATACTTCTTTTATTCATATGAATGCTAGGGTTTATGATAGTGAACTTGGTAGATTTATGTCTGCTGATACTTTAGTTGTTCATCCACTTGATACTCAGGATTTTAATAGGTATTCTTATACTAAGAATAATCCTCTTAAATATATTGATCCTTCTGGGCATGGGTGGTTAGAAGATAGAAAGAATGTTATACAAAAAAATGAAAAAGAAATAGGGATGGCTGTTATTGCATATGCGACAGGAGGAATAATAGGTTACTTTGCTAGTTCTTATTTTAGTACAACTTTTGTATCTGGTACAATTTATGCTGAAGTATTAACTGGAGTCATAGCCGGTGCTGCTTCTGGTGGAGTAACAGCAGCACTTGCTGCTGATCATTATGGGGTAGGGGATGTGAAGAGTGATATGATAAAAAGGGGTATATTAGCAGGTGCTATTAATGGAGGAATCTCTGGAGCTCTTGGTTCAAAACAATTTAAAGAAATGCATCATGTTCCTAAAGCTTCACTAAGAGTTATAGCAAATGTTTATAAAACAAATAGGTTATATAATGACAATTGGGGTGGTTTTTTAATGGGAGCAGTAAGTGCCGCTATTTTTGATATAGAGTGGGGAAATAAATATAGTGTTGGAACAGCAATTGATGATTATACAATGTTACATAGAGTTCTTATTCAAAGTTTATTTGTAGATAAGGTATTTAATCCTGTAGTTGAATGGGGTGAAGAAAGTTATGATATTTCAAGATATTATTTTTATGGGATAACCTCTGGTATGGAGGCTTATAATTATAATGAGTATATTTATGGAGATCTTGATGATTATAATAATAGAATTGCTTCTGATGTAGCCCCTCGTATATAATAAAAGGTGATATTTTATTTTTTAAAAATAAGGAAAAATAGATATACAAAGAAATACTTAGGCTAAGATGATAGCAATGATTTAAGTTAACATCTTAGCCTTTTTCTTAAAGTAAATATAGTACAGTTATTTTTCTTGTAATCAAGTTTTTAAAATCTACTTATTATTAGTCATTCCTTAATTATATTTATACTTGTGCTCAGATAATAAATATAAGTAATTAGAAAGAGTACAAGCCAATTTAAAAGAGTTGATTAATTAGATTTATAAAAATAAATAATAAAAATAGGGATATTTAGTTTTTAGATAAAGAATATTAAGAATAAGTAAAGTAGATAAAAGCAAGGAACAAAAGAAAAGAGCTCAAAAGCTCTTCTCTTTTCTTTTTAGTCTTTAAGTGTATCAAGACCTTCTGTTAATTTAGTTCCTACCCAGTTTGATTTTCTAGCACCATCAGATGTAGTAAATTCAGGTTTGAAAGTGCTCTCTACTACAAGACCACCTTCACTTTGTGGAGCATGACATAGTGTACAATTGAATCTTGCACCTACTAGTTTAGTTCCCTCTTTGATTGAAATATCTTCTCTTGTTGGTGTTGAAGTGTTTTCAATAACTTTTCCATTTTTCGCTAGATCATCACCTTGCATAGTAGTCATAGGTCTAAAATCTGTTAAGTGCGATACTGGAATTGGTGTAGCGTTCATCGCTGCAGCCATCTCTGGCATATGACAATCAACACATTGGTTCATACTAATTGTTACTGGTAACATCCCTTCTACATCATGTGGGATCATTGGTGGAGCATCTTGGAATGCTCTATCATAATATTTCCCTGACATTGGTGCAGCTTTGCTGTATTGCGTTTTATCTGGTGTAACTAGAGTTTCACTATATAGATCAACTTTTCTTAGTCCCAGTGACTCTTCACTTACTTGTTGTTTTTTTGCTTCTGTGTTACTTACCATTGCACTGTCAGTACAACCAGTAAATAATAATACAGCAGTAGCAATTCCAAAACCAATTTTAGTAATTGTTTTCATAAAATCTCTCCTTAGTTTACTTTCTCAACTCTCTGATTGAGAAATTTAAAGCATCATCATCACATACTTCTATACATCTTGCACAGTTTGTACATTCACCCATCAAAACTTGCTCACTTGATTTTCCAACCATAAAAAGCACTTCGTTTTCAGGACAAACCTCTTTACATTTCATACATAATGTACATTTTTCCTCTTGGTGTTTTACTCTTATGAGGCTAAATCTACTTATAGCAGAATAAAATCCTCCGATTGGACATACATGCCCACACCAGCCATTTTTTAAGACAAACAGATCAAATAAAAATATCACAACTATAGCAGCCCATCCAAAGCCCATACCAAATATGATTCCTCTATGAACCATAGACACAGGAGATAGAAACTCAAATGCTGCAACTCCAAGTATAAAAGATAAGATAAGACTGAGAGCTAAAACCCAGTATCTTATATTTCTACTTGCTGGTTGTTTCTTTTGTACTTGATTAAACCCAAGTTTACGTCTTAGATAGTTTGAACTATCACTTATTATATTTACAGGACAAATCCAGCTACAAAATGCTCTCCCGCCTATGGTTGCATAAAATGCAAAGGCGATGGCTGCTCCTATTAAAATATCTGTTGCTATTATTGCACCAGCACTAAACATTTGAAGAACCGCATAGGGATCACTCATAGGGATCACACCAAATATATTTGATGAACTTAGATTCCCAGTTATATAGTTCCAACCCCAAGCGTTTGCTCCAAAGTATAAAAACATCAAACCAATCTGAGTGAATCTTCTAAGGATTAAATATTTATTTTTAATCATCTAAAAGTCCTCCCATATCATTTAATGAGTCTATTGCACTTTTTTCACTTATCTTAGTTGTGGTGATTTCACTTGTGGCATTTTCAAGCCTCTTTTCATCTGTTTTATCCCAACCTTTGATGTAATAATCTCCAGTTTTTCCTAGAGCTACTTCCCTTGGTAGGACAAATATTGAAGCTTTCTCAGTTACACAAGCTCTTTCACATAAACCACAACCTGTACAATAATCACTGTCAACAACAGGTTTTAAAAACGCATGTTTACCAGTTCTTTCATTTTTTTCGTAGTCTAGTTTTATAGCTACGTCAAGTAAAGGACAGGCTCTATAACATGCATCACATTGGATACCCCAAAAAGCGATACAGTTTTTCGTATCAAGTACAGCTACACCCATTTGTGCCTTATTGATATCTAGAGTGTTATTTGTGCTTACTTTTGTGATATCTAAGGCTCCAGTAGGACAAACTGGAACACATGGTATATCTACACACATATAACACGGTACATCTCTTGGCTCAAAGTATGGTGTACCCATAGGTTGATTACTTCCTGGGCTAGCTAGCTTCAGAGTATCAAAGGGACAGGCTTCTACACACATCCCACATTTGATACACGTCTTTAGAAAATCTTCTTCATCTAATGCCGCTGGTGGTCTAAGAGTCAATGTTGATGCGGTTACTTCATCAACATATGCACTCCATACAAGCCCACCAAGTGCGGCTAATCCAGTTGCTCTTGCAACTGTTAGGAAAAATCTTCTTCGTTCGCTAACTTTTTTATTTTCCATCTTTGTCTTCTTTTGAGGATTGATACTGCTCAAAACAGTACACCCCCTTTATTTACGCTTTATATATTTTTACAGCACACTTCTTGAAGTCAGTTTGTTTAGATTGTGGACAAGTATAGTCAGCACAAACTTTGTTGATGAATACTTTCTCATCAAACCAAGGAACAAAGATTAGTCCTCTTGAAGGTCTATTTCTTCCTCTAGTTTCAACTCTTGCTTTTACTTTACCTCTTCTAGATTCTACCCAACAAAGCTCACCTTGTTTTACACCATATTTCTTAGCATCTGCAGGATGGATATAAGCTAGTGCTTCTGGTACAGCTCTATATAGTTCAGGTACTCTCATTGTCATAGTACCACTATGCCAGTGCTCTAGAACCCTACCTGTTGACATCCATACTGGGTACTCTGCATCTGGCATTTCAGGTGCATCCATATATGGTCTAGCGAAGATTTTCGCTTTGTTAGTTAACTTAGTTTTCTTTTTATTTGTAACACCATTTAAATCACCATAAGGAAGTGCTTTTGCTAATTTACCATAGAATGCAAAGTCTCCGTTTGGATTAGCTTTTTTCGCATATGGATCGTATTTAGTATTGAATCTCCATTGAGTCTCTTTACCATCTACAACTGGCCATTTTAATCCTCTTACTTTATGGTAAGTATCGAAATCCGCAAGGTCATGTGCATGTCCTCTTGTAAAGTCAGCATACTCTTCGAATAGGTATTTTTGGATAAAGAATCCATAACCTTTCCAAACTTTACCATCTGATCCCATAACGTTTCTGTTATCACCAAAACCATCTGTATTATCATATCCAGCTTGGATTGGATCTTTTTGATCTAGTTCGTAAGATCTAGCTTCATCATTTGCAAATAAGATATCATACATAGTTGACTCAGGTGTATATCCAGCTTTTCTAACATCAGCTTCAGAGATACCTTTTAGAGTCTTTTTACCCCAACCAACTTTAACATCTTTCATCCAAAGATCTTTTACTTTAAATCTTTTTGAGAACTCTACCCATTGCCATGTATCTGACATCGCATCACCTACTGGTAGTACTTGTTGTCTCCAGTGTTGAGTTCTTCTTTCTGCATTACCATATGCTCCCCATTTTTCATAGATCATAGCTGATGGTAAGATAAGGTCAGATACTTTTGCTGAGATACCTGGGTATCCATCTGAACATACGATGAAGTTATCCATTTGTCTAGCTGCTTTGATCCAGTGAGATGCAGAAGCTGTATCTTGGTAAGGGTTACAAACATTTACCCAAGCAAATTTAACATGACCATCCTCGATATCTCTGTGGATTCTCATGATATGTTGACCTTGTTGACCATTTAGAGTACCTTTTGGTAATCTCCATCTTTTCTCAACGATAGCTCTATGTTTAGGGTTTTTAGACATCATATCTGCTGGAAGTCTATGTGTAAATGTACCAACCTCTCTAGCTGTACCACAAGCAGATGGTTGTCCAGTTAAACTGAATGCACCAGATCCTGGCTTAGCTTGTTTATTTAATAAGAAGTGAACATTATATGCAAGTGTATTTACCCATGTTCCTCTTGTATGTTGGTTCATACCCATTGTCCAGAAAGATACAACTTTTCTGTTTTTCTCAATATATAGATCAGCTAAGAATTTAATCTTTTTCATAAACTCTGCATCTGATTCATCAGGGTTACCTTTAGATACTTGAGTTGTATATTCAGCTGTGTATGGCTCTAGGAATTTTTTATACTCTTCAAATGAGATCTCCCAGTGTTTTAAACCTGCAGGTTTATTAACCATCATATCACCTTCTTTATACCCATAAGGTTTAAGTGCAGGTGCTTCATCAGCAGATACAACTTTTTTAACTTCTTTATTGATTATCTCTAACTCTTTTGCTGAGTATTTACCAGCTTTGATAGAGATATCTTTTTTAGGATTTCTCATACCATAACCCATATTTACAGGAGATGCTGCAAAGATGATGTTTTCTTTGATAAAGTTCCAATCAATTGATTCTGGATGATTATATACAATCTCTCTTGCGATATAGTTCCATAATGCTAAGTCAGAATTTGGCTTGAAGATGATTTCAACATCTGCAAGGTCAGAAGTTCTATGTGTATAAGTTGAAAGGTTTACAACTTTTACTTTTTTAGGATCTGATAGTTTTCTATCTGTTACCCTTGACCAAAGAATAGGGTGCATCTCTGCCATGTTTGATCCCCAAGTAACAACTGTATCTGTTAATTCGATATCATCATAACATCCTGATGGCTCATCAATACCAAATGTTTGATAGAAACCAACAACCGCAGATGCCATACAGTGTCTAGCATTTGGATCGATAGCGTTTGATCTAAATCCACCTTTCATCATTTTTTGAGCAGCATATCCTTCTTGTACTGTGTATTGACCAGAAGCAAATACAGCAACACCCTCAGGACCTTTCTCTTCAAATGCTTTCTTTGCATGTTTTTCCATTTCATCGAAAGCTCTTTTCCATGAAACAGGGGCAAAGTTACCATTTTTATCAAATTCACCTTTAGCGTTAACTCTTAAAAGTGGAGTTTTAAGTCTATCCGCACCATACATAATCTTAGCATTAAAGTAACCCTTAATACAGTTAAGACCTCTATTAACTGGTGCAGCAGGGTCACCCTTAACCGCAACAATTTTACCACCTTTAGTAGCCATCATAATACCACAACCAGTACCACAAAAACGACAGGCTGCTTTATCCCATCTCCAGCCACTCTCAGCGTTACCTGCTGCTGCTTTTAGCTCAGATGGTACACTCATACCAACCGCTGCTGCTGCAGAAGCTGCCGCTGAACTTTTAAGAAAATCTCTTCTCGAAAGTGCCATAACATTCTCCTTAGTAGAATTTTTTATCAAGGGCACCTTTAAAAATTAAAATGTCATAAACGATTTAGGAGGATTCATAGCTTTGAGAATTTTAACGTAGGACTACTTGTTGTAATTCAAGTTAAAATTCTCAAAGCTAGGGGTTCTCCTAGATCGCCCTTTGGGTAGTACAGTGAGGCACAATCTTCTTAAAAATAAATTTTCGAATTAGCTACGGCTAGTCCTTCAAATTTATTTTTAAAAATCTTGCACCTCTCTGTACTATTTATGATCTTTTTAATTTTTAAAGGTGCCCTTTTAACAATAAAATCTTAACATCATAAAAAAAATTATCCCTTGACCTAGGTCAAATTATTAAAAATATTATGGCTTGTGTAACTAAATGGTAAAATAAAAGAAACTTTAAGCTTAGTGTTGATGTATATCAATGTTTATACATATGAAAAATTATATAATTGTAGGTTAATTGTAATAAAAATCTATATATAATATATAAAAAATGGATTTTTAGACTAAAGGGATTGTTTAATGAAGTTGAAAAAAGTTTTTTTGAGATTCACTAGTGAAAATCATTATATACCAGCACTTTTATTGCTTGTATCTTTTTCTACATTGGGATATTTAAATTTAAAAGAGATAGGTACATCAGTTGTAAATGATGGAAAAATAATCAATATAAGTGGACGCCAAAGAATGCTTTCACAAAAATTAATAATTATTGCACATAAGGGTCTTGAATCCCCAAGTGAAGAGTTAAATAATAGATTAAATGAGAATATTTTACTTATGGAAGACTCCCATAAGTACCTTTTAGCACATACTAAGTCAAAAAAAATCAATGATTTATATTATAAAGATGGCTTAGATAAAGAGCTGAAAAACTACCTATCTTCACTTAAAAATATTACACAAAATAAAGATCAAATTTTATTTCATAATTTAGAGAGTGACTCTCAAAAAATACTTAAAAAACTAGATGGTATAGTAAAAGCTTATGAGTTAGAATATGATAATAAAATCAAAGAGCTTCAAGAAAAAGGGATATATTTATTTTTAGGTATTTTGGTAGTTTTATTGATCGAGGCACTTTTTATCTTTAGACCAGCAAGTAAAAAAATAAAAAAAGATACCCAAAAACTTCAAAAGGCTATAAAGGATAAAACCAAAGAGTTACAAAAATCTATTGATATTATTAGTGATAATGTGATCTATTCTAGAACTGATACAAAAGGGATCATTACTTATGCTAGTAAAGCTTTTTGTGAGATTTGTGGGTATTCTGAGAAAGAGCTTTTAGGTCAACCCCATAGTATAGTAAGACATCCTGATATGCCAAAAGAGGCTTTTGCAGATATGTGGGAGAGTATAAAAGCAGGAGAGACATGGAGGGGAGATGTTAAAAACCTTAAAAAAGATGGTGGATTTTATTGGGTAAGTGCAAATATTTCCCCTGAGTATAATAATGATGGGGAGTTAATAGGATATGCAGCTGTAAGACACCATATCACCCATAAAAAAGAGCTTGAAGAATTAAATAAAAATCTTGAAGAGAAAATAGCTCTAGAGATAGAAAAAAACAGAGAAAAAGATAAACAACTATTTGAGCAAGCTAAAACCCTACAACTAAATGAGATGATAGGAAATATTGCACACCATTGGAGACAACCATTATCAGCCATATCCACCTGTGCAAGTGGTTTAACTGTAAAACAAGAACTTGGTATTTTAGAAGAGGATGATCTTTTAGATTCATTGGATTTTTTAACTAGTAGTGTACAAAATTTATCAAAGACTATAGATGAGTTTACTGATTTTATACAATTAGATAACAATGAGACAAATATCATACTTGAAGAGATGCTTGATAGCACTATTGATATTATAAGTCCATCATTTTCTAGTTTATTTATAGATATTCAAAAGAGATATAAAGGGGATAGAACTAAGATCCTTACTATTCCTGCTGAGCTTTCAAAGGTATTATTGAATGTACTTTATAATTCCAAAGAGGCTTTTGAAAGAAATAAGGTGGATGATCCAAAGATATATCTAGATATATATAAAGAAAATAATATAACATTTTTAACAATAGAAGATAATGCAGGGGGAATTCCTGAAGAGATTTTACCTAAAATCTTTGATCCTTATTTTACTACAAAACACCAATCTCAAGGTACGGGACTTGGTTTAAGTACTTGCCAAACAATTGTGAGTAAATACCTAAAGGGTAAAATATATGCCAAAAATATAGGAGATGGTGCAAAAATTACTATAGAACTTAACTAAAACAGTTGATTTTATTGATATATGTCAATGATAATAGTTATCAAAAGATATATACTTATATAAAATTTTAAAGGACTAAGTATGCAAAAGATAGAAGTAGAGGGATCAACAGTAGATTTTTATAAAGATGAAATTGATGGTATAACAATATATCAATTTGATTCAAGCATGTGTGAACCTCCACACCCTATGGTAAATGCTATGTATGGTTTAGATCTTTTAGATGAAAACTCTAAATTAGTTATGATAAACCATAAATCTCCAGGTGGGCTTTTCCCAAAAATTTCACAAGATTTTGATTTTTCTGAAGAGATTATGGAAGATGGAAAAGTTAAAGTTGTATTTTCAAAAAAAGCTGATGCACCAAATACTACAGATTTTACACAAAATTCTTGTGGTGGTGGGACTTGTAGTCATTAATGAATATTTCAACAGATTTTGCACCACCATTTAAACTGGTTTCACCCTTTTTTATAATTGGGATATTTGTTTATCTATTTAGTGTTGTACTACTTTTTGGATTTGATCCTAGTAGTATGCATACTTTGGATAGCAGTATTTTATCTTGGGTGCATCTTTTTTTACTTGGTTTTGTGATGATGATAATCTTTGGAGCTATGGCTCAATTGGTTCCTGTGGTATTGGAAGTGGGGCATTTTGCAGTTGATCTGTATTATGTGATATATCCTTTGCTTCTTATAGGTACTATTTTGATGGCTTTGGGGTTTTATTCGTACCCTTTATTGCTTCCTTTTGGTGGTATTATCGCTTTTATATCTTTTGGTATATTTTTATTCGAGACCTTTTTAACCATATTTAAAGTGAAAAAATTAAATTTTGTGATCACTTCTGTTTTGATTGCAAATATCTTTTTACTTTTAGGTTTGATTATCGGGATCGTTATGTCTTTGGGATATGCTGGGGTTTTGGATGTGGATATATATAGTCTACTTAAAACTCATGTATATATGGTCTTATTTGGTTATGTGGGTATAACTATCATGGGTATGAGTTTGATACTTTTACCTATGTTTTGGCTAAGTCATAATTTTTCATGGATCTATGTAAAAACAGCCTTAGTATTTATATCTTTAGGTATAGTAAGTGTGAGTTTTTCTAGTTTTAGCTCAAGTGTACTTTTTGAATACCTTGGATATATGCTAAGTTTAGTAGCTCTTTTTTTATATTTTTATCAAATATATGTGATTTATAAAAAGAGGGTGAGACTAGAAAATGATGTATATTTTAAAAGTATATTTTTCTCATTTAGCTCTTTGATTATTTGTTTATTACTTGGTTTGATATATCTTGTATTTCCATCAAATAGATTACTTCTTGGGATATCATGGTTGGCTTTTGCTGGCTTTATTTCTTATGTGATAATTGGGCATTTATATAAGATAGTACCTTTTTTAGTTTGGTTTGAGAGATTTTCACCATTGGTTGGTAAAAAGAAAGTTCCCATGCTTGCAGATATGATACCTGTAAAAAGTGCAAATATTCAACTATTTAGCTCTTTCATAGGAATAATAATCATAACAATAGGTATCTTTTTTTCAAGTAATGATATCTATAAAACAGGGGTGAGCTTTTTATTGATAGGTGCAGTGTTTTTAGTAAAAGATATATTTTATATGATAAATTTTAAAGGAGAAGATGCATAATGTATTCAAAAGAAGAGATTTTTAAAGCAGTATCAACAGTAAATGATCCAGAAGTAGGTTTTAATCTTGTGGAGATGGGACTTATTTATGACGCTGTGTGTAATGATGCTATGGAAGTAACAGTTACTATGACTCTAAGTACAAAAGCTTGCCCATTACATCAGATGATAGTACAGTGGGTAGAAGAAGCTGTACTTAGGGAATTGCCAGAGGTTCAACTTGCAAGGGTGGAGCTTGTATGGGAACCAGTATGGAATATCTCCATGGCTACAGATGAAGTGAAAGCTAAATTAGCAGGGTAAGTCTTGAGAAAGTTTTATGGTAGTTTAATAATCTTTTTTTATTTTATAAAATATCCTTTAGTGATATTTTTGATTGTAGATTATTTTTATTTTAAACTACCTCCAAATTATATATTAAATATCCTAGGAGTGGTATCCCTAGGACTTATTTTAAAAGATTGGATATTGTTTTTTAGAAAAGATAAAAACATATAGATAAGATTATTTTAAAAATCTTATCTTAAATAATACCCCATCATCATTATTTGAAACTTTTATCTCTCCATTCATATGATCTTCAATAATTGTTTTTGTCATATATAAACCAAGCCCAGTACCATTTTTCTCAACTTTTGTGGAAAAGTATGGATCAAATATTTTATTTATATACTGTTCTTTTATTCCACCTGCATTATCAGATAGTTCCATAAATACATATTTTTCATCATCACAGATTACAATATTTATATTTTTATCTTTTATATTGTTTTCTAGTAGGGCATCAATGGAGTTATTAAATATATTTAGTAGGGCTTGTCCTACCTCATTTTGATACCCTTTTATACTGATCTCTGATTCATATTTTATATTGATATTAATATTATGTTTTGTAAATAGAGGCTTTAGAATATCAAGGGAGTTTTCTATCACTTTGATAAGCTCAAAACTAATTTTTTCTTTATTTGGTTTAAAGAAGTTTCTAAAATCATCAATAGTTTTAGACATCAATTCTATTTGTTTTTTAGAGTTTTCTTTAAATCTTTGCACAATATCATCATCAAGTTTATTTTTTGAATATTTTAATATTAATGTATTGTTTAAAATGGAAAGATTGTTTAGTGGTTGTCTCCATTGGTGAGCTATCATAGAGATCATCTCTCCCATTTGTGCGAGTCTATTTTGTTTGATGATCATTAGTTGTTGCTCTTTATTTTTTTCCACTTCTAGATCAACCTTATCTTGTAGGGTTTGATTTATCTCCTCAAGCTCCTCTTGTAGTTTTTTCTTATCGGAGATATCTCTAAGTACAATATGAAGTATTTCATCCTCATCGGTACTAATATTTGTGATAGTGATATCTGCCCAAGATATGCTCTTATCCACTTTTTGGTATAACCACTCAAAATTGTGATGCCCCTCTTTTATAGCGTGGGATATCATGTTTTTGGATTTTTCATATGATTTTTGTTCATCTATTTGGTATTTTGGACTTATCTGTACTAGGTTTAGATTTAAGATATCTCTTTTATTTTTAAAGCCTAGGATTTCTATAATCGATTTATTACAATCTGTAAATTTATCATTTGTACAGATTAGGATACCATCTTTTGCATTATTGAAGATATTTTCAAATTTATCCCTTTGTATCTCTATCTCTTTTCTTAATCTATTTTGTTTTATATAGGCTGTAATAATTATACTAAGGATAATAAATGAGATAATCAGTGTATACCAAATATAAGTATAATCGATCTCTTTGTCATAATGGATCTTTTTCCAGTTCCCTGTGATATTACTACGCTCTTGGGCAGTAATTTGCTCAATCGCATCATTAAATGGCTCTAAAAGGTATGCTTTGTTTTTATTTATACCTACACTTCCCTCAAGTTTTCTCTCGGTAAGGCTTTTCATGATTTTTAGATCATTTGGGTATCGATTTAATATTTTATATGAGAGCATGAGTGCAGGTTCTGCATATCCATAAAGTTCACCTTTTTTTACCATCTCTAGACCATTATCATTTACTTGAATAAAGTTAATATTTGGATATTTCTTTTTTAAATAAAATATGATATTTGTCAATCCTTTATTTATCCCAATCTTTTTATCTTTTAGACTTGATAGGTCTGTTTCATAAGGCTCATGTAATCTTGTCGCTAAAGCTATATAATCAAAGATATAAGGCTCAGTTGGTATTAAAAAATCAAACTTATTTGGTTCTCTTAGTATGGTTGGTACTATATCACATTTATTATCTTTTATCATCTCATAGTGTTTAGGGATAGAATCAGCTAAGATATACTCAAATGAAATACCCATATTTCTTGAGATGATATCTAGATAATCTTTTGAAAGACCAATGGCTTTATTTTTGTCCTCAAACATAAAAGGCTCCATAGTTTTTGCAAAACAAACTTTTATGGGTTTATGGTTTTGAATAAAATCAAATTTAGTATTTAGTTTTTCATCTGTATTTTTTAATATATTAAATTTCTTATAGATTTTTTCAATGTTTGAGTAGGTGTTTTTATCTAAATTTTTTAGTTTTTCTATTTTTGGAATAAGTTGACCATTTTTTGTTTTATACTCTTTTTTATAATATACGGATAATTCACCTAGTTCCAATAGATCATTTTGGTTGCTATAATATATTTTTTTTGATACTTTTGGTAGATTTGTAAAATCATATGCCATATTTGATTTGATCTGGTTTTTATCTTTTACAAGATTTATATAAAAGTTTTTTTGATTGTTTTTATTTATAGTTATTGCTTTGATATCAGGATGATTAAAAAAATACCCTAGGATCTTTTTTAAGGCAATTTTTTTCTCTTCAAAGAAATATCTACTAGATATATTGCTTAAGATATTAGCAAAGGTTAAAAGCTCTTCCACATTTTGTGTTTCGTAAAATTTTAAAATTTCATTGTATCTTCCTGAACTTTTTAGCTTTTTTAATCCTATATTAAAATCGTCTCTGATTTTTTTATCTTTAAATGTAACAGGGTAGTGTTTTTTATCATTAAACACATCATGGAAGTCATATTCCTCATCATTGTTAAAATGCAGTTTATGCCATAAGAAGATCGCTTTATCTACTATAATTGCATCAACTTTTTTAGAAAAAAACATCTTTGCATCATTTCTTTGAGATGGGGTGTCATTGTATGATTCTTTATATTTACCTGTATATGGGTTATATAGTTTATTAAACTCATCTCCTAAATCATTAAAAGCACTTTTCCATGTTACAAATTTATAGTTTTTTAAATCTTCTAAAGAATCTATTTTTATATTATCTTTTTTTCTTGTGATGATATAGTTCTCATAGGTGGAAAATGTATCACTATAAAATAACCCATCCTCTTTTTTAGATATGGTAGCAACAGCATCTATTATTGTATTGTGTTTGTGAAGTATTGTTTCTTGTTGATCTTTTGTTCCTTGAAAGATACTTACATTATATCCCATGATATTAAATGCCTCTACAAGTACATCCGAATCTATACCTTTTGAGGATGTTTTCCCAAATATAAAAGGTGGTTTATCAAAACCAAGTAGTACATTTACTTTTTTAGAATAGTTTTTAGTTTTTTTATTTAGTTCATAAATAAAATCATCTAAGATATTTAGCTTATTGTATTCCTCTTTTACTATATTAAATTGTTGTGCTATCCCCTTTACTTTTTCAATATCAAGCTCTCCAAAGTTTGTATGAAAATCACTTAGTTTTTTTAAAACTAATGCTTCATCTTTTAGCTCCTCTTTTGTTTTATTTAAACTATTGTATTTATTATAGATGATATCTATCGCTTCATCTATATTTTCATAGGCATATTGCCAACCTTTAAAAGAAGCCATATACATTTTTTTTACTTGTGCAGGGTTTTTTTTATGAAACTTTTTAGAAGTAAATAAAATATCTCCATATCCCTCAAATCCATAATCCTCAGGGGAAAAAGAGATAAGTTCGATACCTTGCTTTTTTGCAATGATAGGTTCATTTGAAATATAAGCTGTCATAAAATCAATCTTTTTTGATAATAATCTATCAAGACTAAAAGCTGGTGCTTGTGGCACATAGTTTATATTATTTGTTTTTAGCATGGTTTTTATGGCGATACCATCTATACCTTTATGTAAGGCTAGTTTTTTACCATTGATCCCTTGAAGGGTTTCTATGCCTGATTCTTTTAATCCTATCAATACAAAAGGGGTATGTTGATATATAGCCATCATAGCAAGTACTGGTTTTTCTTTTAATGCTTCATAGATCAAAGATGAGTCACTTACTCCAAACTCTATATTTTGATTTATAACTTCATCAACTATATCTATATCTTTTTCAAGTTCTTTTATATCCACATCTAAACCAACATCTTTATAAAAACCTTTTTCTTTTGCAATTAAAAAACCAGCAAATTGGAATTGGTATTTCCATTTTAATTGTAGGCTTACTTTTTGTAGGGGTTCGTTTGCTGATAAGTCTATTACTAAAATAAGTAATATAAAGTATTTTATAATATTATTCATTTTCCATCTTTAGTTTTATTGTAAATACTGCACCATCATTTTTATTTGATGCTTGGATCTCTCCATTCATATGATCTTCAATAATGATCTTTGTCATATATAATCCTATACCTGTACCATTTTTTTCACTTTTTGTTGAGAAATAAGGATCAAATATTTTATTTATCACATCCTCTTTTATCCCATTTGCATTATCTTCTATGCTTAATATTATGAATGGATTCTCTTTTTTTATTTTAATAAATATATTTTTTTGTGATAAATTAATATTTTCAAATTCATCTTTGGCATTTGTTAAAATATTTATTATAGCTTGTCTAAACTCATTTGAGTAGCCTAATATGGATGTATTATTATTTTTTTCAAAAATTATATTGATTTGCAATTTATCAAATATGGGTTTTAACATATCTAGTGCAGAATCTATAACCACGTTTAGATCAAATATTGATTTTTGTTTTTCTGGTTTAAAGAAATTTTTAAAATCATCTATCACCTTAGACATATTTTGTATTTGTTGATTTGAATTGGTGCTAAAATTTGCTATATCTTTATCTGTGATATTTTTTCTTTTATATTTTAAGATAAGGGTTTGATTGATGATGGATAGGTTATTTAGTGGTTGTCTCCACTGATGGGCTATCATAGATATCATTTCTCCCATTTGAGCTAATCTACTTTGTCTTAATAATAGTAGCTGTTGATGTTCATTTTTCTTTATCTCTTCATCCACTTTTTTCTCTAGGTTTTTATTTAAAGTGGCAATTTTATTGTTTAATTCTCTATTTTTTATATATGCAATGGTGATTATAAATAAAATCACAAGAAATAAAATAGTAATTTGAGTGATAAGTTCATAGTCAATTTTTTCATAATCCCTTTCATTTACCCATTTTTTATAGATTCTTATTTTTTCATCTTTTGTGATAAGATCTATGGTTTTATTTAGTATGGATTGTAAGATGGCATTGTTTTGATTTGTGATCATAAGTAGATCAAAATATACATCACTTCTAGTCACTTTAAGGGTGTTTAGATTGTTTTTAGCTATTTGAAAATATAAAGAAGGCTCAATATCAACTGCAGCAAATACTTTGCCCTTATCTACAAGTTTTAGTGCTTCTTCAACATCTTTTGTAAATACAAAATTGATCTTAGGGTACTTTTTTGATAGGATGAAATATGCACTATAGTTTTTACCAACGGCAACTTTTTTATTTATAAGGGATGCAGTACCATCTATAAATCTTTCATTTCCTTTTGTTGCGATTGCTATGGGATATCTTTCATAGTTTTTTGTAAATAGTGAGTACTTTTCATTATCAATTGTTTTTGTTGTAGCTATATTTAGATCATACTTTTTATTTTTGATATTATCTAATACCTCTGTAAAGTTTTTTGCTTCTATTATTTTATATTTGATTTTTGTTTTATCTGCGATAAGTTTCCAAAAATCTAAAGCAATACCTATAGTTTTTTCATCTTTATTTTTATAATGAAAGGGTATCCATGAGGTTGTGATATTGATAGTGATGGTATTGTTTTTTATATACTCTTTCTCTTCATTTGTCAAATTTGCAAATGCCACATTTATTAGTAGTAGATATATCAATAGCTTTTTCATATTTTACTCATATATAGGATCACTTATTTTCATAAGTTTTGTAAGGCTTTGAATATCTGTATTTTGTTCATCACTGATAAGCTCAATCTTTTTAAGAACTGAAGATAGTTTATCCACTTGCTCCATTATCACCTCAGCACTCTCAAAATCCTCCTCTTTTATCTCCATATTGTTTGTTTTTTTAAATGAAAATATACTTGCTGACATGGAGATAGTATTTAAGGGTTGTCTCCAGTGATGGGTTATCTGTCTGATAGTTTGAACTATAAAATCTAGTTTTTCTTTTTCTAGTTTTGTTTTCTCATATTCTTTTTTTAAAAGATTGTGTTCTAAAATCTCTATTTTTGATTCAATATATTTAAAGAAGCTTTCTATATCCCCTAAAGGTTTATTTATAAAGCCATCTATATTAAGATCAATCGCTTTTTTAAAATCTTCTATTTCCGTCAGGGCTGTGAAAAATATAATGATCTGTTCAGGATCAATTCTTTTTATCTCTTTTGCCATCTCAAAGCCATCTTTTTTAGGCATATTGATATCACTTAGGATAATATTTGGTTTATTTTGTTTGTATAACTCTATAGCTTCTTGCCCATCAAAAGCTTGATAAAACTCTTTTATCTCATCTTTTAATAGATCTTTCATATACTCTTGCATAGCTTTATCATCTTCCACATAGAGTAGGGTGAATCTCTCCAACATTCTTAACTCCTTATATTTTCATGGTGATTGAAAGGTCATGTTCATTTAAATAGTATAAAACTTTATTTTTTTGTAGGGTTTGGGTAATAAGTTTTATATCATCAAATACCAAAGGGTGTTTTTGTATATCATCATCTTTTTCTAGGATAAAACTTTTTTCCATAGAGATGTACTTATAGATTTTTAAATTGTTTTGTATATTTTGTATTATAGGGTTATTATTTGTCATTTATATATCTTTGTATGTTGATCTTATCTCATAAAACTTTTTTTTATGGGTAAAGAATATATCAATTAGTTTTGGATCAAATTGTTTGCCCCTTTCTTTTAAAAACAAAGCATCAATCTTTTCATCATCCCAAGCTTTTTTATAGCATCTATCAGAACCTAGTGCATCAAATACATCAGCTACAGCAGTGATCCTTCCATAGATACTTATATCCTCACCCTTTAGTCCATTTGGGTAACCTAAGCCATCATATCTTTCATGGTGTTCATAGGATACTGTTGCTGCTAGTTTTAAAAGCTCTCTATTTGAGTGTCTTAACATATCATAACCCAAAGTTGTATGGGTTTTCATAATCTCCCTTTCTTCATTTGTAAGGGGACCCTCTTTTTTTAAGATACTATCAGGAATAGCAACTTTCCCTATATCATGCATAGGACTAGCTTCTTTTAAAAGCTGAGTCTCATCTTCGGATAACCCATAATATCTTCCCAAAAGTTCTGAATATAAAGATACCCTTTTTACATGGTTTCCTGTTTCTTTACTTCTACTCTCCCCAATCGCTCCCATAGTAAAAACAATCTCTTTTTGTGTATCTATGATCTCTTCATTTAGACTATATATCTCAGATATCTTTTGTATCATTTGGGATTCTAGGTCATTATTGATATCTGCTAGTCTTTTTTTTTGCTCTTCAACTTCATCTTTTAGTTTTAATTTCTCAATAGCATTAAATATGGTATTTTCCATTTGCATAAAATCTATGGGTTTGAGTATATATCCATTTACTCCTTCTTTTATACACTCTATAAAGTAGTCCGATTCACTATGGGCTGAGAGTACGATTATAGGAGTTTGATTTCCATTTGATCTTAAAGCTTTTATCATCTCTAAGCCATTCATAACAGGCATATTAATATCAGTGATAATTAGATCAATTTTATTTAGACTTATTTTCTCTAATCCTTCTTTTCCATTTTCTGCTGTGATGATATTTTGAAAAAATTCTTTTAATAACTCTAAAGTAAGTTCTGTGGCTTCTTTACTATCTTCCACATACAAGACATTTAATCTATTTGTATATGATAAAAAATCATCTTCTAGTATATCCATAACTCCTCCTTTCTTATAATCATTTACTACTTTTTACTTCATATATTTTAGTGGCATTAGTTTTACCTTTTAACTTCATCTCATCAATATATTTAAGCTCAAACCTATCATTTAAAATCTCATAAACCTCTTGGCTTACCATTATTTTTGTGCCATAGTTTTTATTGATACCCTCTAGTCTTGAAGCAACATTTACAGTATCTCCCATAATTGTATAGTTCATTCTATTGTTTGATCCAATATTTCCTACAATAGTTGGTCCATAGTGTACTCCTATCCTTGTATGGAGTTCTGCTTTGCCTTGCTCTTTCCACATGGCATTTAATTTACTAAGCTCCTCTTGCATATCTAAAGCACACTGAACCGCTTTTCCTAGGGGATCATTTATCCTAATAGGTGCTCCCCAAAATGCCATAATCGCATCTCCGATATATTTATCGATAGTTCCTAGGTTTTTAGAGATAACTGCTTCTAATCTATCAAAGTAGATAGATAGTTGTTCTGTTAATTCCCTAGGGTTTAGTTTCTCACTAATTGTTGTAAATCCTGCTATATCTGTAAACATAACTGCAAGGTGTTTTTCACTTCCACCTATCTTTGCTTCTTGATTAGTATCGATTAGAAACTTTACAAGATCAGAGGGCATATATTTTTTAAAGGAGTTTAATCCCTTTTGTAGGGAGATAAGGGATTGTTGTGCTGTAGCTATCTCTGTGATACTTGAATCTTTTTTTATAGATATATCTGTTTTTAGATTTTTTAGATCCTCAATATCTTGGGATAGTTTTCTAATTGGTTTAGAGATTAGATTTGAAAACTTTGTAGCAATTAGTATAAAAATAAATACAAAAAGAAGAGATACTAAAATAGTGATCAAAAGCATCTGTTTTGTTCTTCCTAAGATAAGATCTTCAGGTACTGCTACTATTACACTCCATTGTTTATTTTTATCTATTGATAGTTTTGTAGTTTTATAAATATATTTATCAATATTTCCCTCAAATCTTTTTTTAGCTATTTCATTTTGTAATTTATAGAAGATATTTTCTTGTTTATTCTTTTCGGCTTTTTTTAAAAAGGATTTATTAAGTTGGGCATCTGATGAGGTGATAAAGTTTGAGTTGTTATCGATTAGATATATTTTAGCACTTATAGATTCTGCTTGTTCTTTTAAGAACTCAGTTAAAGAATCTAAGGTGATATCTATAGCACCCACAAGTAATTTTAATCCATGTTTATCAATATTTGCATAGGATATGGTTATCCCTGTTTTATTGGTTGATGCAAATATATAGGGTTGGGATATATAGATCTCTTTTTTATTTGTAGTTTTAAACCATGTTCTTGAAGTGGGATCATATGAAGCTGTTTTTTTTGAATACTCTATAGTGTTTTTATTTTCATCTTTATATTCATAGGTATCTATTCTTTTACCATTTATATCTCTAATCTCTCTTATGGCAAATCTAGGCTCCCTTCTTACTTGTAAAAAGTTTTTAAAATCATCAGCTAAAAATATACTAGCAATATGTTTTTCTGATAATAGTAATTTCCACATAATATCACTACTAATATCTCTTTTATCAAAAATATTATTTGTCTGATTTATATTACTCAATATTTTTAAACTTGTATCTGTTTTGTGAAGATAAGTGATGGTTTGGTTGATTATGTTGGTTGTGGTTTGTTCTATAATTTTATCAGAGAGTTCATAGGAGCTTTTTAAGCTATTGTTGTAGTTAAACCCCATAATAATTAAAGCAAAAGTTACAATCATACCTACAAGAATTATATTTATATTTACTTTTATTGACTTATTTCTCATTGTTTTTTATCCCATCTTCTTCTTAAAATTATTTTTGTCTTTTATAAGATTTTTTTCTTATGTTATTTAAATGGAATTTTAATATACAAATGTAAGTAAATTAACAGTAAAATGTGAAGAAAGTGAGGATTTAGGTTTGAAATACGATTTGATTTTGATTGAAGATGATTTAGATATTGCACTAAATATGAAAGAATATCTTGAAGAGTGTGGTTTTAATTTAAGTATATTTTCTACAGTTAGTGATGCAACTATAAATATAAGTATCAACTCTTATGATATGATCCTTTTAGATTTAAATCTACCAGATTTTTCAGGTTATGAACTACTAAAATACCTCAATAAAAATAAAATCAGCCTCCCAACTATCGTAATAAGCGCATATTCAGATGTAAATAATAAACTGGAAGCTTTTAAATTAGGTGCAGATGATTATATGATAAAACCTATAGATATGGAAGAGCTTGAAGCAAGAATTTGGGTTCACCTTGGTAAAAACTCAAAAATCCAAACTGATCATAAAGATAATATTTTTGAACAAAAAGATAATAATATCTATTTTAAAAATGTGAGATTAAATCTAACTAGAACAGAATATAAGATTTTATCTCTAATGGTAGAAAATAAAAATATAGTATTGCAAAGGGAAAAATTATATCCCTTATTATCCTCAAAAAGTGAGCAGAGAACTTTAGATTATCATATTAAAAATATTAGAAAAAAGATATCTGAAAATGGAGACTCAAAAGATTATCTCCATACCGAATATGGGATAGGGTACAAATTAATATATTAATTTATATCTTTAACCTCAAAAATTTTTGTAGCTGTAGTTTTACCCTTTAGCTCTATCTCATCCACATATCTTAACTCAAACCTATCTTTTAGTATCTCATAAACTTCATCACTTACCATAATTTTTGTACCATAGTTTTTATTTATACCCTCTAGCCTTGCTGCTACATTTACTGTATCACCTATAATTGTATAGTTCATTCTATTGTGTGAGCCTATATTTCCCACTAGGGTTGGTCCATAGTGTACACCTATTCTAGTATGAAGTTGGGCTTTTCCTTCTTTCTCCCACTCTTTATTTAGTATCTCTAACTCTTTTTGCATCTCTAGGGCACATTTTACTGCTTTTCCTAAAGGATCATTTATACGCACTGGTGCACCCCAAAATGCCATGATAGCATCACCAATATATTTATCTATAGTTCCAAGATTTTTTGAGATAACTGCTTCTAATCTATCAAAATAGATTGATAACTGCTCAGTTAATTCTTTTGGACTTAGTGTCTCACTTATAGTCGTAAATCCAGCAATATCTGTAAACATAACAGCTAAGTGTTTTTCACTTCCACCTATCTTAGCCTCTTGTCCTGTATCTATTAGAAGTTTTACAAGATCAGATGGCATATATTTTTTAAAAGATTCTAGACCACTTTGCAAAGATGTGAGGGATTTTTGAGCTGTTGCTATCTCTTTTATGCTTGAGTTTTTCTCTATAGTTATATCTGTTTTTAGATTTTTTAGATCTTCAATATCTTCAGATAGTTTTTTGATTGGCTCAGAGATAAGTTTTGAAAACTTTGAAGCAATAAAAATAAATATGATTAAAAATAGTATAGATACAAGTATTGTAATTTGAAGCATCTCTTTTGTTCTACCAAGAACTAACTCTTCTGGTATGGCAACTATTACACTCCATTGTTTATCTTCTGAGATATCTAACTTTGTAGTTTGGTATATAAAGGTATCTTTTGAAGTATTTATTTGCCCTTCTATCTTATCATCATAATATCTCTCTCGGATACTTAAAAATAGCTCTTGCTCATCCTCTTTTGTCATATCAACTGAAGAGGTTATAAGGTTATTCTCTTCATCTGTTAAATAAATATTTCCACCTATGTTTTTTGCTTGAGTGGTTAAAAAATTTGTAAGGGTATCAAGGGTGATATCAACTGCACCTACCATTAGTTTGTTTCCATAGGTATCAATATTTGCATAGGATATGGTGATACCTGTTTTTTTGTGGATGAGAAAATATATGGTTTTGATACATGGATATTAGAGTCATTTGTAAATTGATACCAAGGTCTTGATGTGGGATCATAATCAGCTTTTGAGATACTATAATCTGTAGTATAATTATCGCTATTTTTATACTCATAAGTATCTACACGTTTGCCATCTTGTATCTCTATCTTTCTTATGGCTAATCTTGGATCACGTCTAACTTGAAGGAAATTTTTATCATCATCTGCTAAAAATATACTTGCAATATGTTTTTCAGAACCTACTAATCGCCACATGATATCTTTATTTACATTTTCATTATCAAAGATATTGTTTGTGAGATTATTGTTTACCAAAATCTTTAAACTAGTATCTATTTTATGGATATAGATTTTTGTTTGTTTGATGATACTATTTGTTGTTTGTAAGATAATTTTATCTGAAAGCTCATAGGAGTTTTTTAAACCACTAGAATAATTAAATCCCATAATTATAATGGCAAAGGTAAGGATCATACCTATGAAGATTAAGTTTATACTTAATTTTATTGATTTATTCTTCACTGCTTATCCCTTTTGTTTTTAATTCATTTATAAATTTATCCCAATATTTTTCATATATATTTTCTACTTTTTCTTGGTAAATCACACTTTTTAATTGTTTTTGTTCTTTTTTATTTGGATAGATTGCCTTATCTGTTTCAAACCCTTTTGTTGGTAGGGCATATCCTATCTCATCTGCATTTTTTAGTGATATATCTTTTGAGATTAAAAAATCTATAAAATCGTATGCTTGTTTTTTGTTTTTTGATTTTTTTGCTATAGCTATGGTATCTATCCAAAGGATAGCTCCCTCTTTAGGATGAAGAAATTTTATATTTTTGCTATCATCTTTTACTAGATCATATACATCTCCATTGTAAACAATACAAGCATAGGCATTTTCTTTTATGAAATCAAGACTTAGAGTATCTGAGTCTGAATAAAACCCTTTGATATTTGGGATAAGTTTTAAAAGCTTTTCATATGCTTTTTTTATCTCATCTTCATTTTGTGTATTTATATCATATCCCAAACTAAGCAAAGAGATAGCAAACATATCTCTCATATCATCCAAGATAAATAGTTTATCTTTTAGATTGTTTTTCCAAAGGTCACTAAAACTAGATATTTTGATCTTATCATTATCATATAAGACCCCTGTAGTTCCCCAAAAATAAGGTAGAGCATAATTTTTTATACTTTTTCTCTCAAGAAAGTATGGATCGATATTTTTATAGTTTGGTATTTGAGAATACTCCAATTTAGATATAAGCCCATCGGATGATAGTTTTGGTATATAGTTTGAAGAGGGAAATATGATATCAAACTCTTTATTTGAGTTTAACAACTCCATTAGCTCTTCATTGTTTTCATAGATGATATATTCTATTTTTGTATCTGTTTTTGCCACATAAGATTTTAATATCTCAATATCTATATATTCACTCCAGTTAAGAATTTTTAGTTTTGATTCAGAAAATAGGGACGTGGTGAGAAATAATAGTGAAAATAATAGAATGATCTTATATTTTACTTTTGCAATAGACATAAAGATACCTTTATAAAAATAATTAATTTTGGGAAATTATTGTAGCATAATAGTAATAAAGTAAAACATTTTCTTATATTTTAAAAAATATTTATTGACTTATGTCAATGATAATTGCTCTCAAAAACGCTATAGTTCTGTCAATATTTAGAAATAGGATAAAAAATGACATTTGTTTTTATAAAATTGATACATATATTTTCAGTATTTATCTATGGTGGATTTTTATTTACAGATAATCTGATCTTAATGAGGATGCAAAAAAGACTAAGTAGCGAAAAATATGCTGAAGTAAGGGGATATTTTAAAGATCTTACTAGGGCTATAGTACCAAAGGCTTTAGTTGTAGCTGTGATATCAGGTTTAGCTCTTTTTCATAATAGTTTTGGAGCAGTTGCAGATGATGGGCTTACAAATTTTCAAATGCTTCTTGCTATAAAAGGTGTACTTGGTCTTTGGCTTGGTCTTAGAGGTATACTACAAGTATTTTTTGGAATACAACCTTTTGTATTTAAAGGTCATCTTTTACCATTTGTTTTAGTGATCATTATCATATTTATATCTCAAATTATGTATAGCTTTTAAAGGATAGCAGATGAATTTTTCAGCAAACCCAACACCCACACCACAGCCAAAAAGTTTTAAACCTCAGGTTCAACAAAAATGGTGGGATAGATTTAT
>CAYFGQ010000047.1:0-27243 GCA_964342525.1 uncultured Arcobacteraceae bacterium
ATAAAACTTTTGTAAAGTACTCTCGGCTTTATATAAATACCCAACATTATGTTCAGCAGGATATTTAGCACCTTTTTTATCTAAAAACTCAAGCATAATATCTTTCATCTTATTTTTATCCACACCTTTTTTAAAGATATAATTTTGATGAAATACATTACATAAAAAATGTCCATAGTGTAGTTTTATCGCTATATTATCCTCTACCTCTTTTGGTAACTTTTCAAGCCATTGCATATCATTACGTCTTAAGGCAATATCTAAAGGTAAAAGACCAGATATACTATCTTCATGCATTACAGTGTAACGTCCTGCAGCCCCTCCCGCAGCAAAACGATGAAGAAGTGCTTTATCTCCCTCTTCTTTACTACACTCTATATATCCACCATCTTTAGTCCAATTCTCTTTCAAATAAGATTTAGCCTCTTCTATGCCATCATCAACCATTTTTAAAATAAGATGATGTTCATACTTATCTCTTATTTCAAGTAAAGGTTTTGGAATTTGATTGGGAAATAGTTTACTGGTATATTGCATCACTTTATTTGGAATATCTTTTGGTAAAAAAGAGATTCCTTTTAAAAGATTTTCTGCTTTTGATTTTAACTCATACAAAAGAGGCATTCTTTTTGTTCCCAAATATCTTATTGCTACAAAGGTATCTTTTCCATACTCCTCGGTAACTTTAAAAATTGTACGGTGCATATATTCAGCCATTTCAGGTAGATTTTTAAAAGTACTTAAAATATCAACCCTTAGTTTTGAAAGTTTATCAGGATTATTTGTACCTAGATAAAACACTTGCTCTTTTTTTGCCTTAGCAAAGGTATCAGTTCTCACAGCAAATACACCTAATTTTCCAGCACAACCACTACTTTCAAATAATCTCCTCTCATCAGCATTAAAACGAGCTGGAATATCTGATGTGATATCACGAACACGCTCTTCATATTCATGATCAGAAGCAATACCTTTATCATAATCAATCTTATTAGAATCAATATTACCCTCTTGTAAATTTATCAAAATCTCTTCAGGAGTAGAGCCAAGTCCTTCAATACCAAGATTATTTACTAGATGTAATTTCCCTTTATCATCCACTTGGGCATATAAAGCAAACTCTGTATATGCTGGACCACGTTTAACTAGTGCCCCACCAGAATTATTGGCAATACCACCTATGACAGTCGCACCTAATTGGGAAGAGCCTATAAGAGAATGGGGAGTACGATCTATTTTGTATAAAATCTCTTCAAGTGAGTGTAGTGTAGCACCAGATAAACTTATGGCTTGTTTACCATCATTTATCAAAAAGATTTTATTTATGGCAAGAGTATTTATGATAACAACATCCCTATCATAATCTTCACCACTAGGACTAGAACCTTCTGTAAGTCCTGTTTTTGCTGCTTGCATGATAATGATAGCATTTGCTTTTACACAAGCTTCGATTAACTTCCATTGCTCCAATAAAGTACTTGGAAAAACAACTGCCAAGGCCTTTCCTATACCCGAGCGAAAACCACTTCTATAATAGGATGTTTTACCCTCATTTGTTAAAACTTTTTTTGCACCTACAATACTTTTAAATTTTTGAATCAATATATTTTGTTCTAATGTTGTTTTCATAATATATCCTTTTAATCAGGGCTAAATGGATAAGGAAAACACTCTTTTATTTTCTTATGTTTAGTACTTAAAATTTATATATTTATTAATCAAGATTATTAGTAAATGATTAAATATACAATATATCTCTTTAACTAAATTAAGTACTTAAGTTATGGTATAAATCTTTTGTTTTGATCAATTGAAGTTTTTTTGATCTTGAGAATTTTTTGATTTCATATTCCCTTTTTGAGGCACTACTTCTATCATCTGATGACTCTTCATATACTAACTTTACAGGTCGTCTTGCTTTTGTATATTTTGCACCTTTATCTGAGCTATTATGTTCATCTATACGTTTTTGTATATCTTTTGTGATTCCCGTATATAAACTTCCATCACAACACTCAAGAATATAAACAAAATATGACACTAATCTCCTTTTACAATACTAAGCATAAGAAACTATAGGCTTAACATTTTCACAAATAATATTAAAAACATGATCTTTCTTTTTTGCTATCCAACCAGAGGTTTCATCATTGTATATTATTATATTTGCTTTTTCTTTCCCCTTATATGGTCTGATGGCTCTACCTATTATTTGTTGCATTCTTGCTGTATCTTCAAAAGGTGGATAAGATGGACTTGCACAAAAAACATTTCTAATAGATGGGATATCTGTCCCCTCCCCTAGAAGTTTTGATGTACCTATCAAAATATAATCTGTTATCTCATTTTCCGTTAGACTATTAAATATCTCATTTCTCTCTTTAGCTTTTGTATTTGCGTCAATATATAATACATTATAAATACTAGATAACTCCTCTTTTATAGTCTGCCCTAACTCTAGAGTATTTACCAATACTACAGATCTATTATCCCCACAATATCTTTTCTCCATAGCAAGAGTATTTTTAATATCATTTAAAATAGATTCTTTTCTTTTTTTAGATTTATCTATATTTTTTTTAAGCATCCCTAGTTTTATATTAAACTCCAAGGATTCAAGGTATGGCTGATTTATATTTATTTTATAATTTGTGTTTTTAAATTTTATATTTGGACGTACTAAAAACTTATCCCTATAAAGATCAGATATATCTACCCTTGATATCTCATTTCCAACTAGATCAAAAAGCCTTTGTTCATTTTTAGTATTGTTTCTATATGGAGTTGCGGTTAGTCCGTGTTTATACATTGCTGGTATTTGTGAAACTACATTATAGTAAACATCTGCACTAGCTTTATGCATCTCATCACATATTACCATAGAGTATTTATCATTTATCACAGTTTGCAAACTTGCATCGTTATTTAAAGACTGCCAAGTAGTGATAAGAATAGGTGCTCCAAACTCTTTTTTTGAAGAACTAAGCTCCCCAATACAAGAGGGATCAATATCCAAAATATCTAGAAACCTTTTTTTCGTTTGTTTTACTAAATCTGACTTAGGAACTATAAAAAGAGTTCTGATATTTCTTTTTGCTATCAAATATGCAGCAATATTTGTTTTACCCGCACCAGTTGGAGCATATAAATAACCAGTCAAAGTAGTACGGGTAAATTTATCTATACACTCTTGTTGAAATCTTCTTGGCTTAAAATTTTTTATTTTTATGGATTCCTGATTATCAATAATTTTACAATTATCTCTCTCAGGTACATTTACATTCCAATCAATATTTTTACATATACTTTTAAATTTACTAAGTAAATCTAATACTTTTCCATATGGAAATAGTTTTTGTATCTCACCATCGATTAGTGTTACTTGACTTCCTATTATCAGCTGCATAATCCACTCCAATATATAATAAAATCATTATATACAAAAATAGGAAATCAAAGTAAAAAGATTACATTTTGCAATATTTTTTGATAGAACTTACGATAACACCCCTATCAATACTTAAATAAGAAAGAATCAAATAATTCATCTTCATATTTATTATAACGAAACTGCTCTATTTCAGATTTATGTTCATTTAAAAATTTATATAAAGTACTATATTCTTTATATGTGATTTTTCTATCCTCTACAGCTTTTAATATTTCATCATTTAAAGGGATATAATCCCTATATATAAATACATCTCTTTCCAATTCATACATTCTTTCTTTAGATATTTGTTCCCTATCAAAAACATCCAAAGTCTTCACAAAAAAAACAGAATTTATTAAAAAATGATATAAAACAAAAACAATAATAGCATTAACTACTACCATATAATAAAATTTATTTTCATCAGTCATCATAGTCAATCCTTTCTTTTATAATTATTGTAATTATATCAAATTATTTGATTAAATTGAAAAAATGTTTTTTGGAAGAGGGATAGACTTTGATGCTAAGTCAGCAAAAAAATTTATTAATAAATATAAAACTAACGTAGAGAGACTTTTTCATACTAGGTATAAATATAATTTCTTTTAAATTGTTATTCTCACCTAATACTAATTTTTATGATTAATACCTAGCTAAAATCTCAATCAAATGAAACCCAAATTGTGTTTTAATTGGTCCATGGATTCTATTTAAATCCTCTTTAAATACAATAGAATCAAACTCTTTTACCATCTCACCTTTTGAAAAAGTACCTAACATCCCACCATTTTTTTTCGAAGGACATTTCGAGAATTTTTTAGCAGCTTTTTCAAAAGTAATTTCATTTTTAATTATCTCTTTTTTTAGTTTTCTTGCTAATTTTTCATTATTTACTAAAATATGCCTAGCTGTAGCTTTTGCCATGTAAATCCTTTTCAGGAATTTTACCTAAACTTAGATAATATTACTCATGGATTTATATACTCAACGCTTACAAAAGCTACAAAAAGAATTTCTTGAGATCAATAAAAAAAGAGCTAATAAATGGCAATTTAGCAATCATCAACAAATTATGTATGATTTTGTAATGCAACAAAAGAAATCTTCAACAATGACAATTAATGACCAAGATATTAAAATCTATAAAGGTGATGAAAACTTTGGTTTTAAACATATACTCTTAAGACACTATTGTGATAATTGTCCAGGAGAAATTACTGCAAGAGATATATTAAATATAGGAAATGTTATCAAACAAAATATTATTGTCCCATCAAAAAAAGAAGATAGAATTAATTATATACAAAACAAAAATGAAGAAAAATATACAGTTGTTTTAACTAAGAAAAAAAATGGAGATTTGATTTTTACATTTTTTAGTAGTAAATAAAAATGGAAAAGGGACAAACAACTTGAAGCCACCACTTAGGCTTTCCACTTGGGCTTGTTTGCAATTCCCTTTTCACGACAGATGACGACTGTCAATAAAACTTACTTTTAAACTAAGCTCTACTGACAGCCCTATCTTTTGTATATTGAATTATAACATCTTGTATTTACAAAGTCAATACAATGTAGAAGTCCAGTACATATACTACTAAGGATTATGTTTAATAATTATATCATTTGGAGTAAATACTTATTATTATTTTGATTAAAAGAAAAGTAGTCACCTTTCAGTTTAAAATCATATAATATTTATATAAGATTAATAATTTTTTTATTATTATGATTAACGTGAAGGGTATAATTTGAAAACATAAAAAATAAAGTTCTAGATAAAATAAGTTCATTTAGTGAGTTAGAAAATCGCATAGATGAAATCAGAAATTTCATAAAAAAAATTCTATTTAGACTATATAACATAGAGGTAATAATGGATATATTAAGAAAGTCTCAAGAAATACTAAAAAATAAAATTGAATTCAATCGAGTTGATAAAGAAATTTCAACTATCTATATTATATATTTCATTAACAATGATGACATAGTATATATAGGAAAGAGTGCAGATCATAAAAAATATATAGAAGATAAAAAAGACAATTTTTTATTCACTCATTATTCTCTAGAAAAAGTTAATGTTGATATTGCTGATAATTACATGGCAGAATTAGTTATCAAACTAGAACCTATAAACAACAAAGCTATACCTAAAAATACAAAATATATATCTGCATATTCAGCTAAGGAAAAGTACGGTGTATATAAGCCAGAATTTAAAAAGTTGTGGAACTCCGAAGGAGAGAAATTAACTTTTAATAGCAATATTATCTTGGAAATTAATATAATTCAGGATGCAACTGGACAATTTAAAGCAAATCATCCAGATTTGCCAAAACAACATGTAAGTAATATCATATTCACAGAAGATTATATGCCACTACCTCATGGTGGGCATGAATTTAAAACATTGTTTGATAAAGATGGTAATGAAGTAAATGCACTAGTAGATATTAAAAGTACGTGGAAAGAAATGTATGATATGTATATGCACAATTATGATAAGCAAATGAACGTACATAAAATAATAGATACAGAAAGCTTTGAAGCAATGGATAACAAAGGTAAAAAATATACACTTTATGCAAAAGACAAAGGGAAGGTTTGGACCAATAACTTTGAATGGATCAACTTAGAAGATATTATACACAATATGAAAGAAGAAAACAGTTTATAAAATAGATACCGAAATATTGGGTAAATTTCTCAGTAAAGTACACAAAAGTTTAATTATATATACATAAGATAAAAAAGTGACAGACTCAATACCATTAAGTTGAGAAAAATTAATAAAAATAAATATAACTTTTACCCCATTAGCAGGGTAAGAGTTCTTGATTATTAATATATATTAGTTAAAGAAAATCCTTAACTTAACACCATTGAGTGACAGGCTACTTTAAATACTTCTCAATTAATAAAATCAATTTAATAAATTATATTTTTAGATAGTTCAATGAAAAGTGATTATTTTATGATTGAGCTTACTAGATGTAAGTGATTGATTAAAATAATTGCTTTAAAGCAGAATTTTTTAACAAAGATGATTTAGAAAATTGATTTGTTTCTGTAAGAAATAAGTGGCAGACAGAGAGGGATTCGAAAACTACCCTATCCACTTAGTCCATCCACGAATAGTAGTATAATAAAAATTAAAAAGTGCTAATAGCTAATATTTAACATACTTATTTACACAGATTGTGAAAAAACAAGATAACTAACAGTACAAAAATTTATAAAAAAATATTATTTTAATTTGAAATAAATAACTTAAAAAAGACCAATTAATGTAAATCTCCATATAAAGCTAAAATTAAGTTTAGTCGATTTTTTAAGCATTTTTATGCAAGAATATGTGAATAAACAGCTAAATTTTTAATACTGTTCCAAAATATTTAAAAGAATTTAAAAAAAGGTATTGACATTTGTTCTAATATTTTGTACAATTCCTTTTGTGAACTAAAATTTGTTCCAAAAAGCGTTACCATTAAAAAATAACAATCAGAATGTAATCAAAAAGTAATAAAAAAATAAGGACTAAAGTTGTCTAGTACAATAGAAATAATTTCTCATGAAGAAATACAGTCAATCATAAATAAAGTTGAAGCAGAAAAAGAAACTGTGCTATTTGAAAATCCAAACTTAAAAAACCCAAAATTTCATAATAGTATGCCTCCAAAGATAGGAGAATACTTATTAGAAGAAACTACAGATGAAGACATTGCATATATTGCAGAAGTTGCAAGTTTTCTCCCAGAAGAATAATGAATAATAACGTATTGCCAAATACAAATAATAACAACTTTATACATTCTTTAATAACAAAAATAGTTTTATATGCTAAACATAAATATGGATTAACTATAGGTATAACTGATCAACGTAAATTAGTTGAAGATGTCTATAGGCATTATATTGAACACTGTAATGAATATCATGTAATGGTATGTTCAGTTGACCCATTTAAGTTCCTAGCATGGGCAGGGCTTACTTTATACCATGATATAAAGATACAAAGTGGTAGAAAAAGACAATATTTGCATTCTGCAATAGCGGTTATGTATGCAATTTTAAGAAAAAATGGAAGAACTCTAAATAGAGATTTTGTTATAAAATTAATTCACATGACACAACATGATAAAGATGTAAAAAATGACAAGCTTGCTATTGGACGAAATGGACTATATATGGCATTTAGAAGTGCCAATGAAGTAGAAGTTGCATAAGCTATAAAAAACTTCTTCTTCATCCTTTTATCTATATTTTAACCAAATTATAAATACTCATATATTCTTGATAAAAAATCAATTGATTTAATCATATTATTTCTATAATTATAATTCATGAGTTTTCTTTTACTTCTTTTTCTAAACTTTTTATATAATCGCTAAAATTTGAATTTGTAATAGTTTCAATTTTCTGTAACCTTTCTTCTAAATCAATTACTTTTGCATTCAGATTATCATCATTAGAATTTTCTTTTAACTCTTTTTCTTTTTGTAATCCTAATTCTATTAATTTAATTAATTCTGGTCTTGTCTCTTCCCAGTTATAAAGTGTTTTAGGAGTTGAATTGATTCTCTTTGCTAATTCTTCTCTCTCTTTAGTAGTCATTTTATATTCCCTATTTCTTGTAAATATTATATTTTTTATGTAATTATTACACTAATTAAGCTTAATTTAAAAAATTATAGATTACTATTTTATTGTAACTATTACATTTTTTTGAAATATTTACAAAGCAATCAAGTTTATTTTCATGTAATATTTACAATTATAACAAATTTGTAGTAAAAAAGTAAGAAATATTTTTTTTATTTTTATATTTGTAACAATTAGTAATTAGCTTAAAGCATATATCAAAGATAAATTTATGTTTTAAAGTGGTTTCTAACTG
This sequence comes from uncultured Arcobacteraceae bacterium, assembly GCA_964342525.1. Classification (GTDB taxonomy): domain Bacteria; phylum Campylobacterota; class Campylobacteria; order Campylobacterales; family Arcobacteraceae. The sequence goes on from CAYFGQ010000047.1 coordinate 8,337, forward strand.
AGATCATTGGAGCAAAGCCACCCCGTTTTGCTCCTCTAAAAATTCGGGGTAACATAACAATATAAGGGGAATAAAATGAGTACAAAAATAAAAGGTGTAGAAGTAGTTGAACATGGTAATTACCTATATGGTACGCTAGATGGTGTTGACTTTGTACAAAGTGGAAAATTAGAAGATGGTACAAAATATGGTGCAAGTGTAAAGCTAAAGTTTATCACTCGTGTAACTGCTGTAAAAAATGTAGGTGGTATTGATGTAGCTACTAAAAAGGCTATAAGTCAAATAATAAGAATTCCTACTACTGATACTGACTTACCAGTTGAAGTTGCAAAATACAATGACCTTATAGGTAAAGACTTACTTATAAGTTATAACACTCCTGATAATCATACTTATTCAGTACCTAGTGAAGTTAAGGTTCTTGTAGTAGGTGAAGATAAAAAAGTAACAGATATAAATGAAGATACAAAGAATTAATTAACTGGGGGCTTTTCGATCCGTACAAGAATGTAAGACCCCTCCCATAGTTTTGATTAAGTTCATATGGCTTTGGTACGCTTTGCGATGTGGATTTAACAAAAACTATCTCGGATATGCAAATATCCTACCCAAAAGGACGAACTATGAGAAATAGTGTAAAAAAAGGTTTAATCGCTGTTGGTGTTTTAGCTGCTTCTGCAACTGTTGCTTCTGCTGATGTAATTGCTGCTCCTGATACAACGGATGTAATGACTTCACTAGGTAATGTATTTGGTGCTGTTCTGTTAGTTGCTGTAACTATCTATGGTTACAACAAAGTAAAAGGTCTACTAAGATAATAGGCTTCAAGGAATTGGGGTCTTATAACCCCTTTTTCTAAAAGGATTTATAAATGAGAAAATACCTACTACTTTTACTATTTATAAGCTCTTTTTTAAATGCTGATTATCTACTACTAGCAAAAAGTAATAATGGCAAAGGTAATGCTTCTAAATGTATTAAATACTATGACTTTACAGATAAATGGCTATTTTATAAAACCTCAAAAGAGCCTAATAAATGGTATGGAATGGAACTTTCAAAAGTTGAATCATTTGACGTACAAAGTGGATATTATTTTGATGATGCAGATAATGATACTTGTAAAAAAGTAACTCAACACTTATCAGATTTTGACCAAGATGTAACTCTATCAATAGATGCACATAATCTTTCTTATCTTGGATTATCTGATTATGATCTTAATTTAATGTTTGCAATTAGTGGAATAATTGCTTCAACTCTTTTTATAACTGCCATTATAAGGTTTATATAATGCCTATCTTTGAATTAACTGGAAATCTTGCTTTTGATTACTTCTTTAGTTTAAATCTATCCATTGGTTTTATAATCTTTGGTTTTACAGTTGTATTAAAACTACTAAAGTAATCATTATGAAGTATCTATTTATACTTATCTTTACAATATCATCTTATGCAATAGATTATGAAGTATATTGTCCTTATCAATACCAAGAATCTGACTGGTTTACATTTACTACTAATATACGTATTCCAAATTGGATTGAATCTTGTGGATATAATAGTAGTGTAGGTATGACTGTTTGCTATGGTGATGGAGGACTAACTGAGGATTATTTTTACTATTGGGATAACTCTAGTCCTATATGTGGAGGTAATGGAACGTCAAATAAATTAATTGAATCTTTTTGTAATCCAAGTACTAACTCTACATGTTGGTATATGGGAATCTCAGGTGGTACAGTAGTAACATCTCAAACAGATGCATATTTCACTAATAATATTACTATAGTAAATAATAAACCTTGTCTTAGTGCAGGTACTGCAGGATTTAGTTATATTGCAGAAAATGACGAAACTGGGAGTTTTGAAACTAGTTCAAGTGGTCTTACATCACATGAAGTATACGCAACATATTCATTAACTACAGATGAAGCTCAAACACAAAGATCACTTTGTACAGAGAGTAGTTCTAATACAAATTCTAATACAGTTGATTACACAGAACAATTAAATCAAATAATCACAAATACTGCTTTTAATGAAGTAACTAGTAATGCAGTAACAGATATCAATAATAGACAATCACAAATAGAAAATGATTTAGAAAATTCTACTAATGGAAAATCTATTGAAAGTATGCTTGATACCACTAGTGAAACAGATACATTTAATAGTACATTTCAAACAACTTTATCTGATACATACGATAGCTATTTAGACCCATTTGGTTTAGGTGGATATGGTACTGCACCAGCACCAATTACTTTTACATTTGGTAGTACTTCATATACTTTATTTGATGTAACAACAATAGGAACTGAGAATGTAACACTTATTAGAAATATTTTTTTGATATTTGCTTACATCTTTGGATTTATAATCGTATTTAGGACAACATAATGGCTGTAATATTAACCTTTATATTTGAACTTCTTGGAATAATGGCTAAGAACCCTATTACTTCTAAAATAGCTATGTTTTCTTTTTTCTTTACTCTTGTAACTTATACAGTTGATTTCTTTATAGCTAAGGTAAGTACTGAAATTGTCGAAGCTAGTAATATATTATCTTTAGCTTCTTATCTAGGTTTCTTTAATGCTTTACAAATTGTTTTAAACTTCCTAATAACTGGATTTATAATCAAACAAGTATTAGCATTTATGAGATAAATACTCAATCATAAAAGGGGTGGTTTATGGTTAAATTAGTAGTTGGGTTCCCTGGAAGTGGAAAGTCATATTTAGCAATAAATGAGATATACAATATCTTAGTAAATGAAGATAAAAAAGCTAAAAATATTGAAGTGATTTACACAAATATAAATGGTGTTAAATTTGATAAGTTCCCTGAATCAAAAGTTCAATTTAAAAAGTTAAACATTGAGCTACTATATGAATATCTCAAAGAATGTTATGCACTTTATGAAAAACATAAAAATGAAGATAATGTGGATGATTACCTAATAGAATTTTCAAAAGAAAAAGGCTTTCATAATGCATTAATAGTATTTGATGAGTGCCATGACTTTTTTACTCCACAAGATCAAGTAAAAATCTTTTGGCTTACATACCATAGACATTTATACCATGAAATAATATTACTTACTCAAAATAAATCGCTTATCAACTCAAAATATAGGGCTATACCTGAACAATTTATTGAAGCTCAACCACGATCTAAAAAAATATCATCAACTACACTTACATATAAATCTTATGCTTCTTTTGCAATGCGTAAAGCTGATATGTTTGATAAGTTCTCAATAAAAACTAAAGATGAAGTATTTGCACTATATCAAAGTGGTAATAAATCACATCAAAAATCAATTATCATTAGATATATAATTATTGGTGTTGTTGCTCTATTATTTGTAATTGGCTATTTTTGGTATATATTAAGTTCTTATGGTGGTGAAGAAACACTTATTACAGATCAAAGTACAACTACTACAACTCAAAAACCAAAAAGAATAGATGATAATACAATAGATACATCTGAATACTTTGTAATATCTATGCTGTGTGATAGACAATTAGGCTGTATCTATAATAAAGTAACTTACCCACATAACTATATAAGTAAATTTCTTTTATCTACAGAATCAAAAAGACTTTATGAAAAGAATTTGTACTTTGACTTTGAATCAAGAACTAGAATCTATAAGCAATATATTTCAACATCTGACAGCGATTTAAAAAGATTCTTTTTAGTACCAAAAGAAGAAAAAAGAAAAACAAGATTCAATGATACAACTATTGAAACTATATCCGATGGTGTAAGGCTTTAACATGAGACTTTTACTATTAATCTTTATCTCAATAAACCTTTTAGCAGATGATTTTATAAATGTTCCTCTAAATGAATATATAGCTGTAGTATCTAGAGTAAATAAAATTAATATTGCACTAGATGAGAACATAGATCATAAGATCACACTATTAGTATCTAAAAAGTTAAGCAAAAAAACTTACTTTGATGTACTAACTACACTTTTAGAAAATAAAGGAATGTATTTAGATAAACATGATAATTTTTATATGATCAAAAAGAAAATAGTAGTTGATAAGGATAAAATTGATACTTTTATTTCACCAGCTCTGCAAGATCAAAAAACAAATAAGTATAATTTTGATACTAATACAACAGAACCACAGTATTATAAGACCATAAAATTAAACTTCATAGACTTTAAAGACATTGAGAACTTTTTAAAAGTATATGAAAATGTAAAATATCAATTTATCACTTCATCTAAACTATTACTTATCAAAGCTTCAAATGAAGATTTTAAATCAATAGAGCAAACATTAAAACAAGTTGACTTATTACCACCACAATTAAAACTAAAAGTTACAATCATGGATACAAACTTAGATAAATTAAAAGAGTTTGGAATTGAACATGAATTTAATATCAATAGTAGTAATAATTACTTCTTTAACCTTGTAGCTTATCCTTACACAGTATCAAGCGATGTATCAAGTACACAAAAAGACAGTTTTTATACTTTTGTAAAAATGATTAATGAAACTGGAAATTCTAAACTTGTAAGCTCTCCAATTCTAACTCTATCAGATAATAAAAAAACTGAATTTGAAGTAGCAACTACAATACCATATTCAGAGGGTACAACAACAATAGACAGTGATACCACATCAACTACAGAATCACTAAAATATAAAGATGTTGGACTCGTTTTATCTGCAACACCTAGAATCTATAATAACGAGCTCGTATACATTGATTTAGACTTAGAGGTATCAAATGTAGTATCAAGTACTAATAACGTCCCTATAGTGTCTAAAAAGCATATAAAACAAAGTTTTTATTTAGATTCTAAAAAGATATTTGTATTAACTGGAATTAATCAAAATGAATCAATAGAAAATATAAACGGAATACCTTATTTAATGGATATACCATTTTTAGGTTGGCTCTTTAAATATGAGTCTAAAGATGAAAAGAACTCTAACTTATCAATATTCTTTGAAGTGATCAATAATGCAGCAGCTAAAAAAGAATTACAACTAATAGATAAATATACACCACCTATTGAAAACAATGTTACATATCCTAATTACGATCAATTAGAAAAAAAGGAGAATGAAAGATATAAAAAACGTATCTGTGAAAACTTTGGTATCTGTGATTAGTATTTGTTTTTATACGCAGTACCCGAAGGGTGACCCCTTAAGGGATTAAGGGATAGGGGTCATAAAAATAAACATTCCCTTGCTAGGCACTTTAAAAGCTCACAAAAATTACTTTTATAAGTGACCCAATCAGTTTGATTAGTACTAGGCAAGAATCACATAAGATTGGGTTTCCTATAAGAGTAAAAAGGAGCGAGCAAAAGCCTGAAAAAAAACGCGAAGCATGAGCTTTTTTTTTAGGCGAGAAGCGAAGCGAACGCCCTTGATTACTTTTAAAAAAGTTACTACCTTTAAATTAGAAAGGATTGAAATGTACGGAATTTCAATGGATGATATTATCAATATAGATAATAAAATACAAAACCAAAAACAGTATTTAGAAAACTTCTCTGTAGAGTTTTCTGATAAAAGTATCAATATGTTAGATAATACATACTCAGCTAATCTAAACCCTAAAAAATATTTTGCTGAGATCAACAACAGAGTAAATACAATGTTTTCTAATGCAAAGGATAAGGGCTTAAAACCAGTTTTTATAACTCTTACCGCACCAACAAAGTATCACAGAAAAAATGAAGATGGTAGTTATAAAATAGATCCTAATGAGACAGCCAAAGCACTTACGCAAATTTGGAATAAGTTCACTAATCTTAAGATCTTCCAACAAATGAAAAAAGAGCTAGGGCACGGCTTAGTATATTTTAGAGTATATGAACCACATAAAAGTGGAATACCTCATTTACACGCTATGCTCTTTTTACCATCAACTTATATTCTTCCAGTTAAAAAGAAATTCAAACAATACTTTTCTAGTGATAAATGGGGAGCAAATAAAAGAGCCATTGATTTTAAGTATACATGGTATAAAGAAGCTGGTGGAGCTGTTGCCTACATTATGAAATATATTACAAAGACTTTTAAAGATACAAGCAAAGTTTCTACCCAACACGCAGTATATTGGTATATTAAATATAAAGTAAGAAGATTCCTATCTTCTCGTACTCTTGCCCCTTTATCAATCTATCGTAAAGTAAGATACTATTTCAAAGAAAAGTTTCAAGATGATTTTAAATATATAAGTAAGCTTTTAGAGCATGGCACTATTTACAAAAGCTTTGATGATACTATGATTAACTATATGTATGTAAATCCTGAGACTGGCGAGGTTGATGATGTAGTTATATGGTCTAAAAATGCTGATTTAATATTAAACTCTAGAACCCAAACCAATAATAGAATACATCTTAAATATCAACCTAAAAAAGAATTTATCAAACCTCTTAAAGTACAAGAAAATGGACTTGATAGAATGATCTTCAATGAAATCAAAAACAAGTTTGTTGAGCTTCCTATCGTACCATCAAAACTATCAAATTATAAACTAATTACTTACTTTAAAGAGATCGATAAAAATATAGAAAATATCAATGAGCAACATTATCTATTAACTAAAAATGAATGTATCAATAGAGGATTATTAAAAGGTGAGATTGAATCTCTAAATATATTTGAAAATGGATTTTAAGAGCTTCTAAGAGCTTTTATCTTTAATCCATCTATTTTATTGAATAAGGAGTTTAAAATGTGTTTTGGTACCGAATCAATAGCGTGCCCAGTTTGTGGGAAATCTGTTGAACAAAAGAAAACGGGAAGAGCAAAAGAATATTGCTCCGATGATTGTAGGGATTTTATGAAATATAAAAATGCTCTTGAACGATCTATTCTAAAAATAGAATTTGAACAAGGATTTTCAAATCGTGCAAAAGGTGATATTTTTGCTATGGCAAATTTAATAAAAATACAAAAGGGGAATCATGAATAAAAAATTAATGAATTTAACAACGTATTTTAGAGCTTGTGTCTTTTGTGTAAATACAAAAGATTGTTATATTAAATCAATCATACTAGGAGTAAATTATGGAAAGAAATAAACAGATATTCGATGATTATATCGAGGGAATGAGTATTAGTGATATTGCCGATATCTTTAAGGTTAGTGAAGCAATCGTTAAAAAATGGAAATCTAAAAAAGGTGTAGTTCCTTACTATGTAGTTGAGATAATTGAGCTTAGGCAAAAGAATTATAACTTACAAAGAAAAATTGATAATTTAAATTTTGAAATGGTTGGAATGAAACAATCCATCCATAATTATTTTAATCATCAAGACCAATTAAGAGATTTAATCAAACAATGACAAAGTATAAAATTTATACTCTGAATCGTTACAGGTTTAACACTCTTAGTATAAATTTTATACTTATATATTTTCTGATCTTTCAGAGCTGAACAAACAAAGGTATAAAATGTCACTTTTTCAAAAGATAGAAGAAATAGAAAAAAGATTAAGTATATTTGAAAATTCAATTCCAGATTGGATTCCATTATCAAGCTATCTTGCTACTCAATATGGATATGGTTTAAATGGTTTTAGAAACTATTGCCAAAATAATATAGACCCAATTTATTTTAAAAAGTTTGGTAATACTTATCATATACATAAAAGTACATTACCACAATTAAAGAAAAAATGATTATAATCTCTTCGGCTATTAGCACTTTGAAAGGTGCTAAATGAATGAAATAAAAGTTTACTCTAGAGGTAAAAAACTTTGGTTATATGCAAGAATCAACCAAGTTACATATAGATATTCTAGTGGTTATGATGTAACAAATATTAAATATGTTGAAAGAAACAAAGAATCTATATTTGATAAGATTCATAATAACTGTAACAACTCATTATCATTTAAAGAATATGGTAAATATGTAATAGAGAATACATCAAAGCAAAGAAACTAATTTACACAAAAAGAAACTTTTCAAAAGTTTGATAGAATTTGTGAGTTCTTTGAAAATATAGATATAACAGATATTAAAAGTTCTATGGTTATGCAATGGCAAAACTCTTTAGAATTTGCCCCTAAAACCATATTAAATTATAGATCAGTATTAAATATGATTTTAGATATGGCTTACAATGATGAAATCATAGAACGAAATCCTTTAACAGCTGTTAAACCTCCAAAAGTTATTGAGTCACTAAGTGATATATACGATTTAGATGAAATAAATATTTTAGTTGATACAGCAAAAGGTCAATTTAAAAATGTTCTTGAATTTAATTTCTTTTCTGGAATGCGTCCGAGTGAACTTATTGCTTTAAAATGGACTAAAGTAAATTTTGATAATCACTTTGCAAAAATTGATGAAAGAATAAGAGATGGAGAGATAGCATTACCTAAAGGTGGAAAGATTAGAATTATAGATTTATTACCTAGAGCTGAGAAAGCATTAAAAAGACAATTAGAGTTAACAGCACATAAAGAATATGTTTTTGTTTCTCAATACGGTAATAGATATAATACTCCTGATTCTTTAAATGATCAATTTAAAAAGCTTTGTAAAAAGTGTGGATTACGTGAAGGTATATTTTATGACACTAAAGATTCTTTTTGTACTTTGATGTTAGAAAATAATATGAATGAAACATGGCTTACACAACAAATAGGTCATGAGACAATCTCTGTTACAAGAAAACATTATGTAGGTAAAATTAAACCAGATTTTACACAATTAAATACAAAAATAAGTTAATTCTTGCACATTATTTACACAGTAAAAAAATTAAGTGATTTGGTTGCCCTAATATTGGGCTTTAAGTGGCGGACAGAGAGGGATTCGAACCCTCGGTACCGTTACCAGTACGCATCCTTAGCAGGGATGTGGTTTCAGCCAGCTCACCCATCTGTCCAAGTTTTTTGTAGTTCCTCTTTTAAAGGACTGAAATTATAGGCAAAGAAAGCTAAGAAAAAACTTAATTTTTTGCCTTTTTTTATTATTTTTCAAAAAAGAGGTTTTTGCCTCTTTTTTTAGCGAATTTATATATTCGCTAAGATCTTTTCAACTACAGATTTTGGATCTTCTGATTTATAAATCGGACGACCTACCACTATAAAATCTACTAGTTCTTTTTTTGCTAGAGTTATATCTGCTACTCTTTTTTGATCTCCTGCATCTTCACCAAATGGTCTGATACCTGGACAAAGAGTAATAAACTCTTTAGATGTATTGTTTTTGATATCTAGGCTTTCAAAAGCAGATGATACAACACCATCCATAGCAGCTTCAAAAGTATCTTTTGCAAATTTTGTTGCTTTTGCGTCTATATCTTCATTATAAATATATTTAAAGCTATCATTATCAAAACTTGTAAGAGCTGTTACAGCTATCACTATTGGTCTATTATCTACATCTTTGATTCTATCCATAACAGTTGCCATAGCATTTTTTCCTGCACTTGCATGTACATTAAACATATCAATAGGAAGTTTACAAATCTCTTCAGCGGCATCAGCCATAGTATTTGGGATATCATATAATTTTAGATCAAGAAAGATTTTAAAGTTTGGGTTGATAGATTTGATCTCTTCTAGGAAAGCTTTTCCATCTCTGATATAAGATCTAAATCCTACTTTTAACCATACATCAAAATCTTTGATTTTTTTTACTAGCTCAATATTTTCATCTTTTGAAGGTAAATCAAGTGATACACATAATTGCATCTATTTTACCTTCTTTACTTTATCAAGTACACCATTGATGAATTTTGGGGCATTATCACCTGCTAGTTTTTTTGTAAGTTCTATAGCTTCATTGATAACTACTGGCTTATCTAAAGATGTGTGTTGTATCTCATATACTGCAAGTCTTAGGATTGATTTCTCTACAGCTCCAATCCCTTCTAAACCTCTATCGTTTAGGTGAGTTGTAATCTCCGTATCAATCACTTCAAGATTTTCCATTACACCATTAAAAAGATTTAGAGCAAAATCTTTTTGTTTGTTTCTGATCTTTTTATCTTCTAAGATTTCATCAGAAAACTTTGCAATCTCTTCATTTCCAAGACCATAGGCAAATAAAAGCCCTACTACTGATTCTCTTGCTTGTGTACGTGTAGCCACTACGCCATCTCACTATATAAATCTAACATCTCAATGATAGTGATCATCGCCTCAGCACCTTTGTTTCCTACTTTTGATCCAGCTCTTTCAATAGCTTGCTCAATTGTATCTGTTGTAAGTACACCATTACTTACAGGCTTACCATAATCTAAAGTAACACTAGCGATACCTTTTGTAGCTTCTGCAGATACATAATCAAAGTGAGGAGTACTACCTCTAATAACTGCACCTACACAACATACAGCATCATATTTTCCAGATTCTAGTGCTTTTTTAAGTGCAAATGGGATCTCAAATGCACCTGGTACTAAGATAAGATCAAGATTTGCTTCATCTCCACCGTGTCTTACAAATGCATCTTTTGCACCTTCTACTAGTCTATCTGTAATGATATGGTTAAATCTACCATTAATAATAGCTACTTTTTCATCACCTTTAAGTCTTAGTTTTCCTTCAACAATGTTCATATGTTTTATCCTTAAAAATGTCCCTTTCTTTAGGAACTTTATTGTTATTATTTCGTGATTATATCTAAATAAGTTTTAAGCCAAATAAATCTATTAAATCTATTCGGCTTTAAGAAGTTCGTCAATTGTATTTTTTAATGTAAGTAATGATGGAAATGGTTTTTCTAAATATGCATCTGCCCCAAGGGTATCACTTCTAAGGGTATTATTTAAAGTGGAATATGCTGTCATCATGATCACTTTTATATTTTCATTTTTTTCTTTTATTTGTTTTAATACATCAAGCCCATTTATTTTTGGCATCATTATATCAAGTAAAATAAGATCATAATTTCTCATATTGATACTTTCAAGGGCGTCTTCTGGTCTCGAATAAATATCAATATAATAATTACTATTTTTCTCTAAAAATCTTTTTAATGTAGTTAATACCTCTGGTTCATCATCTACAATAGCAATGTGCTTATCCATTATTTAAAACCTCTTGTATCCTAAATATCTGATCAACTGTTTTATAAAGATCATCTATTTGAAGCATATTTGGACCATCACTTAAAGCTACACTTGGATCAAAGTGTGTCTCAAAGAAAAATCCATCCACACCAACTGATGCAGCTGCCCTTGCTAAAGATGGTACAACAGCAGAATTTCCACCTGTAGTTCCACCTGTACTTGGTACTTGTGCTGAGTGGGTTGCATCAAAGATCACTGGTGCGTATTCTCTCATAGCTATAAGATTTTTCATATCAACAACTAATGCACCATATCCAAATACATTACCCCTCTCACAAAGCCATACACCATTATCTTTTGAGTTTTGATAATTTACCTCATCGCATCCTCTAGTTTTAAGTACCTTCTCAACTGGATGTTTCATACTTCCTGATGCTAAGAATTGACCTTTTTTAATATTTACTGTTGCATTTGTTTTAGCTGCTGCTACAAGTAAATCTGTTTGTCTACAAAGAAAAGCTGGTATTTGTACCACATCTACAACTTCACCTGCTGGTGCCACTTGTGCTGTTTCGTGTACATCTGTGATCAGTTTATATCCAAACTGCTCTTTTACCTCTTGAAGGATCTTAAGTCCCTCATCAAGTCCAGGTCCTCTAAAACTATCTAGGCTTGTTCTATTTGCTTTATCGTATGAAGCTTTAAAATGAAAATCTATTCTTTTATCCATAGAGAGCCCTTGTAAATCCTCTGCAATTCTCATAATATTGTCACGGCTTTCAATTACACATGGTCCAGTTAATAAAATCATTTTTTCCCTTTTTGTTTCTCTTTTTGTCTAAAAAATGGTATCCAAGTTTTTTCTGTACCTGTTAAGATATAGTAAAACTCATACCAGTTATTTGCTATATATTCTATATCATTTTTTGAATTAGCATCACAGGCAAATAATATCTCATCATTTAAATATATCTCTTCATCCCATGATGGCAATAGTATTGTAGCATTTTTTCTTATAATTAATAGAGGTACTACATTATTGTGTTGGTTTCTATCCCTACGTGAACGTTGGAAAAGATTTAAATATAATCTTTTACCCTCTTCTAGATGTCTTACCACTTCAAAGGCTTCAGCTTTATTGATCTTTATCTCTAAGGTTTGAGGGTTTATATCTATCTTTTGGATTAAGTCTTTTGCTAAATGCTGTGCCCATGCTTCATCTTTTGTTCCCATTATCCTTATAAGTTTATCAGACATTGGGTTTACAAGAGCATTTGTAGTTTTGTATATAAGTATCTTTGATGGCATAAAGATATGATCCACGTTTGAGCTTTCAAAGATTGAGAAATCAGCTATCTCATTTTCTCTTACTATTGTAATAACCCTTGGATTTAATTTTTTTGCTGTTGTAAGAATTGATAGATTTGTAGTATCATCATTTGTAGCAGCTATAATAGCTACAGCTTCTCTTATACCTGCATTTATAAGATTTTGTTTATCATCTGCATTGTTTATAATAATATTTTCTTTATTTTGTTCAAAGTCATATAATACATCTTTATTTATATCTAAAAATACTGTCTCAATTCCATTTTGAGTTAATACATCATATAAACTATGTCCCATTCTACCATATCCACAGATCACATATTTACCCCTTGGCAAACTCATAGGATGAGCTTCAAGGTTATCTATTTGATATAACCACTCTTCAAGCATAAGAATTGTTGGAGCATTTAAAGCCAGTTGAATCTGATCTGAAATGATAGCAAAAGGGTTTTCTATGATCTCTACACCAACATCTCTTAAATTTTCACTTTGATTATCGGTAGTTGATTTGATAGCTAGTTTTACTTTTGGATTTAATATCTTTGAAGTTAATGCCATACGTAGATTAAAGTTATCATCTTTTAAAAGGGAGATTACAGCTTTACAATTCTTTTTGTGTATACCTGCCATCTCTAGAGTATCTGGATTGTGTGCATCAGATACCAAAACAGGAACAGAAGGGGTAAATCCTTCTAGGATCACTTCATTTGCCCTATCCCTATCTTTTTCAATTACCACGGCTCTCATATTTTCACGTAGTGCTTTTTTGATAATCTCACTGGTGATATAGTTATATCCTAAGATGATCACAAAATCTTTTTTTATAACCCTTACGTTTCTTCTAAAGGTTGCTTTGTATATCTCATTTAAAAATAGTTTATCTTGAAGTAAAGTGATAAGTGTACCGATACCATAAAACCACCCTATTACAGTAATATAAACAGCAAAAGATACAAATAATCTTTGCTCATAGGTAAACTCATAAGGTATCTCACCAAAACCAATTGTTGTAGCGGTATATGTTACAAAATAAAAAGCATCAAAGATGCTCATATTATAAGGGTTGCCTTTATCATCAATACCCTCAATGGATACAAGTCCAATTATTGCTATTGTATAAGCGATAACAATAACAACAAAAGGGACTCTCATCCTTTGTAAAATTATCCATAGGGAGCTACTATTCACTATTTTACCTTATTGTATGCGATAAATTTTTCAACTTATCTTTTTGATTTAATTGTATCACCAATATATAATATAACTGATGTGATATTCGCTATAAGTGCACCACTTGAAAGGGAAATAATTAAACCAAATATTTCAGGATCACTTCCTGCTTCTGGCCAAATAGCCCACACTGAAGCAGCAGCGATAAGCTGTAAATCGGCAACTAAACTTGTAGCAAGTAAAACCGATCCAGTTTGAGTCTTATCCCCAAGTTTTAATACTGTAGCCACAAGATTTATCACAATTGCTATAAATAACTCATACTTACTATGCATAGCTGGATTTAACGGATCACCATATACAAAACCAAAATTTATCGTCATCGCTAGGATAATAAAAAACCCAGCTATCACCTTATCTAAATTCATAGATTGAACTCCTTTTTCATATTATCCACAAGTAGTCTAATATTTGTTTTTTCATATTCATCTTCAGTATACTCTTCCAAAGTATCTAACATAGGTGCAAATTTCTTTAAAAAGCCTATCATCTTTGAGCTAACATTAGTTGTGCTATTTACAAAAGATCCCGCTTCTATCATCTTCAATACAAGCTCTGTATGTCCCATAAATGCAGCATAATGTATAGGTAAAAGCCCAAAAGCATCTGGCTCATTTAAGATATTTTCATCCTTTTGAAGTATCATATTAAAATGCTCTAATTTTGCATTCCAAACACAACAATGAACTATACTTCTACCCTTTTTATCTGTAAGTTTTGTATCAGATTTTGAGTCTATAAATACCTTTGCAGTATTTTCACTCCCTTTTAGGATTGCATGGTGTACAGCAGATTGCCCTTTTTTATTTTGGGAATTTATATCTACTCCAGAGATGATAAGGTTTTCAAGATTTGTAATCATCTCCCTTTTCTTTTTCTCATCGGTAGTATTTTCTACAGCTTCAATAAATCTAAAGGCTATATTTTCCCCATCTTTATCTGGTTGATTTATATTTGCTCCATGTTTTCGTAGAAGAGATAAAAGGTTTTTATTATTATATAAAACCACATCAAAAAATAGTGGATTTGATTTTGAGTTTACATTGTTTAATTGAACTTTAGAATTACTAAGTACCTCTTTTAATACATAAAAATATTCACCATCTTGTTCTATCTCTGTCTCATATATCTCTTCAAGTTCTTTATTATTGTGAAGATGTAAAACTATATCAATTAGTTTTTCGATAATCGTCATATTTCTAAAATCTGGGATATTAGGATCAGCTCCACACATAAGAAGTAATAAAACTAGATCAAGATTTTTGGCACCTTCAAGTACTGCTGCTACTAAAGGTGTATTACCATTATCATCTTGAATATTTACATCCCTAACTTTTTGTTCGAGTAAAAATCTTAAAGCTTCAAGGTCTCCTGTTTTTACCACATCAAAAATTACACTCTCACCTTGATTGTTTTTAGCATCAATGTCTACACCATGATCCACAAGTTTTTGTGCCATTTGAAGAATACTATCTCTTCTTGTCTCATCTGTAACACCTAAAAATGCCTTTAGGGTTTCCATAAGAATTGAATCATTGTTTTTATTTCTACTATTGATATCACAACCAAGCTCTATGGCTTTATCAATAAGCTCTTCGTTTTCAATACCACCTATAGCACAATAAAATAAAAAGTTTTTCCCCTCAGTATCACAAATAGTAGGATCAGCTCCATTTTCCATCAAAGATAAAGCAAGTTCAGGATTATCATAAACACTTTTTTGATGCATCACAGTGCTTCCATTTTTATCCACTAAATTGATATCAACCCCATCCAAAGCACTTATTTTATCAACTAGATGTTTAGTACCATTTGCCACCGAATCAAAGACTACATTTCTTCCTTGAGAGTCTACATTTGATGCATCAGCACCCTTTCCTATAAGATAGTCAATGATTTTATTTTTATCTGAGATTACTGCTTCTTGAAGAACTGTTCTATTAAATACATTTTTATGATTTATATCTGCACCATTTTCAACTAGAGTTTTTACAAGCTCAGAAGATCCATTTTCAACTGCATAAAAAAGAGGAGTTCTGCGATCAGAAGCTTTTTGATTGATATCGATATTTTTTGAAAGGAGCCAATTTATAGCATTTTTATTTGCATTTTGAGCCGCAAAATGAAAATAGTTTTCCCCACCATCACTGAGCCAATCAACCTTGGCACCAGCAGATACTAATTCTTCTGCTTTTTTATCTGTAAAACTTTTAGATAATATTAGATTAAGAAGTTCACTATTTTGATCTTCTGACTTCTTAAACATCTTTTTAAACATTCAACAATCCTATTTCTTCACCAAAGACATAGTAAAGATTATATTCACATAACTAATTGGATTTATTATACCACCTAAAGTAAGTGAATATGCTTTAGTCATATAAATTTATAGTGCAAATTCCCTTTTCATATTGTCTGTGAGTGATCTAAGATTTACCTTTTCCTTTGCATCTCTTGTATCTTCTTCTAAAGTATCTAACACACCTGTAAATTTTCTTAGATAATCAATCATTTTTTCATTTATAACCCTATTGCTATTTACAAATGATCCTGCTTCTATCATCTTTAATACTAAAGGTGTTTTACCCATAAAAGCAGCATAATGAATAGGAAGTAAGCCAAAAAAATCAGGCAGATTTACTACTGTTTTATCTTTTCCAGAGATCATTCTAAAGTGTCCCACTTTACCTTCCCAAACACAACAATGAACAGCATTTCTTCCTTTTTTATCTTTAAGTTTTAGATTTGGCTTTGCATCGATAAAAACCCTAGCTGTATCTTCATCACCTTTTAATATAGCTTCATGAACAGGGGTTCTTCCATCTTTATTTTTTGAATTTATATTTACACCTGAGTTTATAAGGTTTTTCAGACTATAAAGCATTTCCCTTTTTTTCTTTTGGGTTTTAACAGTGGTAAGTTCATCTATAAATCTAAAAGCAATATTTTCCCCATTTTTATCTTTTTGATTTAAATTTATTCCATGCTCTTTTAAGATCAAAAATAGGTTTTTATTATTGTATAAAATTATGTCAAAAAAGATTGGATTTAGTTTTGAGTTTGTATTAAGTAATTTAACTTTTGTTTTGGCAAGAATCTCTTTTAAAATTAAGATATAATCCCTATCTTCAAATATTTCAATAAGAAACTTCTTATCTAATTTCTTTTCATTATCTAAGTGTAAAACTATATCGATTAGTTTTTCTATAATAGTAGCATTGTTTTTATCAGCTATATTAGGACTTGCTCCAGCTTCTAAAAGTTCTGTGATTATTGGCATATCACAATTGATTTTACTTATTGATAAAACTAAAGAGGTGTTTCCTTCATTATTTTGAATATCTACATTTATATTTTCTTGTGATAAAATAAACTGTAAAGCTTCAAGGTCTGATGATTTAACACATAAGGATAAAACACTATCCCCTTGATTGTTTATGGCATTGATATCTACACCAGTATCTATAAATTTTTGAGCTAGTTTAAAAAACTTTTCCCTTTCCTCTTTAGAATCTGTTGATAAAAGCATTTTAATGGTTTTCATTAAAACTGTTTCATTATCCTTATCCCTAACATTTATATCACATCCTTGCTCAATGGATCTATCAATCAATTTGTCATTTTCCATACAGGCTGAAGCGATATAAAATAAAAAATCTCTACCATTTTTATCACAGATAGTTGGATCAGCACCATTATCCATAAGAGTATAAGCTAATTCAGGATTTGTATATACATTTTTTTCATGCATTGCAGTGTTGCCATTTTTATCTTTAAGATTAATATCTAAACCATCTAAAGAACTAATTTTATCAACAAGACTTTTAGTTCCATTTATAACACTATCAAAGATAATACTTCTACCTTTATCATCCTTAGCATTTATATTAAGTCCCATCTTTAATAGATAGATTATCACCAGATTTTTATTGGCAATAACTGCTTCATGTAAAAGTGTTCTAGAAAAATTATTTTTGTGACTTTTATTTGCTCCATTGTTAATTAGAAAACTAATTGTTTCAATAGAATCTGATTGAAAAGCATAAAAAATTGGAGTTTTTTTATTTATATTTTCTTTATTTATATCTACTTTTTTTGATAATAACCATTTCATTGCCAAAATATTATTATTTTTAGAGGCTATATGGAAATAATTTTCACCCTTTTCATTTTCCCAATCAAGAGAAGCACCCCTTGAAAGTAAAAAGTTAGCTTTTCTTGCACTAAATTTTTTAGAAGAGATCGCAGCTAATAACTGATTATTTTTATCTTCAGTAGTCCCAAAAAACATTTTTATCATGATATACTCCTACTTCTTAGCTACTAAAACCCCACTTATCACAATAAGTATAATACCTATAATTAACCCCTGTGATGGAAACATATCTCCCAAGACCATCCCCACTGGTATTGAAAAAATTATATTTGCGTAACTAATGGTACCAATTATACCACCTTTTGCAAGAGAATATGCTTTAGTCATGTATAATTGTGACACAGTTGCAGTAACACCTAGTCCAATTATGTACAACCAAGAAATACCCTCAGGCATCACAAATGGGGCTATGATAAAATCAAATGTAGTACTAGTGTAATACTCTGCAATTATCATCAAAATCACAGGTCCAATAGATCCAATTCCCATAAAAGATAATACAATTGCTCTATTATCATAATATTTTCGTAATTCACGAATAGAAGTATAAGCAAGTCCTGCCCCTACTCCACATAAAATTCCAAGCCAATCAGTTTTACTTACATTTGAAGGATCAAATCCAGTTATAAAAGTGATACCAATAAATCCTACAAAAACTCCAAGCCAAGCTATAGGAGAGAGTTTCTCTTTTATAAATAAATAAGCAAAAATCGCTGTAAATATTGGTGCTGTTTTGGAAAAGGTTTGTGCTTCTGCAAGTGAGATCTCTGCTATATTATAAAAATACATCAAAAGAGCAGTAAATCCAGCAAGCCCCCTAAATATTAAAAGCCAAGCTTTTCCGCCCACTTGATTTAGTGGTGATTTATAAATTGAAAAAAGGATTAAAAGCACTCCAGTAAAGTTTCTAAAAAACACAACCTCCACTGAACTCATACTATCACTTAAAAGTTTTGCAAATCCACCCATTAAAGCAAAAGTAAATGAGGCGAAAAGCATATATTTTATACCAAGTTTTATATTATCTTCTATCATGGGGCGAATTGTATTGCATTTTTTATAAAAATAACCTATTAAAGCAAATTTTAGATATAATAAAGACTAAATCAGTGATAAGGTTTTATTGAATGTATGAGTATGAAGCTCTTTTAAAA
>CAYFGQ010000048.1:0-26777 GCA_964342525.1 uncultured Arcobacteraceae bacterium
TCTGCACTTGGTAATGTTATTGCACTTAAGCCTACATTATCACTATCACTTACTTTAGTGATTTTATCAAAACTAGTAGTCATTGCAAAGGTAGTTTGATTTATCACCCTTTTTGAAACTGCTACATAGTATGCTTTTCCTGATGTTGGTTTTGGTTTTTCACCAAAACTAAATGAACCATCTGTACTATTAACTTCCGTTTCATCAATAATTTCAAAACTATTTCCATCAGTTTTAATAAGAACTATACGCATATCACTTAAGTTTGAAGCATCAACTGTACCATTGATATCCAGTACATCTGCACCTGTTGGTGGAGTTAAATTTGCTGTTGTAATAGTATTTGCAACTACACTTACATTTTCATCAATTATAAATACAGCTGGGTCTAGATTCCAACTATTATAATTAAGCTCATATGTTCCTGCACTTAATCCATTAATTTCATAAGAACCATTACTAGTTACAACTACACCAGCACCTGATGCTGAACTACTAGCTTCTATCCAACCAGAACAATCTCCTGTTGAACTATTTGAATCCCCATCACAATCAACTGTACCAGAGATAGTACCAAAAGAAGCTAAATCTGCTAAAGTAATAGTGATAGTTACATCTTGTCCATTTACAGATACAATATCTCTTTTTGACTCTTCCCAACTTAATGCTGTAAAAGTCTCTAGAGCTTCTCCTCCTGTATTATCTCCATCATTTACAAAACCACCACCATGGTGAGATGTAGATACTGATAGATTATAATCTCCATCAGGTACAATAATTGAAATATTTGAATCATAGGTTACTGGTGTAGAATCCCAGTTTTCATTACCCTCTCCAAAATATCCAAGAGCATCATTATTTAAAGATAACCATACAGATTCACTATTTACACCATTTTCTTGTTTTAAATTCTCAAGAACAATTGTAATAGTACGTTTATCTCCAACTAAATTAATACCATTTAAATCTATATTTGCATTAATATCAATTAAAGTCTCATTTTTTGGTTGCCAAGTTGTAGTATCCCTTGAATTAGAATTATTAATCCATGTTGCACTAGTTGTGTACACGTAAGAGCCTAATCCCTCTACCCATAACTCAATTCTATAAGCATTTCCATCTTCAACTTTCATAGAGATATTTGATTCCCCATTAGAATCTAATGTAAAGTTAGCCCAATTATAGTTTGTACCACTTGGTTGGAAAACCGTTAGATGTACTTTTTTACCTGAATATTGAGAACCAAGATTTAGTGATCCACTTACTGTATTTTCTTCAGGTAAACTTGTAGAGATATTTGCATCACCACTAATTGTTAGTGCTGTCACATTTGGTTTCCAATTCCAGGTATAACTACTATTCCAATCACAATCCCAACCTGCAGATCCACCACAGATAAGATTATCATTTGAATCATATGCTATCCACTCAGCATTTTTTACTAAACTTGAAGTACTTCCATCATATGTATAATCAGTATTATCATATCTGAAACTTAAGATATACTCATTTCCATCTTTTACATCTTCAAATGTAAATGCAGCACTTGAACCACTTACTGTTGTCTCACTCCATCTACCAAAAGGTTTAGATGGGATATAGAAGTTAACCTCTAGTTTTTCACCATCTGTAACACCACTTAATGTTGTAGTTACCGTATTATAATTTACTACTGTTTTAGAGATATTAAGATCTAAGGTTTCACCATTTGATACAGATACATATGTTGTATCTTCACTATTTGGTCCCCAAATCTCATTTCCATTATCATCAGTACTTAATTTTGTCCATCTTACTTCACCAGATTCAATTGTACCTACTCCATCAGATGTGTTATTGTTATCATCTTTGATAAAATAATTATAATATTTACCATTTGTATAATATCCAAACTCAACACTATAATTTACATCAGCTTTTAACTCTTCAGCACTAAATGTATAATTTCCATCACTTTGTTCTTCTAAATCTACCCAAGTATTACTATATGTAAGAGGATTTACAATTCCTACATATGCATTACTTACACTACTTGGCAATCCAGAGATTGTTCCAGAGATTGTTCCACCAGATACAGCACTTAAATCAATATCTATACTACTTACTGACACACTTACTGTAATAGGATTAATATCAGGTATCCAGTTGCTCCATTCTTGTCCAGAAACTTCAACTTTTCTCCATGATACTTCATTATCACCAAGAACTTGATCATCTCCACCACCAAGAGCATTATCACTACCAAAGTCTAGGAATTTATTTTTCCTCCAGTTACTTGATGTATCTGAAGCATTGTAGTACCAATAGTTTACTTGAACTGTATAGTTTCCTTCTACATCACCGATATTTACTTCATAAGTTCCATTATTTTCCACAGGTGCATCTGCCACCCAGTGTCCAGTTGATTGATCAATGATTGCAATTCTTGCACCATTTGTTTCAGCTGAAATATTAAAATCAGATTTAAATGTAACAGTACCACTTAAGATAATATCATTTTGTCCAAGTGTTGTAAAATCAACATTTACTCCCTCAGGATTTATACTACCAATTGTAATATATCCTGTGGTATCTGGATTTGGCATATAGTTTTTCCAACTTTGTCCTGCTACACTTGCCTCTGCTTCAACCCACAATACTCTTTTTCCACTTATTATAGAGTCATCACTATCATATTCATGATTAGAACCAAAGTTTACATAGTATTCTTCATGTTCCCAATTACCATTTGTACTACTCTCTTTAATAATTTGAATTACAAAATCTGTACCTACCTCAGAACTATCTCCAAGTTTTAATACATAGGTATATGCACCAGCAACTTTATTTCCTGAAACTTGAGTAGAGGCAATTCTTTCACCTGTTGACTTACTAATAGCTTCAACTCTTATATTGTCATATCCAATCCAAGTTCCTGTACTAGAAAATTTACTTCCAAGAGTATAATCATCTGCTACGATAATAGAACCAGAGATTTTAGAAATTGAATTTTCAAAAGCATTAAAATCTATCTCATAATTTTCTACTTTTGCACTTAATTCAATATAACCAGTAGCATCAGGATTTGGTAACATGAAAACATTTCCATTTACTGCTTGTTCTGCTCTTTCCCAGTGTACTTTATCCCATGTGATCAATTTATCATCACCTGATGGGCCATGGTCGCTACCAAAGTTTACAAAGAACTCTTCCCTTAAACCATCTATATTCATAACCACTTTAATGATATATGTCCCTGATTTTTTAAATTCTAAGTCATATGTAAATCTATCACTTGATGTGGAGTTATAATCAACCTCAGCAGATCCTACCCATAAACCATTTAATTTATCTATAGCATCAATTCTAATTGTATTTTCATGACTACCACTATTTCCTAAAGTAACTGATTCAGCTAATATTATCGTACCACTAATTGATAATTTATTGTTATTATAATTAGATACAAGCACATCATAATTAATATCCAATGTTATCGTTTTATTATCATCTAAAGTAAGATATCCTGTTTGATCAGAATTTGGTATACCATTTGTCCATTCAACTGTATTTTCTGCTACTAATTTATCTGTAGCCTCAGCTGTACCACTTACAGCATGATCTGAACCAAAGTTTATATAATATGAATCTCTAGTCCAATTATCACCATCTTTTTCCTCTTTTATAAGTTTAACAATTACATTTGTACCTTTTACTGCAATTGGTAATTTAATACTATAAGAGTAAGTATCACTTGTACCTGAAACAGGTGTATTTGAAAGTTGCCCATCACCTAACCATGCTCCAGTATCAGCATTTGATGCTTCTACTCTAATCAGTGCTAAGTTGTTCCAATCATTGCTTGGCATAAATCCAGATGGTACTACAATCTCACCTGTAAGTTTATATACATCATTTTCTAAAGATACTGTATCTATATTAAAAGTTTTAGATCTTTCACCATCACTTAATACAACTGTTCCAGTATCTTTAGTATCTGCTATCCACTTATTTGGATGATTATCATAACAGTTACCTGAAGATGAACCTTCTTCTTGCCACCAGAAATTATTACTATCCCAACACTGTTGTTTCGACTTTCCATTAGCTACCATTCCATCAAGAACTGGTACTTGCTTAACATTTATTTCACTTGTAAGATTTTTATCATCTGATATGAAATATCCATCATATTTACTTACACCATCATTATAAGTCTCAATAGATACCTTTACTATATAATCACCTGCACTAGCTAACCTAATACTATAATCATATACTTTATTTCCACTAGAATCAGTACTCTCACTTCCTCTATCTATCTCTGCCCATTTTACATATTCACCATTAGAAGAGTTAACTATATCAAAGTTTACGTTATTCCAACCTAACCAGTTTCCATTAGAGTCCCTTACTTCACCTGGAGTAAAACTACTTGGCATTGTAACTTGACCACTAATTGTGAAAAATTGATTAGCTAAATCTGCAAAATCTATATTTATATTTGATATATCGTTTTGAGTAGCATTACTTGCTATAGAGATAGTACCTGTTTGATTTGAATTTGGAATATGATTACCATTTCCATTATCTACCCATTGGATATTTTCATCTATAACAAATGTAGAACCATTATAAAAATATGATTCCCAATTCCAAACATCATCAACTACATTTACTTTAGATACTCTTAAGATATATTCACCACCAGCTTCTATACCCTCTATACTAAAAGTACCACCATTAGTTCTAACTTCTTTCCATCCAAACCAATTTCCACTTGATAAATCAAGTACTTGAATTTGAACAAAATCAGCATTATTAAATGATACACTACCATTTAATCTAAGAATAGAATTTTCAAAAGTTACAAAATCAATCTCTCCAAAACTTACAGATTTACTTCCATCACTACCTTCAACAATTTCAATTTTTCCAGTAGTATTTGTATCTGGAATTTGATATGTATTTGAACCACTAGTTGATGTGGCATCCATCCATGTAACTTTACTTTCTGTTACAAGTTTCCCTGTTTCAGGATTGAAGAAGTATCCTTCCGTTGTTTTTGACGAAGTATTCGGATCAAATAACTCTTTATTTACTCTTATAGTATAGTTACCCTCAGCTGGCATAAGCGCACTAAATGTATATGTTTTAGAACCATTGCCATTATCTGTAGCTGAACCTTCTACACTATAGTCACCTATTTTTTGTCCTGTAGATGCATTTGCTATTTCTATACCAATTCTATTTGCACCTTTCCAATTATTATAACCACTTACTCCACTATCTCTCCATTCACATATTTCTAAAACTTGTGAATTTCCATTAGAACAATATTCAATAGGATTAAAACTATTTGAAACAGTAACTGAACCAGTTAATGTAAATAAATCACCATAAAGTGCAGCTAAATCAAAATTTACACCCATTTGAGATGAACTATTAAAATCATGTGTATCAATTGATCCAACATTTGGAATCCATTTATGAGGATGTTCATTATAACAATTACCCTCAGAGCCATTAGCATCTTCTGCTTGCCACCAGAAGTTTCCATCATTATGACATTGGTTATTTGTTTTTCCATTTGGTGTCATTTCTGATAAATCAGGTGTATCTTTTACCTGTTCTCTTGGTATCCAAGATGAAGAATTTGAATCATAAATATACTCTTCATATGCATCAGTTTTTGATAATTTAGCTCTTAACACATATTTACCACTTTCCATACCTAAAGTATAAGAATTATTTCCATCATTTGTGTTAATATTTGTAGAGTTCCAGTTATTACTATCAATTGGCTCAGCATTTATCTGCATATGTTCAATTCCATTTGATGCTGATAAAGTTACTATACCTTTTACTTGATATGGGAAATTATTTTGATACTCATCATCTGATCCACCACCTTGATTATTGTTTTGATCAAGAGTATATAAATCTTTACCATATAGAGTTGACATATCCCCAGAACAAGCATTGAATTCTTCATTAGTAAGTTCTTTATGGAAATTACTTGAATCTATACTATCCTTATCAAAATCTTGTAAACCTTCCAATAATACAACTTGCTCAGGAGATTTTCCTTCTCCTTCATCAATACAAATTTTATGTACGATAAGAGTATTATTATTTGAATCCGTTTGTGTTTCAGAATCATTATATTTGATAGTTTCTGTTTTATTACCATCAACTATTGTTACTACACCATTTGATATTGAGTAAGTTTCCTCTTCATCATATTTAATATTACCGTCTGAGTCTACAGAACCACTTAATAAGGTTCCATTTGAATCAATTTTAATATATCTAAGAGAATGATCTGAAGATCCATTTGAATCTCCCGAACTATTATTTGTATCGCCACCTGAAGAGTTAGTATCAGAGAAAGCCTCTACCATTCTTACTTGTGCATATACATTGTCATTTGCATCATTATTACTATCTTTAATTCTTGTTCTTAAGATTCCAGTAGAGAAATTATCCAAAATAGATATAACAGAGGAATTAAAAGTGTAAGATCCTAAATTTTGATTAGATGAATTTTCAGCTTCAAAAACTACTCCACTTGAATTTTTAGATATGGATACTTCTACCCAATCATCTAATAAATCATTAGAACTATAAGATATAAATTTATTCCATAATAATTCAGCCTCAGTTGTCCCATCCCAAACATACGCAGCAGCATATATTCCATTTGCTCTTACTCCAATTGTAAATGTGGCATCTACAGCTGAATTATTCATAGTTACATTTTGCTCTGAAGAATTATCTAAAAAAATTAAATTAGCTAAAGTAGTATTTGCATACAATGAAAGTCTAACTTCATTTCTATTTGTACCAGCTTCTTTTAAATTTACTTGAGCTGCTACCCTAGTAGTATCTGATGAAAGATGAGTTCCAATTTGAGTTCTTGAGCTATCTCCACTATTTTTAGCAGTATACATATGAATAATACTTGTATTGTTTGAATCGAGTTCTATATAGTTACCAGATACTTGATATCTATAATCTCCACCATTATGTTTTTTATTCTGCCAATTAAACCCATATTTACTAAATGTTGATGGATCATAAGAAGATGAATTATTCTCAGAACCACTATTATTAGAATCAACTGTATTACTTAATATTGGTAAATCAATATTATCTACAATTATTCCAAATGGCCCTTCATTTCCATTTCCACTTAGTGTTGAAAATAGAGTAACATTTGCATCTTCAGCAATATTTGGGTCAAGTTCTATTCTTATAACTTTTGCCTCATTAAAGATAGTCGCAAAAAGGGTATGTGTAACTGAGCTACCACCAAGATAGTGTATCCCTCTTGGATTTGTTCCAGGAATATCAAAAACAGTTTTTACACTCCAATCAGAACCATTAACTTGTAAAATTTTTCCACCAGCATAATCTGATACATATATATTTCCATAACTATCAATTGCCAATCCGCCATCAGTACTTGACATATGAGATGATAAATCAGCTACTCTAAGAGTACTTGGGTTTGTCTCAGTTGTATTACTATCTTTATCTACTCTATATAAAGCTTGATAGTTATCTGTAAAATATAAATAATTAGAATTTACTCTTAATCCTTGAGGGATATCTAAACCAGTTACTAAAGTGTGTGCTGAAAGATCACTAAGATTTACTCTAACAATAGAACTACCAGCATTTGCAATATAAAGATATCCATTATTATATGCTAAAGCATTTGGATTACTTAAATATGAAGAATCTATATTTAACTCTGTAACAGTTCCATTTACATCAATTTGATAGATTTTATTGTCATCATCTGAAATATAAAATTTATTATTATCAATATCTTTTATAAGTCCAGATACTCCATTTAATCCATTAGCTATTGTAGATACTAAAGTACCATTTGCATCTACTTTATATATGCTATTACTCTGTTCATTTGTAAGATACATATATCCATTAAAAGCATTATCAGGAGTAAGTACTAATTCACTTGTGCTATTTGCAGTGTTATTAGAGTCACCTGATCCTGTATTATTGTTATCAGAAGAAGTATTATTTGAATCATCTGATCCTGTATTGTTATTATCAGAAGAACTATCATTTGAGTCACCCCCTGAATTAGAAGAGCCACTTCCACTAAATCTAGAAAGATCCAGTATTAGATTTATATCTGTTGCACTTGTATTAAAATCATTACTATCAAATAAGATAAAATTACCTAGACAACCATTTTCAGTACAAGTCCAATCTGCATATCCATCATTATCTTTATCTTCAAATACTTCAATATTAAAAAGTGAGTCTACTGAGAATTGAATATTCTGTGTTAAATTATATATATTCTCTTCAATATGATTTATTCTAACGTAGATATTTGATAAATCTTTTCCATCTGAGTTTTGATAATCAAAATTTAGATTATAACTATTTAGATATATATTTATTGGACCTTGAGTAGTTGGTAAACATAAAGTATCTGATACATAGGTACACTCATTATAAAAGAATAGCTTTTTCCCATTTTGATCATATCCCTTTAAATTATAGGAGTAACCTTCCATTGTCCTATTATCATCTAACCAAGAAACCTTTGTAAATATAGAAGTAGAGAGATTACCATCTTGAGATACTGAAATATCTCTTTCTCCATACATATCTTCAATTTTAAAATTATAAGGGGATAAATCTGTTATATTTTGATTATTAAGATTAAGTTTAAGTTGTACATCTAAATCAAATTTATGTAAATATATTTTAACTCCAGTTAGTTCTGTAGTATTTCTAATAAAAGTATCTGTTTCTTCATAACTTGATATAGGATAATATACATTTACAAAATTTCCATCTTTATAAATATCTATATCATAGCTTAAACTATAATAATCTTTTCCTCTCCAACTATCAAAACTACTATATGGTTTTAACCATACATTATCACTATATGAACCATTTGATATAAGTACATCTTTACCATTTATTTTAATACTTATATTTCCATCATTTACTGTTATATTATTCTCTTTATAAATTATATTACCACTTAAAGAGAATTGTTCATAACCAAACTGAGTAAACTCTTGATCTGTAAAAGCAGGTGAAGAGATTAAATTTGTAGAAAGCATTCCATCATATGAAAAATATCCACCAAATAGATAATCACAAGTAATTTGAGTAGGGGTACTACTTGAACTACTGGAAGATGATGTTGAGCTACAATTACTATAATAATGTCCATCAGAATATGTCATAAATTTTACTTTATCACCATTTTGCTCTTTTGAGATAAACTTATTATAAACTGGGCTATTGTTTGCTTTAAATGTTAATACACCCCTATCAATATACCAACTACCATCTACCTTATGAATACTTGAAACATCTAATTCTTCCCAAGTTGCAGTATAAGGAGCAGCCATTTTTGTTGAAATAGTTGTATTAGATTCAGATTTATCAATCCTTTCCAATATTTTTCCATTCCAACCATAATAAGTATAATATAATGTTGGAGAGTTTGCTTTAGATTCATCAAATGGATATGGTGTATCTGTTGAAAGTCCATATTCATTATTTTCATTTGAATATGTTCCATCCGTATAAAGTACTCTTAGATAACCATTATATACTTCTATATCACCTAAATCTAACCCAGAATAATAAGGGCTACCAATTACAACACCTTCATTTACACTAAATACTAAATTAACCCCCTCAGTTGTTGTAAGGTTTATGTCCACAGCACCTGAATCTGTTTCACGAAGTTTTGCATTAAATGCTATATTATCAAGCTCAAAATCCAGCATAAAAGTTTCATTCTCTTCAGGAAGAGAATAAATTTTAAATGTAGAGTTTGTCTCTCCAAAATTATTAATGGAAGCTTGAAGAGATGTATTATACTCATCTGTGGTAAGGTCATAATTTGAGTTTAATACTATATCTGCATAAGAATCAGCAGAATTACTAGCTCTTAAATTTGCAACTATTGAAGATGGGATATATCCATTATTATCTTCTGTTTCATTATCTTCTTTATGATAACTTGGAATATTTACACTACCTACAATACTATAATTATTATCAAGGGTGGCAGAGATATTAAAATCATTAAATTCAACATGTACTGTTGTATCATTTTCAATACCTGTAGTATTAATATCTGAACTATTTACAGTTAAATAGTCTGCAATATTATTGATGGTTCCTTGAATATTATTAAATGCGATATTAGATAATGTTTGATTTTGATCATCTAATGTACTTACACTTATATTCCCTGTAAGTTGTACATCTTTTTGAACATTAACCAAAGATACCGTACCTGAAATTTGTTGCTTAGCACTACTATTTGTTTCATGTGGCAACATACCATTTAAAGATAATTCAATATTTAAATCTAATCCACTACTTAATGAATAAGCTATTTGAGAATTTGTAAACTGAATATTTCCACTAAAAGTATTAGATGTACCATTTTCTACTAAACTATACTCTAAACTTCTTGGGTAATAATATGTTGTACCAAGAATTGTAGTACTTTGTTCATCACTTTCACTAAGAGTTAAATGATAAAGTTTACCACCAATTGATACATTCTCCTCAATTGAAGTTGATATTCCTGCAGTTTCAGTAAACATTTCAAAACTATTTGATGTAATTTGCATAAATTCATCAAAACTTTCAAATGCAGGTACTGCAGTACCTTCTAATAATTGTTCAGCCTTTAATACTTCATTATCTATAAATATAGATAATGGATTTGAATCCCCACTATATTTATTTAAAGTGGTATTAAAGTCACTGAAAAACTGTTTGGATTTTGAGATACCTTCACTTTGTGTATCTGCAAAAGCCATTGTACTTAGAAATAGTATAGATACTATTATCCAATTGAACAGCGTTTTCATCTTGTTCCCTTTCTTCACTAATTTTCGTCAATTCTTTACTTAAGTACTTATATTTAAATACTTAAAGATACCTTACCTCATACTACAATTATATTTCTCTTAGCCTTAAAGGTGCTTTAGTTATTTAAGTTTATTTAGTGATTGTAAATTTTTTGTAACTAAGATAAATTTGAAAGTTATTTAATAAACTAAAATTGCCAATTTAGGGTAATCCCTAAGGCTTTTGAGTTTTTAAAATTTAGTTTTTGAGTTTGAATCTCTATTAAGAAAGAATCATTTGGTATATGATATCGTAGGGTTTTTGTTTTAAAATATTGATCATATCCTATAACAAAAGTACCAATAGCTGTTTTTTTTGATGTTGAAATATTATTAAAGAATTTTTTATGAAAATATACTGTTGAGATAGTAAGCCTATCTGTATCATTTAACTTATATGCTAAACTTGCCAAATATTTTGCTTCAATCTCCTGAGTCCAAGATATATTTTTTTCAGTACCAGAAACTGAAGGGTTTTTAAAAAGCTTTGTATCATTTATAGATGATTTTGCGACTACATCAGAATAAGCAATATTATCCCAATATATTCTTCCTAAAATATCTTGTGAAGATAAACCTAAAATAAACTTCTCTAAATCATATTCCATCCCCAAATCTATAGTATATCCATATCCTGAAGCTTTTGGAATCTCTAAATCATATAAAAGATTATCAGTATATTTATAATCAATATTTGCTTCATATATATATTGGTTATCTGTAGTGATTTGAACATCACCTTTCATTCTACCATTTTGGGCATTTAAACCATATAGGAGATATGCCCCAGCATATATTGAAAGATTTTTATTATATTGTGTTTTTGTATTTCCCCCTATTCCAAAAGCTTCAAACCCATCAATCTCTAAATCAATATCATAGTTTTTACCTTTAGTATTATCTATACCATTTTTATCTTCATAGATTAGATCAACCGTATCTCTACTTGCTTCTATATAAACCTCTAATCTGTGAAAAAATACAATATCATAAGAATCTATATTTTTTGAAATACCATTATAAGAACTTAAATAAGCTATATTATCATTATCTTTAGGGGAATATTCTCCATCCCAATCTTTATATAGATCAAATATACCTAACATATCATTTCCACTAAATATATTCATATCATATTTGATCTCATTATTATTCTCTTTAAACTTTTGCATATAAAAAGTTTGAGAAAAAAGAGATACGGAAAATAAAAGTATTAAACTAAAATATCGATTCAAAATATTTGTATCCATTGTATTCATAAGTGATAGTAGGAAAACCTCTTTTATTATCAACTATACCTATGATTGAGTTATTATTTGAAGTATTACCATCTAATGTTCCGCTATTATAATTAGCATCAAAAGTTATATTATTATTATCTGTTAAAGATAAAGACACATTCTTATCTTCTATTAAACTCATATTTCCATCTAAAACATAATCATCTGTAGAGATATTAATACTAAAAGATTTATTATTCTCAAAAAACTTGTATCCTGCATCTATTTTATAAAGTTCTTGAGAAAAAATTAAATTGTACATTATATTTGAGCTAGTATAAGTTTTTGATTTATCCACTAAAGATTGTTTCAATAAAATATTTTTACTATTTATAGAACCATTAAACTCTATATTAGAGATTGTCTTATTATTTTCATAAGAAACTGACACATTACCTTCAATATGTATATCATCATTTTTGAGATCAATTTCACCACTATTTATATTGATATATACATCATCATAATTTGGATTTGTAAAATTTGCATCAATAGCTTCTAAAACACCAAAAGTTAAAAACTCAACATTTGTTAAATTAGCATCTATGGTATCATTTGATAAAGAAACATTAGCATCACATACAAAATAAGATGTGGTATTTTTATCTGCAAAAACTTGGAAATCATATTTTTCATTACTAGTTAATGATTTTGCTTTTATCTCCAAATTAAAACTATATTTAGCATCAAAAGTAGAAATACTTATGGAATTTACGGATACATTACCCTCATAACTGTTATTTGTAAATGTTAAAAACTTAGGAACAACTATAGTGCCAAAGGCTCCAGTGTTTAAGCTGACATTACTCTCCAAATTTACAGTATATTGTCCACTAGTATAAGATATTTGGGAGCTATTATTATAAAAATAAGATAAAGCAGAAGATAAATGCTCAAAATCATTTTTTATGAAAGTTGACATAGGATCTAAAAAACTATCCTCTATACCTTTTGAAAGCTGTTTTGAATTGCTAGTTATAGAAGATAATAAATCATTATCCTCATATAAACTATAACCCAAAGATCTTAAATGTCCAAATAAAACCCTTGAGTTTTCTATATCTTGGGAAGATGCATTTTGTGAAGAGTTTGAATTCTCACTACACCCCATAAAAAAGATCATTAAAAATATTATAAGTTTATGCATCTAGAACTCTGAAATATATAATCTATAGTTCAAATCACATGAATAATAGCTAGTTTGAATTCACACCATTTTGTTTTTTTGCCCGCTCAATCATCTCTTTTTGTCTATTTATATAGTTTTCTTTTGCAACATAACTTCTTACAGCCTTCTCTTTCATCATTTCACTTTTTGACAAGTTCTCTGGATCTCTATTTTTCATCATTTGTTGCATTGAAATATACTTCTCTTTTGCTTTTTGAGCTGACATTCTTTGTTGAGCTAAATATTGTTGTCTCTCATACTCAGCTTTTGCTTGATTATATCTAGCTTGAGAATTTAACTCCTTAGTCATTTTCTCTTTAACTTGGGTTTGCATTTTTCTATATTCTTGTTTTTTTGCTTCTGTTTTTGCATTTTGTTCAAGCTCTTTTAATTTATTAAGCATATTTTGTTCAATAACCTTATCAGCAGCACTTATCTTTTTTTCCCCACTACTAATTTTATTAAAGGAATTAGGAATATCTTTTTTTTCAGTGGAAGTATGCACTATTTTCTTATTTTGTATATTTTTTATTTTTTCATTATTTACAGTTTTTTCTTCACCCATATCACTAGGAGAAAAAGAATACCATACACTACCACCCATCACTATGGCTAATACTATATATACAATTAACTTCATAATTATCCTTAATTTCATTAAAATTTAAATGCTTCACTTTTCTATTCTACAAATGCTTTACTTAAATCTTATTAAATATTAAGTTTAAGTATATAGTTTAATGCAAGCTCACGATATAAGTTATTTTTATATAAGTTTTTATTATTTTTTATCTCCTTATTTCCTATATAGTATTTCTTTAGACTAGTTATAGTAAAATATCTAATACAAACTATTTAACAAACAAGGAAAATAATGACCCAAGAAGAACTTAATCAAGCAAGAACTAATCCAGAATTTCTAAAGTATTTAGAAGAAACTCAAAAGAATGCAATGGACACTAAAAATATATCTGCACTATATGAAGTATTGGATTCACTATTGATACTAGATCTTACAGAAGAAAATAGAGTAAACCTTGTTTATAACACAATTTTAGAAATTGCCTTTGAAAATATCGAAAAAATTTTAAAAGAAGGAAAAAGGCTTTCTGTAGAGGGTGATGAACTTTACTACGTTAGAGCTTTTTATGAATTAGGTATTGAAAAATGGAGTAATGGCGATTGTAAAGGGGCAAAAGAACTATTTTTTATCTTAGCAGGTCTTGTTGACAATGAAACACTAAGTAATGCTCTTGATGTACATATTATTGCTTGTACTAAAGAGATCTCTTTAGATGAATTTTATGAAAAAAGTGTAGATACAAGTGCAATAGGAACTGAAGCAAATCAAGGATACTTTATCGTAAACTTCCAATTTGATACAAAAAAACATATTGAAGAAAACCAAGAGATAATTCAAAACGAATACAAAGCATTAAAACACCTAGTAGAAGTGGAGTAAAAAAGCTAATGAAGATACATTTTATAGGTATTGGTGGTATAGGATTATCTGCCTTAGCTAGAATTTTAAAATATGATGGACATGAAATAAGTGGCTCAGATATGAAAGCCACTGCTATTACAAACTCTTTAGAAGACGAAGGGATAAAAGTTAACACCCCTCAACAAGCATCAAATATAGAAGATCAAGATTTAGTAATCTATAGTGCCGCAGTAAAAGAAGATAATGCAGAAGTTCTTGAAGCCCACAAAAAAGGGATCAAAATCATCCCTAGAAAAGAAGCCTTACCTTTAGTACTTGGAGATAAAAAGAATTACTGTGTATGTGGAGCTCATGGGAAAAGTACTACAACTGCTATTCTTACATCTATTCTTCAAAGTTCAGCACTAATTGGAGCTATATCTAAAGAGTTTGATTCAAACTTTAGATTTAAAAATAAAACAGTAGCTTTTGAAGCAGATGAAAGTGATGGAAGTTTCCTTTTATCTAATCCATACTGTGCAATTGTTCCAAATGCAGAACCAGAACATATGGAATACTATAATCACGACCTAGATCAATTTTATCATGCCTATGAGCAATTTTTAAAAATGGCAAAAATTAGAGTAATAAACGCTGAAGATGATTTCTTAAAAACTTTAGATATAGAAGCGACAAGACTTTATCCAAGTAAAGATATCAAAAATATCTCTTTTACTATAAAAGATGGAGAGCCATTTACAAAGTTTGAACTAAAAGAGTTAGGAACATTTGAAGTATGGGGATTTGGATATCATATTGCAGTGGATGCTTCACTAGCAATCTTGGCAGCACTAAATGAAGTAGGTCTTGACACTATAAAAGAAAATATCAAAAAATATAAAGGTATCAAAAAAAGATTTGATATCATTCACAAAACTGATGATTTTGTAGTAATAGATGACTATGCACACCACCCAACAGAGATACTTGCTACACTTAAGTCTGTATCCTTATATAAAGAGCTTAAAAATATCTCAAAAATTACAGTAATCTGGCAACCACATAAATACTCAAGACTACTTGATAATCTAGAAGCTTTTAAAACATGTTTTGCTGAAGCAGATGAGCTTGTAATACTTCCCGTATGGAACGTGGGAGAAAAAGCTGTAGATATCGACCTTGAAAAAGAATTTGCAAGATACAATCCTATTATGGTTGATCGCCTTATCACAAAAGATGGGAAAATTGCTCTACAAAAAGATGGGACAATAAGTGGAGTACTTCAAGAAGGTATTGTACTTGGTGTTGGTGCAGGAGACATTACATATCAACTAAGGGGTTAGTTGGTTGCTAGCTTAGTAAATTAGTAAATTTTTAAAACTTTACTAGTTTACTAAGCTATAATTCTTCTAAGCCTACCCACTAACTTTCTTAATTCCCAACTCAAACTCAAATTATAATTTTTCCCTTAAGTTTTCTTATGTTAACATTCACATCCAAAATTCTGAATATCAATTCTTTAAGGGATAAATTTGAAAAACCTAGTTATTGTCGAGTCACCTGCAAAAGCAAAAACAATTGCAAAATTTTTAGGTAAAGACTATAAAGTAATGGCCTCAATGGGGCACGTAAGAGACCTTCCAAAATCCAAACTCGGATTTGATCCAGAGGATAATTTTAAACCTCAATATTTAGTCTCAACAGATAAAAGAAAAGTAATATCAGATTTAAAAAAAGAGATCACAAAAGATACTACAATCTACCTAGCAGCCGATGAGGATCGTGAGGGAGAAGCTATCGCATGGCATCTAATTCCTGCTTTAAAAATTGAAAAAAATCCTATTAAAAGAATAGTATTCCATGAAATTACAAAGGGTGCAATACTAAAAGCACTTGAAGATCCAAGAGATGTGGATCAAAACCTTGTTGATGCACAACAAGCTAGAAGAATTTTAGATAGAGCTGTGGGATATTCTTTATCTCCCTTATTATGGAAGAAGATTAGATATGGACTAAGTGCAGGTAGGGTTCAATCTGTTGCAGTTAGAATCATTGTTGATAGAGAAAATGAAATAAGAGCATTTAAACCTGAAGAATTTTGGAAAATTAAAGCTGATTTTTTAAATCACACTTTAAAAACTGAACTAGCAAAAATAAATGGGAAAAGTGAAAAAATACCAAATGCAGACCGAGCAAAAGAGATAGAAGACTCAATTAAAGCTTCAGATTTTGTCCTTACCGATATAGAAGAAAAAGAGAGCAAAAAAAATCCAGCTCCACCATTTACAACATCTACTCTTCAACAAGAAGCAAGTAGAAAACTTGGTTTTTCTGTAAAACAAACTATGATAGTTGCACAACAACTATACGAAGGAAATATCTCAGGTAATATCCCAAACCACACAGGTGGTCTTATCACTTATATGAGAACAGACTCTGTAAACCTATCAAATGTAGCTACATCTATGGCTAAAGAGGTTATTGAAGCACAATATGGGCAAGAGTATTCACTTTCTTCTCCAAGAGCCTATAAGTCTAAAGCAAAAGGTGCACAAGAAGCTCACGAAGCTATCCGTCCTGTAAATCTTGCTTTAAAACCAAGTGATATAAAACCATATGTAGATAATGCTGGATATAGACTATATAGCCTTATTTGGAAAAGAACTTTAGCTACACAAATGGCTACAGCAATTATGGCTAATACAACATATAAAATCACTACTGGGAAAGATGGAGAATTAGAATTCCAAGCAAAAGGTCAAAGAATCGTATTTGCTGGATTTATGAAAGCATATACAGAAGGGAGTGATGATCCTGAAGCAGCCCTAGATGGTACAGAAAAAATCTTACCAACAGTGAAAAAAGGTACACAATTAAATCTTGAAAACCCTGAAGATCTAAAATTAGAGCAAAACTTCACAAAACCACCTGCAAGATACACTGAAGCATCACTTGTAAAAAAACTTGAAGGTGAAGGGATAGGAAGACCATCAACATATGCACCTACTATTTCAACTATTCAACAGCGTGAATATATCATCAAAAATGATGAGAAAAAACTAGCACCTACGGCTATTGGTGAAATAGTTGATGAATTCTTAAAAGAACACTTCCCTGGTATTGTTGACCTTGGATTTACTGCTCGTGTAGAAGAAGAATTTGATGAAATTGCAGAGGGTAAAATCAAATGGACTCAAGTAATGGAAGAGTTTTATGGGGACTTTAGCAAAACTATCAAAGATAAAGAAGAAACAGCAGAGAGAAAAACTGTAAAACCAAGAGTTATTGGTATTGATCCAAAAACTGGTAAAGAAGTGACTGCAAGAGTTGGTAAATTTGGTCCATTTGTACAAGTTGGAGATAAAGAGGATGAAGAGAAACCAAAGTTTGTATCTATACCTAAAGGTAAATCTGTTGAGAGTATTACTTTAGAAGAAGCTATATTCTTATTACAACTTCCACGTGATCTTGGCGTAAATGAAGGTGGATATAAGATTGTTGCAAATATAGGAAGATTTGGGCCTTATGTATCTTGTAATAAAAAGTTTTATTCACTAAAAGAAGATGATCCATATACAATCACTAATGAGAGAGCTTTAGAGCTTATGAAAGCTGAAGATGAAAGAAAAGCAAAGGCACTTATCCTTGACTTCCCTAAAGAGAAAATACAAGTACTTGAAGGGCGTTATGGACCATATATCAAATCTGGTAGAAAAAACTATAAAATACCAAAGGACAAAGAAGCGGCAGAGCTTACTTTAGAGGATATCAAAGTAATTATGGATGCAGATGGAGCACCAAAGAAAAAAGCAGCTGCTAAAAAAACAACGGCAAAGAAAACTACAGCTAAAAAAACAACTACTAGAAAAACTACAACAAAAAAGACAACAGCCACAAAAAAAGCTAGCACTACTAAAAAGTAGTACTAGCTTAGATTGGTTTGTAAGTAGGTAGGTTTATAGGTTGTAAGTTGCCTATCGGCTACAGAGTACATTCCTAAGATTCATCTATTTTATAAACTACACAACCCAATGGCAAAGCCTTAACTTCGCCCTCAGGCAACATACAACCTACTAACTATTCTTAATATTCGTCTTTAGTAACCATTTCATCATAATATTTTGTATAATTAGTATTTTTCTCATCTCTCATTTTCATAGCAGTTCTTGGATGCTCATTCATATGTCCTGTTATGATGTAAGGTATACTACATCCCCAATCAAGCTCTTTTTCAAGTGGAACAATATGCTCTTCGATAAATTTAATAACTGGTTGAAGTTTATATTTTGGATTTTTTAAGAACCCTAATAATAACTCAATAGCACAATTCCCTGCACCTCTTCCAAGACCAGATACAGTAACATCAAGGTAACTTGTACCATAAATCATAGCTTCAAGTGTATTTGCATATGCTAAAGATAGGTTGTTGTGAGCATGGATACCAACCTCTTTTCCAGCAGCTTTTGCTACATTTAGGTATTTATCTGTTAATTTATTGATATGCTCAGGATAAAATGATCCAAAAGAATCAGCAATATAAATAACATCTACATTTGTTTTAGCAAGTTGAGCTAATACCTCATCAAGTTCATCATCAAATGATTTTGAAATTGCCATAATATTACATGTAGTCTCATACCCCTTTGCATGAAAATCTTCAATAAGTTCAATAGCTTCAGGTAATTGATGAATATATGTAGCAACTCTGATCATATCAACTACAGATTCAGACTTAGGAATAACCTCTTCTTTTATAGTTCTTCCCACATCAGCCATAACTGCAATTTTTGTATTTGTATCATTTTCACCTACGATTCTTCTTACATCTTCTTCTTTACAAAAATTCCAAGGACCATACTCATCTGTACTCATAACTGTAGGAGATACATTTTTACCAATCTCCATATAATCAACACCAGCAGCTACACACATCTCATAATGTGCCTTTACAAACTCATCTGTAAACTGATAATTATTTACTAAACCACCATCTCTAATAGTACAATCAAATACTTTTAAATCTTCCCTAACTGTTAATAAACTTCCCTTTTTTTCTAACATTTCTTATCTCGCCTTTAAAGTTTCTGCTATCATAAATGCAAGCTCTAAAGCTTGGTCTGCATTTAATCTTGGATCACATTGTGTATGGTATCTACTTTTAAGATCCTCTGCTGTTATTGGTGAACTGGCACTTCCCGTACACTCTGTCACATCCTGTCCTGTCATCTCTAAGTGAATACCACCTGCAACACTTCCTTGTGCTTTATGGATTTGGAAAAATTGTTTTACTTCACTTAAAATATTATCAAAATCTCTTGTTTTAAAACCATTTGGAGCTTTTTCCACATTTCCATGCATAGGATCAGAACTCCAAACAACTTTTTTCCCTTCACTCTCAACTCTCTTAAGTAAATTTGGAAAATGATCCGCTATTTTTGAAGCACCCATTCTTACAATCAGATTTAATCTTCCAGCTTCATTATTTGGATTTAAAGTATCTATTAATCTTAAAAGTTCATCCTCTTTCATAGTTGGACCAACCTTACATCCTATAGGATTATGAATCCCCCTAAAGAACTCAATATGAGCTTCATCAAGATCTCTAGTTCTATCACCTATCCAAAGCATATGAGCACTACAATCATAATAATCCCCAGTTAAAGAATCCATTCTTGTAAGAGATTCTTCATAGTTTAGAAGTAATGCTTCATGGGATGTGTACAAAGTTGTCTCACTTAATTGAGGAGTATTAGCTGCAGTAATACCACAACTTTTCATGAAATTTAATGTCTTATCAATCTCATAAGCCAATTTTTCATATTCACGACTAAGCTTTTTATTTTTTAAAAAGTCTTGATTCCATGAATGTACCATATTAAGATTTGCAAATCCACCACGAGAAAATGCTCTTAAAAGGTTAAGAGTTGAAGCACTTTGATTATAAGCTTTTAAAAGCTTCTTTGGTTTTGGCTCTCTTTTTTTAAGATCAGCCTCCACATCATTTACAATATCCCCTCTATAACTTGGATATTCAATACCATCTATAGTTTCAAAATTCGCACTTCTTGGTTTTGCAAATTGCCCTGCTATACGTCCCACTTTTACAACTGGCTTTTCCCCAGAAAAAGTAAGTACAACAGCCATTTGCATCATAACCTTGAAAAGACTTTTTATATTATCAGCATTAAAAGCATTAAAACTCTCAGCACAATCTCCACCTTGAAGTAAAAATGCCTCACCTCTAGATACCTTTGCAAGCTCAGCTTTTAAATTTCTAGCCTCATTTGCAAATATTAAAGGGGGATATGTAGCTAACTCTTTTTCTACTTTTTTTAATTTTTCTAAATCTGAATAAATCGGTTGTTGCTTAATTGGAAAATCTCTCCAACTATTAGGTGACCAATTTTTCATAATAAATACCTTCTTTCTAGGACAATTCAAGAATGACCCTTAAAATAATAAGCAAAGATTTTATCTAAAATCAACTTATTATCATCTTTTCGATAAAATCCTGTATGCGATTTGTAATTATACTGACACTATTATATTTTTCTTTATATGCAAAACCAGCTTATGATTTTTGGGGAAATGGAAGTGCACATGAAAAAAATACTGTAAAAATAAGAAATACGAATTTACCAAAACCTGATTATATATATGAAAATGATACACAACAACCAAATATGGCAAGTGATTTAAATGAAGAGAATATAAACCTTGCAGAAGATCAAAAAGACATTTCCATAAAAGATAGATATTTTCAATATAATCAAAGGGGTGTACAAGATCCTCAAATCACACAAGATCATATTAGACCAAATTTAGCAAATGATTTAGATCAATCAAAAACAAGCCTTGCAGCTGATAGACAAGAGATGTCTATAAAAGACAAATATCTACAATACAATCAAAGGGGAGCAAAAGAGCCTTCAATAGCTGATGATTTAAACCCACAAAAAATAAACCTAGCACCTGATTATGCATCCGATGAAAGACTCAAAAGAAAAAGAGAACAACTTATAAAAAAACAAACTAATACTAAAAATAGAAATTCTTCTGTTCAATTCAAATCAAATAAAGATATTAACTATAAAGATGAATCATTAGGTTATACAGATAACTATATTATTTACTATGAAGAGAACAAAAGGGAAAAAAGCTTTATAGATATTATTCCTTATATAACAATTGGTAATTCACTTTTTGAGATAACAAGTGGAGATTATAGTGCGAGAGTACTAGATGATAGTATTAGTGCATCTATGACAGTCGACTTAGGATTAAACTATATTTGGGAGAATGCAAATATTGGTTATTTATGGAATGTCAATTTTGGACAATATGATTTTAATGAAAAAGATAGAACAAACCCAGATTCACAAGGAAAAGGTGAAATCTCGGGATACATAATAAGTGTAATGCCTACAATATTTTATGAACTTAATAGAGCCCAAACTATGTCTGTACTTATAGGTTATGGAGGAGGAGTATCATATATAAACCTTGATGGTAGTGTGACCTTAGCTAGAGATGAACAAAGTACTTCAAATAGTACAAAAAATACTTTAAGTAGCTCACCTAGAGTAAGTGGCAGCGGGGGAGGAACAATTACAAATGATATTTTAATTGAAAACTTCTACCTTTCCCATGGAGTTTTAATAGAAATACTTCACAATAATTTAATGGTAT
Source organism: uncultured Arcobacteraceae bacterium (assembly GCA_964342525.1). Classification (GTDB taxonomy): domain Bacteria; phylum Campylobacterota; class Campylobacteria; order Campylobacterales; family Arcobacteraceae. Next base: position 22,477 of record CAYFGQ010000048.1, read on the forward strand.
CTTTTACAAAAGTAAAAATTAGAATTGAAGAGAATAATCAAAATATTAAAATAAATGAAAATAGACTAAATATTGGATATAAATTTAGTTTCTAATTTAATTTTTCACCAAAGTTTTATAAAAATTCATATAAGGGTATTCCTCTTCTAAAATCGTATAGTGCTTATTTAGATCTTCTTTTATAAGCTCACACATCTTTTTATATTCGTCACTCGGATTTTGCATAGAAAGCCCCATACAGATTATATAGGTATCATTTAATTGATTTACCTTATCCACTGTAACCAAATAGTTATTTATCTCATCTTTTAGTTTTGTATTTACAAATAAAGCCAATACAACTAAAACACTGAAAAAAAATACAAAACTATAAAAAAAGCTTTTAAGAAGTTTTTTAATCATCTTTTTTATCACACTCTCTACAAGTCCCAAAAAGTAGGGTTTTTAACACAAATCTAAAAATCACAGCTAAGATACCTATAGCTATAACCTTCTCAATATCTGCTATATCATAATACTCTAAAACAATTCCGACAAGTATCACAATCACATAAAAAATAAGCTCTTTTGGGTTCTTTTGATCATATAAAAAATACATCTCATATTATATCATTTAAATTACATAATACCAAATTAACTAAGCATTAGATATAATCGCGGAAATATAATTAAAATAAAAACTCACTTAAGGTAAATAATGTCAGATTTATTACAAAAACAAGCGGACACTATCAGATTTTTAAGTACTGATATGGTTCAAAAAGCAAATAGTGGACACCCAGGTGCACCGATGGGTCTTGCAGATATCACAACAGTTCTTAGCAATCACATCAAACTTGATCCTAAAAACTCTAAATGGTTAAATAGAGATAGATTAGTATTCTCTGGTGGGCATGCTAGTGCTTTAGTATACTCTATGCTTCACCTATGGGGATTTGATCTTACAATTGAAGACTTAAAGAACTTTAGACAAACAGGTAGTAGAACTCCAGGTCACCCTGAAGTTGGTCATACACATGGTGTAGAGATCACAACAGGACCATTAGGTCAAGGTATTGCAAACTCAGTTGGTTTTGCAATGGCTAGCGAATATGCTAAAAACATCTTAAATGAAAAAACAGATGTAATTGATCATCATGTTTATTGTTTATGTGGAGATGGAGATTTACAAGAAGGTATCTCTTATGAAGCTTTAGCAACACTTGGACATCAAGGTATCTCAAACTATACACTTATCTATGATAGCAATGATATTACAATCGAAGGTGATATCTCAATCGCATGGAGTGAAAATGTAGCTAAAAGATTTGAAGCTATCAACTTTGAAGTTATCACTATCGATGGACACAACTTTGATGAGATTGATGCTGCATTAACTCAAACAAGAAATTCTGATAAACCATCTATTATCATCGCAAGAACTGCAATCGGTAAAGGTGCAGCTACTATGGAAGGAAGCCATAAAACACATGGTGCTCCATTAGGTGATGAAGAGATCAAAACATCAAAAGCAAACGCTGGATTTGATACAGAAGCTACTTTTGTAGTACCAGAAGATGTAAAAGCAGCATTTGATAAAACAAACTCTGGACTAGCTGCTGCATGGCAAACTAAAATAGATGAAGCTGGTGTAGATTTAGAGCAATACATAAACCCAGATTATTCAAAAATCGAATACCCAGATTTCTCTGAGACTGATAAAATAGCTACAAGAGATTCAAACCACAAAATCTTAAACTCAATTGCACAGGCTATCCCAAGCTTTATGGGTGGAAGTGCTGACCTTGCACCTTCAAACAAAACTGAGCTTTTAGGTATGGGTGATTTCCCAAAAGGTAGAAACCTACACTTTGGTATCAAAGAGCACTCAATGGCAGCTATCGCAAATGCTATGAATATCTACGGATTATTTAAAGTATTCTCAGCTACATTCTTTATCTTCAGTGATTATTTAAAACCAGCTGCAAGAGTTGCTGCCCTATCACACATCCCACAACACTTCATTTGGTCACATGACTCAATCGGTGTAGGTGAAGATGGTGCTACACACCAACCAATCGAGCAATTAAGCCAATTTAGAGCTATGCCAAACTTCTATACATTTAGACCAGCAGATGCAACAGAAAACATCGCTTGTTGGGAAAAAGCACTTACAATGAATGCTCCAACTGCTTTCGTAACATCTAGACAAGGATTAACAGTACTTAAGCCTGAGAGAGACTTCGGAGAAGTAGCAAATGGTGGATATCTATTAAAGAAAAGAGAAGATGCAACAGTAACACTTATGGCAAGTGGTTCAGAAGTATTCTTAGCTCTTCAAACAGCTTGTCACCTAGAAGAGGATGGTATCAAAGCAAATATCGTTTCTGTACCTTGTTTTGACCTACTATGTGAACAAGATAAAGAGTATATCAATACTATCATCGATCCAAACACAAAAGTAATCGCTATAGAAGCTGCTACAGCTACTGAGTACTACAGATTCGCTGATGAAGTTATCGGAATGACTACATTTGGTGAGAGTGGACCAGCTGGTGAATTATTTGAAAAATTTGGATTCACAATCAACGGTCTTAAAGCTAAAATAAAAGAGATGGTGTAAACCACTCTTTTAGGCGACCCCATGGAAAACAAACAAATCGACGTACTTGTAGTAGTAGAACTTACAAACCTACAGGATAAAGAAAAATTCGAAGCCCACGTAAAAAAAGAGGGTTTTACAGTAGTAGAAAACGAAAACCTCGTATACACAGGTAAATCCACAACCTCACTATTTGCCACAAAAGCATATATCTTAGAAGTATTCGCAAAAGCCCTAACAAAACAAGACTTCAAAGGCGAAGCAAACCTAATCTTCCTACTAAACGAAACACCACATCCAACATACAGTTTTAAACACGATACAAAAGACTTTAGACCCTTAGAGGACTAAAGGATGGAAGAGAAGTATCTCACCTGTCCTTATTGCTTACAAGCTATCTCTGTACTCCTAGATACAGGAGTATTTGGATCAAACACTATTATAGATGATTGTGAGGTTTGTTGCAGACCTATTGAGATCACTTATGATATTTTGGATGGGGAAGTAGTGAGCTTTTATTATGAGAAGATAGAAGGGAATGAATATTAAGATTATCTCATTATCTTTATTAAATAGTATTAACTCAGCTTTTAAGGAGATGAATAGCTGCTAAATATTCCCCATTGTGTTAATTATGCCCCTTATACCATTCATTGATCTCCTCTTTAAAAAAGATCAATAAAGTAGCCATTCCCCTTTTTATATTTGATACAATATGTAAGAATACTACATATACAAAGGAAAATCATGTTAGAAATAATAAAAGATAAATTAAAAGGAGAGTTTGAAAATAAACTTTTCGATGCTTGTCTAAAAAATCTTTTAGATAAAAATAATCCTTTAAGGTTGAATAATTTTGCTAATGCAATGCGAGAATTAACAAGACATATTCTTAAAAGACTTGCTCCTGATGAAAATGTATTAAAATGTTCTTGGTATAAAAATGAAACAGAAAATAAAAATGGTATTACTAGAAAACAAAGATCATATTTTGCTGTACAAGGTGGACTATCTAATTCTTACATAAGCAATACTTTACAAATTGATGTTGAAGAGATCCATAAAAAACTTAATAATTCAATAAGAAACCTTAGTAAATATACTCATATTGAACCCTCAAATTTTAATTTAGCAGATAATGAAATAGATGTATTTACTAATGAAATTTTTAAATCCGTTTTAGATTTTTTATTATTAATTGAGGAATGTAAAAAAGTAATTATTTCAAATTTAGAACAACAAATTCAATCTGCAACTATTGATGAAGTCTTACAAGAAACTATTTTAGAAATAGATGAATTATGCTCACATCATTTTATTGATGAAGTTTATACAAATGATATTGAAATATGTAAAGTAGATGACAAAAATATAATTTTTAAAGTTAGTGGGACTATTGGTAGTGAGATGCAATGGGGATCAAATTCAGATTTACGTAATGACAATGGACATGTAGATAGAGAAACTTTTCCTTTTTCTTGTTCTTTATACAGTTCTGTTAAAGAGCCTGATATGATTGAAGTCATTGAAAACTCTTTACTTGTTGATACAGGAGAATATTTATATAAACGTTATGGTCAAGAGGAAGGGCATTAAAGAAAATGTGTGCTAAAAAAAGTCCACCCTTTGAAAATGCCAAGCTGGAGTAAAATATTTACGGGGAACAGGGCTCGCATCGTATAATAAAAATATTGGAAATATAGTAATATATTTTCATAGA
>CAYFGQ010000049.1:0-25901 GCA_964342525.1 uncultured Arcobacteraceae bacterium
ATCTTTTTTAGTTTTTATCTTTTATTTTTAGTGTTTTTTAAGGTGGCAACTTTTGCCGGTACAAAAGTAACAGGAATCAAAATGATGTAACTATACGACCTCTCAATTTATCTTGTCAAGGTACTTTATGATCTATTTATGACCAATTTATTGTTATAATAAAAATAAAAGGTTCACTATATGAGTGAAAAAAAGATCTATTCTTATAACACATATGAATGTGTAAAGTGTAAACATACCAAATATATTAAAAGAGAAGCTAGAGTATCGGATAGCTTTTTAAGTGCTTTACTAAATTGGCAAACTGAAAAATTTACAACTTATATATGTAAAAACTGTGGTTATACTGAATTTTATAGTAAAAGTAATAGTTTAGGCCAGGATATAGCAGAAATCACTTTGGGTACATAAAGCTTAGTATGCTTTAAGCCCCCAAAAACTCCCCACAAAAGTTTTTGCACTCTCATTGATAACCCTATCCATAAACTTATCAAATTTATCCTCTTTACTCCAAACAGGATCTTTCACCCCAGAAAGTTTTAAAAGCTCCCCTTGAGCAACAGATAAAGTCCCCACCTCATCAATAAGACCAACATCTTTAGCCCTATAAGAAGTAAAAATATGAGCATCTGCATATTTTGTATGATCTTCCCTTTTTAGACCCCTAGCCTTTGCAACATCTCCCACAAAAATATCATAAGTATCATCGATAAGAGTCTCTAGTTCTTTTTGCTCATACTCTTCCCATGCACGTAATGGTGTACCACTCTCTTTATATTTACCTGCTTTTATTGTTTGTGGTTTGATACCTAGTTTATTAATAACTTCTTCTACATTTAGAGACTGGAAGATTACACCTATTGATCCTACCATGCTTCCTGGATTTGCTATGATCTTATCTGCCCAGATTGATGCATAGTAACTTCCACTTGCCATTGTTCCTGCTGCATAGGCTACTACTGGTTTTAACTCTCTTAGTTCTTTAATTGCATATGCCATCTCTACTGATGGGGCTACTGCTCCACCTGGGGAGTCTACTACAAAAAGTACACCTTTTATATTTGAATCTGTTTTAGCATCGTTTATTTTATTTAGAACCTCTTCACTACTTAGGATTGGTCCTGTTAGTTTTATCTTTTGAAGATTTGCTTTTTGTAGAGTTTCACTGTCTCCACTTGAGAAGATCAGATAAACTATAAATAAAAACACTATTGATTTAAAATAGTTTTGTATAAAATTTAATGTACCAGTTATTGGTGAGAATATTTTTTTAATAATATCTAACAATTTATTTCCTTTATTTTCCTAATATCCATAGGATTTCATTATCATTTTTTTCTTTTTTAAAATACTTATAAAAAAAGTTGTTTTTTATAATACTGTGTTTTAATTCCAAAGTGGTATTATCACAGCTATTTTTTATATCTACTTTCATATCTAAATTTAGATCATTAACTATATCAGAAGTAAGAGCACCATTTTTATCTATGATAAATATATCTTCATCATTACCATATATCGAGACTAAATAAAATTCACACTTTTTATCTGTTTGGTATTTTGTGATATCTATATTTTCACTCTCATATTTATCTAAATATTTTAAATGGGTAAATCTACTACTATTTTTTATATGTGAGAGATACTCACTTTTTGAAAAACCAGACCATTCACAAGTAACATCAAGATCAATATAATCCAATGAAAAATCATACTTATCGTTTTTATCCCTTAAATATAAAGAATCAAATACACAAGTGTCTAAGTTTTTACTTTTAGCTTGTTTTTCTGATGGGATTTTATAGTATTTTGCTTTATCTAGCTTTACTTCTATATCTTTATCATCATATTTTATAGTAGGATTTACAGTACAGGAACTTAAAATAAATGCTAAAAAAGCCATATAAAAAATATTTTTTAACATCTTTATCCCTTTATATTAAATTTTTTCTCCAGATATATATACATCTTTTACATATTTCGTATGAAGTATGATATGTGTACTAAGCTCTGATATATCTTCTACACTATCAGGAAGAGTAATAGAAATAATATCAGCATCTTTATCTTTTTCAATCATACCTTTTTCAAGCCCTAGAGTTTTTGAGGCATTTGAAGTAGCACTTAAAATTAATTTATCTGCTAGAATATTTGTCCTTATAGGTGTATGGATATAAAATGCACCCCTAAGTTCATCAAACATACTTACAGAATCATTTGAACTTAGGCCATCCGTAGCTACACAAAAGTTTATCCCTTCTAGTCTTGCAATATCTAAGGTTTTATTATTTAAAAGTCTATTTGATTTTGGACAATGGATAATACTAGCATCCATATCTTTTATCATATTTAGCTCTTTAGTGTTTGCCTCTACACAGTGGGTAAAGGATAATTTCTTTACACCTTTAAAAGCTTGCAAAAACTCTTTTGAAGTTGTAAGGCTTGTACTCATTTGTAAGAAGTTTTCAAAAAATGTTTTAAAAGCTCCATCATTCTCTTCAAGCCATTGTCTCTCTGCAGAACTCTCTAAGTAATGGGCACTTACAGTTAAATTTTCCTCTTTTGCTATATTTAAAACTTCACGTGTTAAAAAGGGGTGAATAGAATAAGGGGAATGTATTGCAATAGCAGGGATAAAACTCTTAGATTTATTTGCTTTTGCATTATTCAGTCTTGCCTTAAAATCACTAAATAAGGTATCGATCATATCAGCTTTGCTTCCTATAGCTTCGCTAAAATAAACTACATTTATTGGAGTTTCGATACACGATTCCATCTCTCCACCAAATGAGCTTATTGCACCTATGGTTGTAGTTCCTGATTTTAATATCTTAGTTAGTGTTTTATCTATAAGTTTTTTATTTGATTCTTCACTTATTTTTTCACGATTAGCAATAACTGAGTTTAACCACTCATTAAAATCCCCATATTTTAGAGTTGTTTTGTTTGAGCTATACTCTAAATGGATATGGGAGTTTATAAGTCCTGGCATAAGTACAGAGTTTTCACCTTGATAGATAAACTCCGCATCTGGATATTTTGATTGAAGATTTTCTAATGTATCCACATCTATAATCTTTTCATCAAACACAAGTCCACCATCTTTAATGATAGTAAACTCCTTATCACATTTTAAAACCCAGTCACTGCTTAAAAATTTCATCTATGCTTGTTCTGCCTGTGCTTGTGCTTGAGCTTGTTTCATAGCATTCATTTCATTTAAGATTTGCATTAAAGCGATTAATCCCATATGATAACCAAAAGGTCCAAATCCAGTTACTACACCAGTAGCAGCAGTTGCGGTAATAGATTTTTGTCTAAACTCTTCTCTTTTATAGATATTTGAGATATGAACTTCAACTGTTGGTAAGTTTACAGCTGAAAGTGCATCTGTGATAGCTATTGAAGTGTGTGAAAAAGCTGCTGGATTGATCATAATCCCATCAACTGTACCTAAACACTCTTGAATTTTATCTACGATCTCACCCTCTAGGTTTGATTGGAAAAACTCAACTTCTACATTATTTTGCTTAGCTGCATTTTCGATTTGAGAATGGATTTGATCCATTGACATTGGTCCATAGATATTTTGTTCTCTAATACCTAACATATTGATATTTGGTCCTTGTATAACCGCTATTTTCATATTTAATATTCCTTCTTGATATTTTAAATCCTAAAGCCAAATCTTAAAATAGAAATTTACACTCTAGCACTCATCATTGTAATATAGAGACTTGATGAAATTTTTTGAATTACCTATAGGTAGTCCTTCAAAATTTTATCAATCCTCTATATCACAAGCATAAATACTATACTACATATTTATATTTCAAGATTTGGCTAAAATCAAAGCATAAGATATACCGTAATACTATGATTTCAGGATTTAAGTAAAAAATTTCGATATGATTATACAAAAATAAACTTTTTGAATTGATGAGAGATAACTATGAAAAATTATATTTTAAAAGATGAAAATGCAGTTTACTATGAAAGTGGTTTTAGCTGTGATAACGTATTGTATTTAAACCTTAGTGATGAAAAATATTTTATCACAGATGGAAGATATACAATAGAAGCGGAAGAAAATGTAAATAAAGGGATAGAAGTAATAACTACAAATGACCTTTTTAAAATTGCTAAAAAAATACTAAAAAAATCCAAAATAAAAAAACTAGTACTTGATCCACATGATTTTTCTTTGGCAGCGTATGAAAAACTATCTAGTGGGCTTAATATAAATTTTGTACAAAAACCTTTTTTCTCTAGGGAGAAAAGAATAATCAAGACAGATAAAGAGATCAAATACCTTGGAAAAGCTATGGAGTTTGGAAGAATAGGTTTTGATAGATTATCAAACTATATCTGCAATGAAGGTATAGGAAAAACTGAGCAATACCTATACCACAAAGCAAAAGAGTTTATGAGTGATAATGGTAAATATGATCTTAGCTTTGATCCAATAGTAGCTATAAATGCAAACTCAGCAAAACCCCATGCCCTACCTACGGAAGTAAATCTAAAAAGAAATGACCTTCTTTTGGTAGATGCAGGGATAAAATATAAAAGATATTGTAGTGATAGAACTTGTACATCTAGAGTATATGAAGATATTGATTTTGAAAGGTCTCAACATTTTACAAAAAAAGAGCGTCAAAAGGTTTATGATATTGTACTAAAAGCACAACTTACTGCTATAAAAAAAGCTAGGGTTGGTATGATGGCAAAAGATATTGATAAACTAGCTCGTGATGTAATTGAAAAAGCTGGATATGGCAAATACTTTATCCATTCTACTGGTCATGGTGTAGGTCTTGATATCCATGAACACCCATATATAAACTCTAGATCGGAGACTATTATAGAAAATGGTATGGTGTTTACTATAGAGCCAGGAATTTATCTACCAGAAAAATTTGGAGTAAGAATAGAAGATACAATTGTGATGAAAGATGGAAAGGCTCAAATCCTATGATAAAAAAGGTGATAATTTTATGTTTAGTATTAGGAACAACTCTAATGGCAGAGTTTAGAAGTATAAAAATCCCAGAATTTGAAAAAATGCAAAAAGAGGGTGTGGTTGTAGTTGATATAAGACGTCCAGATGAATGGAAGGCCACTGGTATTATAAAAGGAAGTATCAAAAACACTTTTTTTGATGCTGGGGGACGATATGATCTTAGACGTTGGTTGGCTGAGCTTGAAAAACATGTAAGCTCAAAAGCTGATCCAGTGATCTTAGTATGTGCCCATGCAAATAGAACAAAAGCTGTAGGAAGATTTTTAAGTGAAGAGTTTAAGATGGAACATGTTTATGATCTTGATGGTGGTATCAATTATGGATGGATTGATTTAGGTAAAAAAACAGTAAAAGAATGAAAAAAACTTTATCAAAAGAATTAACACTCTATTTCACCTCAAACTTTCCAAAAAGTTTTAGTGAATCAAATAAAATAAACTATGTAGTAATAGGTATAGGGGGAAATCTAGGAAATGTAAAAAGGGTATTTGATAAACTCTTTTTATCCCTACAAGCTGATAATAGATTTGATATTATCAAAACCTCCCCTATTTTGAAAAATCCACCCTTTGGATTTTTAGATCAAGATGATTTTTTAAATGCTGTGGTTTTATTAAAAACTGATCTATCCCCAAAGGCTTCTTTGCGAGCTTTTCAAAGGATGGAGAATAGATTTAAAAGAAAAAGATCTTTTAAGGATGCTCCAAGAACCCTTGATATAGATATCATTTTTTTCAATGATCTTAAAATGGATTCAAAAATACTCACTATTCCACATCCACATTGGTATAAAAGAGACTCAGTGACTCTTCCCCTATCATATATTTTGGATAAAAGATGATCTTAGATTATAGAGATAAAAACTTCACTGAAATTTTACTTGACTTCAAAACTCAAGATTTATCAGATTTAGATAGTATCAAAATAAAAGTAGATGGAAAAATAATAGAAGAGTACGGATATAAATCATGGGTTGATTTTGCCCAAATAAACTACTTAAAAATGTTAACCCCTGTTAAAGAAAACGATGGTATAATCCTAGATTTCAAAATTCTAAATCAGAATAGTTCTTTTCATAATAGTAATAAAAATGATGAAGAGAAGTATGGAGTGGATAGTGAGTTTTTTAATGTTGACAAAACTACTCAGGTGAGTTTCTTACACTATTATCAAGACTCCCTAAAATTTGTAGATATAGATTCAAAAAAAAGAATTCTTGATCTAGGTATCAATAAAGCAGATGAATTTAAAGTGATCAAAGATATGCTTGATCAAAAAAATTTTGATGAAAAAGAGTTTATTGGTATAGATTATTCTAACTCAGCCATTGAGTTTGCAAAAGAACACTTCAAATATAAAAATGTAAATTTTTTATGTGAAGATATAAATAAACTGGATTCTTTAAAAATTGGTAAGTTTGATCTTATAGTCTCAATAGGAACACTTCAAAGTAGAAATATAAATTTTAAAACAACACTATCATATTTAGTACAAAATATGTTAAGTGAAAATGGATCTATCATATTTGGTTTTCCAAATAGTAGATGGATTGATGGTGAAAATATTTATGGTGCAGTTGCTCCAAATTATAACTTCTCAGAGATGAGTTTAGTGATAAAAGATATTTATTATGCTAAAAAATATCTTCAACAAAAAAAGTTTAGAGTAACAATCACAGGAAAAGATTATCTATTTTTAACGGCTAGAAAAATAGGATTGAATAAGGTAAATGATGAATAAAAAAGTAGTTGTAGGAATGTCTGGAGGAGTTGACTCTTCTGTTACAGCTTTACTTCTAAAACAACAAGGTTATGAAGTAATTGGTTTATTTATGCGTAACTGGGAATATGGAATCAAAGGAAGCCAATGTCCTAATCGTATAGAGTTTGAAGATGCGAAAAAAGTTGGTGAAATAATAGGTATTGAAGTAAAAGGTAAAGATTTTGTTGCTGAATATAGGGATAAGGTATTTGATGTATTTTTAGAAGGTCTAAAAAAAGGGCTAACTCCAAATCCAGATATTTTATGTAATCGTGAGATTAAGTTTAACGTATTTTTAAAAGAAGCAAAAGAGATGGGTGCTGATTTTATTGCTATGGGACATTATGCAAAAATAGGTAAACATAAAGATCTCTTTGTATTAGATACTCCAAAAGATAGCTCAAAAGATCAAAGCTACTTTTTACATGCCCTATCAAGTGAACAACTATCCCATGCAATGTTTCCACTTGGTGATTTAGAAAAAAGCGAAGTTAGAGAAATAGCAAGGGAACATAACTTACCAGTTAGTGATAAAAAAGATAGCACAGGTATTTGTTTTATAGGAAATCAAAGATTTGATGACTTTATCACTCAACACCTAAAAGCAATTCCTGGTGATATTATAGATGATAAAGGCAAAGTGATAGGAAAACACAAAGGTCTTATTTGTTATACACTAGGTCAAAGAAAAGGGATAGGTCTTGGTGGTATCAAAGAGACTGAAGGTGAAAACAATACCCATAAACCATGGTATGCAGCTAAAAAAGATATAAAAAACAATACCCTAACAGTTGTACAAGATACAAATCATCCACTACTTATGAGTGACTATACAGAAGCTAGTCATATGCACTGGGTATTAGAAACCCCTCCAAAAGTTGGGGATAAATTAACAGCACAAGTAAGATATAGACAACATAAACAAGCCTGTACAGTAGTAGAAGCTAGTGACGATAAAGTTTTAGTCAAGTTTGATAAACCTCAAAGGGCCGTAACATTAGGGCAAAGTCTTGTTTTATATGATGGGAACTATTGCTTAGGTGGTGGACTAATAAGTGATTATAAGTAATATGAGAAGAACCACTCGTTGTTCTCTTTAGGGTTTTCAAAGAAGCTTTAGCTTCGCTACTTTTAATGGAATTTGTTTCCATGATAAAAAGTAGTCATAAAATTAGTGGTCCCTTAAAAAAAGGGCTTTTTTAAAGGAGTTTAATGGGTGAGCTAAAAAAGAAAGTAATGGTAGGAATGAGTGGAGGAATCGACTCATCAGTTACTGCTTATATGTTACAAAAAGAAGGATATGAAGTTGAAGGTGTTTACCTAAAACTTCACCATAGAACAGATGGATATCATGAATCAAATATTGAATTTATCGAAGGTGTAGCAAAATTTCTTAATATCAAATACCATATACTTGATTTAGCTGATAAATTTACTGAAGAGGTATATGATTATTTTGTAAACTCTTATATAGAAGGTACTACCCCAAACCCTTGTGTTAAATGTAATAGACAGATTAAATTTGGAGCAATGCTTGATTTTGCAAAAGATCATGGAGCATCATTTCTTGCCACAGGTCACTATGCAAAAACTGATGGAGAGTTTTTCTATGAAGCAGATGATAAAACAAAAGATCAAAGTTATTTCTTATCTCAAATAAGAAAAGAAGCTCTGCCATATATGATGTTTCCACTAAGTTCTTATAAAAAAGATGACATCATAAAACTAGGAAGCGAACTTGATGTAACATATAAAAAGATCACTGAAAAAAGTGAATCCCAAGAGATCTGTTTTGTTGAAACTGTATATACAGATGTTGTAAAAAAGCATACAAATATCGATATGCCAGGTGATGTTTTAGATGAAAAGGGAAATATTGTAGGTGATCATAAGGGATATATGCACTATACAATTGGTAAAAGAAGAGGATTTATAGTAAAAGGTGCACACGATCCACACTATGTAACTAAACTAAATCCAAAAGATAATACTATCACTGTAGGTAAAAAAGCTGCACTAGAAATCAATAAAGTGGAAGTAGATTCTTTAAATATGTACATTGATAAAAAAGAGTTTGAATGTAGTGTTAAACTAAGATATAGATCAACATCCAGTCCATGTAAAGTGATAATTGATGGAGATAAAGCTACTATAAAATTATATGAACCTGCATTTGGTGTAGCAGCTGGTCAACTTGCTGTTTTTTATGAGGGACAGAAAGTTATTGGAAGTGGATGGATCATAAATAGTGAATAATTAATAGTGAAAAGTGAAAAATTGCCTAGCGGTAGAAAACACTTTTCCTTATTCTTTTAATTTAAAGCATCTTACTTAACACCTCAAAACCTCAATTTCTCAAAACCTCAACAACTTTAAAATAAACTTTAGATATAATCCGCGAATATAAAAGAGAAAGATAAAACATTAAGGGAGATACAATGTTAGGATATAAACTTTTTTCAGGTAGTGCGAATCCTGAGTTTGCACAAAAGATTGCGGATTATTTAAAGGTAAAACTTGGTGAGATTCAAGTAAATAGATTCAGTGATGGTGAGATCAATGTAAATATCAAAGAGAGTGTTAGAGGAAGAGATGTATTTATTCTTCAACCAACATGTGCACCAGCAAATGATAATTTAATGGAACTACTAATTATGGTAGATGCATTTAAAAGAAGTAATGCCGGAACAATCACAGCAGTTATCCCATACTTTGGATATGCAAGACAAGATAGAAAAGTAGCTCCTAGAGTTCCAATCTCAGCTAAACTAGTAGCAGATATGATCGAAAGAGTTGGTATCGATCAAGTTATTACTATCGATTTACATGCTGCACAAATTCAAGGCTTCTTTGATATCCCAGTAGATAACCTATATGGTTCTATCATCTTTACTGATCACTTAAAAAACAAAAACCTTAAAAACCCAATTATTGCTTCTCCTGATATTGGTGGTGTTGCAAGAGCAAGAAACTATGCAGAGAAACTTGGACTTGATCTTGTTATCGTTGATAAAAGAAGAGAAAAAGCAAATGAATCTGAGGTTATGAACATCATTGGTGATGTTGAAGGTAAAGATGTAATTTTAGTGGATGATATGGTTGATACAGCTGGTACTTTAGTAAAAGCAGCTGAAGTATTAAAAGCAAGAGGTGCGACGTCTGTAATGGCTTGTTGTACACATGGTGTATTAAGTGGACCAGCTTATGAAAGAATTGAAAATGGTGCTCTTGATGAACTTATTGTAACTGATACAATCCCTGCAAAACAAAAATCTGATAAAGTAACTGTACTTACAGCTTCAAAAATCATTGCAGAAACTATTAGAAGAATCTACAATAACGAATCTGTAAATGATATCTTTATAGAAGATAGATCATAAGAATAAATAGCGGAGAAATTTTTGCAAAGAAATATTAGAAACTTTAGTATTATTGCCCATATTGACCATGGTAAATCCACACTAGCAGATAGAATTATCCAAGAGTGTGGAGCTGTAGCAGACAGAGAGATGTCAGCTCAAGTAATGGATACTATGGATATTGAGCAAGAAAGAGGAATCACGATCAAAGCTCAGTCTGTAAGACTTGATTATGTAAAAGATGGTGAGCACTATATCCTAAACCTTATTGACACTCCAGGTCACGTTGACTTTTCATATGAGGTGAGTAGATCACTTGCTTCATCTGAGGGTGCTTTACTTATTGTTGATTCAACTCAAGGGGTTGAAGCACAAACTATTGCAAATGTATATATTGCATTAGATAATGACCTAACACTTATGCCTGTAGTAAATAAAATCGATCTTCCATCAGCTGATCCTATGAGAGTATTAGAAGAGACTGAAGATGCTATTGGTCTTGATTGTACTGAACATAATCTAATCTCTGCAAAAACTGGTCTTGGAGTAAGGGATCTTATTGATTCTATTGTAGAGACTATTCCTGCACCACAAGGGGATGAAGATGCTCCAACAAAAGCACTTATCTATGATAGCTGGTTTGATAATTATCTAGGGGCACTTGCTCTTGTAAGGGTTTATGAAGGAAGTATCAAAAAAGGTCAAATGCTTAGAATGATGAATACTAAGTTTGAACATAAAGTTCTTGATCTTATGTATCCTCACCCAATTAATAGACAAAAAACAAAAGAGATTAAAACTGGTGAAATTGGTATCGTAGTTCTTGGTTTAAAAACAACAGAAGGTATCGCAGTAGGTGATACTATGACAGATGCAAGAGAACCAACAGATGAAGCGATTGATGGGTTTGAGCCAGCAAAACCATTTGTATTTGCTGGTCTTTATCCAATAGAAACTGATAAATTTGAAGATCTAAGGGAAGCATTAGAAAAACTTCAATTAAATGATAGTTCAATATCATTTGAGCCAGAGTCATCTTCTGCACTTGGTTCTGGATTTAGAACTGGTTTCCTTGGTATGCTTCATATGGAGGTTATCAAAGAGAGACTAGAGAGAGAATTTAACCTTGATCTAATCGCCACAGCACCTACAGTTGTATATAAAGTTGAAACAACTGATGGGGAAGAGATGATGATACAAAACCCATATGAACTTCCACCAGTAAATAAAATAGATACAATCTCTGAGCCTTATGTAAAAGCTACTATTTTAGTTCCTGATGAATTTTTAGGAAATGTTATCAAACTTCTAAATGAAAAAAGAGGTATCCAAATCAGAATGGATTATATCAATAAAAGAGTTTTACTTGAATATGATATTCCAATGAATGAGATTGTAATGGATTTCTATGATAAGTTAAAATCTTGTACAAAAGGGTATGCTTCATTTGATTATGAGATTGTTGGATTTAGAGCAGGTGATCTTGTAAAACTTGATATCTTAGTTGCAGGTGACCCTGTGGATGCCTTAAGTATTATTGTACCAAAAGAGAAAGCACAATCTAGAGGAAGGGTATTTGTTAAACAACTAAAAGAGCTTATCCCTAGACAACTTTTTGAAGTAGCTATCCAAGCTAGTATTGGTAGAGAAATCATTGCTAGAGAGACTGTAAAATCTACAGGTAAAAATGTAACAGCAAAATGTTATGGTGGAGATATCACAAGAAAAAGAAAACTGCTTGAAAAACAAAAAGCAGGTAAGAAAAGAATGAAAGCAATTGGAAAGGTGAACGTACCACAAGAAGCTTTCATGGCTGTTTTAAAACTAGACTAGTCATCTTTTGGCAAACTTCTGCGTTGTCAAGAAAAATATCATACTCACTTACAGTAGTAAGCTCCCATGATATTTTTCTTTCCGTCTTGAATTTTACTCAAAATCTAACCAGTCTAGCTTCAAACCCCTGTGATTCAAGAAAATAAAAACCCTCATTAAAATAAACAATTATTTCTTAAGTCTATTTAAAGTCTATTAGCATTATAATAATTTCAAGACAAAAGCTCTTTATCGTACGGCAATACGATATAAAATAAAGGTTTAGTGGTTATAACCTTTTGTGAGTTTAAAACCTCATCACTTAATAAGTGGTGAGGTTTTTTTATGGCGTGTTTTTGGGTATTGGTGGGAAACTCACATAAGGAGGCCAAAGTGATAGAAATTATCACTGCTCTTTTATCTACCCTATTGATCTTTTTTAAAGAAGAGATTAAACAATGGATTAAGGGTCGATTATAACCATAAAGGAGAGTAATTGCCGTTACTCTCCCCCTATATTTAATCAAGTTTATAAAACTTTAAATTATAAACCTAAGTGATTAAATCAAGATTAATATTTTTTATATTAAAATCCAACAAAAATTTAAATAGATATATATGAACATACTTTACGGAATATTTTTAGCCACAAATATAGCTATCGTAGCTAAGATTTTATCATTTGTTATCCCCTCTTTAGGATCAGTTACCCTTGCCATAATTATTGGTGCACTTGTGGGAAACTTTGTAAAATTTCACTCTAGATATGACGAAGGAATTGTATTTACTGAGAAAAAAGTATTAGCTTTTGCTATAGGTCTTATGGGTGTAAATCTTGATTTTGAGATACTTTCACAGCTTGGGTTTAAGGTGATTATTCTCATCATTATATCTATAATTTTTACTTTATATTTTTCTGTTTTACTTGCTAAACTTTTTAAATTTGATAAAAAATTTGCTCTTACATTGGGAATAGGAAATGGTATATGTGGTAGTGCTGCTATTGCTGCTACTAAAGATATACTTGATGTGGATAAACAAAAGGCTGCATTAAGTGTGGCTATTGTTAATTTTCTTGGTACTATTGGGATATTTTTACTTCCTTTTATTGGATCATATATTTTAGAACTTAGTGATGTAAATATCGGTGTACTTGTGGGAAATACTTTACAAGCCGTAGGTCAAGCTATAGCATCTGGGTTTAGTGTAAATGATGATGTGGGTCAAAGCGCTACTATAGTAAAAATGGGTAGAATTCTTATGCTTACGCCTGTGATTTTATTTTTAATTTATATGATTAGTAAAGAGAATCAAGAAGTAGAAAAAAGTGGAAATAAGATTCAAATTCCTTTATTTGTTGTGGCATTTATAGCTTTTTCTATGGCTGCTACATTTAAAGTTTTTCCAAATGGTTTAATTGAATATATATCTTTAGTGAGCAACTACTTTTTATTAGTAGCTATGGCTGCTATTGGTCTTAGAATCAATTTTAAAGTAATTAAAGAGCATGGATCAATGGCTCTTTTAATAGCCAGTATTATATTTTTCGTTCAAATTGCATTTAGTTCAGTTACACTTCTGACACTATTTTAATGTTATAATACTCTATGCGTTGTTTATCTTGTGAGAGTTTTTCTTTTTCTATAATTTGTAAAAATTGTCAAAAAAACTTACTAAAACCCTCTTTTTATAAAAGGGAATTACAAAAAGATTTTTTTGTATATAGTTTTTATAATTATGAAGAGATAAAAGATCTTATAAATTCAAAATACCACTTCCATGGGGATAAAATATTTAAAATCCTTGGCAAACTTAGCTTTAAAACCTTTGCAAATAATTTTAAGATAAAAAATATAAAAGCTATACCCATAGATGATCACACAAGACACCACTTCTCACAAAGTGCCATATTGGCAAAATCTTTAAAATGTATAAATATTAAACCCATTTACTCTACCCTAAAAGCAAAAAATATTGTAAAATACGCTGGAAGAGATTTAGAGTTTAGAAAGAAGAACCCAAGAAACTTTAAGTATAATGGTAAATCCAATTTACAAGTGATACTTGTGGATGATGTTGTTACAACAGGACAAACAATACTAGAAGCAAAAGATATTTTAGAAAAAAATAGTTGTGAAGTGCTATTTGCTTTAACCCTAAGCGATGCAAAAAATGATTAAGGAATATTAATTGAGAGAAATTGTTGATAAGATATTTGATAGTGTAAGTTACTGGCAAGATAAAAGATTACTTTTAAGTGCAATTAGCCCTGAGTATTATAGAAATAAAAATATAATGATCAAACTTTTAAATGTAACATCAGGTGCAGTTTCAAGTACTAATGAAGCCAAAAAAGATATGTGGAATCACCAAGTTACAAAATATAATATGGGAGATGATATTCTAAGAAATACTCATCCTGAACTATTAAAAGATTTTGACTTTGCAAAACAAGCCATACTAAGATATAACCGTACATATATATACCTTGATAGAAGTTTAAAAGCAAGTCGTGAGTTAGCGTTGATGGCTGCCCAATATGAAACAAGTGATTTCCCACAAAATAAACCTATTTTATCTTATATGCCTGAGTTATTAAAAAATGATAATGAAATCTCAATCATGGCGACCACAAGAAATATAGAAAACCTGAGATTTGCACCACTACTTCAAAAAAATAAATACTTTATTTTAGATATTATGAATCTTATTTATGATGATGAGATTCGCCAAAAAACCTTACAATACATTGATCAAGACCTTTTAAATGATAAAAGATTTGTAAGTAAACTAGGTATCTTTGATGAATTATCTGATAAATTTAAAGATGATGTTGTATTTTTATCATATACTGTTATGAATGATATTGATGCCTTAAAGAAAATAGAAATATTTGATGAAAAAATAATAGCAGCAGCCTTTAAAAACCCACAATATGAAAATGAACCACACTATGTATTAACAAGGGTATTTAAATATATTGAAGACTTTAACTTCAACTATGAAGAGCTTGATAGAAAAATAAAAAATAAAAAGTTACTTCATAAAGTATTTTGGGAGTTAGCTGAGATAGCTTCAGAGGATTATATCTAAGGTTAAACCTTAGCAGGATCCTCCACAAAACCATGCCAACCATCTATCCTAGCCTTTTTTCTCTCTAGGGCTATTTTATGTCTTCTTTTTTCATTATCTGTTTTTGGCTCTAACTTTGGTATAGGTGTTGGTTTACCATTATCATCAACCGCAACCATCGTAAAATAACAAGAATTTGTGTGTCTTACTGTTCTACTTTTAATATCTTCAGCTATCACCTTTACACCAATCTCCATAGAAGTATTTCCCGTATAGTTTACAGAGGCCATAAAAGTAACCAATTCACCCACATGTATAGGGTATTTAAAATATACCTTATCTACAGAAATTGTCACTACATATTTTCCAGAATATCTAGAAGCACAAGCGTAAGCCACCTGATCTAAATATTTTAATATCTCACCACCATGAACATGACCAGTAAAGTTTGCCTTATCTGGTGTCATAAGGACTGTCATCTCTAAATTATGAAGAGCTTCCATTATATTGGCTCCTTTTCTTGACTTAAATTTTTTCGTATTATAGTAAATAATTGATGAAAATCAAGCTTTTAAAACAGTTTTTGGTAAAATATATACTTAATTAAAATTTGAAAGATATAAATGGTTGCAATAATTGATTATAATATGGGTAACTTAGCTTCTGTATACAATGCTTGTCATCTACTAGATGCAAAAGCACAGATTGTAAATGACCCAAGTGAAATTAAAAATTTTGATAGGGTTATCTTACCAGGAGTTGGTGCTTTTGGTGATGCTATGGAACATCTAAATGAAACTGGCATGATTGAAGCAGTAAAAGAGTTTTCAAAGAGTGGTAAACCAATGATTGGTATTTGCCTTGGAATGCAACTTTTATTTGAGAGCTCAGAAGAGTTTGGAGATCATAAGGGTCTAGGATTGATCCCTGGTAAGGTTGTACATTTTGATAAAAACAAAATGGATATGGAAGATCATAAAGTTCCACATATGGGATGGAATAAAGTATTTACAAAAGAGTCTTCACTATTTGATGGTCTTGATAATCCATATCTATACTTTGTACACTCATACCATGCACAAACAGAAGATAAATACACTATAGGTAAAACAATCTATGGATATGAATTTGTAAGTGCAGTAAATAAAGATAATATTTATGGATTTCAACCACACCCTGAAAAATCTCATGATAATGGGATAAAGATTTTAGATAACTTTATGAAACTATAAAAGGATAAATCATGAAGAAGATAGCTATAACAGGTGCAAGCGGTTTTGTTGGAACAAATTTAAAAAATATGTTCTTAGCAGATGGTTATGAAGTTGTGGCTATAAAAAGAGCTGATCTAAAAAATGTAGATCAGCTTAGAAGTATTATAAATGAGTGTGAAGCTATTATAAATCTTGCTGGGGCAAATATTATCGCTAGATGGACAGAAGATTACAAAAAAACTCTTTATAGCTCTAGAATAGATACTACAAAAGCTTTAGTGGAAGCTATGTCTAAATGTGAGGATAAACCTAAAGTTTTTATTTCAACATCTGCTGTAGGTATTTATAAAAATGACAAAGAATATAATGAAGAAAATATCAAATATGCAAATGATTTTTTAGGAAATCTTTGTAAAGAATGGGAAGAAGAAGCTTTAAAAGCAAAAGAGCTTGATATAAGAACTGCTATTTTCAGATTTGGTATAGTTATGGGTAACGGTGGTGCTTTAGAGAAAATGCTTACACCTTTTAAAATGGGTGTTGGAGGAACTATTGGAGATGGCAGTCAAGCTTTTTCTTTTATCCATATTGATGATCTTTTAAGTGCATATGAATTTGCCCTTAAAAATGAAACTATAGAGGGGGCTTATAACTTAACTGCACCAGTTCCCACTACAAATAAGGGTCTTACAAAAGCTTTAGGGAGTTCTTTAAATCGGCCTACTTTACTTCCTGTTCCACAGTTTGCTTTAAATCTTATATTTTCTGAAGGTGCTAAGGTTTTAACTGATGGACAAAGTGTAGTTCCAAAAAGATTATTAGATGCTGGATTTGAATTTAAATTTAAAACTATTGAGGAGACAATAGAGAATTTAGTAGGCTAAAATAATCATCAAAAATACAATAAAAACCTTATTTTAAGCATTATTGATAAATTTAAAAAATATAGTGTTTAAAAGAGGGTTATGGGAATTATTTATGATATAATTTTTTTAACTTCAATAATTTACAACGGAGAATTGGGTGGATATATTACCAGCTATTGATTTAAAAGATGGACAAGCTGTTAGACTTAGTAAAGGGCTAATGGATAGTGCAAAGATATATAGTGATGAGCCTTGGCAAGTGGCTAAAAGGTTTGAAGAGCTTGGAAGTAAATGGCTTCATATTGTTGATCTAAATGGTGCTTTTGCAGGTAAACCAGCAAACTTAGAACAGATCAAAAAAATCATTGAAAACTGTAATCTAAAGATTGAACTTGGTGGTGGGATTAGAGATGAAGAGACTATCAAGATGTATGTTGAGCTTGGTGTTGATAGACTTATTTTAGGAAGTATTGCTGTAAAAGATCCTCAGTTTGTAAAAGACATGGCTAAGAAATACCCAATTGCTGTTGGTATTGATGCTATGGATGGAATGGTAGCTGTTGAGGGTTGGGCAGAAGTTAGTTCTATGAAGGCTACTGATTTAGCAAAAGAGTTTGCTGATGCAGGTGTTCAAGCTATCATCTGTACAGATATTTCAAAAGATGGGATGCTTTGTGGTGTAAATGTAGAATTTACAGAATCAATAGCATTAGCAAGTGGAGTAGATACAATTGCAAGTGGTGGGGTGAAAGATATTAGTGATATCACAAATTGTAAAGAAAATGGAAATATCTCTGGAGTAATTGTTGGTAAAGCATTTTACGAAGGTACGATTGATCTAGAGGAAGCATTTAAGGTTTTATAAAATGAGACAAAGTGGGGCAAAGTTAAAAAAGGGATTTAGTGTATTAGAGATAATATTTGCAATTGTGATACTTGGTGTAATAGCTAGTATTGCAGTTCCAAAACTTCTAAGTTCTAAAAACGATGCTTCACTTAGTTCTATAAAACAAGATATAAGAACTACAACAACTGCCATACAAAGTTATTATATGGTAAATGGCTCTATTTCAAAGATATCAGATGCCGTTACACTAAATAGCTCAACATGGACAATAAATAATAAAAAACTAGAATTTTATGATGAAAAGGCTATTTGTGTAACTATTGAGATAGATAATACAAATACTTTAAATCTTACAATCAATGAAGCTAATACAGGAACAATTTGTTCCACCCTTATTAGTGATGGTTTTTCTAGCCAAACATATAACTTAAAATAATTAAAGAATAATCAAGGCAATTAATGCAAAAAACTGTTTTTTTAGATAGGGATGGTGTAATAAATATAGAAAAAGACTATCTTTATAAAATAGATGATTTTGAATTTGTAGATGGAGTAATGGATGCTTGTAAATATTTACAAAAACAAGGTTTCCAACTTGTTGTTATTACAAATCAATCAGGAATAGGAAGAGGTTATTATACAAAAGAGGATTTTGATATCTTAACAAACTGGATGGTAAAAGAGTTTGCTAGTTATGGGATAGAGATATCTGGTGTTTATCTTTGTCCCCATGGTCCAAATGATGGTTGTGATTGTAGAAAACCTCTGACAGGTATGGTAGATCAAGCTTGTAGTGATTTAAGAATTGATCTTGAAAGCTCATGGCTTATTGGTGACAAAGGTAGTGATATTGAGTGTGCAATAAATGCAAATATTCCAAATACTATTCAAGTAAAAACAGGTCATAGCTTTGACGAATCAAAATCAAAAGCAAAATATATCATGAAAAATTTAAAAGAGATACAAAAGGTTATTAAATAATGTTACATGAAATAGTAGATTTTATAGTAAATACTGTTGCAGATTTTGGATATATTGGTATCTTTATTATGATGTTTTTAGAGAGTAGTTTTTTCCCTTTTCCAAGTGAGGTAGTAATGATTCCAGCTGGATATTTAGCATCAAAAGGGGAGATGAATTTATTTGCTGCAATTGCTGCTGGTATTGGTGGATCCTTAGCTGGAGCAATATTTAACTACTTCTTAGCTATAAAGTTTGGACGTGCTTTTATTTCTAAATATGGTAAATATGTACTTTTAAAAGAAGAGACTCTAGAGAAAATGGAAGATTTCTTTGCAAAACATGGACATATCTCTACTTTTAGTGGAAGATTGATCCCTGCTGTTAGGCAATATATCTCACTTCCTGCAGGTCTTGCAAGAATGAATCTTATGAAGTTTAGTATCTATACAAGTTTAGGTGCAGGTATTTGGGTAATTATCCTTGCAATGATCGGATTTTTTATCGGTGAAAATCAAGAACTTGTGGGTGAATATGTAAAAATAGCTACAATTTGTGTGCTAGTTCTTATAGCTATTATTGGTATCTTCTATATAAGGTTAAAACTGAAAAAAGATATTGTTAAAAAGTAATATATGAGCAAGATTTTACTTACAACATTTAATGGAAGATATACTCACGCAAGTGTAGGTCTTAGATATATAAAAGCAAATCTAAGGGGATTTGAATCACAAACTTTAATCAAAGAGTTTGTGATAAATGAAAACACCTCAGATATAGCTGAAAAGATATTATTACACAATCCTAAAATAGTAGGTATAGGTGTATATATTTGGAATGCTTTGGATGTGGAAAAACTTATAGAGGTGATCAAAAAAGTAAGCCCTGATACTATTATAGTTTTAGGTGGTCCTGAAGTTTCATATCAACCCTTTAGGATGGATACAAAATATGCAGATTATATTATCCAAGGGGAAGGAGAAATCTCTTTTTATGAACTTTGTAAAAAGTTATTAGGAGGAGATAAACCTGAAAAAAGAGTTCACCCACCAAAAGAGCTTGATTTATCCCAAATAAAACTACCATATTATTTATATGATGATAATGATGTAGCCCATAGATATATCTATGTGGAAGCTTCAAGAGGTTGCCCTTTTTCTTGTGAGTTTTGTCTCTCATCAATCGATAAGAAAGTACGTGAGTTTGATATAGATGAACTACTTAATGAGTTTGAAATACTTTGGCAAAGAGGAGTTAGAAACTATAAATTTATAGATAGAACCTTCAATCTAAATATAAAAAGTGCTACTAAGATATTAGATTATTTCTTAGCAAAGGATGAACACTATCTTGCACATTTTGAGGTTATACCTGATAATTTCCCAGAAAAACTAAAAGAGAAGATTAAACTCTTCCCTCCAGCATCATTACAATTAGAAATTGGAATACAAACCCTAAAAAAAGATATAGCAAAAAATATAAAAAGAAATCTAAATATTCCAAAGATAAAAGAGAATTTAGCCTTTTTAGAAAATGAAACAAATGCACATATCCATCTTGATCTAATCATAGGACTTCCAGGAGAATCAGTAGAAAGTTTTGGTGAAAATCTTGATTATCTTTGCTCTTTAAGTAAAAGTGAAATCCAAGTGGGAATACTTAAAAAACTATCGGGAACTACTCTTGATAGACACGATATAGAGCATGGTATGGTTTATTCAAATAAAGCACCCTATGAGATTTTAGCAAATAATATCATCCCTTTTAATCTTATGCAAGATATGAAAAGGTTTGCGAGATTTTGGGATTTAATTTATAATAGTGGAAACTTTACTAAAACCTTTGCCCTACTAGTTAAAGATAAAAGTGTATATGAAACATTTTTAGAGTTTTCAAAGTGGCTTTATAATCAAACCCATTCTACATGGCAAATCTCTTTAGATAGATTAGCTTTTTATCTATTTGAGTTCATCACCAAAGAGCAAGGCTTAGATGAGCAAAAAGTAGCAGATATTTTAGTGGAAGATATTTTAAAAGTTGGTGGGAGAAAATTACCAAAGTTTTTAAGACCATTTAGTGATGTGGTCTCTAGCCGTGGAGGAAACTCTATTAAAGGGAAAAGCAAAAGGCAACAAAAACATATCTTATGATAAGATTAGTCACAAAAAAGTAATAAAATATAAAAAAGTGAATTAATGGATTATGGTCTTATATTATCAGGCGGTGGAAGTCGCGCTGCTTTTGGATTGGGAGCAGTTAAATATTTTGAAGAGATTGGCTTAGAGTTTAAAGCATATAGTGGTGCGAGTGGAGGTGCTATTGCAGCTACTTTACTTGCTTCAGGGCTTAGTGCAGATGAATCTTTTAAAGTAATAAAAAGTTTAGATTTTAAAAAGCTTGTTAAATTTAACTATTTTAAAGGCTCCCTTTATAGATTTGAAAATGAGCGAGAGTTTTTAGAATCAATACTACCTTATAGAAATTTTGAAGAGCTTCAAAAACCCCTTTATATAAATGCTGTGGATTTTAATAGTGGTGAAACAAAATATTTTCATCAAGGTGATCTTTTAAGTGCTATCCTTTCATCATGTGCCCTATTCCCAATATTTAAACCCCAATTTAAAGATGGCTCTTATTATATAGATGGTGGCTTTACAAATAATCTTCCCTATGAGCCCCTAGATGGTGTAGTTGATAAAACAATTGGAATAAATGTAAATCCGGTAAGAAAGTTAGATTTTACAAAACTATCTTTTTTAAAAAGGCTAAAAAGAGTTTTAGCTTTAATGTTTTATGCAAATATTGCCACAAGAATCCATAAGGTTGATATTTATATCGAACCACCAGAGATTGGGAAGTTTCATTTTTTAGACGTGGGCTGTTTAGATAAAGCTTATGAGATGGGTTATGAATATGTTAAAAAACTTTCTTTAGAAGATACCATATAAAAAAGATTTGGTATAATAATTAAGGAGTAAAAAATGGAGATAGAACACTCACTAACAGATATACTTAAAAACTCTACTGTACTTTATGTGGAAGATGAATTAGAGATTAGAAAATCTGTATGTAAAACTTTAGAGTTAATTTGTAAAAACATTATTGATGTTGCTTCAGTTGAAGAAGCAAAAAAGATATATGAAGAACAAACTATAAATATTATCCTTACAGATATTGAGCTTGATGGGGATAGTGGTATAGAGTTTGCAAAATATATAAGAAATGAAAATAAAACTATTCCTATTATTATCATGTCCGCATATACAGAAAAAGATTATTTAATGGACGCAGTAAAACTTCATCTTGTGGATTATCTAGTAAAGCCTATTGATTTTAATGATCTATTAACTACCTTAAAGAATAGTGCTGAAACTATTTTAGAAAATGGAGATTTTACAATAAACTTTAAAAACGATGTAAAATATGATATTTTAAAAAATACTATTATCAAAAAAAATGGTGAGAAACTAAGCCTAACAAACTTAGAGAAAAAACTACTAAGAATATTAATAAAAAATAAAAATAGAACAGTTCCAACCGATGAGATTAAATCCTATGTTTGGGAAGATGAGTATCCAAGTGAGAGTGCTTTAAAATCTTTACTAAATAAAATTCGATTAAAAATAGGAAAAGAATCAATTGAAAATATATCTGGTGTAGGATACCATCTCTTAGTAAAAGAGTAAAACAATCCCTATGGAAGATATAAGAGATATACTAGCTAAATGTAAAGATTTAAATCTACTTTATATTGAAGATAATGAAATCTCTAGAAAATCAGCTACGGCTATGTTTAATGAGTTTTTTAAAAATGTATATCTTGCAGTTGATGGCTTAGATGGCCTTGAAAAATTCAAACAAAATGATATCGATCTAATTGTCACTGATTTAAATATGCCAAATATGTCTGGCTTTGAGATGATTAAACAGATCAAAAAAATAGATAAAGATATCTCCATATTAATTCTTACAGCCCATAGTGAACACAACTATCTACTTGAAAGTATAAAACTAAATGTGGATGGTTATATAATAAAACCCCTTGAGGTTTATGGTTTTATTGATACTTTAGATAGGGTTGTATCAAATATATTATTAAAAAGAATGAATCAAACAAACTTAAACTTTCTAAATCAATACCAAGAGATTACAGATCGAAGCTCCATAGTATCAAAAACAGATCCAAAAGGAATCATCACATATGTAAATAAAAACTTTTGTAATATGTCTGGATATACAAAAGATGAACTTTTAGGTAAAAATCATAATATTGTAAGACATCCTGATAATCCCCCAAAACTTTTTGAAGAGTTATGGAATACAATAAAAGATAAAAAAGAAACATGGGAAGGGGTGATTAAAAATATCAATAAAGAAGGAAAATCTTACTATGTAAAATCAACCATAAGACCTATTTTAGATAACCATGGAGAGATTGTAGAGTATATAGCCCTTAGAACTGATATCTCTGACATAATGAATCATAAAAGACAATTAAGCGATCTTGTAGAGACTTTTTCAAACCCTATTATAGTATTTATCCAAATAGAAGATTTTTCTGATATAGAGAACTTCTTTGGACATAAACTTAGTGAGCAATTGCAAGAAGAGTTTTCAAAACACCTTTTTAAATTTATACCTAAAGAATATGATTTTTCTAAAATATTTATCTTAGATAAGGGGAAATTTGCCCTAGCAAAAGAGTTACCTGAATGTGAAGTAAAAAGTTCAGATATTATAGAGAGGATCAAAACATATCAAGATGATATCCATGATAAGAAAATAAAGATATTTGGTCTTGATTATAATATCTCAACCTCTATGAGCTTAGCGTATGGAGAAAATGCCTTAGAAAATGCAAGTCATGGACAAAAACTTCTAGAGCAAAATAAAGGTAACTTTCTCATTGCAAATCAACTTGCAAAAAAAGAGTATGATAAAGCAAGTAAAAATATAGAGATACTGCAAATAATCAAAAATGCTTTAAATAATCAAAAGATTATCTCCTACTTTCAACCTTTAGTAGATAATCAAACAAAAGAGATAAAGAAATATGAGTCTTTAGTAAGGCTTGAAAATGAAAAGGGTGAAATACTTACACCTTTTTCATTTTTAGATATAGCAAAAAAAGGTAAATACTATACCCATATCACCTCTGTTATTTTAGATAACTCCTTTGAAGCACTAAAAAAAACAAATAAAGAGATATCTATAAATATCTCAGCTCTTGATATAGAAAATCAAACAATAAGAGAAAAAATATACTCTTTACTTGAAGAAAATAAAGATAAAGCTTCAAAAATTATATTTGAACTTCTTGAAGATGAAGATGTAAAGGATTTTAATATCATTAAAGCCTTTGTAAGGGATGTAAAAAGAATGGGAGTAAGAATAGCTATAGATGACTTTGGAACAGGCTATTCTAACTTTGAGAGGCTTTTAAACTATCAACCAGATATATTAAAGATAGATGGATCTTTGATCAAAAATATTCATAAAGATAAATCTGCCCTACTCACAGTAAAAACAATAGTATCCTTAGCAAAAGAATTAAAGATAAAAACAACAGCAGAGTTTGTAGAAAATGAAGAGATATTTAAAGTGATAGTAAAATTAGGAGTTGATTATTCCCAAGGTTATTACTTTGGGAAACCTACTCCTCTTTGAGTGAAAAATCAATATTAAATTTTTTATTTTTACTTATTATCTTTTTCTTTTTTTTCGACCCATGATTCATTTTTAGAAGTGATAATGGCAGGTATTTCATCTATCATTTTATGATTTATTATATTTACCCTTTTTGCATTTGGTATAAACGCCACATCATAAATCTCTTCTAAGGCATCATCATAATAAACTTCTGCTACTATCTCTTTTGTATCCAAATTAACTATTACACATCCTGCATATAGTTTTTTCTTTGCTATTGGTAGATCTCCAAAGGTGTGAGACTTTCTAAGTTTACTTACTCCTACAAAAGCGTAATTTTCATAAAAACTAAGTCCACGTATAAAACCATCTATCTTTACAATAAGTTCTCTTTTTCCACTAACTCTATCTACTTTTACTAATTCTTCACTTGCAGATAAAAGAACATAAAGCTCATTTTTATATATTCTTGGTGAGTGGGGCATAGGAAGATCTTCACAAAGAAATCTTTTCTCTTTTATATCATATAAAGTACCTGTAGTAAGTTTATTTAATCTCCAACCACCAGGTTCTGTAGTTTGAGCAAAGGCTGTTACATATCTTATTTCATCATTTTCATCAGTACATACACCATTTAGATGACAAGCATCTCCACTTGCAAACCTATCTATAAAAGGGGGAAACCAAATTGGATCAAAAGAATTTTGTCCATCTACTTTTACTAAACAACTATATGCTGTATTTACTGCAACTAATCCACTTTTTGAAAAACATATATCATGAGTATCTATATAACTTGTTATATTTGTAGCTGTTGGATAATATAAGGTATCATATGTATTAGTTTTTTTAGGATATGTTTTTGCTAGATTTTTTGAATTTTTAAATATTGTAAGATTTGTCCTAAGAGCCATAGCCATAAAATCACCATAAAAGCCAACCCCCATAGGTCTATCAAAGTCACGTATAAGTTGAGTTATTTTCCCCTCTTTTGTACTTAAAAATATCACCTTACCTGTTTGATAAGTAGTAAGCATAATAGTTCCACCTAAAGATTCTAATAATTTTGGAAACTCTGGGCTAAACTTTGCACTAAATGGATTCAATTTATATCCTTAATATATTTTAAAATTTGTTGAATATTTTTCTTTAGTATTAACTAAAATTGATTTACCTTACACTAAGTCCTATAAACCATAGAATAAAAACTTTTGTTTTAAAACCTTTATTCTAGAGTCTTTATCAATAATATATTTATTTACAAATATATCCTTCTTCAATATCCTAAAACCTATAAGAGATCCCCACCTGAGCAAGCATAGTTTCATAATGCTCAAT
>CAYFGQ010000050.1:0-24936 GCA_964342525.1 uncultured Arcobacteraceae bacterium
TTACCCAACGTCAAGATTAGTAGCTACTATCACAGGTGTAGAACCACAACAAAACAAAGCAATCGTAGGTAAAAATGCCTTTGCTCACGAAAGTGGTATCCACCAAGATGGTGTATTAAAACACCAAGAGACTTATGAGATCATGAGACCTGAAGATGTGGGTGTATTTAAAGACTCTACTTTAATCTTAGGTAAACACTCAGGAAGAGCAGCATTTAGAGATAAGATCGAGCACTTAGGATTTGATAAAGTATCTGATGAAGAGTTAAATTCAGCATTTGAGAGATTTAAAATCTTAGCAGATAAGAAAAAAGATGTAACAGATGATGATATCAGAATGTTAATCACAGATGAGTCTTTAAATCAAGATAAGACTTATGAGTTAATTGGATTACAAATCTCTGATTGTTCAAACGGTATGCCAATGGCAGCTGTATCTATTAAATATAAAGATCAAGTTATGAAAGATGCAAATATTGGTGAGGGTACTATGGATGCGATCTTTAAAACAATCGATAGATTAACAGGTATCACAGGAGATTTACAATCTTATAATGTAACATCAGTTACAGAAGGAAAAGATGCTTTAGCTAAAGTAACTACAAGAGTAGTATTTGATGAAAATACACCATCATTTGTAGGACATGGTTTAAGTATCGATACAATGTTAGCAACAGCAAAAGCTTATTTAGGAGCAGTAAACTCTTACTTATCTCAAAAAGAGAGATTATCTAAAAAAACTGAACACCAGGTATAGTCTAAACTATTTAATAAAGTGGGAGAGATCCCACTTTAAAGAAAAGAGTATCTAAATGAAAAATCTAATCATAAGTTTCGCATACTTTTTAGAATCAAGCAAAAGATACTATTCTATCAAACACTTCACCTATCAACTTCTTGAAGATCCAAGCTTCAAATACAAAAAATACTTTGATTTTTTTATGATATTTCTAGTACTTAGTACAGTAGCAATTCTTATTTATGAAGTAAATCACAAACAAATTAAAATCCTAAATATCTATGAGATATTTGCTATTATTATTTTTATCATTGAGTGGTTAGCAAGGCTTTGGACAGTGACCCATATGCATAAACAGATTATAGAAGATTATGAAAAAGCAGAGTTTTTAAATGTGAGTTTTAATCTAAATAGCTCTTTAAAAAGAGTATTTAAAGATAAAGTTAGATTTATATTCTCTCCTATGTCTATAATAGACTTACTTGCTATACTTCCGGCTTATAGACCTCTAAGGATACTTAGAATCCTTATGATCTTTAGGCTTTTTAAGATACTTAGATATACAAGCTCTATAAATGAGTTTAGAAGAGTATTTGTAGAAAAAAAGTTTGAGTTTGTAACTCTAGCACTTTTATTTTTTATAGCTATCGCTTTTGGCTCAACTATCATCTTTATATATGAAGGTGCAGGGGTAAATCCAAATATTGATAACTATTTTGATGCTGTTTATTGGTCTATCATCACTATCACTACAGTTGGATTTGGAGATATATCACCAGTAACTACACCGGGTAGAATAGCTACTTTGTTTTTAGTTGTGGGAGGTATAGCTGTAATCGCTTTTTTTACTTCTATTGTTACAACAGCTCTGCAAGAGAAACTTAGAATGATAAAAGAGGAAAAGTCCATAGGGGAAGCAAATTCTATGGATGGGTTTATCATTATTTGTGGTTTTGGTAGGATGGGTAAGGTTTTGGCCCAGCAATTATCTGAGGTAAAAGAGAAGTTTATAGTTATAGATAATGATGAGAAACAATTTATCGATAGTAAATACCTAAACTATACTACAATAAAAGGGGATGCTACAAGTGTATCTCTTCTTGAGAGCTTAGGAGTACAAAGAAAAGCAAAAGCAGTGATAGCTTTGGCTGATAATGATTCTGTAAACTTAGCAATAATCTTAGGGGTAAGATCACTAAATAGTGATATAAATATAATAGCTAGAGCCAATAATAAACAAGTAGAGAAAAAGATGTATATAGCTGGGGCAAATAAGGTTGTACTTACAAATGATATCACAGCTTTAGTAGCCTCTGAATATGTAGGGCAACCTGTAGCCTTTGATGCTATTGATGATATTTTACTAAATGACAAACACGCAGTGATGGAAGAGGTGGAGATACTTGATAATTCTATTTATATAGGAAAGAATCTTAACTCTTTAAATTTTGGAGAATATAATCTTACCTTAATAGGTATAGTATCAAAAGATGAGAGTAGGGAGTTTAATTTTAATCCTGACAAGCAAGAGTATATTATAAAATCACAAGATATTTTGATAGTAATAGGTTACTATGATTCCATAATGAAATTTAAATCAAGCATCTTATCTAAAAGATCAAAGTTTTTTAAAAGAGTCTCAAATGAAAAATAGAATAATCATATATAGTTTTAATGATATATCAAAACAGATCGCTTTAATACTAAAAGAGCGTGGATATGATGTTTTAATAATAGAAGATGATGAATCTAAAAAAGATAAAATTATAGAGTTTGGCTTTACTCCTATGATTATGTCTTTGATGGAAGATGAGAATTTAGAGCGGTTATCTTTAGATGATGAATCATTAAAAGCATTTTTTATTTTGAGTGAAAATAAAAATAATAATCTCTTTATAACCCTTAGTGTTAGGAGTTATAATAAAACTATAAAAGTTATTTCGTTATCATCTGATATTGATAATAACAAACCGCTTCTTTTAGCTGGGGCCAATAAGATATTAAATCCATATGAGATAAGTGCATTTAGAATATTTAGGTTATTACGTAAACCTTATATCTTAGATCTACTTGATAATATTTTATTTAGCAAAGCAGATATAAGTATAGAAGAGATCACAGTTAAAAAAGATTCTGTGTTTGATGGTATACTTTTAAGTGAGCTAAATAAAATAAAAAAAGGGAATATAATCATCTTAGGGATTCAAGATAAGGAGCTTAGCGAAAAATTTATATTTTTTAGCGCAGGTATTAATCATAAAATTGACAAGGGGGATACTTTAGTTCTTTTGGGACGTCCAGAGGAATTACTAAAGTTTAGAGAGTCAATTGATCATATTGTTTGATCAGAGGATAGATTTAAATATATCCTATATCTAAAAAGAGGAAGTTATGCAGTTTAGTTTTTTTCTAAAACTTTTAAAAGAGTCGTTTCGTGATCTATTACCTATTGTAATAGTGATTTTATTTTTCCAATTGGCTATAATCCAAGCTGTTCCTGACACTTGGTTATCTACTACTATTGGTCTAATAATTGTTGGTGTTGGTCTTGCTATATTTTTACAAGGTCTTGAGATTGGTATATTCCCTGTTGGTGAGAATTTAGCTAAAGAGTTTGCTGCAAAGTCAACTTTTTGGGTATTAATTTTTGGTTTTATGATAGGTTTTGGTACAACTATTGCTGAACCAGCTCTTGCGGTAATCGCTGATAAAGCTGCTGCTATTAGTAGTGGTAGAATTGATGCAGATGTACTTAGATATGTTGTTGCACTTTCTGTTGGTTTTGCTATTTTACTTGGTGTATTTAGGATTATCAAGGGGCATCCAATCCACTACTATATCATCGCTGGATATATTGCCGTTGTAACGGTAACATTCGCAGCACCTAAAGAGATCATTGGACTTGCTTATGACCTTGGTGGGGTTACGACTTCAACTGTTACGGTTCCTCTTGTTGCTGCACTTGGTATTGGACTTGCATCAACTATTAAAGGTAGAAACCCTGTAATTGATGGATTTGGTCTTATTGCTTTTGCTTCTCTTACTCCTATGATATTTGTACAGGTTTATGGTATCTTTGTATATAACTTTGTTGAAGCAAAAGAGGTAGCTGATGTAGTTATCGAAGCTAAAGTTAGTGAAGTTGCAACTGTAAGTGCTGCATCTATTGTTACTGGTATTTTAAATGTTGTAAAAGATGTATTACCTATCTTACTTATTATCCTTTTCTTCCAATATGGTGTGATTAAGAAAAATATTGACAATTTAAAAACAGTATTTTTAGGATTTATACTTGTTATTGTTGGTTTATATGCATTTATCCTTGGGCTTGAACTTGGTTTATTTAGTCTTGGTGAGTCTATGGCATATCAACTTACGAAGATGGATTCCACATATATTATCTTTGCTTTTGCTTTTGCTATTGGTTTTTCAACTACTATGGCAGAACCTGCACTTATGGCTATTGCTAAAAAAGCAAAAGAGATTAGTGATGGTAAAATCAATGACTTTGCATTAAGAATCTTTGTTGCAGCTGGTGTTGCAATTGGTATTGCACTTGGATCGTTTAGAATCGTAACAGGTGGAGAGATTCATTATTATATTATTGTTGGATATCTTATTGTTATTGTTCTTACATATCTTTCACCAAAATATATTATTCCTATTGCCTATGATTCAGGTGGGGTTACAACTTCAACGGTAACAGTTCCACTAGTAGCGGCACTTGGTATTGGTCTTGCTACAAATATTGAAGGAAGAAGTCCTCTTATTGATGGATTTGGTCTTATTGCATTTGCTTCACTTTTCCCTATGATCACAGTTATGATTTATGGATTGTATACTGAGAAATTTGGTGTTAAGAGTGATACTGATATTGAAGAAGCACATATTCCAAAAGAAACATCAGAAATTGATGACTTTAGAATGGCACAAATAAATGTAGGTGCAGCAGAAAAAACACAAGCTTTTAATCTTAATTTTAGTGCAGTTGTTGTGATTGTTCCAAATGATAAAAGAGATGATGCAATAAATGCAGCAAGGGAAGCTGGTGCAACAGGTGTGACACACTTTAGTGCTCATGGTATGGGGCTTGGTGAGATGGATAATATGTATAGATTTATTCCTGAAGCTGGGGATGAAGTGTTGTTATTTATATTACCTGATGCTTTAGTTGAGAAAGTTTTACAAGGAATAATTCACAGATTACACATCACCAGTACAGGTGATGGAATTGCTTTTGCTATGCCAATTTCACATATGAAAGGTATCAGCTTAAGGCAGGAGCATATCTTTGAACAAGAAGTAAAAGAGGAAACAAAAAGTTAGATTTTACTTAAAAAAAATTACAACTTTTTGACATCTTTGACAAAAATAATTTTTTTTGCTAAGATTATAACATTGATTTAATATAAGGAATTTAATTATGTTAAAAATGATTAAAAGTTTAAGACAACCGTCTAACGCAAAACTACTAATTGTTAGCACACATGAAGAGCTTTTGGATGAGATGTCGGAGGTTTTCAAAGAGTGTAAATTATCTCAATCAAGTGATGAGATAATTTTCGAACTTGAAAACAACAGATTCGATTTAATTATTCTAGATACAAAAATAAATGATATGAGTTTTGTGGATGCTTGTGGATTATTATATAAATACGCAGCTTCTACACCAAAGATAGTGGTTTCAGATGATGATAATGAAGAAAACATTATTGCAGCAGTAAATAACTCTGCATATGCATTCCTTTCACGTCCTCTAAATATTAAAGATCTTACTTTAAGTACTATAATGTGCCTGAACCAAACTAAAAGGGGAGATAAGTATGAATTCTCTGAAGGTTTCTATTATGATAACTATAGAGAACTTTTCTTCGATAAGTTTGGTAAAAAGATAGATCTTACAAAACTTGAATATGGTCTTTTAAGATTACTTCTTGATAAAGGTACTGATATTACTGATTATGAAGAGATTCAAGATAAGGTATGGAAAGGTAAAAAGATGTCTGTATTTACAATGAGAAATGTTGTAAATAAAATTAGACAAAAAATGTATTATGGAATAGTTAAAAATCATTCAAATAAAGGATATACGATTGATAGTGTAATTTTCAGTGAAAATTAATCTATCAATTATACGAGTGTAATATTATGGAAGAGACTATAATCTCAAAAGAAGAATTAGTAGATATGTTTAGTAAGAATATTATTGTTGACAGCGGTAAAGGCTGGATAAAAGAGGGAGTAGAGGTTGATATCATTGCTCTACATGAAGTAGACCCTAAATATCTTCAAGATGTAACCAATGCTAAATATTATAAGATAAAACCAAAGGAAAAAGGTACAATTTAATGTCACAATGTCCATTTTGCGGAAAGAAAATTGCGATGAGCAAAGCATTTTGCTCCAAAACATGTAAGGAGAATTATTTTCAACTTATAGCTATACAGGTAACTAAGCCATTTGTTAAAAAGATTTACATAATGTGTAATGAAGAACAAAGGGAAGAAGAGCTTGTAAAATATGCGCAAAGACATAAATGGAGACTTGATCTAGTTAAGAGTAGAGTTGAAGAACTCGCTGTTGAATATGGTTTTGTAAAAAAAGTAGAACAATAGTTTAACTATTGTTCCCTTTTTTAGTAGATCATCCCAAAAGACCCTACAACCTTACCTAATACTTTCATCTCATCGGCACTAAGATTTTGCTTTACATAGTCTGTATTGTCTGAAATAATATCTATCGTTCCATTTTTATTATCTATAAGCCTTTTTACAAAAAGACCATCTTGTGTAGTATAAGCATATACTTGGTTGTTTACATTAGAGTTTTTAGTTTTATCAATAAATATAATATCATCACTATTTAGTGTAGGCTCCATTGAATCACCCACAACATTTATAGCATGGATATTTTTGATATTGTTTTTACCACCTAACATATTTATAAAGTAAGCAGGAATCTCTAAAGATTCAAACTCATCATCATCGTCATATGCACCACCACCAGCAGATACATTTATAGCTGGAAAATATTTTATCCAGTATTTATCTGTAGAATCCACTAATGAGCTTGGATTTTGATTATATAAAAGCCAATTTATGGATATCTTCTTCTTTGCACAAAATTCTAGGATATTTGTATATGGTATCTTTGCTCTATTTTTCATAGTTGCAAAGTTTGCTTGGCTAATATTTAGTGCTGTTGCCACATCCTTATCAAATACCTTTTTCTCATCACCACTATCTCTACTGATGATATCTTTTAGTTTTTCAATGATCTCTTGAACTATCAACATAATGATCCCCTTTGGTGTTAATTTCTATGGAAATTATATTAAATTTTAGAAATTATATAGAAAAACATTACAAATTGCAATATTTTTTAAGTCATTTGAAAAAAAAGTATAAAATTCTATTAACAAAACAAAATAAAGACAACTCGTTGTTCTCTTTAGGATTTGTTTCTTTATCTGGAATTTACTTCCAGTGTTAAAAGAAATTTAAAAAGAATAGGTTCCCTTTCAAATGGGACATTTTAAAGGATATAGCATGGCAAAGAAAGTTAAAGAGATTAATAATAGATTTGTAGAGGTTTGTTTAAGTATTGATAGTGTGATTTTAAAGTTTGGAAATAAACTTTTTTAGTTTTATTTCCAAAACTTTAAAGATGAATTTTATTTTACTCTTCTGTGATAAGATAAAGTAGATATCCCACTTCTCTAGCTGTCCAATCAAACTGGCTAGATAGGGCATCTTTAGTTGCTTTAAGATTTACTTTTGAGCTATATTTTTGCGCAAAATTTTCTACGATTCTCTGTGCAGCACCTTCGCCACCATCAAGAACACTTTTAGGAAACATATTTTTTCTATC
Organism: uncultured Arcobacteraceae bacterium; assembly: GCA_964342525.1. Lineage (GTDB taxonomy): Bacteria > Campylobacterota > Campylobacteria > Campylobacterales > Arcobacteraceae. Next base: position 7,610 of record CAYFGQ010000050.1, read on the forward strand.
GGCTCCCCCAATAAAAACTCTGTCTCCAGACTGATACAATTTAAACATAATACCAACTTGCCAAGAGTGCCACTCTTTTACGCCCAATTCAGAATCACTTTTTTTACCATAATCGATCATCTTATAGGTTTGGATAATAGAGTGCATGATCTTTCTTACTGTTTTAAGATCAATATATTGCATCTCTTGTGGAAGATCCATAGAGTATGCAACACTCGATTTACGTGAAGCAGATGTTTTAGTAGTTTTTGCTCCAGCAGAACTCTTTGATCCTGTTGATGTTGATGTTTTTTTCTTCTTTTTATTATTTCCAAATAACCAATCTAACATGAGCCCATTTTATCTAATAAAAAATTAAATTTACTTTACATAATTAAGAGTTGTTTTATATGCTTATCAAGTCATTTTTACCTATAAATAGATATAATAAAGACATGACTGATAAGGTATTTGATAAAGAGATTGAAAAGCAGTTTGAGTTTGATGAACAGATTGCTTCGGTTTTTGATGATATGTTAAATCGTTCTGTTCCTTTTTATAACGATGTTATAAAATTGATAACAGATATGGCATCAAAAAAGCTTTCGGATGGTGATATTATTTATGACCTAGGGTGTTCTACAGCTACAACTTTAATTGAACTACAAAGAAAAACAAAAAAAGAGCTAAACTTAATTGGTGTAGATAATTCTGAAGCTATGTTAAAAAGAGCACAAAATAAATCAAAAGCATTAAGTGTTGATCTTGATTTACATTGTGATGATATATTCAATATTGATATAAAAGATGCAAAACTTGTACTTTCAAACTATACAATACAATTTATAAGACCATTACAAAGGGAAAAACTTATTAAAAAGATATATGATGGTCTTGAAGAGGGTGGTATGTTTATCTTTAGTGAAAAGATTATATACGATGATCCATATCTTCATAAAGATATTATAGATTTGTATTATGAGTTTAAAAAAGAGCAAGGATATACGGAGTTTGAGATATCTCAAAAGAGGGAAGCTTTAGAAAATATTTTGATACCTTACAGTGAAGATGAAAATAAAAAAATGATTTTAGATGCTGGTTTTAAAGAGGTTCAGACCATATTTAAATGGTTGAATTTTACCACATTTATTGCAATTAAATAGGAGTTACAAAGATGTTAGAAGTTGGAAATAAGGCACCAGAATTTAGTGCACCAAATCAAGATGAGATTGAGATTTCACTAAGAGATCTTAAAGGAAAGTGGATAGTTTTATATTTTTATCCTAGGGATAATACACCAGGTTGTACTACTGAGGCTTGTGATTTTACAGCTGCATTACCAGCTTTTGAAGAGCTTGATGCAATTATTTTAGGGGTGAGTCCAGATTCTCCAAAAAAACATAGAAACTTTATCGAGAAAAAAGAGCTTGAAATTACACTTTTAGCTGATGAAGAGAAAAAAATGTGTGAAGATTATGGTGTATGGCAATTAAAGAAATTTATGGGTAAAGAGAGTATGGGTGTAGTTAGAAGTACATTTATAATTAACCCAGAGGGTGAAATTGCTGCATTATGGACTAAAGTAAAAGTAAAAGGTCATGTGGATGCTGTAAAGGAGAAATTAGCTGAGTTAAAAGGCTAAGAGATTTAGATGAGATTAAACAATTTATTTAAAGTTTTTTTATTATTAGGGATATCTTTTAGTTTATCAAATGCTGTGGATACTGGACCTATGAATCCCTCTGGTAACAATCCAAAAGCAAAAGGTATAAAAAAGCCACCTAAAATTGAAGAATCAAAAGCTCAGTTTGATGCTGAGTTAAATTATGATAAAACAGTACAACGTACAAAAGAGTATACTATTACACAAATGCAAGATGAAGATTTTGGATATATTGATATTCCAAATCTAAAAATTGGGATAAGTGGAATAGTAATAAATAAAAAAGATACTCCAATGGTTATAGCAATTGCAAGTGTTGTTCAATCAGATGATAAAAGATCAAAATTAGAATTTAAAAAATATACTGATTTAAAACAAGATGCGATACCTATGACTAATTTAAAAGTATCAAAAGGTGATAAGGTAATACTAAAATACCTATATGAAGCAAGTATAGTTATAGCACCAAATATAGATAGTTTTCTTGTCATAAGAAATAAATTAAGAGATTATAATTTTTTACATCCAGATCTATTTTCTTCATTTTTAAAGGTTAATGAGTCTCCTATACCTACAAAAGAATTGATGCAACAATTTGCAATTGAGCAAAACTTAGGATCTTTAGTATTAATTATTGAAAAGAAGGCTTATTTATTAGATTCTAGAACATTTAAAATTGTAGATAGCTTTGATATAAGCTATGAAAATGAAAAAAAGATGACCCCTTTTTATACAAGGGTTAAAAAGATAGAAACAGGTAGTTTTGATTTTAGTTCTGAATCAATAGGTGAATATACAAAATATTATAAAGAATTATTGGATATAAAATGATTGAACGAAGACATTTAGAGTATTTTAAAAATTTAGTTGGTGAAGAGAATATCAAAGTTGATAAAGCTCATATGATTGCATATTGTTATGATGCTACTAAATCAAGATTTGAGCCAGATGCAGTTGTTTTTCCAAGGGATGAAAAAGATGTATCAAATATCTTAAAATATTGTAATAAATTTAATATTGTTATAGTACCAAGAGGTGCTGGTAGTGGGTTTACAGGTGGAGCTTTACCAAATGATGGTGGTATTGTTTTATCTTTAGAGCGTCATATGAATAAACTTTTAGAGATCGATATGGAAAATATGGTTGGTGTTGTTCAACCTGGTCTTATTAATATGGATTTTCAAAAGGCAGTGGAAAAAGTAGGTTTATTTTATCCACCAGATCCAGCAAGTGAGAATTACTCAACTTTAGGTGGAAATGTATCTGAAAATGCTGGTGGAATGAGAGCGGCTAAATATGGTATCACAAAAGATTATGTGGTAGCACTTAGAGCTGTTTTACCAAATGGTGAGATCATCACAGCAGGTAAAAAGACTATAAAAGATGTGGCAGGGTATAACACAGCTGGTATTTTAATAGCCAGCGAGGGTACTTTAGCAATTATTACAGAGATTACTCTAAAACTTATACCAAAACCAAAGTTTAAAAAGACATATATGGGAATCTTTCCAGATGTAAATAAAGCTATGAATGCAGTATTTAAATCTTTAGCTGCTGGAGCAAATCCTGTTGCTATGGAATTCCTTGATGCTTTAGTAATTAAAGCTGTTAGAGAGAAGTTTAATATTGATCTGCCTGAAGATGCGGGAGCTATTTTAGTTGGAGATGTTGATGGTTCATCCATAGAGCAAGTAAATGCTGAACTTTATACTTTAAGGGATTCATTTGATGAAAATGGCTCAAGTGATTTTGTAATAGCAAAAGATGATGCTGAGGCAAGTAAACTTTGGTTTGCAAGACGTAATGCATCTCCAGCAGTTACTATTTATGGAACTAAAAAACTAAATGAAGATATTTCAGTGCCAAGAAGTAAATTACCTATAGCACTTGATGGTATCTATAAGATTGGTGAAAAATATGGATTCCAAGTTCCTTGTTTTGGTCACTCAGGGGATGGAAATATCCACGTAAATGTGATGGTAAAAGATAAAAACAATGAAAAAGAGATGGAAGATGGTCATAAGGCTATTGAAGAGATTTTCCAATTTGTTGTAGATCTTGGTGGTACTTTAAGTGGAGAGCATGGAATAGGGCTTTCTAAAGCACCATTTATGGATATTGCTTTTAATGATGCTGAATTAGCATTATTTAAAAGTATTAAACATGCATTTGATCCTAAAAATATTTTAAACCCACATAAAATGGGGTTATAAAAAAGGTGTAAAGATGATTAGCTTAGTAAAGCAGTTTTTTGTATCTGTATTTAATATACTAGATAGCTTTTTTAATGATGATACAACATATTATGCAGCTTCACTAAGCTTCTTTACTATCTTTTCTTTATTGCCTATCCTTGCACTTTTAATTGCTATTATTACCTATTTAGATTTTACTGCTGGCTATTTAGATGTATTTCTAAGTTATATCGTGGATATTTTAAATCCTACAAGCTCAGAGCAGTTTAAAGAGTTTATAATATCCTTCTTATCAAATGCAAATAAACTTGGAACCCTTGGTATCTTTTATATGGTTTTTGTATTTGGGATGTTTTTTAAAGATTATGAATATATAGTAAATAAAATACATGGGGCAAGTAGAAGACCATTTTGGAAAGCTACCCTTTTATATGTGGCTTCTTTATTTATTTTACCAGCTTTAATTATTATTTTTATTATAGGCTTATCCTATGTTGGTCATGATAGTATGATCGTAAAAATATTTAGTTTTTCATTTGCTTGGCTTTTAATGTTTGTGCTTTTTAAGGTTTCATGTAGTTATAGTTTAAATATAAAAGCAGTATTTATATCATCTTTAGCTACAACTATAGTTCTTAGTGTTACTAAAAATCTATTTGTTTATTATGTAATATACAATAAAACTTATACTACTATTTATGGCTCTTTAAGTACTTTACTTTTCTTTTTCTTTTGGATCTATATCTCTTGGCTTATATATCTATATGGTATAAAATTTTGTACTGAACTACATAGACAAATCGAATCTATCTTAGAGAGTCGATCAGAGTAGTTAAAGACTCTAAATATCTTTTTTTACCATAGTTTTTAGCTGTATCTTTATTTGTCTTTTTTATAAGTTTTAGATCTTTTTTTCTACTTAGTACGGCATCTATTTTAAAGCCAACCATAGTATCTTTTGGAGACTCCATAATAGCAAAAGCATCAACTATCTCACTCGCTCCATTTAATGATGGTATCATCACGATATTTTTATAAGCCATTGCTTTTAGAGTATTTATGGAAAATATAGTTCTGTGGGTTGGTAGAATAAATACATCAGATATGGCAAATAGATCATCTAAGCTATAGTCTTTATTAGCAATCTCAATAAAATAGATATGTTGCATATGCTCAGCATATCTATCCACTACAAATTTACTTTTACCTATCTCTTCTTTTGTTCCAACTATAAATGCTACAAAGTTTCTTTGATTTAAAGAAGCAATAATATCCATAAATTCATTTATACCGTTTGATCTAAAGTTTTTAGCAGTAAATAGGATGATATGTTCATCTGGGTTTGAGATATTTACATCTTTAAATATTTTTTCTTTTAAAGCTTTTCTATCTTTTTTTTCTGTTTCCACATAAGGGTAGATGATATTTATATTATCTTGTCTTCCTCCCAAATTCTTCTCTATAATAGATTTTTGAGTATATGAGTTTACTACCACTTGTTTTGCTGTTTTAATAGCTTTTAGCGCATCTCCATTTAATTTACCCCTATGGATATAAATATCTAGGTTTTTAAAAGGGGCAAAAGAGAGTGTAAGTTCTTTTTCTTTTTTTATCTCATTATCCATATTATATTTTTTTATAAATTTAGGAAGTAAGAAGTTTGGTTTATATGTAAACTCCTCTAGGGTTATATCTTTATTTTCAAGATACTCTTTTATATCATCATAAAACTTCTTATCGTTGTTTGGTATATATTTAACTGTTTTTTTCATTAACTATTCTCTTCTAGCATCTTTTTAAAGCTATAAAATGCTTTTGTTTTTCTAATTTTTCCGTCCCTATTATCAACTAATCCATAACCTGGTGCAATAAGTTGATGCCAATATACTCTTTTAACTTTATTTGTTTTTTTAACTATATCATAATATTCTAACATATATTTATCATATAAATCTTCACTTACACACTCATGTTCACTTGTTGGTGCATATGGTGCTGTATTTGATAAGGGCCAATTTACCTCAGTGATATAAATATCATCTGTAGTTTTTGGTGATAATTTGGCATATGAGTATAAAAGGTTTACCTTATTTTTAGTATCAAAAATACCCATTTGAGTATTATCAGGACCACCCCTTCTATCCACATAAAGTAAAGAGGATAATCTATCATATTTTATATCATAAGAGTTAAAAAGAGCACGGGCAGTGTAGTGGTATTCAAAGTCAATTACTGATGGCCCAACAAGGATTATATTTGGATATTTTTTATTTCTTAGATCATATATTTTTTTATAAAACTCAAGGTATTCTACAGTTGAAAAGAATCCCCATTTAGTTCTATTTATAGTACTTCCTATTTGGAATTCTTTAGTAATACTAGAGAATTTACTAAAGATTTCTTCTACATTTCCTAAAAGTAGGGTTTCATCATCAATATTCTCTCTATCTTGTAAAATATTGATAAGTATAGATTTGTCATCTCCAAAACTTTTTGTAAATTCCACATATTTATCTATGCTTTTTATATCTGATAGTGGCATTCTAATAAGTAGATTTTTTACTCCAAGTTCTTCAATTAGCTTTACTTGATCTTCACCTTTATCAAGATTTACACTCATACCATAGAATTGATTTTTGTCATATTTTTTAGCTTTAAATAGCTTCATTAATAGGGTAGCTATTGGAAAGGTGATTATAAAGGTTAGTAGTATTTTTAACTGATCCCCAAGAAACTTTTTCTTCATCTTTTTTTTGAAAGCTTTATCTCTTATGATATGTGGTTGATCTGAATATTTATCCCAAACAAAAATTTTGTCGTACAATTTTTTCCTTTAAAATTTATTCTATTTTTATTGTATAGTATCTTAAAAGTAATAAAAATAGTAAACAGAAACAAATTCATCCCTATCTACTTGTTTTTTATCCTCTAGTTTATCGTAGGTATATTTTAATCCTATGGCACTATTTTTTAGTACTGCTTTTGTACTAAAGATTTCAAAGTGGTTTTGTTTTATTTTCTCATCATATTTTGTTTTATTGTAGTTAGCTCCTACTTTCATATCTTTAAAATTATGGATATATCCAATAGTTGCCCCTAAACCAGCTAAAGTATTATCTTTATGATAAATAGTAGGGTTTAGATCAAAAAAGTAGTAGTAACCCTTATCTCCATATGTTAGACCCACATCACCCTTTAATTTAACTCTATTTTTATTATAAAAATCTTCTACACCAAACTCAACACCCCAAGAGATTGGTTTAAATAAAATATCTCTTTTTACAAAAGATTTCATATTTAATAGTTTTAGGGATTTTAACCTTGTTTCATCTTTAGTTTGATTTATAGTTAAATGTAAAAAATCAATATATGCACCCTCTACAAAAGATGTCTCTAAATCCAACATATCATGATAACCTAGTTTTATACCAAGATCGATACTATCATCAGAGTTTATAAAAACTTCAGCTTTTGATGATAGGTGAGTATTTAGAGGCGATTCAGGTTTAGGGAACTCATACTCTTTTATTTTACCTAGTTTACTTCTTTTTCGTAGAAGTTTTAATTGATCCCTTAGATATTGTTTTTTATTCTCTTTTGTTACTAAGTTATCTTTTCTTGTTTTATATGGAATATATAAAGATGCTAAATCAAGTATATATATTTGTTGATACCTATCTAAATGATCTAAAGAGATACTAGGATCATTTAAAAATCTTTTTGCAAGCTCTTTATCTTCTATCTTTTTATGTAGGATATATTGCATTTTTTGCATTAAAGATTCCCTATAAAAGGTAGAATCGACTAAATCTTGATTTATCACTTCTCTTATAGTGTCTATAGGTAAAACCACATACTTAAACCTATCTACTAAGTCTAAGTTAGGTCTAGCTATTTCTAATAACCATAGAAGATTGTATGAGCAGTTTTCATCTATAAAGAAATAATCAGAATAATATTTCTCAATCTCAAAAATATGTAATAACATTCTGTTTATCTCAGTAGGGTTTAGATTAAGGTTATATTCCCAGATATCACGCTGTTCTAGATCATTATACTCTTTGATCTTTTCATAATAACTCATAGTGGAGAAATATCCTCTATACCCACCAAGAAGGCCCTTATAAGCAAATACTACACCACTAGTTTCACCTGTTCTAGCTGAGTAGTTTAAGGCATTTGAAATTAGAGGGGTTTTAAGGTTTTTATCAAATCTTAAAAAGGTATGTCCATACATAGATGCGGGAGCATTTATATAGGCAGATGGAAATATTAAAGATACTCTTTTTACGGAGAGTTTTTGAAGTTTATCTTTTATATCTATACAGCTAGGAGAAAATATCTTTTCTTTTAGTTCAGGTATATTTTCTACAAGCCATAGTGATCTTGCTGGATATCTACATAGTGTACTATTTTCATCATCTGATTTATCGGTGATTAGATTATCGATTGTGGCAAATAGTTCATCTTTTTTACTATATTTTCCATTTGCTGATAAAAAGAAGTCTTGATCATCTATTTCACTCTCATCATCATTAAAATGTAAGAGTAGTTTCCAATATTTTTGCTCATATAGTTTTTTATCTTCAACTATATCATATATGGAATTGTTTGCTAAAAGTAGGGTATTAAAAAAGAGTAGGCTAAAAATACCTACTCTTATAAAAGCTTTTATCTTCAGTTTTTATTAACCTACAACTTTTACAATATTATCAATTAGTTCAGCTGAAGTTACATTTTCACTTGTATAGATTTTTTCAAAGTTTGCTTGAAGTTTTGCATTGAAAGCATCTTTATCTTCAACTTTTAATAAAATAGCTAATGTATCTAATCTCTCACCTTGTCCCGCAGAGATATCAAGAGCTAGTTCATCCATATTATCATTTACAAATTTGATTGTATCATTATTTACAAACATTGCACTTGGCTGAGAACATCCAGATGTTCCAGATGTGATACCAAAAGCTTGAGATGATGTAGCATGATTTGTAGTGATTTGTAAAATTTGACCTAAAGTTGATTTTGCATCTCCACCAAATACAGCCCAACCAAGACCACAACCAGTATTTTTAGCAAAAGCAGATGATGATAATGTTAAAAGAGCTGCTCCAATTACTAGTGATTTTTTCATATTAATCCTTTTTTATTCATAATTAGATAACATTTTACAATATTATTTTAAAATAAAAGTTAAAACTAAGTTATGAAGCTTATCTCATAATTTGGATTACGAAAAGGTTACATTATTGATTAGAGTATGGTTTGGATTATTGATCACTATTGTTTTGTTTATTTTTTTAATGCCCTTGGTTTATCCTTTATCTCCATATGAGCTAAATCCAAAAGAGATACTTCTTCCTCCTTCTTTAGATCATCTATTTGGTACAGATAGATTAGGTAGGGATATATTTATAAGAATATGTGAAGGGGGACAGACTTCTATTGTAATTGGTTTTTTAAGTTCTCTTATTGCTTCACTTTTAGGTCTTTTTATAGGGATAAATGCTGGATATTTTAAAGGTAAGGTTGATAAGGGTATAACTATACTTATTGATCTATTTTTAACTTTCCCTACATTTTTCTTACTTTTAGCACTTATGAGTTATATGCAAGCCTCTATGCTAATACTTATAATAGTGATATCTATAACTGCATGGATGGGAATGGCTAGACTTATAAGAAGCGAGGCTTTTGGTATCTCAAATAAACCATTTATAAAGATTTTAAACTTAGCAGATGTAAGTAAAACAAAAATCATTTTTAAATATTTTGCACCACTTTTAGCACCAATCTTTTTAGTATCTTTTACCTTTGGAGTAGGGGGAGCTATATTAGCAGAATCAGGACTTAGTTTTTTAGGTCTTGGTATAAATCCTCCTCAAATGAGTTGGGGTTCTATGCTTAGTGATGGAAAAGAGGTTATGGATATAGCTTGGTGGGTTAGTTTTTTCCCTGGACTTTTTATATTTATAGTGACTTTATGTCTTATTCAGATATCTGATTATTTACAATCTAAAGCTAGTTCTAAAGAGGTATTATAAGAGTGATTTCTTCACTCTTATTACACATTTTTATTTGTTTTAAGCTTTAGCTTCTTTTCTTGCTTTTAATTGCGTTACTGCAGCTTCAATATCATCAAAAGATACATCTTTTAGATCATTTACATCCATATCCCACCATTTTAGATCTTTAAGCTCTTCAACTATCTCATCATCAAATCTGTATTTTAATACTTTAGCAGGAACTCCACCTACAATAGCATATGGAGGTACATCTTTTACCACAACTGATCCACCAGCAATAATAGCACCATCTCCAATAGTAAGACCTCTTTTTACTATTGCTAAAGATCCTACCCATACGTCATTTCCAAAGATTGTCTCTTTTGGTCTTACAATTTTCTTTTGATCAAAATCCTCTATATAATCAGGAAAGTGAAGTTTTAGATTGTACTGAATTGCAGAACTACTTAGCCATGTTGTTGGGTGATCAAAAGCTCCTAATTCACAGTTTTTACCAATTGAGCAGTATTTACCCATCTTTGTACCTGGAAATAGTGTTGTTCCAGCATTTATAAAGGTATAATTCCCAATATCACAACTATGTTTTACATTTGCGTCACCTACTAATCTAACAGGAGCATTTAAAGTAGTATTTTTACCTACTTTAGCATCCTTTGATATATAATTTTTCCCCATTATTTCCCCTTATAATATATTTTAGTTTTTATCTCTTTGTTTCTATGGTTAATTATCTCATTTATTTTGTCTATAAATGTTTTAGTACTTTGACCCTTACCAAACTCTCCAAGATAAGTTTTTTTGATCTTTTTTCTTATCTTTTTTAGGGAGTCTTTTTGAAGTTCATTTTTTAGTGTCTTTTCAACTTTTTTGAAATTTTCATCATCTATTTTGATAAATGATTTTGTAAGATAGTTGATTGTTACATCTTTTCTTATTTCAAGATAAGCAGCTGGTTTTAAAGTGTGTAGATAATCAATCATCACAGATGAATTATCAAAAAATGCAAAATCTATAGCTGTATAGATAGAATTTATATCCTTATCTTCCATATCATAAGCATTTGTATTCTTTTTTATTAGTTTTTTTATATCTTTGTTATATTTTGCTATCTCAGGATTTCTTGTACCAAGAGCACTATGTGGTTTATATATAACTATATATTTATCATCATTTAAAAGTTTTTTAACTAGTTTTAATCCATACTTTTTTACAGATGTATAGTTCATAGTATTATGGGTTGCTTCCCAAGTAGGAGCATAAAGTATAACCTTTTGATCTTTTTTCTTTTTTAGTTTTATTTTCTCAATAAAATCTAATTGTGGTCTTCCTACACTTATATATTTATCTTCATCGAAATTTAAAAGGTTCTCTTTATATCTATCAATTCCCCTCTGTCCAACTGTAAATACATAATCATAACCCTTTGATTGATTTGAGTGCATTGATTCTTTTTCACTCTCTCCGTGATTTAGGTGTATATGGTAAGCTTTTTGATATCTTAAAGATTGAAAATTTCTAAGGGAATTATTTATATATAAAATAACAGGAAATGAATTTTTTTCATAAAATTCTATTAGGTTTGTAAATGTTTGGGCATGATATGCTTTAAAACTATGCTCTTTTTTTACCTTATTATAAACCTCACTATCTGTTATTAGAAATAAAACCTTATTTGTTTTATTTAATTCATACAATGGTTTTGCCCATTGGGTGATTTGATAATATGAATTTATACCACCGCTAAAGTATAAAACCACTTCACAATTTTTATAATTCACTTTTCCCCTTTAGATATTTTTTATTCTTGCTATTAGCTCTGTTGTGGATACATTTGGCGTTCTTGGTAAATAAACAACTTCACAAATATCATTGAATTCATCAAATTTACCTTTCCAATCATCCCCCATAATCAACATATCAGCATCGTATTTAAGAAGATATTCCCTTTTTAGCTCAAGGGATTCTTCTAAAAATACATCTTTTACAAAATCTAAAGATGCAACTATATTCATCCTCTCATCCTCAGTATATACTGGGCTTCTCCCTTTCTTAGAGAAATTTAATGAATCTGATGAAATCCCCACAATTAGTTCATCAGCAAAATCTGCAGCTCTTTTTAAAATTTGCAGATGTCCATAATGAAATATATCAAATGTTCCAAATGTTAAAATTCTTTTCATAACCCCTCTCCACAAAAAAATACGAATAGTAATATGTTATGATAAAAAAATGTAAGGATAATGGAATCAATTATTAATTCTTAAATTTATATGTAATATGGGTAGTTCTTACTCTTTATCAAAGCTTAAACTTATAAGGGTTCCATTTTGATTTATTATGGATAACTGATTGTTTTTTAGTTTTTTTGAGAAGTCTTTTATGATATTTAATCCAAAAGAGTTTTTTATATCACTTGGTTTAAAACCTGAGCCATTATCTTTTATTTCCAATAAAACTTTTGAATGTTCATTTTTTAATCTTATTAGGATTTTAAGATGTTCGTTTGTATCGTTATGTTTGATGGAGTTGTTTATGGTTTCATTTATGATCATACCTATTGTTAAGGAATTATTCATATTTAGAGATATTGGATCTATATCTTCATATATTTTTATATCTTTATTTTTATAGGAGTTTTTTATCTCATTTACCATTTTTGATATATACTCTTTAGTATCAATATTTGATAAGTTTTTTGACTCATATAAAAGCTGGTGTACTAAAGACATGGATTTTAGTCTATTTATGATGTTTGTGATAGATTCTTTTACTGCTTTATTAACTATATCATCATTTTGTATCCATAGTAGGGCTATTAACATTTGGAAATTGTTTTTAACCCTATGATAAACCTCTTGTAATAGAATATCTTTCTCTTTAAGTAGATTTGAGATCTTATCTGTTCTTTTTTTTACTTCAGCTTGAAGTTCTATCTCCCTTTGTTGTTTTGTCTTAAGTAATTTATCTTGCATTTTAACTTTTTGTATTTGTAAAGTATTGAATCTATTTGATAATAAAAGGGTAAAAAAGATAATTTCAAAGAAAGAGCCAAATAAAAAGAAGTATCTAGTTATATCATTATTCTCTATCCAGCCATTTGCTAGCCCTGAAACTAATGCTAAACTTAGCATATTTACACCCATTGCAATGGAGTAAAGTTTTGCACTATCATCTCCCTTTAGGGCAATCTTTAGGGCTACAAACATCATAAAGATAAAAGCAAAAAAGCTAAACTGGATCATAATATAAAACCATTTAATATCATAAATATTTAATATGGTAAATATCATAAATAGCCAAGATAGATATTTAAGTATTTTTGATAATAATATACTATGGCTTTGTACAGCTAAAAAATCTTTTGTAAAAAGTATCAAAGATAAAACAGTAAGTGAGCCTGAAAAATGCAAAATATAATACCATGGGCCAAGCCCAAAATAGGTATTTAAGCCACTATAAAAAAACATAAAAATACCCCACCAAAGGATATAAGAGGTATAGTATCCATATATAGACTCTTTAAGTCTTATAAATAAAAATAGATTAAAGATAAGTATAATAATCATTCCACCAAAATATAAAGTATAAATAATAAGCATATTTAATTGATGTGTAGGGATATTATCACCATATGGATATAAAATAAATTCACTATGGTGTTCAAATTGGGTTTTTGCTTTTATATAAAAGCTTTTTGTCTCAAACTTATCTATCTTTATTTTAAAAGCAGGGTTACTATGGGGCATCTCCCTATCCTTTAAAGGTGTTCTAAATCCATAGTCTCTTTGTATAAACTTTCCATCTTGTTTTTCATATAAAACTAAATGCTCATAAAAAGACTCTGAAAAATACAAAATAAACTCATCTATATTTGATCTATTTGTAAAATTCAATTTAAACCACATATTACCATCTAAATGTCCAAAGGTGTATTGGCTTGTGGTTTTATCTTTAAACTCTTTATTTTCAATAGAGTTTATATCTAAGTTTGAGCTATCATCATAAAAATACGATATTTTAAAGTCCTTTAACTCTCCAAAATCTTTTTTTATAAGAATATCACCATAAGATATAAGTATAAAAAGAAATAGTGTAATTATGATTTTCATAGTTTTGAACCTTTTGTTAGTTCAAAAATGATTTGTATATTTACACCATTATCTGAATCAATAGTAAGAATAGAGTTTTTTAGTTTATTGGAAAACTGTTTTATAAGGTTTAGCCCAAGACCTTCTTTGGTATTTTTTAGATTAAATCCTTTACCATTGTCCACTATACTTAGTTTTGAATATTTATCATCATTTGAGAGCTTTAAATCTATATGTAGATTATCATTGTTATTATATTTTATAGAGTTATTTATTGCCTCATTTATGATCATACCTAAAGATATGGCATCATCCATTTTGATTTGTATATTTGATATATCAGTTTTTATATCTATATTTGAGTATTGGGAGATGATTTTATTTATATAGGTATTACTATCTATTTTTGTTAGATTATCTGATTCATATAAAAGCCTATGAACTAGGGCCATGGAAGATATCCTAGATACAAAATCAGGAAAAATATTTTTAGCATCTTTATCTATTATTTTATCCTCTTCCATCCAAATGATACCAATAAGTATTTGAAAATTGTTTTTTACCCTATGATAAACCTCTTTTAATAAAAGATCCTTTTCTTCTAAAAGCTCAACAATCTCTTTTGTTCTATCATCAATCTCCTTTTGTAAAACAAGCTCTTTTCTTTGTGTAATCTCAATAAGCTCCTTTTGCATATCTAATCTTTGATTTTGCAAGGAGTTAAACCTTTGTGTTAACATCAAAGAGAAAAAAATGATCTCTATGTATGAGCCTATTAAAAAGGAGTATCTATTTATATCATTGTTTTCTAGCCAACCATTTGCCACAGAAGACATTAATGATATGGTTATTAAATAAAAGGATAAAGCAAAAATATAATATTTTGCTGTTTTATGACCTTTTATCCATACATATATAGCAGAACCAGAGAGTAATATAAACATAATACTAGCAGTAGAACTAAGCATCTCATACCAAGGATCAATATCACTCAATAACAATACAGCTAATATGGAGAAAAATAAAGCAAATAGATCAAATACTCTTTTTAGTGTTTTATTGTATTTTTTTATCTCTAAAAACTGTGCAGAGAATAAAAGTAAAAATAAAACAAATAAAGCTGTACTTATATGAAACTCATAATAATAAGGCTGAAAACCAAGATATAGGTTTAGTCCACTAAATAAAGAGATAAATAAAATAAAAGAGGTGGTATAACCCACATAGTATATATAGATCTTATCTTTTAATTTTATAAATAAAAAGAGATTTAATACAACAACAATAAACAAGCCACCAAAATATAATAAATAAAGAAGGGTATTTATTAACTCATAATAGGTATAAAAACTTTTTCTCTCAAATATTTGAAATTCAGCAAAATTTCCAACCTTATTGTATGTTTGTATATAAAAGCTTTTGGTCTCATTTTTTTTGATTTTTATTTCAAAAGCTGGATTATGATGGTATATTTCCCTATTTTTTAATGGAATGGATATACCATTTTCTTTTTTTATCCAAGTATTATTTTTAAGGCTATAAAGGTTTACCTGATCAAAATATGGCTCAGTAAAATATAAGACGAAATCATCTTTATCGCTTTTATTTTCTATCTCTATTTTAAACCAATTATTTCCACTTAGATAACCTAAGGTAAATTGACTATCTATTTGTTTAGTAAAATCTATTTGTTTTATTTGATCTATGGAAAGCTTTTGGGATTTATCATAATAATATAAGATATTAAAATTATCGATTTTTGTATCACCTTCACTAATAGTGATCTTTGCATATAGAAAGTTTATAGATAAAAGTAAAACAAAAAATAATCTATACATGAACTCAAATTTTATTTAAAATATATCCTATACCTGAGATATTTTCTATATTAAGTAGGGGTGCTTTTTTCCTTACCCTTAGGATTGTGTCTCTAATAGTAGAATCAGCTATATCCTTGCCATCCCATATAATATTTTTTAGTTCTTCAAAACTAACCGCAAGCTCTAAATTTTCACACAAAAGATCAATAATACCTTGCTCTTTTTTAGTTAGTTGGATTTGACTATTCTCTTGATATAAAGCTTTTTGTTCACAATTGTATTTATATCCATTACCTAGAGCGATAAACTCTTTAGATTCTTCATTTGTTTTTATTTTACCTATTCTTTTTAGAGTTACATTTAAAGTAGCCTCTATATCTTTTTCTGTAAAAGGTTTTATCATATAAGCATATAAATTAGTTTGAGCTGCTTCTTCTATTGTCTGGGTATCATAGTATGCTGTTATATAGATAATAGGGATAGAATAAAATTGATTTAATTTTCGTGCAGATGTTATACCATCAATTGAACCTTCTATATTTATATCCATAAAAATAAGATCAATATGATTATTTTTTACTATTTGTTCTGATTCCTCATGATTTGTAGTTAAATGGATATTTAAAAAACCTAGACTATAAAGTACTTTTTTTATAAATTGTGAAGTGATCCACTCATCTTCTACTATTAAAATCTGAATATCTTTTTCACTCAAGAGCTAATCCTTATAGTTTTTATATAGATTATATCATATAAATTACGACAACTTTCCGACAGAGGTTTACTTTTATAATTTATTTTATTTTTTATATAAAATACTATTTTTAAATAAATAGATACTTTTGCTAATGTGGAATATTTATGTATATTTTTTGTAATTTTATTGTAAAATTATTTCCATTAAAAATTGGGGAAATGGGATAGATGATACAGTGTAAGATTTTTTGGGATGGAGCCTATGAACTTGGTCATGATAAGATAGATAGTGAACACCAGAAGCTTTTTTCTTTGGCAAATGAGATATATAATTGTAGTGAAGATATAGATGAGATAAAAAAGATTATAAGGGAGCTTATAAAATATACTAAGTTTCACTTTTCAAATGAAGAAAATTATATGAAAAGTATAAATTATCTAGGACTAAAAGATCATAAAAAATTACACGAAAAGATCATGAAAGAGTTAGCAGTTATTGTTTCTAAAATAGATACAATGGATATAAAAGAGATAAAACAAAATTTAGAGCTTTTTATAACTGAAAATATCGTAACACATATCTTAGTAGATGATAAAAAAGTACATCACTTTAGAAGATCAAAAGATGAGCTTAGAGATATATTTAAATGGAAAGATAATTTTAAACTAAATGTATCAGCCATAGATAATGAGCATCAAAAACTATTTTTGATAGCCCAAAAAGCCTTAAGTTATAGTGGACAAAATAAAATCAACCACGTAAAAAACACAATTTTAGAGCTTTACAACTATATGAAACAACACTTTGAAAATGAAGAAAAATATATGGAATCTATTGTATATCCATTATATGAAGAGCATAA
>CAYFGQ010000051.1:0-24905 GCA_964342525.1 uncultured Arcobacteraceae bacterium
TCACTTTATTATATGAGGTATAATAGGTCGATTATATAAAATAATAAGTAAAAATACTTATCCTTTTTTATAGGGCTTTATATGCTTCTTCTATAGAATCTACTCTTTTAGCTGTATAAAGTAAAATCGCAACATTTAATTTTGCTAGCTTTATGATCTCTTCACTTGGATTATTGATAATCTCTATAGATTTTTCTAAAGATATTTTTTCATATTCATCAGTATAGTTAATATCTAAACTTTCAAGTTTTATAACTTTTTCAATAATCTCCCCATCCTCTTTTTGCCAATATTTAAAGTCTTTAAATACTTCAGGATTACCCTCACTACCTTTTATAACTGAGAAGTTTTCATAGTTTGATCCGAATAGTTTTGTGTATTTTTCCACATATGGTTTATGAAAGGCTGAAGTGATTGCATATTTTGAGTTTGCAGGGTTTAATAGTTTTTCAACTGTATTAAAAACTGTTCTCATATATAATTTATGCCTAAGTTCTGTAAGTGCTGATAACTCTTTAAAATAGTTTGCTCTATCAAAGAAGTGGATATTCTCTTCTAATTTTACATTTGTAACTATATCTTTTAAAGTAATACCTTTTTTTGCTGGTTGAAGAAGATCTCCACTGATTACTAGATCAAAAGGTTTTATCTCTTTATTTGCATTAAAAAACTCTTTTAGAATTTTCCCGTATAGAGGGAATAAAAATGGTTGATCTGTTTTTCCATCATATGAGTAACCTAGTTCGATAGATTCTGGTATATCTTCTCTTTGGATATATTTTTCAAAAGATTCTAGTGTACCTTTTAGTTCATCTTCACTTTCTAGTTTTACACGTAGAAGCATCAAAAAAGCTGCAGCTTGCTCACTTTCACACTTTTGCTCTAAAATACCTTGTATTGCTTCAATTATTTCTTCTTTAGTAAGGTCTCTATTGGATTTTGGACCAGTTCCTATTGCTTTTATATATTTAAAAAAGTTCATAAATTAATTCCATTATTGATTTTGAGTTTTTATATTAACATATATTTATAAATTTAGGGGTAGTTTTTTTGTATAAAAAATATTTGTAGTTTATTTTAAGGGGAGGCTGGTTTGAAGGTTATTTACCTTCAAACTCTTTTTCATCTGCTTGTTGTACAACTTGATCAGCGATACCATTTACTTCTGTTGCAACTTTATTTGCCTCAGCTGCTGCTGATGCATTTTCTTGTGTTACTCTATCAAGTCTATTTACTGTATCATTGATTTGCTCCATTGCACTTGATTGCTCTTTTGATGATGTTGATACACCATTGATAAGATCAAGGGTACTATGGATATTTTCATTTAGTTTTTCATATCCTTTGATCATCTCATTTGAGATAGCTTTACCATCATTTGCTTTAGCTGTTGCATTTTCAACAAGATCTTTGATCTCTTTTGCAGCTTCTGCTGATCTTGCAGCTAGGTTTCTTACCTCTTGAGCAACAACTGCAAAACCTTTACCCGCTTCACCTGCTGTTGCAGCTTCTACTGCAGCATTTAAAGAAAGGATATTTGTTTGGAAAGCGATTTGATCAATTACTGTAATAGAATCAGCAATAGCTTGTGTTTGTTCATTTATCTCATCCATTGATGAAGCTGTTTTAGATGCTAAGTCTTGACCTGTTGTAACTGAACTTGATACCTCATTTGCATAAGAGGTCATTTTTACAATATTTTGAGAACTACTTTGCATATTTGCAGTGATCTCTTCAATAGCTGCTGCAGTTTCTTCTAGGGATGCGGCTTGGTTATTTGCTGCACTTGTTAGGCTATCAACATTTTTAGATAGATTTTGTGCACTTGATGATAATAAAAGACCTGTTTTTTTATTATCCATTAACATACTTGTAATAGCTGAACCAAGACTATTTACGTCCTCACATAAAGCTTTTAAATCACCTTCAAGATTTGTAATATTAACTTTTGATCTATAATCATAGTTTGAATATTGGGAAAGCACTTTCATAGCATTTTTGATATTGTCCTCAACTGCTACTAGCATACCATTGATTACATCTTTTAGTTCATTTAGTGATGGGTTTGTTGTATTACCTTCTATTCTTGCATTTAAGTGACCTTTTTTAGCTTCACTTGCACACTTAATTGCATTGTTTACTAATAATCTATCATCTTCTATACCATCTTTAATTGAAGTGATACTATTATTTACAGCTTTTGCCATTTGCCCAAATTCATCATTTGTTTTAAGCTCAATAAGTTTAGCATCATTTGCTTCTTTATTCATATATTTAAAGAAAGCAAATAGTCCTGATTGGAATTGTTGTAATGGTTTTTTAATAGAGTTAATTACAGCTGCAATAATAAATGCTGATAAAATAAATGCAACAACAATTAAGGCATATAATGTACTTAATGTATTATCTATTTTAGTTAAAGCAGATTCATAACTTGCTTGAGTTGCTTTATCTGCGTCTCTATATATAGTATCAAGTTGAAAATTTAGTGTTAAGAAAATCTCATCTGTTACTGATAACATAGGTGTTGCCATACCTGCATCTACGCTAAGCATATCAATTGCATCAAAAACAGCTGCCATATATTCTTTGAAGTTTTTCTCAACCTCTTTCATTAGTTTTTTATCTTTTTCAGACATCTTTGGAGCTAATTTCAAAAAGTGCTTCATATCTTTTTCAGCAGTTTTTTTAATTTGTGCTAAGATACCAAGTTGTTCATCTATTTGTGATTGCTCATAACCACCATTTGCATAAGAAAATACTTTGTACAATACAGAGTTGTATAAATCAACATCAATCAGTAGTGAAGAACTCGCTTTATAGATTTCAAATTTATCTTGAACAATTTCATTTAGGGTATCTTTATCAGATTTTAAGGCATTGTTTGAGAAAAAAGCTAAAACGATTAAAAATATTACAGTTACCGCAGGGGCAATTATAAGTTTTTTCCCGATCATCATATTGTTTAAAAATTGCATATTTTATCCTATCTTTGGAGTTTAGACAAATTAAATATACTCCAAGTGTATACTTAATTTAGCTAAAGCTATTTATAGTTAAATCCCTTTTTGAGGGATTAACTATAAAAACCGATTACTTGTAGTATCCAGCACCAATTAATTGATCTTGACCAATACCTATCACGAATGAAGATTTTGGAGCTTGTTTACCTGTTACAGGGTGAGCCCATACATAATCAACCCAACCAGAACCATCAGCTTTTACTTTATCAATAAAGTTTTTAAATAGTTGATTACCAGCTTTATCTTTATATCTATATAAGTTTTTACCAGCGATTGGTTTTTTAGGATGTCCTGTGATTATTCCATTGAAATCATTTGACCAGATGTAAAGTTCACCCTTATCAAACATTCCACCTTTTTTACCAATCTCCTCAACACATTTAGTAACACCTACTTTTTCACAGTAAGCTTTACCTTCCATAACATGTGCTTTTACTTGATCCGCTGTTAATGCAAATGCGTACGTAGTCCCCGCAATTAATGTAGCAAGAGCTACTTTAACTAATTTACCCATTTTATCTCCTTTATAAATGTTACGCAATAGTGTCTCATATTAATAATAAAACTAATCTTAATAATTTACTATGATATAACATTTTCGTTATTCCTATACACCATAGGTAACTATATCTACTATTTCTTTAATTATATAGTAACTTTTTTGTAAGAACAATTTAAAAAAAATGGCTAATAATAATTTTTTTATTTCTTTAAGTTAAAGGGCAATTTTAGATAAAAGATATAATTAGCACAAATTAGTTATAATCCGCGTAAAATAAAAGGAATTTATGTTCCTAAAAAACTTATGGATAAATATAATGAATAGAGCAATTGAAACAAATTTAGCCCACTTAAATGAGTTTAGTGAGCAAAAGGATATATATGGAGCATCTCACTTCCCTATATATAATACAGCAACCTTTGATCTTAAAAAACAAGATGGGGATAAAATATATGACTATACAAGAAGTGATAATCCTACCCGTGAGGTTTTAGAAAACCTTTTTACTAAGATGGAAAATGCTGCTGGATGTGTATGTACCCACACTGGTATTGCAGCTGTTGCGCTTTTATTTGAAACAGTTTTAAAAGCAAACTCAAAAATTGTGGTTGAGAAAGATTGTTATGGTGGAACAAATAGACTTTTAAAGGTTTGGGAAGATAAATATAATGTGGAAGTATTTTACTGTGATTTTTATGAGTTTGATGATTTAGAGAAGATACTAAAAAACAATGATATTGATATGGTTCTTTGTGAATCACCAACAAATCCAGGTCTTAAGATATTGGATCTTTCTGCATTAGCTGCTTTATCTCATAAATATGATAGTGTATTTGCTGTGGATAACTCTTTGGCGACTTTTATTTCCCAAAAGCCACTTGATCTTGGGGCAGATTATTCACTATTTTCTACGACAAAATATGTATCAGGACATGGGGCAGTTGTGGCAGGTGCTATTGTGGCTAAAACAGATGAAAATGCAGATAAACTACATTATTATGCAAATGCAAATGGTAGAAGTCAAAATCCATTTGATGTATTTTTAATCTCTTTAGGTCTTCCAACACTAAAGATAAGAATGGCAGAACACCAAAAATCTGCTTTAGAGATTTGTGAATTTTTAGAGAAACAATCTTATATCAAAAAAGTAAATTTTCCAGCTTTAAAATCCCATCCTGATTTTGAACTGGCGAAGGCACAGATGAAATATATTCCAGCACTTTTTACTGTAGATTTTGAATCTGAAGAGTTAGCTGAGAAGTTTATTGAAAATACTAAAATTTTTGGGGAGAAGTGTTCTTTTGGTGCACCAGATTCTAGAGTAGAAATTCCTGCTAAAATCTCCCATGCTTCTTTTACAAAAGAAGAGCTTTTAGAGATCAATATTACTGATTCTACAGTAAGATTCTCTATAGGTTTAGAGAGTGTAGAGGATCTTATAGAAGATATAAAGCAGGCTGTAAAATAATGTCCAAATTTTCCCATATCCCTTTAGGTCAAACTCTTCCTATAGACAATATTCATGCAGTGTCGGTTTCTATGCCAACTTTGCAAGATGTGATTGGATATGAGGAGTGCGATGAGGAGGTTTGTGATAAGATTAAAAGTGCATATCCTAGATTTGTACTTCATCCATATTTAAAACTATTGGCTGATTTTATAAGGGAAAAATATCAGGTTGATCCTTTATATGAGATAGTACTTTTAAGTTCTAAAAAAGCAGTAGAGGTTGTATCTAGTAAATATTATATCCATAACCCTATAGATATAGATGAGCCTTTTGGGGTAATCTTGGTTCTTCGTGGAAGACAGCTTAAAAATGTACTTTCTTTTATTCAACATGTGGGGGCAAATTTATCATCAAGGTTTGCAGAAGATTATCTATTTGAAAATGGTATGATAGATAAAAAACATAAAGAGGATATTGATTTAGTTGATCCAGATAATAAAGTGATCAATACTTTAGCGGATGCTTACGGAGTAGACTCAAATGGTATAAAACTTACTCCTTCTGGAATGAATGCAATGTATGCAGCCTTAAAAGGTGTAAAAGCCCTTGGTACTAAAAATGGAAGAAATATATTAGTTCAATTTGGTTGGCTTTATCTTGATACTATGAATATAGTAGAACACTACTTTAATAGATCAAAACTTATCTATGATGTGGAAGCAATAAATCAGCTTGAAGAGTATTTAAAAGAGAATGGATTACAAGTATCTGCTATTGTTACTGAGTATCCTACCAATCCGTTATTAAAGAAACCAAATCTAAAAAGATTAAGGCAATTGTGTAATAAATACAATATCCCTTTGATCTTAGATTCTACTTTTGCAACGGCATATAATGATGATATAAAAGATATAGCAGATATATATGTGGAGTCTTTGACAAAATTTGCCTGTGGTAGTGCAGATGTCTTAATGGGTGCTATTATATTAAATGATAAAAGTAAATACACCTTTATTAAAAATGAGTATTTAAAACATTGTGATAGTGTTTATTTAAAAGATAGTGCTAGATTGGCTTTGGAGATTAAGGATTATAAATCTAGGGTAGATCAATGTATGAAAAATACTAAAGAGTTAGTTGAGTTTTTTAATAGTTCACCAGCTATTGAAAAAGTATTTTATGCCACTTATGATGATAGTTCTTTTTGTCCTGTTATCTCAATCAAATTTAAAAAAGATTTTCAAAAAAATTATGATAGTTTAAATTTTGCAAAGGGACCTAGTCTTGGTACAGAGTTTACTTTACTTATGCCGTATACTTATTTAGCCCATTATGATTATATTGGTAATAAAAAAGGTGAAGAGTTCTTAGACTCAGTTGGATTGCCAGTGGATCTTCTTAGAATAAGTGTAGGAATTGAAGATATAAAAGATATTATTGCTGAATTTAAAAGGGTGCTAAATCAATAAGGAGGAGATTTTATTCCTCCTTCTCATCTTTTACTAATAATCCTAGATTTGTTCTTACCATTTTTTTATATCTTTTCATATATTTCTTTTGCATTGTTGGGATTATCTCCATTCTACAAGCATGAACAATTGGAGCAAATTCTGGTTTAGAAAAGATTGTAGCTCTATTTCTTGCTAAAGATATTAGTTGATTTACTTCATCTTCAAGTTTTATATCCTCTCTATCCGCAATTGCATCATATACAAAAAAGAATATTTTTCTATCTTCATGACTCATATTGCATGAGTCATCAAGCATTTTTAGTGCAAGTTTTGTTGAATAATCTATTTCTATATCTGAAAATTCATATGTTTTTGCCCAATCATAGGCTTTTTGAAATATATTTTCTTCCATAATAAATCCTTTATGAATTTAAAGATGCAAGATTTGTACCAGTATTGATTTTTTGAAGAGAGTAGGGAGGTGTTAGGGATAAGATTAACTTATCCCTTTAAAAATTATTTTGCAATCTTATCTGCAATTGCTTGCATTGTTGCTTCACTCATACCTTTAACTTGGTTTACCATAAGAACTTTTTTAGATCCACCATATGTACCATCTTGGTAACCTTTTAAAGCAGCTACAAAGTCAGCTTTTGACATAGCATTGATTGCTTTATTACCCATAGTTGTTTTAGAACCATCTGCACCATGACATCCAATACATTTACCATATGGATTTGCAAAAGCAACACATGCTAGAACTGAAGTAAGAAGTACGATTTTTTTCATTTTGTTTTCCCTTTTTTTGACATGAAAATATTTTAATATATTTTTACTAATTTTTTTATTTAAGTAAACCTAAATTTTTATTATTTTCTTAAAAATTGTATTTCATACCCATTGTATATGTTTCAGATTCGTGGGATGCACCTGCTGTACCATTACTTGATGTGGAAGAATATGGTGTACCCATATAGTTTGTTTTTGTGTAACCTTTTGCAATATCAAAATCTACTTTTACATATGAAATAAATGTTGAAAGTCTATCTGTAAACTCATATGCCGCGTTTAGAGAATACTCTAACATTGTTGCATCATCACAATAGTCTTCAAAATAAAGACCATTATAGTTATATGTACCAGCTGAACCTGTAACCGTTCCTGTTCTTAGATGGTGAGTATCTTCTCCATCTATTGATACTCCAGATGCATATTTAAAATTAATATCAAATTTAAAGTTTGGAATATTTGTATTTACAAGACCAGCTCCAATATATGGGGTTTCTATATATTGGTTGTAAGATATTGATTTTTCATTATCATTAAAGTAAGTTCTTTGAAAGTTATTTGATGAATATTCAGCAAATCCACCCCATGCTACCCATTTAAAAGTATCTTTTTTATATCCAATCATTCCATATACTATACCCACAGGAGTTGGTACAACACCTAATTGAAGATTTACATCTATTTTACTCACTTCTTTAACTACAGTTTTCTCATGATGTGACCAGTGAGTATATCCTCCTGGGGCAGTAGCATTACCACTTATCCAGTCATAATCATCCATTGTACTATTTGGATTTTCTATATTTTTTTTATATTCTGCATTTAATATCAATCTTTCATTGATAGAGGCAGAACCAGTGATTCCTAATAACTTAACATCTTCAAGTCTCCAATATAGATGGCTAAGTTTTGATCCATCTGTATTATAAACTATTTCATCAGATGTTGCATTTATATTTGAAACATGTATTTTTACTGATTTATTGGCTGCTAAAGCAGGAACACTAAGGGAAACTAATAATGATGATAATATAATTGATTTTCGCATGTAAAATTGTATCAGATTTATACTTATCTTAATAAAAAAATTTTAGAGAATTAGTAATACGTAAAAAATTATTGTATAATGTAATTTATTTGTAATATTGTATTTGTGGGAGTTAATTAAATTATTAATTTCAAATTTTAAAATATAGATTTTGTTTTTATAGTATAGAGGAATAAATGGATAATTTATATGCATCAAAGATTGAACTTCAAAGTAGTTTGATTTTAAGAAAATCAACGATTCTTTATATTGAAAGTGATGATGTGCTTTTCTCTAAGATGAATCCTTTATTTGATCAAGTATTTAGTAAAACATATTCAACTATAAATGCAAAAGAAGCTTTCAAAATTTTTCAAAACTCATCTGAAAAAATAGATGTGATATTAATTGATACCCATGTGGAAGATATGTCAGCTATTGAATTTGTAGAAAAAATAAGAGAGATAGATAAAGATATAATTATCATCATATCTGTTCTTCCTTTCAATGAAGGAAGTGTTGAAGAGTATGTGGAAAAATCAAATAATTTTTATGAATTTATAAAACTTCAAATAAATGATCTCCTTCAAAAACCATATCAACCTATGACTACTTTAAAGGTTATCTCAAAATATCTAATGGCAAAAGAGAATGAACGACTTATAGAAAATCAAAAAAGTGCTCTTTTTAATTTAAAATATATGGTAGACCATCAAAATCTTTTAAGTGAGACAGATCTAAAAGGTAATATTATCTATGCAAATGATAAGTTCTGCGAAATTTCAGGTTATACAAGAGAAGAATTAGAAGGGCATTCCCATAATATGGTAAGACATCCCGATATGGATAAAAAGATTTTTCGGCAAATGTGGGAGACTATAAGAGCTGGTAAAATTTGGGAAGGTAGAGTTAAAAATAAGAAAAAAGATGGTGGATATTATTGGGTTGAAGCTATAATAGCTCCCATAATGGAAAATGGTAAGATAGTAAAATATATGGCCTCTAGACAAGATATCACACAACTTGTGGATAAAGAGAAGTTAATGTTAAAAGAGATAAAAAGGATAAAATCTGAAAACTATCGTGATAGGGAGGAGATAGCGAAAAAAGCTTATGAAGAGGGTGTATTAAAATATACCCATGAGTTTGAAAGTCTAAAAATGACCATCAATATGCTTAAAAAACAATTGGCAAAAGAGGAATCTAAAAATGCTGGTAATATTGTTCAAATTGATAAACTAGTAGAATCTGAAAGAGCAGCAAATGAGATAAAAGATAAGGTATTATCTAAAGCTAAAGATGATATAGCAAAACTTTTTGATAAAAATAAAAGATTAGAGCAAATAAATTCTCAACTAGAAAAGAAATTAGAAAAAGCAGGGATTAAATAAATCCTAAAAGAGATTTAATCTCTTTTAGGAATTGTAACCCACATATTATCTATACGATTAAAATTATCTTCATTTTCTGGAATCTTAGTCTCAGCGCTATTGTCATCATCATTTTTACCTTTTAATTGATACCAAGCCATTAAGAATGTGATTATAAATAGTGGTATTAAAACTACTTGTTTTGGAAGTCTATCTTCATTTTTAACTTTTACACTATCTATGATCCATCCACTATCAACACCAGCTTTTTTCATAGCTTCTATTTGTTTGTTGTTTCCTGGCAAAACCATAGCAACTTCCATAGGTCCAAATAGATCATCAAGCATTAAGCCTGTGTTGTCAATCTTTTCTTTTCCTGTTGTACCATCTTCAATCTCTATTGAGAAGGTGTAAGTTTTTTCATCACCCTCAATAGTCTCTCCACTTACTACAAACTCTAGTCTATCACCTTCATTCATATTTTCAGCTACTTTAAATATCTCTTTACCTTCTTTGATCACAAATGGTTCTTGAACCCTATCCCAAATAACATCTGGTCTAAAGATAAAAAAGGTAAGTAAGAGGAGGGCAACTGTTTCCCAAATCTTATTTTTTCTAAACCAAAAACCTTGGGTAGCTGCTGCAAATAAAAGCATACCAATGATAGAAGAAACAACTACCACAATAAACTCAAAGGTATTTTCAATACCAATCATTAAAAGCTGAGTATTGAAAATAAACATAAAAGGAAGCATCGCTGTACGGATATCGTAGGTAAATCCTTGGATACCTGTACGTATTGGATCCCCTTTTGATATGGCGGCCGCAGCAAAGGCGGCAAGACCAACAGGTGGTGTATCATCAGCTAAAATACCAAAATAAAATACAAACATATGTGCTGCAATAAGCGGTATAGCTAAATCATTTGCTGCTCCAAGACTCACAATAACTGGAGCCATTAAGGAGGATACAACTATATAGTTTGCAGTTGTTGGAAGTCCCATACCTAAGATCAAACTAATCATAGCTGTAAATAATAAAATAAGATAGATATTTCCACCTGATACATTTTCAACCACACCAATGATAACTTGACCTATACCAGTAAGGGTAACAGTACCAACAATGATACCTGCAACAGCAGTAGCAACACCAATACCGATCATGTTTTTAGCACCATTAATAAGACCAATTTCAAGATCAATAAGTCCACCTTTTAGTTTTCCGGCTATTTCTCCCTTATCACCCCTAAAGAAGTCGATAAGCGGTCTTTGCGTAACTAAAATAAATATCATAAAGATAGTTGCCCAAAATGCTGAAAGATCAGGGGATAGCCTCTCAACTGTTAAAAGCCAAACTAAAACAACAACTGGTAAAAGATAGTGTAGTCCAGATAAAACAGTTGGTCCAACTTTTGGAAGTTCTGTTATATCATCTTTATCAAGGTCAGGAACTTTTGAAGCCACATATATAAGGTATATATACATTACTGTTAGAAGTATAAGTATTACAGTAAAAGATCCTTCCCCTGCAGTTGATTTTATAAACTCAATTATCGGTGGCAATACAAAGGCTAAAAATCCAAGCACTGCAATAACACTTGATATACCTATCATCTTACCAAGGGCATTCATTTTATGAGGTCTTGGAAGTCCAGTCATTCCCGCTTTCATAGCCTCAAGGTGTACAATATATACTAAAGCGATATAAGAGATGATCGCTGGTAAAAAGGCGTGTTTGATAACTTCAATAAATGGTATACCAACATATTCAACCATTAAAAAGGCTGCTGCACCCATAATAGGTGGGGTGAGTTGTCCATTTGTGGATGATGCCACCTCAATAGCACCAGCTTTTTCCTTAGAAAAACCAACCTTTTTCATTAATGGAATTGTAAATGTACCAGTAGTAACAACATTTGCAATAGAACTTCCTGATATCATCCCTGTCATAGCAGAACTCACAACAGCAGCTTTTGCTGGACCACCTCTAAAGTGACCCATCAAAGAAAAGGCAACACGGATAAAATAGTTACCAGCTCCAGCTTGTTCAAGTAATGCTCCAAATAGTACAAATAAAAATACCATAGTAGAAGAAACGCCTATGGCGATACCAAATGCACCCTCAGTAGTGATCCACATATGAGACACAATTTTACCTATCGACGATCCGCCATAAACTCCACCACCAAAATATGCATAAAGTAAAGCTAAGGTAGCGATAACCATAAGTGGTGGTCCTAGGGTTCTTCTAGCAGCTTCTAAAAGTAGTACAATACCACAAATACTAAAAAATAGATCAAGATCACTAGGTGTACCTAATCTCATCTCAAAATTATCAGAATCCCATACTTGAGAGTAGATAAAAAAAGCAATACTCATAATAAGTAAAATACCCATTATCCAATCCGTGATAGGTACATATCTTTTGGGTGAGTTTTTAAATGGCAAGTAACTTAAATATGCTAAAAAACCAGCAAATATAAGGTGTACTTTTCTAACTACATCTGAATTTATCCAAGGGGTAAACTCTAATACTAATGGAGAAGATACATATAATTGAAATAGTGACCAAGCAAGTGCTAAATATAGTATTAATTTTGCAACAATTTTATTGGAGGGTTCCCTTCCACCTGTTTCGGCTTCCGTTACTAAATCTTGTGCTTCTTTACTCATAACTGCCTCCTAAACATACTTTTAAATCCCACACTCTTAGGGACTTAAAAATATATTAAAGGTTATTTATAAAAAGGGAAAACCCTTTTTATAAAATTTATTTAATTAAACCTGCTTCTTTATAGTATTTTGCTGCACC
This sequence comes from uncultured Arcobacteraceae bacterium, assembly GCA_964342525.1. Taxonomy (GTDB): domain Bacteria; phylum Campylobacterota; class Campylobacteria; order Campylobacterales; family Arcobacteraceae. Next base: position 12,427 of record CAYFGQ010000051.1, read on the forward strand.
TGGGTGAAGTGGAGCTGATAGAGAATCTCTTACCATCTCTTCTTTTTTAAGGTTAGCAAATGCTGGGTGAAGTTTTTTGAATGCATCAAAGTTTTCAAATACAGCTTTAACAACAGTATAAACAACTTTTTCAGGAACTTTAGCTGAAGTTACAAATGTAGCACCTACACCAAATGTAGTTGCATCCATATCATTACCTTTGTACATTCCAGCTGGAATAGTAGCTTTTCTATAGTAATCATGCTCAGCGATAAGTTTTTTTACATCATTATCATAGATATTTACAAGTCTAGAATCACAAGTTGTAGTAGCTTCTTTAATCGCTCCACTTGGGTGACCAACTACATAAACCATTGCATCGATTTTATTATCACAAAGAGCTTTTGCCATCTCTGCAGCTTTTAACTCTGATGCTACTTTAAAGTCTTTTTTAGTCCATCCTTTAGCTTTCATAAGGATTTCCATAGTACCTCTTTGTCCTGAACCTGGATTTCCTATATTTACTCTTTTACCTTTTAAGTCATCTGCTTCTTTGATACCAGCATCTGCTCTAGCAACTACAGTAAAAGGTTCTGGATGAACAGAAAAAACTGCTCTTAAATCTTTGAATGCACCTTTATCTTTAAACTTACTTGTACCATGGTATGCATGAAATTGCCAATCTGATTGAGCAACACCCATTTCAAGTTCACCAGCTCTGATTGTATTAATATTGTAAACAGAACCACCAGTTGATTCAACTGAACATCTTACACCATGTTTTTTCTTATCTTTGTTTACAAGTCTACAGATTGAACCACCTGTTGGATAATAAACACCAGTAACACCACCTGTACCTATAGTAACGTATTCCATTGCCATTGCTGGAATAGATAATAACCCTGCTAGCATAGCAGTCATAAGTCCTTTTCGTAACATAATTGCCTCCGTTTTTAAGATATGAATCGATTATAACCTAAAAATTATTAATGTGTATATTAGTTATTAGGTTATTTTTAATAATGTATGATTATTTTAAGCTAAATAACCATATAATTTATACTTATTATCTATATATTTAAAGGGATCCTTGTGAGGGGTAAAACAAGAAACTTAATAGAGAATGTAGGGGCATTCGTTTTTTTAATAATTTTACTAAGTGTGATTTTTCTAGTTGTGGCAAACTATACTAGCTTAGGTAAAGCCCTTGAATTAGAGGCTATAAAGAATACTATTTTAGAAAACTTCAAAGATAAAACTGATAAAAACTCATCTATTATTGATAATACAAATATTATTTTAGAAAAAGAAAATAAAGAACAAAATATTTCAAAAGAAAAAATAGCTAAAAAAGAAGTTACGAAAGTAAACACTAAAGAAGAAAGTAAAAAAATTGTAGTAGAAAAAACTGAAGAAAAAAAGGTAGCGTTACCAAAATTCCCAGTTAAGATAAATGAAGAGAAACCTAAAGTACAAGAATCAAAAAAAACAGTAAATACAAAAAAAGAAGAAGCTAAAAAAATACAAGAAACTGAAAAAGAGCAAAGTGATCAGAAAAAAAGTGGACCTGTATTATCTGCAAAAAACTTAGCAAAGTTTAGTGTTATAAATAAATTTATAAGAGATACCAAGACTAAAATCAATAACAATATCAAAAAACAAAATATCCCAAAAGCTGAGAATCCAAGATATGCAAATATAAGAGTTACAGTACTTAAAAATGGAGGATATGAGCAACTTATACTTATGGATGGAAATAAAGAGTATTTCAATCTTATAAAAGAGGGTGTTTTATCTTCATTCCCTCTTAAAATTGATCCAAAAATAAATGATCAATTTCCTAGATATTTTAGGATGAAGATCATAGAAAAATAAAAATATTAAATAAAAAGTAAACAAAAATACAAAAAGTGACACATAAGTAACACCTTTTATGTTACATTATTCCTAAGAAAAAATTTAGGGGTATTTTTATGAAACTTAAAATATATGCTTTGATGTTATTTAGTTTAGTAGCTTTTACAGCTTGTGGAAGTGATAGTGATGATTCTTCATCTGCAGATACATTGAATAAAATGCCTTCTAATGCAACTTATGCAACAGCATCAACTGCAAATGCAGAAGATATGGTAAATTCAGATAAAATTTCAAAAAGCGCTAAATCAGCATCTTCAGTACAAAGTGATGAGGAGAAATTAGTAAAACTAAAGATAGTAAGAAATAGTGTACTATCTAATGTAAATGATACTTATCCTTCAAGAGTAGGAACGGGGTCTTCTTCCAAAGCAACTATAAGTGATACATATTCTGATAATTGTAAAGATGGTGGTTCAATAACTGGAGGATACTCTTATGATACTGATACCTTTATAATGGATTTTACTTTAAATGCAAATAATTGTATATCAGGTAATTCAAGAACAAATGGATCAATAGTTATGAAAGTACAATATAATAGTAATTCCCTTGATTCTTATAAAGAACTAGAATTCAAAATAGGTTCTTCTGGTTATAGAATAACATCAACTATAAATTCTTATAATGTATATTTGGCTGCAAATAGTTATTATAAAGAGTATGATATTACTAGTTATGATGTTTCTGCAGATGAGCCTGTAGTATATAAAGATGCTTTTTATTTTATGGCTAGAGCAAATGATGAAGTATTTTATGAAGATTCAGTAGTACAACATTTATCTACTACAAAATATTATTATCTCTCAGGTACTCTTTATATAAGTGATAATGAATATTTTACAGTTGATACAAGCTATGATGCAAATGCAACACCATTTGAGATAGATAGTAATTATAATATTATAGATGGAACAGCACAATTTGTAGGGGAAAATAATGGTACTATACAAATTGATATAACAACATCAAATACAGCTACTATTAGAATCGATGCAGATAATGACGATGTTTGGGAGAGTGAACAAACAGGAATAGATATCTCAAACTTTGGTTGGTAGTCATAAATAATATGGAGAATATCTCCATATTATTTTAAAAGGGACTAATTATTTTCTTTATATTTTTTGGAATATGAATAAAAGCTATTTTATCTTTTTTATTCTCTTCTATAAAAACTATCTCAATAGTTCTATCTTTTGTGTAAAACTTTAAAGCTTTTACTTTTTTATTATTGTATTCAAATATTATATTTTTCTCTTCTAATTCTATGATAGCTCTTTTTTTCAAGAATTTTCCTTTTAATTAATGTTTTAAAATATTATTACAGCAACTTTTTAAATAGTTTTAGTCATTATTTCCCCAAACCATTACAAGGTATGAAATGTTTGAAAAACTAGTTGAAGATTTTTTGTTTCACTGTATTTATGAAAAAAATCTTAGCCAAAAAACCATAAAAGCATATAAAATAGATATAAATCAATATAAAGAGTTTATAGATATAAGTCAAAAAGATTTTGATGATAAAGAGCTTTTAAAATCGTATGTGAAGTATCTTTTTTCAAAAAACTATAAAGAAAAAACCATAAAAAGAAAACTAGCAACTCTAAAAGCATTTTTCTCCCACTTAGAATTTGAAGAGATCATAAATATAAATCCTTTTAGAAAAGTAAGACTCTCGATAAAAGAGCCAAAGATGCTTTCAAAAACTCTAAACCTAAAAGAGATAAAAAAGATATTCACATATGTATATAAACAAAAAGAAAATTATATATATAAAGAAAGATATACATATAAATCAATTATTAGAGATATAGCAGTATTAGAACTTTTATTTGCCACAGGTATAAGGGTTTCAGAGGTTTGTAGTTTGCGAGTAAAAGATATGGATCTTCAGAGTGGGGTAGTTCTAGTATTTGGAAAAGGCTCAAAACAACGCACCCTTCATATTTGTGATAGTGATGTGAAAAAAGCATTAAAAGAGTATATAGAAAGCTTTAATAAAAAAGATAAAAATGAGATACTATTTACAAATAGACTAGGGCAGTCATTATCAGAACAATCAGTAAGATTTATGATAAAAAAATACCAAGAACAAAGTGGAGTCCTAAAACACACTACCCCTCACATGTTTCGTCACTCCTTTGCCACACTACTTTTAGAAGAGGGTGTGGATATAAGATATATACAACAAATGCTTGGACATAGTAGTATCTCTACTACACAAATATATACTCAAGTGAATCTAAAACATCAAAAAAAGATATTGGGTAGTAAACATCCTAGGAGGAAGTTTTTGATGGAAAGTAAATAAAGGGTAAAATACCCTTTATTTGATTTATTGACCAATTTTATCTATGATAAATTTATCACCACAAGAGTTTCTAAATTTCTCATCAGCACTTAAAATAAGATCACCCAATTTATCACTTGTAGATAAGTCTTTTGGAAGATTGATATAAATGTCTATTAACATATCTTTATAACATATAATCTGCATACGTTTGTGTGCATCTTTACCAAAAGTTTTATCAACAGCTTCATAAAATTCTGTAGCTAAAACAGACTCACCAATACTATTATCAATAAGCTCTTTTACTTTTCCTGAATTAAATTGTTTTACAAAGTCAATAGCTTCTTCATAGTAGTCATTTGTATTTTTATCTTGACAAGTACCATGTTTGTACCATTCATGTCTTTGTAAACAAGAACCAGCAGCTGCACTTGGCATTACCATTTCAAGTCCATCCCATGTTAGCAATTCCATACTAAGTGGTGGATAATTACAAAATGGACCTTTTACCTTTTTTTGCTCTCCACAAAAACCATAATTTGTACCACAAGATTTTTTATTTGGCCAAAGACCATGAAGGGTAAAGTTTGATGCTTGGAAAGATTTCGGATCAGTTACCTTACACTCAGGTTTACTATCTCCCATCTTCTCACAAAAAGCAGGTTGCCAACTAACAGCAAATACATAACTATCTTCTAGATTTGGAGTACTACACTCACTAGGAGTTTTAGGTTTTTCTCTTTTTACAACTTTTACATCAGCTTTACCACATTCATGATAAACCCATCTCTGTTTTTGATCAATATTAGGTATATCAATCAAATACCAAGTAGTACCCTCAGGAACATTAACACTCACAACATCATACTTATCTCCAATTACAAGACGCACATCATCAGGGTTTGTCCTTTTATTTTTAGAAGTATAAGCTTGACAATGCTTAGTAGCTTCAAAAGTACCACTAACTTTGGCAGCAAATAAAGAACTTGCTGAACCTAAAAGCAAAAATAGGGATATTATTGCTAGGATTTGTTTTTTCATTTTTCTCTCCTTATAAAACCCAAATTATGAAATAGACTTCACAATATTAGTATGAGTCATTGGCACAATAACATTCACAAAAAATCATCACCTAACCTATGGGTTAAGCTCAAATTTTTTGTAAACATTCTAGCACCAAGCACTCACACTACTTCTATAAACCTTATTTCATAATTTGGGTTGAAAAATTACTTATATTTTATCAGGTTTTCGTTTCGTTTGCGTCACAAGGGTGGGAAATTTGGAAATTCTTGAATAAAGGATAATTTTCTATTATCCTTTATTTATAATTATAGTTAGTTTAATTCTTCTTCAAGTTTTTTAACTTTTTTATAAAATAATTCTTTTGTTTCATCTGAATTATAATCATATGATTCAATAATTTCATTAATTGTAAAATCATTATTCTTTAAGCCATAGAGTAAAAAATCTTTTATTTCATTAAATTCATTTTCTATTGAGCAATCACTTTCCTCAATTGTACTATTTAATCTATGAATGCGTTTTGCTTCAGGTGACCAGTAGCATATTTCTTTCGTTGTTATTAGTGGTTTTCTATTTTCAACTCGTCCTGAACTTCCACTGAAATAATTTTTCATTAAATTCATTGATAAATATCCTTCAATAAAATATATTGATGCATTAAATATCTCTTTTATATTTTTAAATGAACATCTATAAACACTTATATAAAAAGAGGAAGATATAAAACTTGAGTTATTAAAATTACAGTTATCAAAATTACAATTAGAGAAAACTATATTATTTAAATAAGAATTAGAAAAAATAATGTTCTCAAAAGATAAATTGTTGATTATTATTTTATCTTTTAAATTACTTGTATTTATTCCCTGAAAATATTTATAAGCCCAATTTGGTGATACTGTATTATATATATAATTCCAATCTTTCATCATATTAAAAAATAATTCAGCAGAGTTTACTGTAGAATTAAAAAATTGGTTACTTTTTATATCATTATATAAAATATTCCCAACAAGAAGAGCCATCCATTTGTCAATATTATGTGGTGTTCTTGATAACATTTCTGTTTCAATTTCTACAACTTCACTATCAAAAAGTGCTTTATGGAAACTTGCTTTAGTAGTTAGATATTCTTTTTTAGATTCCAGAATATTTCTTGCTAAATTTATAATTGAATTTAATCCCTCATCATCAATACACCAGTTATTGAGAAGTTTTTCAGGTGGGATTGTCAAATTATCAAGTTTAACTTTTTTTAACCATTCATACCATAGACTATCACATCTTGTATTTTTATTATGCTTTTCAGATGCAAGAGAAGCCATAAGAGGAAAAAGAAGTTTTCTTTTTTCTTTTTCTTTTGAATTACAACTATCTTTTAAAAGCTGAAGAAGTTCTTTAAAAAACTCCATGGTTTGGGGTGTTGGTTCCCCTAGGTTTAATAATATTCTGGCATCTTTTACACTTAAATTATCATCAAAAGAGAATTTAATAAATACTTTTAGGTAGTACTCTGCAAGTAGCATTTCAGCAAATGATTGATGCTGAAAGTGTAGTAGGTCATCTTTTGCTCCAAAGTAAGAATGGGAGAGAAATTTTATATCAGATACTTCATCTTCTCTATACTTTTCTAAGACTTTATTATCATCTTCATTTATTTTTTCTCCTTCAAGAACTCTAAATATATCTGCTTTTTTTAAAGTTCCTTGTTCCCCTTGGTGATTTTCATACATCCATAATGCTGATATTGCATGTAATATATTTCTTGATTCTATCTCATCTTTTAGGTTATACTCATGATCTCTATCATCTATATGTTTTGCTTCTTTACTAAGAAGATTTAAAAAAGAAATATAAACACCTGTTTTACCTATAGTTGAAAAATCTATATTATTTATAATAAGTTGATATACCATGTAAGCAAAGATAGGTCTTTTCAATTCCTCTTTCGTAAGCGTTTCATTTTCTGTGAGTAATGAATGTATATCAATTTCTTTATCTTTTTTGATATTATCTACGATTTTTTTTGTAAAACTATTTGTTTGTATATTATTTTCTTTTAAATACTCTTTTAAACTTGTTTTTATCCAATCATTAAATTGTTCTTTTTTAAATCCATTTATTGAAATAAAGTATTGATTATGATTTTCATCTGTATAAGGTAAATATTTTTTGATTTCTAGATCTAGTCCATCATCAAATGGTCTTGATGTAATTATGATTCTATTATCTTCATTTGAAAATGTATCATCAAGATTTTGGATATCTTTTATTGAATTAATTACATCTTCAATAGTATGTGTATTTAAATCACCACTTTCATCTAGAGAATCTATTAAAAACATATATTTATTGTCTTTAAATTCTTTATTTGTAATATCAATTCGATATTCTTTTTTTAAAAAATCTGCAATCACACCACATTTAGTAGTTGCCTGATAGTTCTTATAATTTCTTAGATTAAAATATATAGGGAAATAACCTTCAGATTTTTCAATATAGTTTTTTGCAAGTTTTGAAGCATAGTGTTTTAAAAAGACAGATTTTCCTTTTCCAAAATCAGCAATTATAAATACGATTTCTCTAAAACATATTTTTTCTTTCTGGTTATAGTATTCTTCTATTAAATCTTCTACTAAGTATAAATTGTTCTCATCTTTTGATTTATTTGTATCTAAGAGATCTGAAATATTTTTCCAGTGTCCATATGTTTCCTCATATTTAAGGTTTTCATCTTCTTTAAATCCAATTTTTTTTAATGAATACATGTCATAAAGAAGATCACTTTCTCTTTCATTTAATATAAATTGTTTTGTCTCTTTTTTGTGTTTTGCATAATCTTCAATACCAAAAGATTCAGATATAGTATTTTCAATGTTCTCATTGAAGTCTTTTAAAAACTGTTTATACATAGTAGCTGTAAATCCTAATTCATCAAAAAGTTTTTTCATACTATCTTTTACAAATAATACAATAGGATGGTATTTAGGTTGAAATATAGTTAATATTTCATTTGTATCAAATTCTTTAATTTTATTTTCTATAATATCTTTAGTAAAACTAATGATAGTTGGAATATCTGTAATTTCCTTTTTTGGAAGTGTAGACTCTAGAGAGTTTCCAACTTGAATAAGAGAAGCTTGAAGATAAACGTTTGTACCAAAGTCTTCTAATTTTTCTTCAGATTTTTTCTCAAAGTATTGATCTATTTTATCTTTTGCAAAAAGTTTAATTAATATACCTGCCACTCCATTTGCATCATCAATGCTTTCTTGTCCATTTTTATCAAATGAATCTTTTACAAAGTTACCAAATTGTTTTAGAATGTTTGGCATTACATTAGCAATATTTTGTAATTTTTCTTTTTTCATAATTCTCCTTAACTTTTAGAATTATAATAGTATCTAGTTTGCGTCACAAATACATCACAAAATTAAATAAAATTAAAAATTTAAAAATTTTCTACTAAATCAAACTCTTTCTCCACAAATTTAGAAAAAAATCAATACCAAATAAAATAGAAACTATCAATGTAAAAAAACAAAGAAATAGTGAGATAGTAAAAAACTCTATTGAAGGACTAGCCATAGCTAATTCGAAATAGAGTTTTTTGCTAGATTGCTGTTTATTTGTTTTCCTAAAGGTAAAATATGTAGTATTTTATTTACATGCCTAGTTAATATTTAATTTGGTATGATTCCAAATGATAAAAAAATTATTTCAATCCCGTATAGCTTTACTATACATTATGTCCATATCAATGGTATTTTCTTTCTCTGCTTGGATGAGTCTTTTAAATAACTTTGTAGTGGAAGTTGCTTCTTTTGATGGTTCTCAGATAGGTATTTTACAAAGTCTTAGGGAGATTCCTGGATTTTTGGCTTTTTCTGTTGTTCTTGTTATTATGATTATTGTTCAGCAGAGGTTAGCATATATCTCTATTTTATTTTTGGGGATAGGTACTGCTATTACTGGATTTTTCCCATCTGCTTATGGGCTTTATATCACTACTCTTATTATGTCTTTGGGTTTTCATTATCTAGAAACTCTTAATCAATCCTTGGCTTTACAGTGGCTTGATAAAAAAGAAGCTCCTATTATTTTAGGGAAAATAACTGCTGTTAAATCTTTTACAGGGCTTGTATCTTTAGGGCTTATTTATGTGATGATGAAGTTTTATTCTGTGGAATATAAATATGTGTATCTATTTTTTGGTGGATTGACTGCTTTAGTTGCTTTGGTGGCTTGGATAGGCTTTGCTCACTTTAAAGATGATGTTGTACAAGAGAAGTCTTTGAAGTTTAAAAAAGAGTATTGGCTTTTTTATCTTCTTACTTTTTTATCTGGGGCACGTCGTCAGATATTTATGGTATTTGCTGGGTTTTTATTAGTTGAAAAGTTTGGTGTTGATATTCATAATATGGTGATATTACTACTTATAAATTCTTTACTAAATATGTATTTTGCTCCAAAGATTGGAAAGTTTATTGCTAATTTTGGGGAACGTACGAGTTTAAGGTTAGAATATATTGGATTGATGATTGTATTTATTTCATATGCTTTTGTTGATAATGTATATTTGGCTTTTTTCTTATATTTATTGGATCATATTTTATTTTCAATGGCTATTGCTTTAAAAACATATTTTCAAAAGATTGCAAATCCAAAGGATATTGCAAGTGCTAGTGCTGTGAGTTTTACTATCAATCATATTGCAGCAGTATTTTTACCAGCTGTACTTGGGATCGTATGGTTGTACTCTTATCATCTGGTTTTTATAATAGGTGCCATTATTGCTCTAAGTTCATTTTTGTTAGCATATTTGATACCAAAAACACCACTTCAAGGATATGAAACAATTTTAAAGGAAAAAAATGCAAACAATTAAATTTAATGATAATCAAATAACACCATCTAAGGTTGTCTGTATAGGAAGAAACTATGTGGATCATATAGCTGAGCTTGGTAATGAAGTACCAACAAATATGGTGATATTTTCAAAACCAAATTCAGCCATAAGTGATGAGCTTATTTATCTGAGTCCAGATACAAGATATGAGGGTGAGATTTGTTTTTTAATAGAGGATAAAAAAATATCAGGTATTGGATTTGGACTTGATCTTACCCGTGCTAATATTCAAAATGAATTAAAGAAAAAAGGTCTTCCTTGGGAGAGAGCAAAATCTTTTAATGGAGCAGCTGTTTTAAGTGATTTTGTATCTTTTGATGGGGATATTACAAAGATAAGTTTTGAGATGTTTATCAATGGGGAGCTTAGACAAAAAGCTGATTATGATCTTATGATGTATAAGCCAGATCAGATGATAAGTGAGATAGAGAGTTTCATGTCTTTAGGAGATGGAGATATTATTATGAGTGGTACACCAAAAGGTGTGGGGACTTATAAAATTGATGATAAGTTTGAAGCAAAAGTTTACTGTGGCGATAGGGTATTATTAGAGTGCTCTTGGTTAGCAAAAAGTTAATCTAAAAGGAAGAATGTTTATTAAAAAAGTCAAATTTTAAATAGCTAAAAAACATAAATTTAATAGATAAAGTTTAGGATTATTTTATATTATTTAGATTATGATTGTAACAAAGTTGTAATTTTTTAAGCGATGGAGGTTTATCATGTCTAGTAATAAAGGAATAGTTTCTAAACTATTTATCCCAATTATAGCAATTGCAATAGTTACTATTGTAGGTATATATTTTTTTATATCTTATAATACGAAACAAAATGTAATTGATCAAAGTATAACAAGTGCAAAAAATACTGTAACTCAATACAAATTACTTAGGGCTTATTATGCAGGAAATGTAGTGCCTGTGGTAAAAAAGAACTCAGATCTAAAGATAAATTATGATCATAAAGGAAAGGATGATACTATACCTCTTCCTGCAACTATGATACATGATCTTAGTAAGGTTGTAAGTTCTCAAGAAGGTGGAATAAAATTAAAGCTTTATAGTGATTTTCCTTTTCCAAATAGAGTTTCCAATTTAGATGAATTTTCAAAAAATGCTATGGAAAAATTTAGAAATGGAAGTGATACTCCAGAAATATCAGTTGAAAAACTTGATGGAGTTGATGTGGTAAGGGTTGCTATACCTGATTATATGGTAGCTGATGGTTGTGTAAAATGTCATAATACTAGAGCTGATTCCCCAAAAACAGACTGGAAACTTGGTGATGTAAGGGGATCTTTAGAGGTTATTACCCCTATTGAAATAGAGCTATCAAATGTTCAAACATTAAATATCCAAATTATTGCAAGTATATTAACTTTAGGGTTTATTTTATTGGTGGTTGTTTATTTCTTATTTAGAAGAACAGTTATAAATCCTCTTTCTGTACTTCAAGAGAATATGCTTAATTTCTTTAGATATCTAAACAATGAAACAGATGATATAAAAACTACAAATGTATCTTCTGATGATGAGATTGGAAAGATGACTGCTTTAATCAATAGCAATATCAATAAAACTAAAAAACTTCATGAAGTTGAACAAGAGTTTTTAGTAGATATTCAAAATTTACTTCAAAAAGTAGAAAAAGGTTTTATGTCTGATAGATTAAATAATTCTATCAACTCAAATAGAGTATTAGAAGAGTTAAGAGTTAAGATTAATAGTATGTTAGCTTCTTTAGAGACTAATGTATCAAAAGATACTAAAAATGTTCTTAGGGTATTAGAGGAGTTCTCAAAACTAGACTTTACTAAAAAAATTGAAAATGATAATGGTAAGGTTTCATTGGCAGTTAATAATCTTGGTAAATTGATCACAACTATGTTGATTGAAAATAAGAAAAATGGTCTAGTTTTAGATAATAGTGCCCAAGAACTTTTATCTAATGTAGATATCTTAAATAAAAGTTCAAATGAAGCAGCGGCTTCACTAGAGGAGACATCTGCAGCACTTGAAGAGATGACTAGAAATATTAGAGAAAATAGTGAAAATGTGCAAAAAATGGCACAATATGCAAATACACTTAATGTCTCATCAAATGATGGTCAAAATTTAGCAAGCAAAACAACTGTAGCAATGGATGAAATCAATGCACAAGTAACATCTATCAATGAAGCTATTACAGTAATTGATCAGATAGCATTCCAAACAAATATCTTATCATTAAATGCAGCAGTTGAAGCAGCTACCGCTGGTGAGGCTGGTAAAGGTTTTGCTGTAGTTGCACAAGAGGTAAGAAATTTAGCAGCAAGAAGTGCTGAAGCAGCTAAAGAGATCAAAGACTTAGTTGAAAATG
>CAYFGQ010000052.1:0-24800 GCA_964342525.1 uncultured Arcobacteraceae bacterium
TACGGTTTTAGAGCCAACTGAAGATTTTTTACTTATTATACTTTCTACAATAATGAATACAGTTGAAAAACATCATAGAGACAACTATAGTTCTACCCACGAACACAAAAGAGAAAAATTTTATAATGACTTAGAAGAGATACTAAAAAAAATTGAAAGTACTCATATGACAAGCTATACTGAAGTTTTTGATAAATTCTACGGTGATAAAACTGCAGTAGGTCTAGCAAAAGCATTACACGATTTTTTTTATAATGTAACTAAGATCTTTGATGTTGATGTACTTGTTTTACCTATAGATGATATAGATATGAATATGCAACAAGGATATAGTATAGCGGAAACTATAAGGAAATATCTTTCTTCACCATATATCATTCCTGTAGTTAGCTTTAATATAAAACAAATGAGAGCTATCGCAAAATACAATAAATACAAAGCATTTGGTATTGATCTAACAGATAAAGAGCTTGAAAATCACAAAGATCTTGACTTTTTATATTCTATACCTACAGATTATTTGGCATCTATTTTTCCTCCAGATAGAAGAATTGTCTTAAAAAGCATTTTTGATATACTTAAAGAATATAATCAAAAAACTAGAGAAGAAAATAATATACAATTTCATTTAAGCTATTTTGGAGAAAAAAAAGTTTCTATTAATAATATAATATCACTTATTAGCAATATTATTTTTGAAAACCATATGAATCATAATATAGACTCCATATTAATTAGTGATTATTTAACCCATAGAAGTATAAGAGACTTTTTAAAAGATTGCCACTCTATAATGTATGCCATAGCTGATAGAATAGAAGATGATAAAGAAAACAATAAAAAGAAAAAAAAGGAAGAAGAAAAGAAAAATAAATATAATTTAAATTACAAAATTATTAGAAATAGATTTTCTCCAGATGATAAAGGGGTATTTGTAAAACAACAACAAGCACTAATATATCTATGGGATGAATTTATTTCCCTAGCTAAAAAAAATCTATCTAAAAAAAATGATAACTTTATCACAGATAACAACTGGGCAAAGATTATAACAGAGATACTTTACAATGATCAAACGGACGAAGTAAATAAAAAGATATATAGAAGATTATGGCTTCAAAATTATTATCTAAAACAAGATAATGTGACAGTTAATAATCTTTTTAAAAAAAATACTACCATTTCAAAAAGCTACAATCTAGCTGGTGCTTTAGAGCTTGCTATGAGAAGTTATATACCTATGTATCTATTTGAGACTATTATTAAAAACTCTGATATTAAATATTCAAACTTTGACCTTATAAGCTTAAAAGAATTGGCAGAAAAGGATCTTATAGATGTAGCTTATTTTTTATCAACATTTGAAATCATACTAAAAAGAAAACACCATAAATCTGATCCATCTAAATATAAAGTATTTGGTTCTGTAGTAGTTAGTTCAAAAAAAGATGAACTTTATAAAGCTGAATATAATATCCCTTATCTTTTTAAACTTGAAAAACAAGATCAACTTTTTGATGATGAAAAATATATTTCACATCAAATATATTTTATGTCTATGTTTAAAGCCATTGCATTATTTATAGAGATAAATAAAATTGAACAAGAGTTTACTCTAAATGACATAATAAAACAAAAAAAGGCCAAAGATTTAAATGAAGAAGAAAATGAAGTCATAAAACAAACTAAAGAACTAAAATATAATAAATTAAGATCTTTAGCAGAGGAGTATCGTTGTAATTTACCATGTTTAAACAATCCAAATTTTATAGATAACTATTTTGATAAAAAATATAGTGAAAACTTATTTCAAACTATAGGAAAAATGACAAATATTGATTTAGATCAATCAACTTTTGGAATTTTAGAAATTATTAATTTAAGTAAAAAAATTGTTGACTACTTTTTTGAAGTAAGAGCAAATACTAATATTGATCATACATTTAGTGAGGTTAATCTAAATAAAAACATATGGTTATATGAATCAGATTCAAGCAAGAGAAAAATAGATATTTGCATGCCAATAAAAAAAGCAAATCATAAAATGCCACTTTATGATAACTCTGATAACTTTATCAAATACTCCAAAAATAACAAAGAAGATGAAAAAATATTTGATATTAAAAGATTTGAAAAAATAAAATTGCAAGATGAGATGAAACATTTTCCTGAAATGTATGAAGATATAGGAACATTATCTCCTTATTTTACTTATCCACTTTCAGCATATCTGACATCATTTTCACAAGCACTATTACTTACTCTTATCAAAAGTAATCATTCTGAAAAGGATAACAATTCAGATTTTTATACTAGAAATTCTTTTCATGGCGCAAATTTGACAATATTAAAAGAAGAAAATAATGATATAAAACTATCAAGAAAATCAAGTTATTTATTTCAAAACATTCATGTACTAATTAAAAAGAACAAAAAACGAGATAAAGAATCTAATCAATATAAAACTTTAGAGTTTTTTTATAGACTTAAAAAAATTGATTTTTTCAGAATTCTTTTTAAAAATTATACAACTAAAGAAGCTACTGAAAATTGTCGTTTTTTAAATGAAGGTATAATAAATAAACAGTACTCAAAAAGTGAAGATAATCCATGCCCTTAATTGTAAAACCATCATACCGTTCAATAGTAAATTTTTTCAGCAATTATGATATTGTTGAAAATTTACTATTGAATTATCATAATAAAGGAACGAAATTCAATTTTAAAGATATTGAAAATGAGATTATGGAGCAATTAAATGATAATCACTCCCATCAACTTACAAATGAATCAAGCAAAGACTATCTTATCAGTAAATTATCATCAACAGAAGTTAAACACTCCTTATATAATGTACTAAAGTTTTTAGCAAAGGAACATTTTGAGTTTATACGAGGAAGAAATGTATTAAAAACAGATGAGATTGAAACTTTTCAGTTTTTAAACAATAGTATAGATGTAAATCCCATCTACTCCATGGCAGTATCACGCTCTATAAAACAAATGAATCATAATGAAAGAATAGCCTACCTTAAATATAAAACAGACAATAATATTATCGAATACCCTAAAAGATTCTCTTTTTTAGAGTCTTTTTCAGATAACCATTTTCACTTAGGAGGAGCAAATAGTTTTGCCTATAGATTACATAAAATTCTACAAAACCCTTTAAGTTTAGATCAAACAAATATACCTCAAAATAAAACCCTTAAAGCCCTTCATAAAAAAGTTGACTTTAAAATCATTGCATATGGTACATCAATTCTAGAACAAATGATATTTAGCTATATTCTAAGAAATAGCCACAACTATAGACATTATAAAGGTATAGATTATACCCATGTTTTTCAAAAACAATTTCAAACTTTTGCGAAAGGCATGATAAACCAAGATGTACAAACTATTAAAAAGATCGAAATATCTGAAACATATTATAATCATAACAATAAGGAAAAAATTCGAAAATCAGATATTCCCTCACTTTTAACCATAAGACCAAAAGGAAATATACAAGATATAAGTCCTTATACAAAAAATGACTACTTTAATACTCTAATTGCAAAAGTTATTAAAAACAATCAACAACATAATATACAAAAAGCAGATAAGATTTTATGGGTTCTAATGTGTGAAATTATGTATACCCATCAAAATCCTATATTAAAAGATGCAATTTATGTATATATAGTTCTTAGAAATATTTTACATTCTCTTATTGTTCAACAACAAAAACAAGGTGGTCTTAGATATTTTTCATCATATTCACAATCATCTCTGAGAAGAGCTAAAAAAGATTATGAATTTATAGATAGCTTTAGATCTATCCTTTCTTCTTCATTTAAAATGAATATTGAAGGAAGAATCAATATGCAATATCAACCAGAAAAGTATGCCGAGGAAATGGCAAAATGGGTATCTGCATTTGATCTTGTAAATAAAGAACTTGAAAATAATTCAAAAGAAAAAAATAACTTATCTTTTATGTTTCATTTTCAGAAAAAAGAGGAAGTAGAAAAAATCACTAAAAAGCCAATTTATACAAAAGGGAGATATCACAATTTTAGAAAAGAGATTTTTAAACAATCAAAAGCATTAATGAAGTTTATGAAATCATCAAAATATAGAAAATATGATGCAATTGAACAAACAGATATAAAAAAAAGAAAAAAATATGATTTAATAAGTTATATATCAGGAATAGATGCAGCATCAAAAGAGGATAAAGTACCTCCAGAAGTATTTGCTCCAATATATAGATATATCCGTAATAGTATAGAACTTTCTATGATACCATTTGAAAATGCCATATCTATAAACCAAAAACTTGACAATACAAATAAATTATTTCAATTTAGCTACCATGTGGGAGAAGAGTTCAAAGATCTAACAACAGGTATAAGAAATATATTTGAAGCTATTGTTTTTTTAGGTTTTAGAAAAGGTGATAGGCTAGGTCATGCCCTTGCATTAGGTATGTCACCACAAAAATATTTTCAAAAACATAAAATCACAGTAACTTCAACAGAAGAACAATTTGATAATGCTGTATTTGGTTATTATTTACTAGATAGTTTTAGTGAAGATCATACTTTAAAATATGATTTTTATCAAAAAGCTATGAAATTTGGATCAAATATCTATAGAGGTGATTATACTATGGATAATTATATAAATGCTTGGCTTTTAAGAAGAAACTCCCCAACAAACCTTCAAAAATTTATGAATACATACTGGAGCTATTCAAAAAATGACAAATATAAACATATAACTGATCCTAATGAAAAAATAAAACTCTATGAACTTTTTAAGCTAGAAGGAGAAATATGTGCCTTTGCTTCAGAAAGTGAAGATGACCATGCTTATCTTCATAATGATGATTTTCTTTTAACATTAAAACGGGTAATGCATGAAGATAAATTTTATTTTAAAATGTCACTTCCTGATATATTTAATATCAAATTACCATTTGAAGATAAAGTATGTACAAGATATGAATGGGCACAAAAAGACCCTAAAGCATGGGAGTTGCTATTAAGATATAATTTTGATACCGAAGTTAAAAAAAGAGGTAGTTCAAAAATTGATGCAAAACCATATAAAGCAAATTATATAGAAGTTATCCAAGATATTATTATGGAGGAACTTATAGCAAAAAGAGATATTATTATAGAAGTTATGCCAACGTCTAATATTCTTAATAGTGATTTAGAGAGTTATAGACATCACCCTATGTTTAGATTTAAACCAGTAGGAGATTTAAAAGAGTTTAATAATTTTAATATAAGAAATACAAAATTAAGAACTATAATAAGTACTGACAATCCAGGCTTTCAAGCAACATCATATATTAATGAGCTTTTTTTAATACTACAAGCTGGTATCAAAAGGGGGTATTCATCTGAAAAAATGGAGAGCTATTTAAAAGAAATAATTGAACTTGGAAATTATATATATTCAGGTCAAGCTTCTCAAGAATAATTTAATTATTTTTTAACTCAAAACTCTCCCCAATATCCATAATAATAAACTTATCATTTTCAACACCCTGCTCTTTCATCTGCTTCTTTAACTCTATCACAGGAGCATTTGGCTCTTCTGCACTTAAAGGAAATGTTCCCCAATGCATTGCTATAGATTTTTTTGCTTTTATATCTTTATGGATGTATAAAGATTCTCTTGGGTTGATATTGTATCGTTTCATAAACCATCTAGGCTCATATCCTCCTATTGGGATAAAGGCTATATCTACTTCTTTTAGATCTTTCCCTATCTCTTTAAATTGTTTTTCATTATATCCCGTATCTCCAGCAAACCAAAAATCAAAATCTTCTATTTTTACAAACCAACTAGCCCATAAGCTTTTAAAACTATCACCCATAGATCTTGATGAATAAGATTGAGAAGGATAAGCTTTTATATTTAAATTTTTTTCATCAATTTTTAAAGAGTTTGAATTTAGCCAATCTAACTCTTTTACTTTCTTTTCATCTGCTCCAAAAGATACTAACATATCTTTTAAGCCAAGAGGAACATAAAATATTGGACTATATTCTTGTTTAATTAAACCTTCTAAACTATCTTTATCTAAATGATCATAATGGTTATGACTTATTAATACCATATCTATTTTTGGTAGTTTTTTATAATCCATAGGGTGTTTTGTATATCTTAAAGGTTCACCAAAACCTAAAGGGGATACACTATCAGAAAATACTGGATCTGTTAAGATATTTATATTTTTATATTGAATCAAAAAACTTGAATGTCCTAGCCAAGTAATCCTTGGCTTTGAAGAGTTTTGATGAATAAGCCTAACATCCACATCTACTACTGATATTTGATCTTTTAGAGCTTTATGATCTGCCCAGTATTCATCTGATAAAAGTCTCATCTTAAAAAATGAAAAATAGTTAGTTTTTTTAGCTTTGTCATTTATATAGGTATTTTGAAAGCCCTCTTTAGTATGGTGAACTTTTGTTTTATCGTAGTATGGATTAGTTTTTTGGGAACAACCTGTTATAAATAATATGAAAAAGATAAGTATATATAGTTTTAAGTATCTCATAATAAATCCTTTTTATTCTATATAAATTTTATCTACAATTATTTTATATAAACTTAAAAAAACATCCTAAAATAAAGCCCTATCATACTTGTATACCCTACTTCTGAATACTTTAAATTTTTATCCTTATCATATATGAATGTAGTAGGAAATACGCTTATATTAAATTTATTTGCATAATAACCATCACTATCGTCTACAACTTTAAAAGTTAGATTTTTATCTTTTAAATATTTGTCTATCTGCTCTTTTGATCCTGACTGGGTAGCTATAGTGATCACTTCATAATCTTTTGATAGAGTTTCTATATTTGGAGATTGAAACTTACATACAGGACACCATGTAGCCCAAAAATATATGATCAATGGTTTATCATCTTTTACACTATAAACACTATTATCCAATAGTTTAAAACTTTTTATATTCAATTGTTCTTTATTTAAATCACCCGATCTATAATAACTAAGTATATTTGCAGCCACACTCAATATAACTATAAATACAATTATCTCTTTTATATATTTTTTTATCTTATCTTTCATAGTGATAGTATACAAAATCTATGTGTAGTAAATATTTAAGCCTTATTAAGACATAAGAAAAACTTATATTTAAATAACAAAAAAAAGAAATTTTATTATACAAATATTATATCTTTTACTTATGATTACACCTTTATTACACCAAATTCTGAAATGTAGATAGTAGATCTGTATTTCAGGATTTGATTTATGCAAGGAGAGTATATGAGTATAGGAATACAAGCATTTTTTGCAGCAGTTCCAATCTTAGTGGCGGCTATTTTACTGATAGGTTTTAGACTACCAGCTAAAAAAGCTATGCCAGTGGTTTATGTGGTTACATCTCTTGTAGCCTTATATATTTGGGAAGTTTCTTTCAATAGAGTTTTAGCTTCTACTATTCAAGGTCTACTTATCACTGTAGCTGTTTTATGGATAATCTTTGGTGCAATTCTTCTGCTGAATACACTTAAGCACTCAGGTGCTATAAAAGTCATTAGAGAAGGATTTAACAATATCAGCCCAGATAGAAGAGTTCAAGTTATCATTATCGCTTGGTTATTTGGATCATTTATCGAAGGTGCTTCTGGTTTTGGTACACCTGCAGCTATTGCAGCACCTCTTATGGTAGCTATTGGATTCCCTGCTATGGCAGCTGTTATGATTGGTATGATGATCCAATCTACTCCTGTATCTTTTGGAGCAGTTGGTACACCTATTCTTATTGGGGTAAATAAAGGTTTAGATTCAGAGGGTATTTCTGGTACACTAGAAGCTCTTGGGTCAAACTGGGATACATATCTTCAAATTATCACAAGTGAAGTAGCTGTAGTTCATGCTATCACTGGTACACTTATACCTTTATTTATGGTTATTATGATGACAAGATTTTTTGGTAAAAACAAATCTTGGACAGAAGGATTAAGTATTCTACCATTTGCAATCTTTGGTGGTTTGGCATTTACTATCCCTTATGCACTTACTGGTATCTTCTTAGGAGCTGAGTTCCCATCACTTATTGGAGCACTTATTGGTCTTCCTATTGTAACTATTGCAGCAAAAAAAGGTTTCCTAATTCCAAAAAACTCATGGGATTTCGCACCAAAAGAAGAATGGCCTGTACAATGGGTATCAAAGTTTGAAATCAAACTTGATGCTATGAGTTCAAAAGTAGATATGTCTTTAACTCGTGCTTGGATTCCATATGTATTAGTAGCTATTATTCTAGTGATCACTAGAGTATCAGATGAAGCAAAAGCTTTTGTAAAGTCAGTGGTAATTCCATTTAAAGATATTTTAGGCGAAGGTTTAGGATATGCTATTACTCCACTTTATTTACCAGGTGGAATTTTAGTATTTGTTGTACTTTTAACATACTTCTTACATAAAATGGAGTTTAAAGAGATGAGAGCAGCTATTGGAGAATCATCTAAAGTAATGATTGGTGCTGGTTTTGTTCTTATCTTTACTATTCCACTTGTTAGAATTTTAATCAATTCTGGAGTAAATGCCTCAGGATTTGATTCTATGCCTGTAGCTATGGCAAACTTTGTAGCTACTTCTGTAGGTGACATCTACCCTGTATTTGCTCCTGCTATTGGTGCTTTAGGTGCATTTATCGCTGGATCAAATACTGTATCAAATATGATGCTTTCTCAATTCCAATTTGGTGTAGCAGACGCCCTTAGCTTATCTACAGCATTTATGGTAGCACTACAAGCAGTAGGTGCAGCAGCTGGTAATATGATAGCTATCCATAATGTGGTAGCAGCTTCAGCTACAGTAGGACTTCTTGATCAAGAGGGAGAGACTCTAAGAAGAACAATTATCCCTACTATTTATTATTGTTTAGTAGCTGGTATACTTGGTCTAATAGGTATGTATGTACTAGGATTAACTGACCCACTTATGGGTTAAATAAAAAGAGCATTTGTGCTCTTTTTATAAAAGAAATATCTAATTTATAGTCACCCTATTCCTACCTGTTCTTTTTGAATAATATAAAGCATCATCTGCTCTTTTTATAGTGGATTCTATATCTTCTAGATCTTTATATAAACTTGATCCTATACTGCAAGTTACATTGCCTACAGTATCAAAGCTAAACTGCTCTATGGATTCTCTTATATTCTCTAAAATATTATTTAATGAGTCCTGAGATTTTACACCTAAGACCATAATAAACTCTTCCCCACCCCATCTTATGAAATAATCCTCATCACGGGAGAATCTATTTACCACTTCAACCATCTGAACAAGTACAGAATCACCCACATCATGTCCATAGGTGTCATTTACACTCTTAAAGTGATCTATATCAAAGATTGCTAGGGCAAATTTTAGATTCTTTTTGTAGTATTCATTTATAAGAACATTATAGTTTTGTTCAAAATACTCCCTATTAAAAGCACCAGTAAGTTTATCGTGTATGGTTTTTTTATGTAGATCGATTTGGTTTAATACGGTTTGACTTATATTTGTAAAGGTCACAATAGAGGTATTATCATCAAAGTCATTTATGGTAATAGAAAAGGCATGGATATTAAAATCGTATCTTAGCATTGTTACAATTCTTTGTGAGTGAGGCATAGTTCTTATCACTTCTACCCAATTTTCATCATCTTTTATCTTTTTTAGGGAGAAAAACCTATCATCTTCTATAAACTTCTCACAAATACACTCATGGTATTCTAAAAACTCCTCAAGATTACCATAACCAAAGAAATCAAACATCCCTTTATTTGCAAATTGTAGGGTTTTACCATCTGTTAATATCACTATATTATCTTGTAGATCAATAAACTTTTGAAAATACTTAATAGTATCTATTTTATCAGAGATATCCTCTTGCACTGCACAATAGTTTATGATAACGCCATTTTCATCTCGAATAGGAAAGATATTTATTTTTACATTATATTCATCCCCATCTTTTTTATAGTTTATGGTCTCAAAACTTATGGATTCTCCCTTTGAGAGATTGTCTCTTATAAGTTTAGATATATCTTTATTTGATTTTTCACCTTGGAAAAGTTTTGGTGTGTTTCCCATTAAAAAGTTTAAATCATAACCACTCATATCTAAAAAAGATTGGTTTGCATATACTATTTTTGGCTCATCCAATGATGCTTCAGTGATCAGTATCGAATTTGTTGATTGTTCTATTACCCTTTCAAACACTCTATACCTTTTTTCTAAATTTGAATTCTATATTTTATAACAATTTAGATTATATGAGGCTATTTTTTTAAAAATTTTTACTATATTTTATAGATAAAAGTTTTAATAATAAAATAATTTACTGAGTATAATCTTACAAAAAAATTACTTCTTTTATTTTCAAATTTTATAAACATCTTAAACACCTCATTTTTTGTTACTTTTCTACAATATTTAGATATTTAGGAAAAATTATATTGACTTTTTTGATTCTTTTTTTGGGAGCTTAGATAGTATTATCTATCCATAAATAATATTAAAAAGGTTTTTGATGTCTATAAATTCTTCCCCTACTTATGGTACAAAATCTGAGTTTATCTTTGAAGCATCCAATTATAATATACTAATAGTAGAAGACTCAAAATCTATAAATAAAATTTTAAATAAAACCTTTAGTAATTTTGGCTTTAATTGTTTTTCTGCCTTTGATCTAAAAGGTGCTTATGAACAATTATCAAAAGAAAAGATAGATTATCTTATGCTTGATATCAATCTACCTGATGGTAGAGGTACAGTACTAATAGAAGAGCTAAAAGATACCCCTGAGAAAATCTTTGTACTTACAGGGGAAAATGATAATGAATTTAGAAATACAAGCTATCAAAAAGGGGTTATTGACTTTTTGATAAAGGATAAAAATTTTTTCAAAAAAATAGGTCAAATAATTGAATCAATAATCCAATTAGAAAAAAATAGATACCAAAATATTCTAATAATAGATGAATCTCAACAAATCCAAGAAAAACTTGAAGAGCTTTTAGTAAATAGAAACTATCAGGTACAAACTAAATCCGACACAAATCAAATAATGGATATGATCAACCATAAAAAAATTGATCTTTTATTATTAGATACAAATGAAGAGAATCTAAGTGGTTTAGATTTCTTAGAAAAAAACAATGATGAGATAATCAATGTAAGAAAAATCCCAGTACTTATGACTTCAGCAGGTACAAATCCACAAATCATTAGAGACTCACTAAAAGCTGGTGCGGTTGATGTGATTAAAAAACCATATATTTTAGAAGAGGTAACCCTAAAAGTTGATCTTTGGATAGATTATAGAAGAAAAACCCAAGAAGTAATAAACTCTACAAAACTCCTTGAAGAGTATAAAGATGCAGTGGATGAGAGTAATATCGTATCAAAAACAGATACAAAAGGGATCATCACCTATGTAAATGAAGAGTTTTGTAAGATTTCAGGGTATACACCAGAAGAGCTAGTAGGAAAACCTCACAATATAGTAAGACACCCTGATATGCCAAGTACTGCATTTAAAGAGATGTGGAATAGCATAAAAAAAGAGAAAAGATCTTGGCAAGGAAAAGTTAAAAATAGAAAAAAAGATGGTTCTCACTATTGGGTAAATGCCCTTATAAAACCTATTTTGGACACAGAAGGTAATATCATAGAGTTTATAGGACTTAGAAACGATATCACCCAAGAAGAGGATATTAAAGAGTATTTCAAATCAAAACTTCATAGTTCACAAAAAAACCTTGCTAGTTCAATCAAACTATCAAAAGAGTATGAAAAAGCTATCAATGAATCAAATATCCTCTCCCGCTCAAATCTTAATGGAGAAATCACCTATGTAAATAAAAGATTTACCCAAGTTTCAGGATATTCAAAAGAGGAGCTTATAGGGAAAAATCACAATATAGTAAGACATCCAGATACTCCAAACACTATCTTTAAGCAAATGTGGTATAGATTAAAAAAAGGTAGAATTTTTAGTGGTATCATTAAAAATAAAGCAAAAGATGGCACACCATATTGGGTAGATACCACAATAGTACCAATCAAAAATGAAAAAGATGAGATAGTTGAATATATGGCGATTAGACACAATCTTACTGAACTATTTAATCTGCATAAAGAGATAGAATCTACCCAAAAAGATGTGGTGTATAAAATGGGTGAGATTGGAGAGACTAGATCAAAAGAGACAGGAAACCATGTAAAAAGAGTAGCAGAATACTCAAAACTTTTAGCAAAACTATATGGACTAAATAAACACCAACAAGAGATACTTTTCACAGCCTCACCTATGCATGATATTGGAAAAGTTGGTATCCCTGATGAGATCCTTAAAAAACCAGGGAAACTTACAGCTGAAGAGTTTGAAATCATGAAAGAACACGCTGAGATAGGATATAGTGTACTTAGTGGATCAAAGAGAGAAGTATTACAAGCAGCAGCTACAGTATCATATGAGCACCATGAGAAATGGAATGGTAAAGGATACCCTAGAGGTCTAAAAGGAGAAGAGATACATATCTATGGAAGAATCACAGCTATAGCAGATGTATTTGATGCCTTAGGTTCTGATAGGGTTTATAAAAAAGCTTGGGCTGATGAGAAAATATTTAGTCTATTTTTAGAAGAAAAAGGTGAGCAGTTTGATCCTAAGCTTGTGGATCTATTTTTAGAAAATAAAGAAGACTTTATAGTTATAAGAGATAAATTTAAAGACTAAATTTATCCCTCTTTTATCAAGATACTAAAACAAGCACCCTTAAAAATTTTTCCGTTATATTCAAACTTTTTATTATACACCCTTATACTTTGCTCATGTCTTTCAGCTATAATCTTATATGTCATAGCAAGACCTAAACCTGTACCAATAGATTGATGTTTTGTAGTAAAATATGGCTCAAATACCCTATCAATAATATCCTCAGGGATTCCCCCTGCACTATCATAGATATTTAACTCCACAGAATTATTATCTACCTTTTTTGTTTCCACAAAAATATATTTTAGATCATCATCTTCAACATTTTCATTTAAAGCATCTTTACAATTATTTAATATATTTATTAAGGCTTGTTCTAGCTCATTTTTATTTCCAAAAAAGAAGATTTCATGGTTACAATCTATTATTGGAGTTATATAGTTATTTTTAAATGTAGACTCTACTAAATTAAGAGTAGTAAAGATAGTATCATTTAAACTTATCTCATTAAAGGTTTTATCCCCTTTTATAAAGTTTTTAAAGTCATCTATAGTTTGAGATAAATATTTTGTTTGTTCAACTATCTTATCTAAAGAATAAAATAGATACTCCCTATCAGGCTTTTCATCAAACTCCAATTTAAACTTTACCCCACTAGCACTAGTACTAATAATACTAAGTGGTTGTCTCCATTGATGGGCAATATTTCCTATCATTTCACCCATAGATACAAGTCTTGATTGCTCTTCAATTAGTTTAATGGATGTCATATCTTTTACGGTAAGAAGTATTTTTTGTTTTTTACTTACTAAAGTCCCTGACATACTTACAGATATTCTTCTACCATCTTTTACTTCACAAGATTTTTCAAAATCTTTTATAATCCCTTTTGTAAGTATCTCTTCAAAAGCTTTTTCAGCCTTTTCTAAATCCTCTGGTACAGTTAAACCAATACATGACTTTGTAAGAAGCTCAGCTCTTGAATATCCTGTAATTTCTAAATATGCATCATTAAAATCTAAATAGTTTGATTCAAGATCAAGTATAGCTATACCATCTTTTGCATTTCTAAAGATAGATTCAAACTCCTCTTTTTGCTCAGCAAGCTCTTTTTTTAGTAAAACCTGTTTTGAGAGGAAATACAAAACAAGAGCTAAAATTATTGAAGCTACTATAACTACTCTTATAATAAGCGAATAATCTATCCCCTTTTCATAAGAGATAGAAACCCATCTATTAAGTATTTCCCTTTCTTGCTCAAAGGTGATCTCATCCACAGCCTTTTGTAAAATAGAAAAAAGTATAGCATCATCATCCCTTACACCAATACCTAAAGAAAGCTGCTCATCAACCTTACCAGCGATTTTCAGTTCCCCAGAGTATTTTGTCTGAAACTTATACCCTACACTTGCAAGGGTTCCAACATAAGCATAAAGTTTACCTTCATTTACCCTATTTAAACCATCATCAATATTATCAACATCAACTATCTCTAAACTTGGATATCGAGCTCTTAGGATTTCATTAAATGCATAGCCTTTAGGAATACCCACTTTTTTTCCTACAAGATCTTTAATATCATTTATAAATTGTATATCAAGTTTTGTAGCTATTACAAGGGGCGTATTTAAATATGGAGTAGTAAAATTTAGATATTTTGCCCGCTGTGGAGTATCCATCACTAAAGATAAGATATCACACTTTCTAGATTTTGCAAACTCTATAGATTCGCTCCACTTTTTAGTTTTAATTATAGAAAACTCTTTATTTAAAATTTGGGAGAATATTTTAAAATAATCAGCACTCATACCCACATAATTACCATTTTTATCAAACTTCTCAAAAGGCATCCAATTAGGATCGATACACATAGTGATACTATCTTTTTTATCCAAGTAAGCTTTTTCTTTTTCACTTAGATCTAAACTTGAATTAGTAGGTATATAACTACTATTACCAAACCATCTTTTTTTTAATACATTTATAGTATCAATCGATACATCTGCATATGCCTTATCTAATATAGAGATTAAATGATTATCACTTTTTAAAGTTACAAAATGGTGATCATTTATCTTTGTTCCAAAGTTTTCTATTACATATTTTGAGACTTTTAGATTATTATATCCATATTTATTTATCATATATCTAGATACATCTACACCTATCATTATGGCATCAATTTCACCTGTAGAGATAGCTTTTAATTTATCATCTAAATTTTTATAATAAACCTTTTGTATTTGTGGATATTGATCAAAAAAAGTATCCTCAGTCCAACCTTTTGTAACTCCAACCTTTTTACCAAAAAGCTCTTTGGAATCTTTAATATCTTTTTCATCATCCCTTATTACATAGGTTTGAATCACTTTTGAATAACCTATGGAGTAATTATATATCTTCTCCCTCTCATCAGTTTTATAGATGCTGTGCATTAAATCTATTTTATTATTGTTTAAATCATCAAGTAAATTATTCCAAGGTTTTGTTACATATTTTATCTCTAAATCCACATCTTCTAAAAGTAATTCTAAAAGATCTATAGAATAACCTAAAGCTTTTCCATTTTTATTAAAGTCATAGGGTTCATAATCAAATTCATTGGATACAAGAATAGTTTTTTTATTTTTAATATAGTCTTTTTCTTCTTTTGTCAATTCTATTGAATATGAATAGCTGGACAAGAAGATTAGTATAATTATTTTGATTGTAAATTTTTCTATTAACTTCATATAATTATTATATATGAAAAATAATTATAACTACCCAAATTATATAAATAGAAATATATACTACAATTTTTGTTTTTATAATTTTGAGCATTACAATTTTGTAAGTTTTAAAAAGAGATTTTAAAAGTTTGAAACTACTTTATTTCTACCATTCTCTTTTGCTTTATATAATAACTCATCAGCTAAAGAATAAACTTCATCATCACTAGATATATCCTGTGCATTTTTATATACTAAACCAATAGAAGCACTTATATATTGGCTTACTTCACTTTTTTTATGTTCTATCTTAAGAGCTGATATATTCTCTCTTATCTTATTTGCAAACTCATAAGCTTTATCACTGCTATTTGATTTATAAAGCACTCCAAATTCTTCACCACCCAATCTAAAACAATAATCATCAGCTCTAAGTAAAGAGTCTTGTAAAGCATTTGCTACAGATATT
The DNA here is from genome assembly GCA_964342525.1 of uncultured Arcobacteraceae bacterium. Taxonomy (GTDB): domain Bacteria; phylum Campylobacterota; class Campylobacteria; order Campylobacterales; family Arcobacteraceae. The sequence continues at coordinate 15,947 of CAYFGQ010000052.1, forward strand.
AAAGTACTATCACCCAACTGATGTCCATAGGTATCATTGTACTGCTTAAAATAATCAATATCTAAGATCATAAAACAAATATACTCTTTATTTCTTTTTGCACTATTTATAAAATCAGGGAAAATTTCATTGAAATGTCTTCTATTAAAAATAGAAGTTAAACCATCCCTTATGGATATCTCTTCAATAATCTTCTTATCAGTGATATCCTGCCTTATGGCTGTATATCCAGTTTTATTGCCCTCTTCATCAAAAATTGGTGAGATGGTAGCTTTTACCCAATAGCTAGTATTATCTTTATTTTGATTTTTAATCTCCCCTTGCCATATCTCACCATTTGAGATAACATCCCACATCTTTTTATAGTGAATCGATTTTATATCTGGGTGTTTTATCATACTATGAGTATTACCTAAAAGTTCACTTTTACTATATCCACTTATCTTACAAAATGCCTCAGATACTTGAGTAATAACCCCATCAAGATCAGTTGAAGAGGTGATAATATTTTTATCAATCAACTCCACATAGTTTTTAATCTGCTTCTCTTTTATTTTTCTTCTGGTGATATTTTGTATAGTTCCAAGTAGAGTATTTTTTTCAATTATAAATTTACCTCTACAATCAAACCATTGGGTTTTATTATCATCGGCTCTTTTTATCCTATATGTGTAAGAAAAGTCACTTTTATTTTTGATACAAGCACGCACTGTTTGTTGGAATTCCTCCCAGTCTTCATCATACATTAAAGAACTAAGAAGTTCTTTATTTACTATCACCTGATCCTTATCTAAACCAAACATAATAAATACATTATCAGACCATCTTGATTCAAAACTATCAAGATCAAGTTCCCATTCCCCTAGATTTGCAATCTTTTTAGCTTCTTCTAGGACAATATTTTTATCTTTTAGCTCTTTTGTTTTTTGCTCAACCTCATAATCTAGATTATTGATATTATCTTCAATCTCTTTTGCCATATTATTAAAAGCAGCACCCAAAACACCTATCTCATCTTTAGATTTTACTTTTATCCTATGATCAAATTCTTTATTTCTAAATCTCTTAGTACCTTCAATAAGCACTGCTATTGATGATGTTAGGTAGTTTGATAAAAATACTGCTATCATTATCACAATCACAGTCATTACCATAGTTGATGCACTTAGATCTCTTATTAAGCCTTTAACCTGTTTTGCAATCTCATTGTTTGTCTCATCAAACTTCTCTTCCATATCCCTCTCAAGAGACATTAAAATAAGTTCAATCCTATCTTTTGTTTTATTTGTAGCCTCATGAAATTCATTTAAATTTGCCCCAAGGGTTACAAATCCAAATCCCCTTTTTGATTCCCCATATTGTCCACTATAATATGGGATAGCTGCTACAGTTGTAAGTTTCCATACATTTGACCAATATATCACAAAAGATCCATATCCACCATCAGCAGAGATATTCATCCAATCACTACACTGAGGTGCAAAATTTAAATACCTACAATCTAAAGCGACTTTAGCTTCATTTTTCAATTGATCTAAATTTGGCTTTTTATTTAAAGACTGCTCTTCAAATTTTGGATAGTTCATCAGATACTCTTCCCAATAAATTCCACTTCTATCAATCTTTTTTGCTAAACCATCACTAAGCCATGGCTTTACCCTTTTTCCAGTACTAGCATCATATCCAACTATAAAATAATCTCTTGGATGGGAGATATTTCTTCCCTTACTATCCCACATAAAAGCATAGTTTCCACTTGAAGCATCTGAATAGTTTTGAAGATTCTCTTTTGTAGGCACTACATAATCAGTAAACTCCATAATATGCCTATGATCTAAAGCTAAGGTGATATACCCTACTTTTATACCATCTTCATATTTAGGAGTGATAAATCTTATAATCCCCTCAAATCTTTTACCTTTTGGATTCTCAGAACCTGCGTAAGCATGATTTTCTGGCTTAAACTCTATATTTGCCTCTTTTACTTTTTGCTTGGTAAATGATCCAATCACTTTAGTTCCAATATATTCACCTATTACATTAGATACATATATCTCACCCTCTTTTAAATCTTTTATCTCTTTAAAATAATCTTCAGCTTTTATATAAGTATTTTCCCTAAAAGATATATTTTTTAGCTCCTCATTGATAGAAGATACTTTTATTTGCTCCCTACCTCTTAGATCTAGATATGTGATCTCTTTATATAATTTTAGTTTTTGAGTTTTAAATACCTTTGGCTTATGGTGATTGAAATATTTTTCATTCTCTTTAATTATGGCTTTTAGATCGCTAGTATTGTTTAAACTTTCCCCTACAGTTATCCACTTTGAGTTTTGTTCATCATAAGTAAACTCCTCAGGAATTATCACATCTTTTGTTTTTGCATTATAAAAACTAATAAAGAAATCTTTAGAGATTTGATTCTGCGAAGCTAGATATAAAAGATCACTATCCCTTTCATATAGAAATTTTGCAACATTATTTGCAATATCTGAAGTTTTTATTTCTAAAGCCATTTGAGATTTTTTATCTAAAGCTTCAATACTATCTTCTATAGCTAAAGTTGCAGTTTGTTCTACTGTTTGTATACTTTTATCTAAGGATTCATTATTTGATTTTTCAATAAAGCTATGGAGTTCATCTATACCATAAATAGCCACATAGGCAAGGATAAACAAAGGTATCAATTTAAATATTATAAAGATAATAATTAACTTAGCTTTAATACCAATATTTTTAAAACTTTCCAAACTACTGACTTCTTATTTTTATGATTTTTAAATAGTTATTATCACTATTTATTTAGTTATTTTTCAATTTTATTAAAATTATATTTAACTAAGATTAATTAAAAAAATTAAATCTAAAAAATATATAATTTTAATATTTTTACACAACTAATTATACTTTTAGTATAAAACATTATAATTTTAGTCAAGAAAAGGAGTTTATATGATTAAAGCAGCAAGTAAAATTGTTTTAACATTGGGGATGGTGGTTTGTTTATCAGATGCTAGAGCCCTAAAAAATGAGGGAATAGAAGTAACTTATGAAGACCCAGCAACCTATGAAAAAAAGACAGTTGCCATAAAAAGAATAACTGATAATGAGTGTAGGAAAGTTGATGGTGGAAATTCAAATGTGATCTGGGGTGGTGACTATGCCCATAAAGATGTACCAGCAGCATGTAAAAAGACATTTGTAACAACAGCAGGTATTTTAGCACCAATGAAAATAGCTGAAGGTATTGATACTTTAGGAGAGCTTGAAGTTATTGAATTTATTCAAGAAGCTGGGGATGATGAAGATATGATTGTTGTGGATGCAAGATTAAATGATTGGTATGTAAGGGAAACAATCCCTAGTGCTGTAAATATCTCATTTAAAGATTTTGATCCAAAAAGTCAAAACTTTGAAATAGTACTTGATAATGCAGGTATAGAATATGAAGATGGAAAATACGATTTTAGCGAAGCTAAAACAATGCTTTTATTTTGTAATGGTATCTGGTGTCCCCAATCAACATGGGCAATCGAAAACCTTTTAAGTATTGGTTATCCAAAAGAGAAACTAAAATGGTATAGAGGTGGAATGTATTCTTGGAAAATTTCTAATTTAACTACTGTTAAACCATAAGGGTAGTTTGTAAGTTAGTAAAGTTGGTAGGTTAGTATGTTGCCTCGCGGCTAAAAAGTACCTTTAAAGTTCATCTAACTTTAAGGTACCCTAACCGACTAACCGACTAACCGACTAACCGACTAACCGACTAACCGACTAACCGACTAACTATAGATCTACATGGATATCCGTATCCACAAAAACTTTAACTTCGTTATTGTCTCCACCCATATACACATCGAACTCTTCACTATTTTCATTTTCATCTTTAGTCCAACCTTCACCTAGTTTTAGTCTATCTCCACCTTCACCATTTTCATCGGCTGCATCACCTAAGATTTTCATAATTTGATGGTTTTCATCATTTTCATCAACCATACTCATAACATCTTCAACATCAAGATTTTCTAGTACAGTTCCTTCTTCTCCACCAGTCATATCAATCTCATTGATATTTATAATTTCACCTTCAGATATAGTATCAAAACTAAAAGATACATCATCTTCCATAAAGAAGGTATCATAACCTGATCCACCATCGATAGTATCATTTCCATCACTCATAAAGATATGATCATCACCATCTGTACCAGTGATAGTATCATCACCATCAGTTCCTCTGAACTCATCCACAACCTCTTCTACAGCTATAGTTTTACTTTGAGTTGTAGAAACAGCATCAATACCCTCAATAATCTCATTTGAGTTATCAACCTCATGGGCTGTATATGTTATATCTAAATTCATATCACCATTAAAATTACTTGGTGGTGTGATATTTAATGACTCATACTCACTTTGCGTCATAGTGATAGAATCTAACATAGAGATATTATCAGGATGCACAGATGAATCCACATCCCCATCAACATCTACTATCACAATACTTATAGAATCTGATCCATTTGATGTGGCAAGTACATTTCCACTATCATCACTTATATAAGCTCCATTTGGAATTGTAATTTCAATAACCCCTAGTTTCTCATCACTTCCTCCATCATTTGCTAATGTAGGTAGTGTGATATCCATATCAATTGGGCTATCTTCTTTTGCATCATTTACTTGGATATTTACAGTATTAAAACTATCTGTTGTAAGAGTCTCTATTGTATTTGCTGATGTTAGTGTATATGATTCACCACTATCAATATCTGTAGCAATTGCATTTATAGCTACATTACCCTCTAGATCATCAGCATTATCTGAGCTTATTTTGATATTTTGGATAATCTCTAGATAATTTGAATTATCAGCTGGATTAAGTTCAATGGTCCAAATATCATCTTTATCCACTTCAGCAGTTTTTACTTCATCCCCATCTAGATAAGTTACAACAGCTCCAGCACCTAAACCAGCTATAGAAATAGTAAGGGTTTCACTTCCATCTGTATCTTTTAAATCAATTCCCGTAACACTTACAGGTATAGTTATACCAGAATCAGTAGCACTGTAATCCCCAATATCTACATTTAATGAACTATCTGCTGTAAAGTCACTAGCTACACTTGCCACTTCAATATTTAGTGTAGAGTTTACACTATCAGAGATATCAGTAACACCTCCACCAACATCTACACTTTGAACAGAAATATCTAGGTTTAAACTTCCACTATAATACTCAGGAGTATTAAATGTTAGGGTCTCTAATTGTTCAGGAGTAGTTCCAGTAATTACCCAATTTCCATTGCCATCACTTGCTCCAATATTAAATGATGATCCTTCAGGGATATCTGAAATAGTAATATTTAAGGTTTCACTTCCATCCCTATCTTCCATCACAAGATTTAGATCAACTGAAACATTTTGTGAATTTTCAGTAGTAGCAACAATATCAGCATCTAAAGATACATCACTCGCTACAGCTTCTACAACAAACTCTTTTGTATCTACTTCACTTTCATATATCTCTTTTGTAGCTAAATCATAACTATAAGCTTTTGCACTTATTGTAAACTCACCACTATAAGTCGATGAAGTATTTACAAATAGATCATGATCTATCTCATCATTTTTTAGAACCCACTGAAGATCACCATTCTCATCTAATTTTGGTGTTCCTGCTTGAGTCCATTTTCCACTATCATTAAAGTACCCTATTTGAGTTCCAGAAGGTAATCCTTCAAGAACTACAGATGCAACTTCACTACCATCTGTATCTGTTTGAGAGAAACTTAGTCCAAGCTCTGATAATGATCCCTCACTTACAGTTGAGATATCATCACTTAGTGAAACCTCTACACTATCCACTTGAGAAGAAAGATCAAAAGAAACAGTTTTTTCAGCCACAGATACAGGATCAAGATCACCCTCTTGCCACTCATATTCACCCACTTTAAAACTATATGTTCCATGGTAATTTGTTTGGCTTGGTGTAAATGTTACAGCTGCTAAGTTTTCCTCGATACTATTTGAATCACTTGCGCTAATAGTATATGTACCATCACCATTATTTGTTACACCTTCTCCACTAAGAGTTCCAATTGAATTATCAACATTTCCATTAGAATCAACTACTGAAATAGTAATCTCTTCACTTACAAGACTCTCACTACCATCCCTATCAGCTGATTTAATTGTGAAGTTTAGATTTATACTCTCACCCTCATCAATCTCTACAGACTCATCAGCACTTAAGCTTACACTAGCATTATCAGTTACTGCATCAATAGTGAAGTCAATTTGTTGTTCTTGCTCTAATACTCCACCGTCACTTGAAGTAGCTATCACTTTAATAGTAGCACTTGCATCACCTGAGTATTGAGAATCTGGTGAGAAGTTTATACTATTTATATCTGTGATTACTTTACTCCCATCAGGAAGAGCGTAAGAGCCTCCACTTGAATATGTACTTCCATTTGAAGAGCCTTCAATAGTATAAGTGATAACTGTACCAGCCTCACTACTTACATCCACACCAAGATCAGTAATCTTTTGATCCTCATCACTTGATACATCGCTTGTATTTATAGTGATTGATGGAGATTCCACAGCTGTAGCATCAGCATCAACAACATAATTTAAACTAAATGTTTGAGCTTCACCAAATGAAAAAGCTCCATCATTCTCTTTTATAGCTGGTGTAATTTGAAGATCTAAAGATCCATCACCACTACTTAAATCTGTGATTTTGATATTTGCATTTTCTAGATCATCAGCTGTAACTATCCAGTTTCCGTTTCCTGCATTTATACCATTTTCAACTGCCCATGAGGTATTATCCCCTGAGCTATTTTGAATCACATAATATGTAATAGCCTCAGATCCATCTGTATCTATAAGTGTTTGAGAAGTAATAATATCATTTAGAGCAGCTGAATCTGTTTCATTTACACTTTCTTCACTACCACCAATAACAGTACCATCACCTAAAATTATAGTTTCAAAATCAACCACTTTATTTTGGATATCACCATAATTACTATCCCAATTCTCTTTTGTATAGTTTGTAAGTTCAATGGTATCTTGGCCATCTCCACCATAAATAGTAGAGTTTACTTTTCCACCTATTGAGATATAATCATTACCCTCTTCTAAATGAATATCAGCGTTTCCAGTTACATTAGAACCAACAGTAATATAATCATCACCTGCACCTAAATTAACACCTTGATTAGAGTGTCCACCTATTGTAACAGTATCATTACCACCCTCAGCTAAAACTCCTCCATTTGAGTTTCCGCCAATATTTAGTACATTATCTCCACCATTTAGATCAATCTCTTTATTGGCATTTCCACCTACTCTTATTTGATCATCACCATCTCTCATATAGATTGAATCAGAGTTTCCATCAATATCAACCCTATTATTCCCTTGATCCACATGGATTTCACCATTTTGGTTTCCATCAACATTGATGATATCATCACCAGTACCAGTATAAATAGCTTTTGAGTTACCATTTACTTCAATAACAGTATCGGTATTGTCATTTCTTGTAAAATGTTGACTTTTCATCTTATCATATTCATAAGTGGCATCACCAGCCTCAGCCATTGTATTTACTACATCTTCAATATTAGTTAAAGCATCTGCACCAGTTGGAGTTGAACCTGTACCAGAATTTGAGGTAGTTGTTAGATCAACATCATTTACACTAAACTCATCTACACCATCAACCACACCTTTTACATCAACAGAGATATTTGATGTGATAGTTTGGATGATAGATTCATCATTTCCATCAAGATTATCTGTTTCACTATCTTTTACATCCCTTACAAACACTATTCCTGAGATATCCTCATTTGAATGTGCATCTAGTTGTTTTACTTTTATATTTGAGGCATCAGCATTACTAAGCTCTAGTGTTGATCCATCAGAAGTTATAGCTTCCCCATTACCAATTTTATATAAGATTCCCTCTGGGATAGTAAGCTCTACACTTCCCTCTACAACAGCTTCACTTCCATCTCTTGAACTCATTGGAAGATTTAAAGATGTAAAGGTATCTTCTGAAGCATTTACACTATAAGTGCTATTTTGTGTATCCATTACAGCATTAACATTTACATTAAAGTCAACTTCACTTACAGCTTTATCACCATCATCTTCAACAGAGATAGCCTTAAACGTCATTGGAATTTCACCTGAGAAGTTAGAATCTGGAAGTAATTGAATCTCTACACTACCATCACTGATTTGCTCCATAAGGTCTTGATCTATTCTCCAATCAGTTGTACCACCTGAATTTCCTGCTAGAGTAAGACCTTCTATATCCTCAATAATTGTAGTTGATCCATCCCCATTTACACTTACTAATCTAAACTCTGCATCATCAGGGATTCCTTCAAGTACAGCATATAATTCTTCTGATCCATCCGTATCATTCAACCCAGCACTTAAATCAAGAGTGATCCAAGTATCCTCATCACCACTTGCACTAACACTAATAGTTGCAGCATCCGCATCACCTGTGATATTTACATTTATACTAGTTGAAGTGCTTCTAGACTCTTCTCCCCCTACACTTGCATCATAATCACTATCTGTGGATACAACTGTAATATCTAAAGAGAAGTTTTCATTACTATCTTCAGGTGGCGTTAATTTAAGCCCATCAAGATCAGCTTTATTTAGTGTCCATGTTCCATCACCATTATCTACACCATTATTTAAACTAGCTCCACTTGGTACACCTGAAATTGTGATTTCTAAAGTCTCAGAGTCATCATTTTCTAAAGCTGTTATTTTTAGAGCTACACTATTATCCTCTAAGGTACTAGCATTT
>CAYFGQ010000053.1:0-24572 GCA_964342525.1 uncultured Arcobacteraceae bacterium
CTAATAAAATCTTCTAAATTAAAAGTTTGAGGTACAAACTCCACTTCATCTAGTTTCATATTTGCACTACGAAACATATTTTCAATGATAATATTCCCCTTATAATTTGTAGTGGCCATTAGCTTTTTATTTTTAAGATCAATAGGAAAATATATATTTGGTTTTGTAGCAAAAGCTAAAGGTACCCTTTGAAAATAACTAGCAACTAAAGTAGCAGGTAAACCTCTTAATTGTTCACCAATAATATCACTAGAAAAAATAAAAAATTCTGAGCTTTTATTTTTAAATAACTCATATCTACCATCTCCAAAAGACATCTCTTTTAATTCAACTTCCAAACCAAGCTCTTTATAATACCCCTTCTCTTTTGCTATAATAAAACCAGCAAACTCATATTGGTATTTCCAATGTAATTGAAGTGAAACTTTTTTTAACTCAGATGATGCATTTAATAAATTTATTAAAAAAAACATAGACAAAAAAACAGAATAAATAAATCTCATCAAATCCCTTAACTATAAGACTATCAATACATTTTATCAGAAAAATAATATAGATTCTTTAAGTATTTTGTAACTGGATTGTTTCATTTTTATATATAAAATAAAAAAGGAGACACATAGTTTTTTAAATAATATTATTAAATCAATCAACTTTCAAACAAGTCTCTAAATTTAGCCATTTATACTCCAGTAAAAACAAATAAGTTAGATAAATAATACTATTATCAAGTCTTTAATTTAGAAAAAAATTTATAAAAGATTTTTACTCTTTGTTACCGATAGACACCATTTGTTTTATATATAATCTTCTTTAAGTTACATAATTCATACAATAAGTTATAATCGATGAATATAATAACGTGGAGTTCTTATGAATTTAAAAATTTTAGTGGTTGATGATAGTTCAACAATGAGAAAAATAATTGTAAATGTTCTTAAAAGTGGATTTAATATAGATGATGATTATATTACACAAGCAGAAGATGGAATGGATGCCCTAGGAAAAGTAAAAGCAAATAATTTTGACCTTATACTTACAGATTGGAATATGCCAAAAATGGATGGTCTTAATTTTGTTATAAATCTTAGAAAACTTCCAAAGACCCAAAATACACCAGTGATCATGATCACAACAGAAGGTGCAAAAACAGAAGTGATAGCAGCACTAAAAAGTGGAGTAAATAACTATATAGTAAAACCTTTTAATGCCCAAACTTTAAAAACTAAACTTGAACCATTTATAAAAGCTGGAAAATAGTCACTATTTTCTAAGCTTTTATCCTTTTTATTTTTTCACATACCTATGATTTGATATACCCTCCCACCATTTTGCAGTAGAACTATACTCTTTTAAAGGTATTACTTCACCCATTTTAGGATGGACTACTTTTACACCTCTTTTTTGGGCTTCTAATAATACCCTCTCAAATGGCTCAGTCCAAGAATGAAGTGCTAAATCAAAAGTACCATTATGTATTGGGAACATTATCTTTCCTTTTAAATCTATATGGGCTTGAACAGCTTGCTCTGGCATCATATGTATCTCTGCCCAATTTTCATTATAAGCACCATTTTCCATAAAAGTCATATCAAATGGTCCAAACTTATCCCCTATATCTTTAAAACCTCTAAAATATCCACTATCCCCACTAAAAAATATACTTGATTTTGATGAATTTATCACCCATGAAGCCCATAGGGTTTCATCCCCATCAAAAAGACCACGACCTGAGAAATGTTGAGATGGGGTAGCTGTAAAACTTAAACTACCATTTTGAACACTTTGCCACCAATCAAGTTCTATAATCTTTGAAGCATCTAGTCCTATCTCTACCATCTTTTCTTTTATTCCTAAAGGTACATACATAGCTCCAAAATTATCTTTTAGGGCATTTAAACTATACTCATCCATATGATCATAATGATTATGGGAAATAACAATAACATCAATAAATGGCATATCCTCAGCTTCTATTGGGTTTTCATGAAATCTTTTTGGTCCCATAAAAGAAAAAGGAGATGCCCTTTGGCCAAACATAGGATCAGTTATTACGATTCTATCATCTATTTTAAATAAAAGGGTAGAATGCCCAAACCTTATCACAGAATTATCTTTTATATTTAAGATATCATCAGCTGTAATTTTTACTACTGGAATATTAAAATCCTCAGCTGGGGCAGAATCTTTTACGTCATTATTATAATAAGCTTTTGAGATTTTCATAATTTTATCAAAATTAAATGCATCATAATCTAAATATTGATTTTTAAATTTACCATTTTCATAATTTACAGATTCATATTTTTGCTCTATTTGTTTTACACTACATCCAATAATTACAAGAGATACTAAAAATAGACCTAGTAACCTTATAAAAAAAACTCTTTTCATCTAAGCAATTTCCTTTTCTAATTCTATCCACCATTTTCTATCTTCAATTGCATTATATAAAGATAATACCTGTCCTATCATTGGAGTTGTGGTTTTTACATTAAGCTCTTTTGCTTTTTCTAATGCCCTTGTTATAGGCTCATCCCAAGCATGGGTACTTAGATCAAAACTAGCCCAGTGCATAGGAAGCATAACTTTAGATTTTAGATCAACACTTGCTTGAACTGATTCTTCAGGCATCATATGGATTTCACTCCAGTTATCATTATAAGCCCCACACTCCATACAAGCTATATCAAATTCACCATATTTATCACTTATCAATTTAAAATGATTTTCATATCCACTATCACCAGATACATACACTTTCTTAGATCCAAGTATAGCCCATGATCCCCATAGATATTCATCCCTATCAGATAAACTTCTTCCAGAGAAATGTTGTGTAGGACAAAATGAAAACTGCACACCATCAAAAATAAAATCCTCAAACCAATCAAACTCTTTTACTAAAGACTCCTCTATCCCCCATTTAGTTAATATTTGTTTATTATCTAAAGGTACAAAAATAGCACTCACTCTATCTTTTAGATATAAAAGAGTTTTTTTATCCATATGATCATAATGATTGTGGGTGATAAGAACCACATCAATTGGAGGTAACTCTTCAATAGGAGTTAAAGAGCCCTCAAATCTTTTTGGTCCCATAAAATTAAAAGGACTAGCCCTATTGCCAAGCATAGGATCAACTATAAATGTTACCCCATCAATTCTACCAAGAATAGTAGAGTGCCCAAGCCATACAAGGGAATCTCCACTTAAAAACTGCTCCATATCTATTTTTAACCTAGGAATCTCATATGATGGTACAGCATCCTCTTTTTTCATATAATCCTTAGTCATATTTTTCAATCTACCCATAGAGATTTTCATTTTTATAGAGCTTAAATTGTGATATTTTCCATCTAGTTTTAATGCATTCATTTTGATCTCCTTATATCTCTTTCAATCTTTGTTTTAAAGCTGGTATAATCTTTTTAGCGGCATCATATCCCACTTGTATTGATTCAAGTTTTGAATCAAAACTTCCCATATCTTTTGGTTCATAATTTGGTCTGATGATAAAATCAGCATGATCCATCTCAAATTCACTTATCTTACAGTTTTGAAGTCTTGTGGCTGCATACATAATATTTAACATATTCTCTTTTGGCTTTTTTAATTTTCCACAATATATATCTATAGCTACAACTAAATCTGCTCCTAAAGCACGATTAAAATCCACAGGTACTAAAGAAAGTACTCCACCATCCACAAGCATCTTATCTTTTGAAAAAACTGGTACAAAACCTCCAGGAATAGAAGATGATGTTTGAGATGCTTTTCCAATATTACCTTTAGTGATAAGCAAAGCTCTACCATTGGTAAGATCAGTTACTGCTATCCCTAATTTTTTAGGTGTATCTTCTATTTTTATATTTTTTGTTTTTTCATTTATCCAATGAGCAAGTTTTTTACCTTGAATCATTCCACCATTTGATAAAAAAGTAAGATCTTGAATATCACCCTCTTCAAGCTCATTTACAATTTTTTGCATATCATCATATCCCATACCACTTGCATAAAAAGAAGCTACAATGGATCCTGCTGATGTACCAGTGATAATATCAGCTTCAATCCCCTCTTCTTCTAGGGCTTTTATAACGCCAAGATGTACAAAACCTCTCACACCTCCACCACCAAAGGCTATACCTAAAGTTTTTTTATCATCACTTAAAGCTTCTATCTCTTTTATAGTTTTTGTCTCTAAATTATCATATTGATTTTTTACAGAACAACCTGTAACTCCAAAAACAACTACTATTGTAAAAACTACATATTTAAATATATTTTTCATATTTCATTTTCTCCTTTAGTATTAAAAGTTTCATCTTTTAAAAACTTTATAATCCTAAATAAAATTTGTGGGAAATTTAAGGGATTAAAAAAAGATTTATTCTATTCACTTAAACTATACTCAGAAGTTTAGTATATAAAATCTTAATCATTAATTAAACTATACAGTTTAGTTTATTTTATCAATATAGGATAATTCTATATCTACTATTTTTTTATTTTCCCCATATAAAGGAGTTAAAACCTCGTCCCAATAAATATAAGAGTCTTTATCATCCAAGCTTACTTCCCATACAACTTCTGAGCTACTAGGAACATCACACTTAGCATTAAGAAATGCCGTACAACCAGTAAAAAATATTACCATCAAAACTAAAGATACATATGCCTTAAAACTAATTTTCATAACTTTATGTCTCCTAATTAGATACTTTTAATATCTCACTATAATAAATATCAGCTCTTTCTTCTGAGAAATGATCAATTGCAAAACCACTAAGCCCCAACAACATAAATACTAAACCTATAGATTGAAAAATCATTCCTCCAAAAAAATATGCTAAAAGCCCTGTTAAAATAAATATTGTCATAGCTATTCTTGTATAGGGATACCATTTTTTAAACTCTTCAACTCTTTTTTTCTCTGCATTTATAAACTGATCTTTTTCTGACTTATATAGATATGAAGACTCTATTATTCTTTTTTGATTTAAAGAACTCATGGAAAAGCCACTTCCTATTAAAAGCATACTAAAAAGTAATAAAGGTAAAACTATAGCTTTTGAAAAAGGAGTTGTTCCTGTTTTATAAAAAAGAAAAGTTCCAATTAATAGGATAAGCCCTAAAATAAGAATTATCCTAGCTTCTAACATTTCACCTTTACACCAAGATATAGTATGCTCAATAAATTCCATGATATATCCTTATTTAACTTCTTGCATTTGTCTTATTTGTTTAAGCATCACTTTTTTAGGAGTAAAAGGAATCGCTCCCATCATAAGTTTTTGTGAAAATGTTAAACCAGATACAATATCAATATCTCCCCTCAACATTGCCATATAACCATCCTCAGCCACACTTTTTGCACTTACTGTTTTATCAAATAAATCTGTTTTATCCATACCTGAAGTTTTTGCAAACTCTGTCTCAGTAGCTCCTGGCATAAGATTTGTCACTGTAATATTTTTATCATATAACTCTTCAGATAAGGCATTTGAGAAAAATGTCACATAAGCTTTTGTAGCAAAATAGATAGCTTGAAGTGGTCCTGGCATAAATGAAGCTGTAGATGAGACATTTAAAATCTTTCCTGAATCTCTTTTTATCATCTGAGGTAAAAATAAATATGTAAGTTCAGTAAGAGCCATCATATTTAAATTTATCATTTGTTGTTGCCTATCCCATGAAAGCTCATGAAACTTTCCCCTTAATCCAAATCCTGCATTATTTATAAGATACTCTACTTCTATATTTTTAGATTTAACTTCTTCATATAATTCACTAGCACTATTTACTTTACTCAAATCCTTTACAATAGTCTCTACCTTAATAGAATAATTAGTCTCTAAAGAAAACTTCAAATCCTCTAACTCTTTTTGTCTTCTAGCAACTAAAACTAAATCTCCACCTTGCTTAGCATGAATTTTTGCTAACTCTTTTCCTATACCTGAACTTGCACCTGTGATTAAAGCTACTTTTTGCATTTCTTTTCTCCATTTTAAACTATACGGAGAAGTTTAATATAAGAAAACTTAATTATAAATTAAACTATACTGTTTAGTTTATTTTAATATTTTATCCTCTATAATTTCACTATGAAAAGAAATAGACCACTAAATCAAGAAAAAAGAGATGCCATCATAAAAGCATCTATAAATGAGTTTTATCAAAAAGGTTATGAAGCATCAAGCATGGACACAATTGCAAAGGAAGCAAATGTATCTAAAGCAACGGTATATAATCATTTCAATACAAAAGAGGAACTCTTTTTTAATATAGCTCAAATATTTATGGATAAATTTGAAAAAAGTTTTCAATACACTTACTCTAAAGATAAAGATATAAAAGAGCAACTAAAAGATATAGCAAAAAAAGAGATAGAATTTCTATCAATACAAGAAAACATCACCCTTATACAAATAGTAACAGTGATGCTAATTCAAAGAAATGAGATAGGAATAAAACTAATAGAGCAAAAAAATGGTAAAGAGATAAATATTGAGATGACAAAAAAATGGCTAGAAGATGCAAAAGCAGATAAAAAACTAAATTTTGATGATCCCTATTTTGTGGCAAAACAATTTATTGGTATGATAAAATCCTTTGCTTTTTATCCTCAACTATATGGAGCACCTTTAATTAATAAAAAAGAAGCTGATACCTTGATTGAGAAAAGTGTAGAGATGATATTATCACAATACAAAGTAAAATGCCCTATACTAAACTATTTAGTTCATTCTTAAAATTATATGTTATAATAAATACATGGAAAACAAACAAAAAAGAAATAGACCATTAAATCAAGAAAAAAGAGAAGCTATATTAAAAGCTGCTATTGAAGAGTTTTATACCAAGGGTTACGAAGGTTCATCCATGGATACTGTCTCTAAAGAGGCAAATGTATCTAAGGCTACTGTTTATAATCACTTTAAAAATAAAGAGGAACTTTTTTTAGCTTTAGCAGGGATTGTAATGATCCGTTTTGAGGAAACTTTTAATTATGCTTATGATATGGATAAATCTATTGAAAATCAACTTCAAGAGATAGCATATAAAGAGCTAGAGTTTTTAAATAATGAAGAAAATATCAAACTTATCCAAATCATGACAATTGTTATGATTCAAAAAAATGAGATAGGTTTAAAACTTTTAGAAGATGCAAAAGATGCTTGCATGGATATGACAGCTTCTTGGTTTGAAGCAGCTAAGAGTGAAGGTAAATTAGAGTTTGAAAGTGCCCTATTTGTATCAAAACAATTTATAGGTATGATAAAATCTTTTGCTTTTTATCCACAAATGTATGGTATGCCAAGACTTAACGCAGAAGAACAAGATCAAGTTGTAAATGAAGCAGTTAAGATGATCATTAAACTATATGGTAAATAGTTGGTAGGTTGGTAAGTTTATAGGTGAGTAAGTTACCTCACGGTGTAACTAAACTTTAAGGTCACCGAAAACCTACTAACCTACTAACCTACTAACCTACTAACCTACTAACCTACTAACCTACTACGAGATTATCTTATTAACAACATATTTACTTACTAAATCACTCTCAATAAATACATTTTTTATCTTCATTTTTTTAAGACTTAAAGCATCACGCCTAGCATGAACTTTTACGATCAATTTATCAGTTCCTACCATATCTTTTAACATATGACAAAGATAATGTTGTTTATCCACGTTATCAATTGCTAAAATGATATTTTTAGCTTCTTTTATATTTGCATGCTTTAGTATCTCTTTTTTTGCTGCATTACCAAATATAACGGGCTCATTTAAATCTTTTACTTTGTGGTAAGTATCTATATTATTCTCAATAGCTAAATATGAAAAGGAGTTTTCTTTTAAAGATTTTGCAACCCTTTGTCCAAATTCACCAAAACCTATAATTATAATATGATCCGTAAACTCATGGGATTCTACTTTTGAAAGATCTTCACCCTTTTCTTTCTCTTTTCTATCTATCAGACTAACTAATCTTGGAAGATTTTTTAGTATTACAGGTGTTAAAATCATTGATACTACAATCACTAAAATCATCACTTGACCATAAGGTGGTCCAATCAGTGAGTTTGATCTAGCAAGTTCTAAAAGGGCTAATGAAAACTCTCCAACTTGGATCAATGAAAAAGCTGTTTTTAAAGAGGTTCTTTTATCTTCTGTTAGACGTATAATTGCATATATAATACCAAACTTTAAAAGCATTGCTAAAACTAAGACTGCAAATATAACATGTGCATATGAGAAGATTATATCAAAATCTATTTGCATACCAACAGTTATAAAGAAGATACCAAGTAAAATATCCCTAAAAGGGATCAGATCAGCCTCAGCTTGATGTTTATATTTTGTCTCAGCAATCAACATACCAGCAATAAAAGCACCTAAAGAGTATGAGAAACCTAATACATGAGCAAGATAAGAAGCTCCTATTGCTAGAAAAAGAATACTTCCTACAAATAACTCTTCAGAGTCTGTTTTTATTATCTGAGCAAAAAATGGCTCAAGTAAATATTTACCTGCAAACCATAAAGCAATAATAAGAATAGTACCACCAACTAACATCTCTAATAAAACAATCCCCATAGATTGATCTGTATTTCCCATAAACCCTATGATAAGAAGAATTGGAATCACGGCAATATCTTGCATGATCAAAATACCTAAACTTCTTTGTCCATATCGTTTATTTATCTCACCAGTTTCATTAAATGTTTTTAATACAATAGCTGTAGAAGACAAGGCTATAGCCAAAGAGATGATAAATGAGACTTGCTGATCTATAGCAAATACATATCTTGCCATAAGATATACAATCAATGAAGTGATAACTATCTGCATACTACCAGCTACAAATACCTCATATCTCATCTTTTTAAGATGTTCTATTGAAAACTCCAGCCCAATAGTAAACATCAAAAATACAACACCAAATTCTGCGATCTCTTTTAATTCATGATTATGTACTGCATCATGCAGTCCAAATCCATAAGCAATAATTGTACCAGTAAATATATAACCTATAATAGTAGGCAAGTGAAGCTTTTTTAATATTATATTAGTTATCAATGATACAAAAAGAGTTGTTACAATTATTGTTAACATTCCCATCCTTTAAAAAATACCAAATTATGCTAGTTATAGTGAATTATATTGTCTAATTTGGGATGATATTATAACATCTCAATATTAAAGAGCACCTCTAAATTTTTTCCTAAAAGTAACAAACTTGTAGAATTGTATATAATATAAACCATCAAAAACTATACAATAAATGATTTTAATGGTATAATACTCAGCTAAAATATACAAATTTAAAAAAAATAATTTTATATATATTATATTAAGAGGGAAAAAATTGAATAGAGATCAAGTAGAACTTGGTAGCAATGAGATACTTTATGAAAACGAATATGGCTATATTGTTTACAAACAAGATGTTGATTATTGTGAGATACATCTTATAGAGATAGACAAATACAAAAAACTTTCAGGAAAAGGTTCAGAGCTATTAAATAATTTTTTAAAAGAGAAACAAGAAAAAGATAAGATTCATGAATTTTATTTAGAAGCGATTTTAATAGATGGTAGTGTTATGAGTTTAGATGACTTAGGTCACTTTTATGAAAAGTTTGGATTTAAAGAGTACAATAGAACTCACGATGATGGAGATAAAGAAAAAATATATATGACTCTAACTATAGATTAATCCACTGCTTTATCCCTTTTGCTAGAGATATAGGATCTTCTAAAGGGATAAAATGACTACTCCCCTGCGCATTTACAAAGCTTATATTTTCACACTTTTTTTCAATCACCTTATCTAAAGCCTTATAATCAAAAAGTTTATCATGATCAGTATAATAAAATGTAATAGGGATAGATAAAGAACTTATTTGTTCACTTATATCATATCTTTTAAAAGATAATTCCATTTGCTTTTTATAGGTATCCTTACCTAGATCAAAAAACATACTTTTAATAATATCAATTAACTCTGTATCATTATGATTTTTCTCTTCAATCATATCAAAAACTTTTTTTGATGATAAGCCTTTAAATCCAAACTTATCTATTAAAGCTAACATATCCCTTCTTCTTTTTATCTCTTTTTCATTTAAAAAACTTCCACTACCAGCAAGTAAAAAAAGTTTATTTATACGCCTTTGATTTTTGATAGCATAATAAGCAGCAATATATGAACCAAAAGAAAATCCTAAAAGATTTATCTTATCTTCTAAAAAGTATTGATCCAAAGTTTCACAAACTTCATCAAAATTATCTTTTAGGGGTATTGGGATATGGATAAGTTCATACTCTTTTTCAAGTAAGGGAATTATTCTATTCCATAATCTCTCATCAGTCATAAGACCAGGAAGTAAATAGATTTTTTTCATCTTGTTATTTTAACATAAAAGAATAAAAATATTTACAAACAGAATAAAAAAGATTATATAATAAAACTTTAAATTATTTACTTACAAAAACAAACCCTTTTTTATATATAAATACACATTATTTTTAAAACTATTAAGAACTACATCCCTATTTACAATAGCTTCTAAAAAAATGCTACTTTTTTACTACTTTTTAATATAAAATTATTTTAAGTAAAAATCCTAATATTGAATTAAGTGAAGTTATACGATACTTTAAATGTATAGAAAAAGGTTTTACTATGAAAAAGATTATGAGAAAACTAAACCTTAATAATACAACCTTCAAATCTAAAATAATTATACATTTTAGTATAATCACTATTCTTTTAATAAGTATTTTTTTCATAACCTATAATTATTTAGAAAAAGAGCTATATAAAACCTATCATAATAAGCTCATATCTATTAGAGAGATTAAAAAAACCCATGTGGAAGATTTTTTTGAACAAAAAAATGCAGAAGTACTTAGATATTCAGGTATGCCTTTTATAAATGAAGCATCCATAGAGTTATTAGAACCACATACACCAGAACTATATACAAAATATGACAATCTATTTAGAAGATATCTTGTAAGTAATCATTTCACAAATATTTATCTAATTAGTACTATAAATGATAAGATAGTTTATAGTCTAAACACTAAAAACAATGAAAATAAAAAAATCACAAATGAGCTTTTTAATAGCTCAAACTTTCAACACCTTTATTACTCAATGCTCATTGATCCAGAATATATAAAAATAAGTGATTTTGAGTTTTTCAAAGGGGACAATGGTAAACCATCAGCTTTTATTGCCACCCCGATATTTGATGATAATTTAAATATTATATCTGTTTTAATTATGCAACTATCCATAGATAAAATCCAAAAGATTATGACAGGAAATAAAAACTGGGAAAATGAAGGATTAGGAAAAAGTGGCGAGACATATATTGTTGCTGATGATTGTTCAATGAGAAATGATTCAAGGTTTTATATAGAAAATCCCACATATTTTTTTAGAAATTTACAAAGATTTGATAAAAACCTAAAAACCATTGAATTTACAAAAAAATATAATACAAATGTACTCATACAAAATATCGATAATAAATATTGTGAAGAGCTTTTTTTAAATGATAAAAGTGGTATTAGTTTTACAAAAGATTATAGGGGTATATATGTATTGTCTGCTTATGCTCCATTAGATATCAATGGTGTAAATTGGTATATCCTTGTGGAGATAGATAAAACAGAAGTTACCATTCCAGTGGTATTTTTAAGAAACTCATCATTTATAACAATAGTGGTTTTATTTATATTATTACTAATATCAACCCATATATTCTCAAACTCAATCACTAAACCAATAAATAAATTAAAAGATGCCTTTGAAGACTTGGGAAAAGGTGATCTAAGTAAAAAGATAATCATCAATAGAAATAATGAATTTAGCTCATTGGCTAGAAGTTATAATAAGGCAATAAAAAAACTTGAAAAACTCACCCACTCTGTAGAATATTTATCAAAAGTATCAACTACAGATTATCTTACAAAAATCTACAATAGACAAAAATTTGAAGAAGATCTTATCTCAAATATCAAAAGAGTAGAGAGAACAAATGAGATCTTTAGTATTGCCATACTTGATATTGATCACTTTAAAAATGTAAATGACACCTATGGGCATGATAGGGGTGATGAAGTACTTAAAAGCTTTACAAAAGTGGTAAAAAGAAATCTACGCAAAACCGATATTTTTGCAAGATGGGGTGGTGAAGAGTTTATTATACTTTTTATAGATACAAGAATGATTGATGCATATAATGTATGTGATAAGATAAGAAAAAATATCCAAAAAGAGAGTTTTATAGAGGTAGGAACTATAACTTGTAGTATGGGTATCACAGAATATAAAATAGATGATAATAAAAAAACAATAGTAGATCGTGCTGATAAAGCCCTATATAAAGCAAAAGATAATGGTAGAAATCAAGTGATTCAAAGCTAAAAATCTATAATATATATTATTAAACTTTATAGGTTAAAAAATGTTATTACTTGTTTATTTTACTATTGCTGTTGGTGTATCTTTTTTATGCTCAATCCTTGAAGCAGTTTTACTATCAGTTACCCCAGCATATATTGAAGTACTAAAAGAGAATAAACCCAAAGTGGGTGCTCTACTTGAAAAACAAAAAAAAGATATAGATAAATCAATTGGAGCTATACTTACACTAAATACCTTTGCCCATACTTTAGGTGCTGCTGGTGTTGGAGCTGAAGCTGTTAAAATCTTTGGGGCTGAGTATATGTTTTATATCTCTGCTATACTTACTATTTTGATCCTTGTATTCTCAGAGATTATCCCAAAGACAATTGGAGCATATTTTTGGAAAAGCCTATCTCCACTAAGTTCAAGAATCATTCAGTTTTTAGTACTTATAACCTACCCTCTTTTAATTGTGATGAAATATATCACTAATCTTATAACTTCAAGCCAAGAAAGACGAGCAAAGATTACAAAAGAGGAGCTTGAAGCTACAGTTACTATGGGAGGGGAAGCTGGTATTATAAAAGAAAAAGAGACTCAAATCATAGAGAATCTTATGAATCTAAATAGCATAAAAGTAAAAGATATCTATACCCCTAGAAAGGTGGTATTTTCCATAGAATTATCTGATCTAAAAAAGAGTTTTGATAAAAAAAGTGATATCACTTTAGATATGGATAAACTAAGAGAATACTCCCGTATACCAATCTATAAAGATAATATAGATAACATCGAAGGTATAATTTTATCAAAAGAGTATTTCCATGCTTGTATAACAGGCTCAAAAGAGGATATAAAAAATATTGTAAAACCAGTATTTAAAATAAAAGAGAATATTCCCGTATCAAAACTTCTAGATATGTTTATCTCTAAAAAAGAGCATATGTTTTTAGTAGTAGATAAATATGATCAAACAGAAGGGATAGTTACTTTAGAAGACGCAATAGAATCACTTCTTGGTATGGAGATAGTTGATGAACTTGATGAAATTGAAAACCTGAGACTTCTAGCAAAACAAAAAATGAAAGAGATAAAACAATAAAGGATATAAAATGATAAAAAATATAAATATAAGAGGGATATTTACACTAAAGGGTTTATATTATATCTCTACCCTTATTATAGCTATACTAGTTGGTTTTGTAAGTGGTACAGTTGATATACTTCATACAGCCCCAGTACTAGAAGCTTCAAAGCATCTTGGATATCCCCTATACTTTTTTAGCCTACTTGGTGTATTTAAAATACTTGGTGGAATTATTTTACTTTTACCACGGTTTTTTAATAAATATAAGAGTGCTGCTTATTGGGGATTTGCTTTTGATTTTATTTTTGCTTCATTTTCCCATTATAGTGTTGGGGATGATACTACTAAAATAGCAGCACCTTTAGTATTTTTACTATTTTTAGCTATTTCATATTTTCTAAAAGATAGAGTTTAAAACTTAAAGCTCTCAACTTAATTCTTCTTTGATTTCTAAAAACTTATCAAGATTATCAAAGAAGATATTTATAAGATTAGGATCAAAGTGTTTACCACTTCCCTCTTTAAATAGATTAAGAATATTCTCTAAAGGCCAAGCTTTTTTATAAACCCTATCATGTCCTAGGGCATCAAATACATCAGCTATGGCAGTGATCCTACCAAAGATATGTATTTCATCCCCTTTTAAACCTCTAGGATATCCTGTACCATCCCATTTTTCATGGTGTTCAAAAGCCACTACAGCAGCAGCTTTTAGTATCTCTTTATTTGAGTGTTTAAGCATCTCATAACCTAAAAGGGAGTGGCTTTTCATCACCTCAAACTCTTCTTTTTCAAGTTTTCCAGGTTTATTTAAAATATTATCAGGAATACCAACTTTTCCAATATCATGCATTGGACTAGCTTGTTTTAAGATAGATGCCTCATGTTCATCTAGACCATAAAGTATAGCAAGTAAATAAGAGTATTCAGCTACTCTTTTTACATGTTGTCCAGTCTCTTTACTTCTAGTCTCCCCTATAGCACCCATTGTATAAACAACCTCTTTTTGAGTATCGATGATCTCTTTTGTTGCTATACTTAGCTCTTTTTCTATATCTTGTCTATATTTTTCAAGCTCAGTAATATCATGGCGAATACCAATATATTCAGTAACTTCCCCATCATCATTAACAATAGGTCTAATATAAGAATCCACATAATATGAACTACCATCTTTTGATCTATTTTTGATAACACCTTTCCATGATTTTTTATTTCTAAGGTTTTCCCAAATTGTTTTAAATACACTAGATGGAGTATCAGGGTGTCTTATAATATTATGACTTTTACCAATTAACTCTTCCCTATCATATCCACTTATTTTACAAAAGGCATCATTTACAAAAGTGATAATACCTTTTGCATTTGCTTTAGATACAATAGAGCTTTTGTCTATAGCACTTTTATACTCTTCAAGAAGTTTTTGATTTTGTCTTAATTCTTTTTTTGTATTTATTCTCTCTTTTAGTCTTTCAACCTCGCTAAAAAGCTCAAAGGCATCTATAGGTTTTAAGATAAAACCATCAACTTTAAGTTCAATACATTTTATTAAAAAATCTTGTTTATTGTATGCAGTAGTAACTAAAACAGGTAAGCTTTTATCAATTGATCTAAGCTCTTCAATAAGTTTTAGTCCATTCATTTGGGGCATATTTATATCAGTAATTAAAAAATCGATATTTTTATGGTAATTGTATAAAGCTAAAGCTTCTTTACCATCTGTTGCAGTGATCACTTCATCAAATAGATCTTCAAGTATTTCAGATACAGATTCTAATATATCACTATCATCCTCAGCATATAATACAGTCAATTTATAAAAGCCCTTTTTCTATTAGTGTATTTTTATAATACTCTATCTCATCTTCTTTTCTTTTATAATCGATCCAAAGTTCAACTTTTAGAACCATCTCTTCGATTACATATGGTTTGGGTATTACATCAATTGCACCAGCTTTAAAAGCATCTCTAGTAATACTAAAGTCAACCTTACCAGATACAATCATCACTGGGATATGTTCCTTTTCAAAAATAACCTTTTTATTTTTATGGATAAACTCAACCCCATTTGTATTTATAAGTTCATAATCAAGTAAAATAAGATCTACTCTTTTATCCTTATCTGCAATTACTTCTAAAACATCATTTGGATCTGTAAAGCTTAATACATTGTAGTGTCTATTTTCAAAGATATCTTTTATTTGTTGTTGAATCACTATTGAATCATCAATAACAACAATAGTTTTCTCTCTATTTTTTTCAAGTTTTTCTATCTCTAAAGATATCTCATTTAATTTGGCAAAAAAACTTTTATCTTTTACAATAAAGTCTATTACACCTTTTTGGTAAGCTATTTCAATAAGTTGTTGATCATTTTCTGAAGTTAATACAAATATTTTCTCTGGAGTATTTTCAAGCTCTTTTATAAGATCAAAACCAGTTCCATCTGGTAGATTTATATCAAGCATTATATAATCCATCTTCGTAGTAGCTAAAAGCTCTCTAGTTTGTGCTAGATCAAATGTCTGAAAACAATTATAACCCAATTTTTCAAAGGTTTTAAAAATTATATTATTAACTGATTTAGAATCATCTACCACCAAAATATTATATTTCGAATGATCAAATACTACCAAGACTTATCCTTAACTTCTTTTAAACTATACTTATTATATCAAATTAAAAATTAAATAACGTAGAAAGTGATGCAAGAACTATAACTACAATTAATACATAACCTATCTTTTTAATTAATGAATCTCCACCATTAAGGCTCTCATAGTCTGTTCCAGAACGAACTCGCTCTAGAGCTTGTTGATATTCATCATCAACCATCCCCATTCTTTTTGCGTTTAGCTCACTTGTAAGTTCTTTATTGATTTCACTGATCTCTTTTTTAAACTCTTTTTGCTCATAGCTTTTAAATTCATACTCATCAGCTCTAATACAATCTGCAAAAATTGCCCTTAGATCGACACACTTATCAATCTCTTTATCAGTTAATTTATGAGTCCAATTTTGCCAAACCTTTGAAAGCATATCTCCATTACCAAACATTTGACCATGACCTTCCCAAATTATTGCATGAGTTGGATCATTTTTCTTTTTAAATTTATTTACTTTTTTTACCTCTTCAATTTGATTAGGAGATAACTTTACATAAATAATATTTGTTTTTTCCATTTTTTACCTAGTTTTTGTGTTTTAAAACGGGAATAGTATCTAAGTTTTGTTGAGTGTTTTATTTTATCTCTTTTTTGCCCGAAGTCTCACTTTTACGATAATCTCATCATCTTGTTCATCATCTGGTATATAAAAGTGAGTTTTACAAAAGGAGCTATTTGCAAATTTTGATATTTCAAAGGAATAAGCCTTTGCTTTTTCTAAACTATCAAACTCTTTTTGCTCTTCAAGTTCAGCTTTGAAAAAACAACTACATGGTTTATCTATCTTTACAATATAGCTCATTATTTCCTCCTAAATGAGGCTAAAAATCCATCTCATTATGATAATATTCATTTACCCCATTAAAGCCTTGTAAAAAGTATAAGAAGTGATTTACATCTTCTATCTCTTCTTCACTAATTTTTCCTTTCATACTAGGCATAGTCTCAAAGTGTCTTATTACACCCTCTAAACATATTGTTTTAGAAAGATCAGGTTCATATAAATAATCTTTCATAAAATCTGCCGTTTCAAGTAGATGAAATTCCCTATCCTCATCACTTCCAACTTGTGACTTAAGACGATAAGATATCTCATTTCCTGTTGGTGCTTTTAGATTTAAGAGTTTATTATCCTCTTCAATAAAGTTCCTCATCAAAAGTTGTATATCCATAGACTTTTCGTGACATTTTGAACATTTATTATCAAATACCATTTCACCCTTATTGTACTTTTCCCTATCAAACTCTTCAGGTAAAGCAAATAATGATGAGATCACACACATAAAGATCATAAAAGTTTTCATATTCCCCTCCTCAACTATTTATATTTATTATGATTATATAACTAGCTCTTATAGATAAATATTAAAAGAAACAATTACTTATAAATTTAATTCTTAGTGATTTTGTAAAGAATTACAACATATTATTTTTTTTTATAAAAAAACGATACATGGGGATTTATAATTAAGTTTCAAATGTTATAATATTAGCTTAATATAAAAGGGATAATATGAAATACTTAGTAGTCGATGATTCAAAAATGGCTAGAAAAATGACTATCAAAAATATTAAAGAAGTTATTATTAATGATATTGAAATAATAGAAGCTCAAAATGGGCAAGAAGCAGTAGATTTTTACAAAGAACATTCACCAGCTTTATGTTTTATGGATCTTACTATGCCTGTAAAGGATGGTTTTGAAGCTACAAAAGAGATCTGCGAATATGATGATAAAGCAAATATCATAGTTATCACAGCAGATATTCAAGAACTAGCAATGAAAAAAGCAAAAGAAAATGGAGCACTAGGATTTATCAATAAACCAATTGATCAAACAAAACTAAAAATGATGTTAGAAAAGCTGGAGCTTATATAATGGAAAAAGAGATAATATTAACAGAAGATGAAAGAGATTGTCTTCAAGAATTGATGAATATTGCCTATGGTTCTGCCACTGCAGCAATTTCAGAAATAATCTCAAAATTTGCCACATTAAGTATTCCCAAAATACAAACTATAGATTCCCATGAATTAAAAACATACCTTAATTCTAAACTAAAATCCCAAAATAAATACTACATCTCAAACCAATTGATAAATGGTCAACTAGCAGGTGAAAATCTATTTGTAATAGATGAGACATCTAGTATAAATCTTACAAGAGAGTTTGATGTGGATGATGATGAAATGTGTGAAGAGGAGATACAAGATGTGATCTTAGAGATCACAAATATCCTTTCATCTTCAGTATCAGGAAAACTAGCATCCCTACTAAATAGCAATATCTCATTTGGAGCACCAAAGATCACTAAGATAGAATCTTTAAATGAGTTTGATCAAAGATTTGAGAGTGAATATGCCCAAGTGATTATAATCTCTACTGATCTTAATTTTGAAGATCAAAATATCCATGGTGAACTTATGGTTTTATCAACAAGTGATACTGCAATATATCTAAAAGAAGCACTTGATGAATTTATGGAAAACTTTTAAGGGCTAATGATGATAAATATTCATGGAGAAACAATACTAAATACTATCAATAATGGGATAGTAATCTTAGATGATGACTTAAAAATATTGGCTTGGAATAGATGGCTTGAAGTTTTTACAAATATAAAAGAGGAAGATATAGTTGGTAAATATATCCATGAGGTATATGGCTATATCAATGAGAAAAAACTAAAAAGAAAAGTAAAATCTGTACTTGTAACAAAATCACCATCCTTTTACAATAAAGGAACAGATAAATTTCTAATAGATGTACCAGTAAGTAATATCACAAATAAAATCTACACTTCTATGCAACAAGATGTGACAATAGCTCCATATGATGTGGAGAAAAATCAAGTATGTTTATATATTTATGATACTACAAATTTATGTGAAGTAAACAATAGACTAGAGCTTTTAAATAAAGAACTAGAAGATATGAGTCACCGTGATCCAATGACACATCTTTTTAATAGAAGATATTTTGCAGTACAATCTGAAAAGATAAAATCATTTTGCCAAAGAAATGATCTTCCGATGTGTGTAATTATCCTAGATATTGACCACTTTAAAAATATAAATGATAAGTTTGGACATATGATAGGAGATGAAGCCATCATAGCTACAGCAAGAGCTTTAGAAAATGCCATAAGAAATAGTGATATTGTAGCTAGATTTGGGGGAGAAGAGTTTGTAATACTTTTACAAGATTGTTGTTTAGACAATGATAGTATGATATGTATTGCAGAAAAACTTAGAAAAGATATAGAAGATCTAAGTTTAGATACCCCTTTAGGTGAATTAAAATTTACTATAAGTCTTGGGATCGCTCAATTTGAAAAAGAACTTGATGAAGATAATCTAGAGCACACCCTAACAAGAGCAGATCATGCTTTATATGAAGCAAAACAAAGTGGAAGAAATAAAGTAGTAATAGCTAAATAAAAAGCTATTACACACTTTTTAACCTCTTATTAAAATATATATCCCATAGAAAGAAATAAAGCCTTCTCTTGCTTATCAAAAAAATCTATATTTGATTCTTTTTTATTACTATAAGCTGTTATATTTCCAAATAGTTTTGAATTTTCAAATAGATTATACCTTGTATAGAGAAAAACAACTTGTAGCTCTTTTTCATCCCTTATTTTATTAAAATAGCTATTTTTTTCATCAAAATTATATTTTGCAAAAGCCACCTCAAATTCAAATTTATTTAGATAATTATAAGTCAAGTCCATAGCATATTTTGCACCAGCTTTTTTATACTCATTACTCTGTCCATCAAAGCTGCTATTACCTATAAAAGCACCTAAACCACCATATGATTCCTCATTGAAATCAAATAGATAAAAAAAGGCATCTAGGGTATTTTCATGTCCCGTTTGTTTAGTATCTGAGTTTACTTTATCATCAATTTTCACTGAGTTATAAGTATAAGTAAGATCAATATAATCATATAGATTTTTCATACCCATATCAAAATCAATTATTGAAGCTTTTTTTGTATCCCTTTTAGTTTTTATCTGATAAGGATTGAGATACATCTTTTTCTCTTTTAGATGAAGTTTATAAAAATATTTATCTTTAAACTCTTGAGCTATTCCTACACCTTCAAGCATAAGATATACAGAATTATTCTCCTTCCAAGAATATCCTAACTTTACATCAAAATCCTCTACATCAGTTTTTGTAAAAAAGTTTTTATATTCTAAATCAAAAATTGGCAAAACATAGTTTTTATCATACTCTTTTGCACTATTTAAAGAGTTAATTGTGTCATTTTCCTTATCATATTCAAAATTATCTTTTACAATATACTTTCCAGCCATTCCACCCACATATCCACTTAGTTTATCACTAGCAAAACCATAAGATGAAAAAAACACCACTACAAATATAAGCTTTATATATTTACCCATAAATTCCCTTATTTAAATAAAAGCCAATCTCTTAGCTTTTGAAAAATTTCCTAGATTTGGTAATATCTCATTTATACTATTTTGTTTTAAACCATACCAGTTCAATATATTTTCATAAAATTGATCAGTTGAAGTTGTAGGGATTAAAACCCCTCCTCCTATATCTAGATCACTATTTAACTCTAAACTAGGATACTCTCCAAATATCTCTCCACCTTTTATGGCTCCACCCATAACTATAGAGTTCCCACCCCAAGCATGATCTGTACCATTTCCATTAGAAGTAAGTGTTCTTCCAAAATCACTTGTGGTAAAAGTAAGTACCTTATCACTCACATCTAATTCTTCTAAAGCTTTATCAAACTCACTAAGTGCATCATCAAGTACCCTTAACATCTGTGCATGATTATCTAAAAGCTCGTCATGGTGATCCCAGCCATGGTAAAGTACATAAAAAGTTTGCCTTTTCATACCAAGCTTTTTACTAGATGCTATGGTTTTTGCTACCATTTTTAGATCATTTGAAAGCTGTGTATTTGAAAAACTTGTTTCTAAATTTATATCTTTAGTTGCACTTCTAAAATCCTCATGATTATTTTGTGCTTCATTTAATATATCCATATATGTTTGTTTAAAGTCATTTTCATAATCCCTTTTTAAAAGATTATTGAAGTTTTTATAAAGCACTTCATCTAAGATATTTCTTTTTTCATTTATATTTAGCCCTACACTACCATTATTTGTGATGGCATATTCTTTAGTATCTTTTCCCCATTGAAATTGATTTGATCCAGCTAGAGAGATATTCATAGATATCTTTTGATTTTCATTTTTGATCTGAACCATATCAGATACCCTACCAGCTATACCATAATCAACCCTTTGATTTGGTATAGAAGTAAGCCAATGCCTTAATTGATCTGCATGGGACATTAATCCTAAAGGTTGATCTAGAGAGCTTTTAAAATACTCTTTTTTATCCATTGGTTTTACTAAAGGTCCAATATTTGCTATAAAAGAGAGTTTCTTATCATTAAACATCATTGAAGATTTTTGCATACTAGGGTGAAGTCCAAAGGTTTGATTAGCTCTATCTTTATAATTTAGAGGATAAAGATTAGACTTATCTAAAGCAAGGTTTGATCTTGATTTTTTATAAGCCTTATAGCTTTTTTTATTTGTAGGAACGAGCATATTAAAACTATCATTCCCACCACTAAGCATAATACAAACCATAGCTTTATAATCATCCCCATAATCTATTGTTTTGGCATTTAACTCTTGCATAGAAAATGGATTTAATATGGCTAAACTAGCCATACTACTTAGTTTAATAAAATCTCTTCTATTTAAATTTTTCATCTTAAACCTCCACCGTAAAATCTGCTGAGATAGTTATCATAAAAAGTGCTGTTTGTACTACCCAATCAGCCCTATCTTTATATAAAACAATTGATTGCAAAATATCTTGTTTTGTTTCCTCTTTTAGAGTTCCTGCTGTAAGTATAGTACTAAGATGCTCAATCAGTTTTTTTGGATCTTTTTTAGCTAAATACTCCTCATACTCTAGATCTAATTTGATCAAATCTTTTTTATCTAATCTCTGCCATTCCAGTTCTGGTGCATCAAATCTACTTGAAGATGGTAAAGTACTTACCAATAAATACGCCTCACCAAAAAACCACTCATACATCAAGTTTACATAAGCAATAGAAGTGGCTGCATCCATTAATTGAAACTCTGGAGCAAGCATATTTTTCTCTTTAATTTTCCCATGGGGAGAATAATCACTTTGGAAAAAGTTAAATACACTTGGTGCAGATAATGGGTGTTGTTTTAGATTTGATTCTATATTAAACCCTGTACCCCACATCTTACCAGAGTCATTATGTGCTCCAAACCCTCTTAAAATCTGAGTAGTTCTAAGCATAGGCTCTTTTAGTTTTACACCCTCATCCGCTTCTTTATGTAAAAGGATTTTTGATACTACAGCTTTTAGATCACCTGTGATACCTTTTCCATTATCCATAAATACCTTTGCCACATCTTTTATATATTTTTTAGATGGATTTGAAGTGACTAAAGATTGGATGAGTTTTTTTGAGATAAATATTGCAGTATTTTGCTCCTTTACTAAAAATGATATAGTTTGTTTGATATCTTTTTTAGCTTTTTGTCCAGCTTTTATGGTATGTTTTTTTAGTATTGTTTTTTTGCTTTTGTCATGTTGATCCTCAAAAACTTGCATAGGGATAGATAGATCAATATTTGGTATCTTATTCTCTTTATATCCCCACTGCACATCATAAGCACTATAATCTTCCCAAGGCCACCAATAAGCCCCAGGTCCTAGTCCTGTAAATACCTTTGCTAACTCTTTAATATCATCATTATCATATGTTGGTATAGCATTTCCATTTTTATCTAGCTTTTTTGATCCATCCATATTTAACTCATCTAAACCAATAGTAAAAAGCTGCATAATCTCCCTAGCAAAATTTTCATCGGGATGGATATTTTTAGCTTTATTCTCTTTTGGGTTATTTAGGTGTGTAAGATATACTCCCATACATGGATGCATTGATACATCATATAAAAGTTCTTCATAGTTTCCAAAAGCATGGGTATATAAAAGATCATAATAATTTGACAAACCATAAGAATTAAGCTCTAAAACAGATTTATCAGAGATCACAAGAATCTCACTTAAAGCTAAAGCGATCCTATGCCTTAGTACTTCATCAGTTTTTAAAATCGTATCCCACCAAGACATACGCCAATAAAACCAATAAGGTAAAACAAGTTCATTTCCAACTATCTGATCTTCACCCCAAGCATCACTTAACTTTGAGACAAAATGGTTCCAGATTTGATCAACTTTATATTCACAAGAATCATTCATCTTTTTATTAAATTGCTCTTTAAGCCAAGCTTTTTTTCCTATTTGTTCCACATATTCTATATCTTTTATATTTGCACCTATGGATGCTTGCATTAGAAACTTTGATGCTTCATTTTTTTTCATTCTAGTCTCCACTACTTCTTTGATAGATAAATATTAAATTTATACGATGGTTTCATAAGATCAGAGATAAGATATTCTTCCATATCCATTTTAAAATCCCTTTTGATTCTAATCTTATTTATATCACTCCAAAGTTTATCTAGGTCTAAAGATTTAGTATAAGTTATAGTAGTTTTATTAAAATTTGTTTTTGGGATAAGCATCGCTCTAACACCTGGAATCTTTGCCTCTGTTTTCAAACCTATAAAACAATCAAAAGTATTCCTTTGATAATTTGAATAAACAACAATCACCTTATCATCATTTTTAGCATTTCTAAAAGCTTTTGAGTTAAAAAACTCTTCCCATAAATTTACAATAAGCATATCCCTTTGCTCTTTTGATTTAAATCCAATCTTTTTAGAAACACCATAAAGTTCAAACTCATCCAATGTCACATCTTTGAAATTTAACTGTGCTGCAAATACAAAATTTGCACATAATATTAATAAAATTAGCTTTTTCATTTTTTCTCCAATCTCTCTTTTAGACTAGTAGTCTATTTGGAATTTTACACACATTAAGTTTAATTTTTTCTTAATTTTGGACTAGTGGTTTATATTTTAGATTAAAGGAAGTTTTTAAAAGATTTTATAATGAAAAATTGTATTGGGATAATTATTTAGATATTGAGCTAATAAGACGAAAAGATTATCTTATTAGCTCTTTTGGGATTTATTAATTGGATAAAGGGAGTTCTATACTAAACTCTGCACCTTTATATTTTTTATCATTAAATTCAAACTCAACATTTTGAGCTTCAACCTTACCATGCATACCCTCAACTATAAGTTTATAAGTCATATGTAAACCTATACCTGTACCTTGGGATTGGTGTTTTGTTGTAAAATATGGCTCAAAGATTTTTGGTAAAACATCATCAGGGATACCGCCACCATTATCTTTA
>CAYFGQ010000054.1:0-23808 GCA_964342525.1 uncultured Arcobacteraceae bacterium
ATATTTTTATAAAGTATATTTGTTTTGGACAAAAAATCAATCAATAGCTAAGAATCTTATTCAAAACTATCTTAAAAAGAAAAGTTATTCTGATTATTTAGGATTTCAAAATGAAATGGAAACTGAATTAAGAATACTATTACAAACATTTATTAAGAAAAATGAGAAATTAGTTTTATTTGTTGACGATTTAGATCGATGTAATGAAAAAATGATAATTGATATTATGGATCAATTAAGATTAGTATTAGATGATGATGAAATAAATTCGAGGTTAATAATAATAACAGCTATAGATCAAAGAATATTAAGAAAAGCAATTAAACATAAATATTTGAATAAAGATGAAAAAAAAGATATTGATATAAGAGAATATATGGAAAAGTTTTTTCTTATGGCAATTCAATTAGGAGAAATTAATAATTATGATATCTCTGAGTTAGTTGATAAATATACAGATAAAATAAATAGTATTGATAATGAAAAAGTTTTTAAATCTTTAAAAGATTTTGAAATAATTCCAAAAGATGAGAATAAATCAATACAAAAAGATATTGTAAATAAAAATAATAATACTGATATAAAAAAACATTCTAATGATGTCGAATCAAGAACTAAAACACAAAAGAAAATTAGTGATTTGATTGGAGATAATTCAAATAAAAAGATTGATTATAAATCTTTTAAAAAGTCAAATATAGAAATTGAAGGACAATTTGAAACAAAGTATAATACTAATACAAAAGAATTATTTATTTTAAATGATGAAGAAGTTTCAATAATTAAATCTTTACTAATTAAATATAAAACTTCTACACCTAGAAAGGTTAATCTAACTATTCATAGGTATTTATTATTTAAGTCTTTTATTACGACAATTATTCCGAAAAGAATTTATAAAAGTTTTACATACAATATGATTATTGAATTAGTAATCTGTAGCCAGAAAAAGAAAGAATTGACTAAATTAAAAGAATTTTATGAAAAAAGTGAAGAAAATGAATTAACTATCATAGTAAATGGTAATAGTTATGTGATTGATAGAAATAGCTATATAAATTTAGTAAAATTTGCGGAAATGGTTTCTCCTTTTTAAAATGTTGACATAAAACTCCAATTTATATATAATAAAATTAGTTTATATAAAAGGATTTCTTATGACAAGTATTGGTATAGGTGAAATACAAAAAAACACATCGATTTTTAGTCATCTCTCAGAACCTTTAGAGATAGTAGATAAACGAAAAAAACAAAAACTTGCTATGGTTTATCCTATAAAACATCATAGTAAGGTAGACTCTTTGGCTGGGAAATATAAAGATCAAGTGACAAAAACTGATTTGAGTATAGAAGAGATAAAAGAAAAAGCTTTAAAAGAGGCTTTTGGAGAGAAGTATGGTTTATCTTCTTGATGCAAATGTAATTATTCGGTTTTTAATTGGTGATAATGAAGAACAATTAAAACAAGCTACAAAATATTTTAAAGAAATTGAAGAGTGTGGCTTAGAAGTTGAGATTTTAGATTCTGTTATAATGGAAGTATATTTTGTACTGATAAAGTTTTATAAATTAGATAGAGTATCTGTTATTCAAGATATAAAATCAATTATCGCTTTAGATGGTGTGGTAAATAGTGATAAAGTTATACTTTATGAGGCTTTAAATATTGTAGAAAATAAAAATATTGATTTTGTAGATGCTTTATTATGTGCCAAAAGTAATCTTCAGGGATATGGAATACTTAGTTTTGATAAAGACTTAAAAAAATGTAAATAATACTAATCTTGATAGTATGATATATTCAGTGTCTTAACATCATAAATCCAAAGGATATAAATGGCAATAGAGAAAATTAACTTAACATTACCAAGTCATATTTTGACACAACTTAATTATTTTGCAGAAGAATTGAATGAAAAAGAAAGTGATATTATTACATCTGCTTTTGAGAATTATTACAATTATTTAGATATAAAAGTAGCAGAAAAAAGAGTGAAAGAAGAAACTTACACTCTTAATGAAATAAGAAAAGAATTAGAACTATAAAGTTTAAAGGATAGATTTTTCAATCTATCCCAAAATCCCCAAAAACACATTAATAATCACAGCATTAGTAATATCAATAAAAAATGCTCCAACTAAAGGCACTACAATAAATGCTTTATGAGATACCCCAAACTTTTTAGTTACAGCTGTCATATTTGCTATGGCTGTTGGTGTTGCTCCTAGGGTTAGTCCTGCGTATCCTGATGCCATTACTGCCGATTCGTAGGATTTTCCTAATAGTCTGAATACTACGAAGATTGAGAAAAGTACTGTGAAAAGTACTTGCATTATTAATACTAGGATTAGAGGTAGGGCAAGATCTGCTAGGCTCCATAGTTGTAGGGACATTAGGGACATAGCTAGGAATAAACCTAGGGCTATGTCTGATACAAGAGCTAGTGTTGGTGTATTTGTTGGCCATGGGATTTGTTTGAACATATATGGAATGGTGTTTGTTAGAAAAATACCTGCAAATAGAGATGTTACAAACATTGGTAGTTTTATACCAAAGCTTTGTAGAAGATCATTTAGTTCTATTCCTATACCCACAGCTACACTTATCACTAATAGGGAGATAAGCATAGTATTTGCTGTAATGATTGTATGTTTTGTTTGTTCATGTTTTATACCTACTGTCACTGGGGCTGATTGAGTATATGGCTTTAAGTCATGTTTTTTTATTAGGTATTCTGCTATTGGTCCACCTATGATTCCACCAAATACCAAACCAAATGTTGCACAAGCTATACCAATTTCAAGGGCATTACTTATCATGTATTCATTTGTAAAGATAGGAGCCCATGCGATTGTAGTACCGTGTCCACCACTTAGTGAGATAGATCCACTTAGAAGTCCTACGTATGAGCTTTGATCTGTAACCATTGCTACACCAATTCCTGTGAGGTTTTGTACAAATAAAAATGCAGCTGCTAAGCCTAAAAGGATAAGTAATGCCATCCCGCCTTTTAGTAGGGTTGAGAATCTTGCTGATAAACCAACTGTTGTGAAAAATACTATAAGTAGGGCATCCCTTTGTTCTAGGGAAAATTGTACTTCTATATTAAATATAAAGTAAATTGCTCCAAAGATTAAAGAGGCTAGTACTCCTCCTGTTACTGGTTCTGGGATATTATATTTTCTAAAAAACGATATTTTTTTATTTAAAAACTTTCCAAGAAATAAAACTAAAATTGCTAAAATTAGAGTTTCTCTGATATCTAAAATCATAAATTGCCTTTATAAACCCAAATTATGTAATAGACTTCACAATTATTAGCATAAGCCATTGGCACGATAATATTCATAAAAAATCATCGCCTAACCTTTGGGTTAAGCTCAAATTTTTTATAAATATTCTAGCACCAAGCACTCATACTACTAATGCAAATCTTATTTCATAATTTGGGTTAGGGTAAAATTATTTTTACTACTTATTTATTAAAGGCGTGATTGTATCAAAGTTTTTTTTAAAGTAAGTCTTCTTTTGATGTAAATGTTATGAATTGGTAATAAATGATACTGATAGATTATAAAATCTCATTAATATCATTTAGTAGTTTTACTAGTGAGATTCCAATCTCTTTTGATAGATTTACAGGTACAGCGTTTCCTATTTGTTTATATTGTGCTGATGCTGATCCTTCAAAGATCCAATCATCTGGGAAGGTTTGGATTCTTGCGTATTCTCTTACTTGGAAGGGTCTAGTCTCTTCAGGGTGGCATCTTTCTGTTTGTTTTTGGGCTGGGCTACATGTAAGGGTTAGGCATGGTTCATCCCAGCTTATTCTTCTTGCTATTCCTGTTTTCCCTCCACCTAGATAGAAGCTTTTTAGCATATACTCTTTTTGTATATCTATAGGTAGGTCTCTCCAGTATCCTCCTGGAGGTACTAGATCAAGCACTTTTTTCTTTTTTTCTGGATATATTTGTCCTTGGGATTCTTCCACATCTGTTGGAAATAATTCACCTTTTTTTAGGGCATCTTTTAGATTATAGATTTTTTCATATGGTTCTGGATAATCGTATCTTATACCTTTATCGTATAGCTCTTTTTTGATACCTATTATGATAAGTCTTTCTCTTTTTTGGGGAACTTTATAGTGGATTGCTTTTAGTACCTTTGGCTCAAAAACATGGTATCCTAATTCATCCAGAACATTTATCATGATTTCTAGTGTTTTACCCTTTTCATGGCTTAGAAGTCCTTTTACATTTTCTGCCATAAATACTGGGGCATTTGTCTCTTTTAAGGCTCTTGCAAACTCAAAAAATAGTGTTCCTCTTGTATCTTCAAAACCTAGTTTTTTACCAGCATAACTAAAGGCTTGACATGGAAATCCACCTGTTAGTAGGTTTATCTTATTTTTATATGGTTTGAAATCTATATTTGAAATATCTCCATGTTCTACTTTCCAATTTGGTCTATTTCTTCTTAGAGTTTGTACTGCGTATTTATCTATCTCATTTAGAAGGGCATGTTCTATTCCTGCTTGCTCTAAACCTAGGGCTAGTCCTCCTGCTCCTGCAAATAGTTCTATACTTGTATAGCTTTTGTTTGGTGTGATTTGATCGTGATTATTTTCATTGAAGTATAGTTTTCCATTTTCAAACATTATAAGATCGCTTTTTCTATATGATCTATAGTTATTGATTGGGTTTCTTATACTTTTTAGTTTTCCACTATTATCCCATCTTCTTAGGGTTTCTTTATTTACATTTAGTATTTTTGCAGTCTCTTCTAGAGAGTATACACGTTCTGTCATTATCCACCTTATACAACATTATACATGGTTATTGTATCTAAATATTTTTTATAGGTGGATTATAGTGAGTTTTTTAGACTTACTATAATTTTATTTCAATTTGTAATATTTTAGTTATTTAGTTCTTTTGAGAGGTTTTGTATATACTCTGAATTTGCCAGTTCTTCTATAACTTCATCTAACTCTTTTTTGAAATCTGCTTGGATAGCTACTTCACTTGTAGCTTTTATAAGATCAGTATAAAACTCTTTATCTCCTGTGAGTCTATGCCAAAAATCTTCCCCTACGATAATATCATAATAGTATTGACTAGATATTCTTTTATAGTGGGCATTTAGATCTTTTTGTTCACCATAGATTACACCAACTATAAGATTATCAAAGCCTAGTTTTTCTCCATTTGTTCTTGCTAGGTGTATTACATCTTTAAAATGTCCTGCTATTGTCTCCACATCATCCTTATTTATAGTATCTGGGCCAGATTTTAGTTGGCAGTATTTTTTTTGTCCATCTACCATATCTATAAATTCTATATCAATACCAGAGGTGGTACTACCAAAAGAGGATAATACCGATGAGGTAAACTTTTGTATATTTGTTCCAAATGATGTATTTATGGATGTACCTAAAACCCTAGGATAAATTAAAGCTTTAGCTATACTTTTGGGATCACTATTTCCTTCAAGAAAGTTTGAAAGATATGTAAGTAAAAAAGGATTTATATTAAAGTTTGAGATATTTGATAGTTTTTTAGTATTTTTGATATGGTTTTGGGCTATAGATATTTTGAACCATTCTTTTGCTTTTTGTAAAATCTCTTCTTTATTTATATTTGACATGGGATTCCTTCTTTGAGTGTAGAATAGTATATTATTTATGATTTGATAAATATTAAATATTTGTGATGCAATTGTGACGTAGTTTGTGTATAATTGGCAAATATTTAAAATTAGGATAGAAAAATGGATCCAATTATTTGCAAAGAGGCACTTTCTTACGAACAGGTAATACTTTTTATTGCAGGAGCTATTTTATTGTTTAGCTCGTTATATTTCGCTTTTAAAAATTATAGAATAGTATTTACTACTATGACTTTTACTTTTTTTGTATTTTTAATAATTGCATCAATAAACCCTGAGTCTTTGATGAACTTTACAATTGAAACAAAAAATGGATCTAAATTCGATTTCTCAAGACATATAGCTACTCAAAAGGAGATAAGTGAATTATTAAAATACGAAAAAAGATCACAAGATTTTAATAATGATGATTCAAATAATTCTAAAGAATCTATTATGAATAATATAGCTCTTTATAGGGAGGCTATTGATAGGGGTGTAAAGC
This sequence comes from uncultured Arcobacteraceae bacterium, assembly GCA_964342525.1. GTDB lineage: Bacteria > Campylobacterota > Campylobacteria > Campylobacterales > Arcobacteraceae. The sequence goes on from CAYFGQ010000054.1 coordinate 6,153, forward strand.
AAAGATCAGACCTTGATTTTTTGATTATCTCAACTAAAGAGTGGAAAGATAAAAATTATGGGGAAGCATTAAGGCAGGCTTATTATGGATTATTAATATCAGAGAATAAAAAAATAAAGTCTCTTTTAGAAATGAGAATAGGAACAATATATAGAAGTTTTAAAAAATATGAGATTGCAAAAGAACAATTTAAAACCTCAATTGCTTTAGATGAAAATAATATTTATGCATATAACTTTTTAGGTCTTACATATAAAAAACTAGGAGATACAGAAAAAGCTGTGGAAAAATATTTAGAAGCAATAGAAATAGATGACAGCTATTTTTATCCTCCTTATAACCTAGCAATTTTGTATACTAAAGAGAAAGAATATTATAAGGCAATTGAGAAATTCTTAGCGGCAATAGCTATTGATGATAAACAAAAAAAGACATATAATCAGCTTGGTAATTTATATTTATATACAGGAAATTATTTAGACTCTGAAAAGAATTATTTCAAAGCTATAGAACTTGATCCAAATTATAAAGTTGTTTATAAAAATTTAAATAAATTGTATAACAAACAAAATTTATCAAAAGAAGAAAAAGCTTTAAAAATTGAAAAAATTAAAAAATTGGTAGAACCTTTGAATATATCTAAATATTTTAAGTAAAATAGTATTAACTAAATTTTATTTATATACTATTATGGTAAAATCGCGAATATTAAATTAAGGAATTCAAATATGAATAAATTGGCAATTATGGGAGCTATGGAAGAGGAGATTGAGCCTCTATTAGCTTATTTTGATGAAGTAAAAGTTACAGAGTTTGCAAAAAATAAATATTATGAAGTAAATTTTGATGGTTTAGATATTGTTATTGCATACTCAAAGATTGGTAAGGTTTTCTCAACTCTTACAGCTACAACTATGATAGAGAAATTTGGATGTGATACATTATTATTTTCAGGTGTTGCTGGTGGGATTAATCCAGAGCTTAAGATTGGTGATTTAATCGTAGCAAATAAATTATCTCAACACGATCTTGATATTACAGCATTTGGTCATCCTCACGGGTTTGTTCCTGGTGGGTCTGTTTATGTTGAGACTGATGATAAGTTAAGAGCTATTGCAGTTGAAGTTGCTAAAGATAAAAATATCCCTATTATGGAGGGTATTATTGCTACTGGTGATCAGTTTATTGCTAGTGAAAAAGATAAAGAGTTTATCGAGACTACTTTTAAAGCTGATGCTTTAGAGATGGAGGGTGGATCTGTTGCGGTTACTTGTGATGCTTTAGGTGTGCCATTTATGATCTTAAGAGCTATTAGTGATACAGCTGATATGGATGCTGGATTTAACTTTGAAGAGTTCTTAGAAAGCTCAGCAAAAACATCTGCTGAATTTATGATGGAAGTTGTAAAAAGAATTAAATAGTATTTATTAAATATCTTTTAAGAGGCTAAGAACTATGTTCTTAGCCTTTTTTTATGAATAAATATCATAATCTGCTGTAAGTATTTCTAAACTATGTCCATTTGGATCAGGGAAATAAACTCCTCTTCCTCCATAGTGATGATTTATCTTCATATTATCTGTAGCAGCAGGATTACTTCCGTATGGGATATTCTCTTTTTTTATATTTTCAAATATCCTATCAAAATCCTCTTCACTTACTTTAAAAGCATAGTGTTGCCTTGAGAATTTTTCTCTATCCATAAAATCTAAGGTGAGGGTGGAGTTTACTTTTACCACTGCAAAATGTCCCCATACCTTTAAAAAATCAAATCCAAATACTCTTTCATAAAACTTTGCAGATTTTATTTTATCGTGAGAGTTTACTATAGTATGATTTAGTGTTATTTCCATAATATACTCCTTGAACCAAATCCATTTGCATACTTTGGTTTTCTCTTATTCTAGCTACTAAATTTTTAACTTAATAATATAAATAAAAACTAATCTTATTATTCAAGTTTTTTAATTATTCTTTTATGGACTTGAATATTGAAGCTATCATCTTTTGGAGTGATAAAGATATCAATAGAAGCCATACCTTTAGTAGTATTTTCATCAAAATTATTTGATATGATATTTGAGCAATCAATTCTTTTAGTGATATATGAAAAATATAACTTAATATCAAAAGTTTCATCCTCTATACTAAGTGTATCTATACATTCTTTTGTTTCATCATAGATATCTATTTGACTTAGAAGGTTTAGAGTGGATTTCATATGTAGATTTGCTTGAGTGTATAGAAGGTTTTTTGTGTCGATGTTTGAAGAGATATTTGATATTTCTATTATAAATACAGATATAAATGAAAATAGAGATATTAAAAATAGAGTAAGGAGTAGGGTAAAAGCTCTTTGTAATCGATCCATAAAGATCAATTATATAGATTTAAAGTCTCTATATAGTTGTTTTTATTTTATAGCTTAAAATGATTGGTATGTCGTCTTTTATAATATTTATTATAATAGTATCTGCTTGAAGGAAAAAAGTACATTTTGTGATATTTTCTAAAAGAAGATCTTCATTATAATATAAACTATTCTCAAAGTAAGTTATTTTGTGATTTGTGCTAATAATTTTGTAATGTTCTTTAATTGTTTTACCATTTTCATCATCAAGATTAATAATATTGCCATTTGAGTCATTTTTTATGGAGTAGAAGTTTAGATTATCAAAGGTGATATGATAATCAAGAAGTTGCTCAGCTTTTGTATTTGGTGAATAGATTGAGCTTTTTGTTGTATCTGTATTATTTAGATCAACAAATCTTGAATAATGTCCGAGATTAAATAAACTAGTTTCATTTTTATAAAAAGTAATAGTATTTGATGAAATTGAAATATTCAAAGCTTCAGCAAATATTTTATCAAGTAAGATATTTGTTGATGAGGTTTCTATTTTATTTATTTCATTGGTGTATTCATTTGATAGTTTATCATATAGATTAAATAAAAATGTCATAGTAAAAACTGCTACAATTGAGATAATCACAATTGTAAATATAAGCTCAACTAGTACAATCCCTTTTTTATCCTTTGCAGGAATCCCACTTCGTTTCATCATATTTTACTCAAATATTTTTGAGGCTAAAGTAGCCTCTTTTTTATCTATATCATAATAGATAAGTTTTAAGTCATTATCATAAGTATATTTTTTATAGGTATTTCCATTTATATATTTTAGTTCACTATCACTTTGTATAGTAAAATCAATATTTACTTTAGTACTAGAATAGTTTGTAAAACTATTTTCATTAATTTGATTGTTTAGAGTTTGTATGGTGTTATGATTTAAATAGTTTGAGCTTGTCGTTGCTAGATTTGAAAAGTTTGATACTAATATTGATAAAAGTATTATGGAAGCTAAGGTCTCAACTAGTGAAAAAGACCTTAGTTTCATTTTATTTACCTAAACAAAACTCCCCAAACATCTTATCGAGCATTTGGGAGTGTTCATATGGTTTAGTGATAGTTGAAATATCTTCTAGAGCTTCTGTGATATGGTGGCTGAAAAATTCTAGTTCACCACTTTGTAATGGTTCATAGGCTTTATTTATTTCACTTAATGTATCAGCTACACATTGTATTTGTCTAGTTGAAATAAGTGTAATATCATCACTATGTTTATTTTGATCTAAAGTAGTTGTTAATCTTTCAATTAAGCTATCTATATTGTCTTTTGTATTTAGTTTGATACATTCATCCATGATAGAATCATTTAGCTGAAAGTGTGGCTCTAAATCACTTTTATTTAAAATTGTAATGATATGTTTATCTTCTTGGTTTCTTAATAGTTCAATGATATCATTATCATCGTTTTCTAGCTCTCTACTATTATCGAAGATAGCGATAACTATATCTGCATCCTTTACAGCTTCTACTGATCTCTCAATCCCTATTTTCTCTATCTCATCGCTAGCATCGCGGATTCCAGCGGTATCTACTATCTTGATAATATGGGTTCCAATCTTTAACGATTCCTCGATAGTGTCTCTTGTGGTTCCTGCAATATCACTAACGATAGCTCTTTGTTTATTTAGTAAAGCGTTAAGCAAAGAGCTTTTCCCTACGTTTGGTTTACCTACAATTGCTACTTTAAAACCATCTATAAGACCCTCACGTCTCTTACTAGCCTCTAGGGTAGAGATTAGTACTTTTTTAATAGAATCAAGCTTATTTTGTATCTGTATGTAGATATCTTCTGGAAGGTCTTCTTCTGCATAATCTATATTTACCTCAGAGTATGCAAGCATAAATAATAGCTTCTCTTTTATATCATCTACAAAAGTTTTTAGCTCACCATCTAGCTGTCTAGCTAAAAGTTTTACACCATCTTCACTTCTTGACTCAATAAGTTTTGCTATGGCTTCTGCTTGAGATAAATCTATCTTATCATTAAAGTATGCACGTTTTGAAAACTCACCTGGATTGGCTATCCTTGCTCCATGGTGTATACATTCATTTAATACCATATTAGAGATAGCTATACCACCATGGCACTGAAACTCTATTACATCTTCACCTGTAAATGAAAAGGGTGCTTTAAAGTAGATGATAAGTGATTCATCTATAAGCTCATCACCCTTATCATATAGTTTTGATAATGTTGCATATCTTACTTTGAAGTCTGATTTTTTTGTGATTTGTTTTGCGATTTCTAAGGAGGAAGGTCCAGAGAGTCTCACGATTGAGATTGAACCAACTCCATGGGCTGTAGCGATTGCTACAATTGTATCTTCTGTTTGATCTAGCACGTAATGCCTTAGTTGTTATTGTGTTTGTATTCGTTTACTACAACGAATTTATCACCTCTTTGGTTTGTTTTTATTGCCACATATTTATTTGGGAATCTTTCCCTAAGTTTAGTAAGTGCAATATGAACTAAAATACCATCAAGTGTTTTTGTTTTTGCTCCACCATTTTGTTCTATATTTTCAATGATAGGCTCTAAGTATCTCTCAATAGATGCTTCTTGTGTTTGTAAGAACTCAGCTACTTCAAGTTTAAGTGTAAGCCCATAAGCTTTATGAAGCCAGTTAAATAAGATATATGATAAAGCTTTATATCTATAACCCTCTTTACCAATAAGTAGGGCAGAATCATTTCCTGTAAATTCAATATATACTATATTGTCTTCTTGTAGCTCAACCTTAATAGGGTTGATATCATAACAGGTATGTGAAAATAGATTGTTTACTTTTTCTTCTATCTCTTTTGCAGTGTTTGCATCTACAATATTTAAAGGGATATTCTCTTTTTTATTGTTTGTGTAGAAGTTATCAAAGATTTTCTCTTTTGATTCTACTTTTGGATCGTTTTTATATTCTTTGTAGATATCTTTAGAGTTTGATTTTTCTTCATTTGTATTTGATCCGTCAATTCTATTTGAGATATCTTTGATCTTTACATTTTTTTTGAAATTTTTTGGATTATTTTCTTTTCTTTTTTTCTTTTGTGGGTATTGTTTAGTAACAATTTTAGCGCTAATAATGGCATTTTTTTTGAATAAACCAAAAATACCATTACTACCTGCTTGGATAATTGTAATATCTAGTTCCGTAATTGAACATTCAAATTCCTGAGAAGCTAGCTCGTAAGCATCTGCTAGAGTTTTTGCTTCAAACGATTTGCTCTCATTGTTTTGCATTACTTATCCTTTTTGTTTTTTTTCTTACTTTGTAAATGATCTTCGTGTCTTTGAACTCTTGCGTTTTCAAACATTCTATTTAAATAATACTGATGTGTTACTGTAAAGATATTATTTACTGTCCAGTATAATACAAGTCCAGCTGGGAAGAAAATAAAGAAGATTGTAAATACTACTGGTAAGAATTGGAACATCTTCTTTTGTAATTCATCTTGGATTGTATTTGGTGTAATCTTTTGTTGTAAATACATTGTAAGACCCATTAATAATGGTAAAACAATATATGGATCTAAAAGATTTGGGAATACGATCTCGTGTGTCATATCATCAAACCATAAAAACCACTCAGCACCTTTTAGCTCAATTGCATTTGTAAGTACCCTATAGATCGCAAAGAATACTGGGATTTGTAAAAGAATTGGAAGACATCCACCCATTGGGTTTGCTCCCTCTTTTTTATACAGTTCCATCATTGCAGCTGATTGTTTTTGTTTATCATCATATTTTTCTTGAATAGACTTGATCTTTGGAGAAAGCTCTTTTAGTTTATTCATAGAAACCATACCTTTATGCGCTAGTGGGAAAAGGATAAGTTTGATAATAATTGTAGTAGCTACAATAGTCCATCCCCAGTTTCCTATGATATTGTAGATAAATAAAAGCATAGAGAACATTGGTTTAGCGATAAATGTAAACCATCCATACTCAATTACATCGATTAGTTCTGGGTGAAGTGATTCAAGTGTTACATAGTCTTTTGGTCCCATATAACCTTTTACTGATAGTTTATCTTTACCATGTACAAATATCTCTGGTGAGTCATCATTTGATGGCATTAAAGATACTTGCATACTTGTACCAAAGTTATAAAATACAGTAGCGTAATATCTATCAAATGCTGATGCAATCTTAATACCAGTAAATGTATTTGTGTGCTCTAAATCTTCATCTTCAACAATTGTTAAAGAGTCATCATTCATTTTTAATAAAGCTCCATGATCTGCATACATATCAGCGATAACATCTGGTCTAAAACCTGGTGTGATAAAGTATTCAAAACCATTAGATACATCTACATCTAGATCATAGTGACCATCTGGGTAGAATGTTAAAGTTTTTGTTACTATTGTACTTGTAAGTTTTTGAGTTAAAACTAATTTTTGTGCACCATTTTTAGCATTTACTGTTGCAGAACTTGCTGTTACTGGAGTTTTAAATGCTTCAGCATTTACACCACGATCAGCAAATCTAATCTCTAAAGGTCTTAGTTGGATATCTGAGAAAAGTTTGATTCTCTCGCCATCATCAGTTTTATATTGCTCCTGTGTTAGTGTAGCTTGTGCTATTCTACCTAGAGTATCTATTTGAATAATACTATTATTTGTTGTAACTGTTGTGATAATTCCATGATTATTAGAGTTCACTTTTGGAACACTTGGAGAGTTAGTTGTTGCTACATTTGTTACTACTGAAGGTGTTGCTGTTGTTTGTACTTGAGGAGCTTGGTTAGCTTGTTGTTGAGCCTGTGCTGCTTTTTGTGCCTGTGCTGCTTGTTGTTGTGGTTGCATATATAGATAATCATATGCAATAAAGAATAAGAAGGATAATACAGTTGCAACTATAATTCTTCTTTGACTATCTTTCTTGTTACCGTTTTGTGTTGTCATTTTTTATATTCCCAATTTTTTGTTACTAAACATTTGTCGTTTTGAGGTATATACCAGTATTTGATTTTTTTGATTTGATCAGGCATATGCTCTTTATGTGATTTTACCAAATTAAAAGAGTTCCCTTTACATTTAACTTTTGGGTAGTGAAAACCACCTGGAAAAAGTTTATTACAAGATAAAATCCTCGTAATTGTAAAATAAGTTGCCTTAAAGAAAGAATTATTTTCATATTGCCATCTGGCATATTCTGAACAGGTAGGATAATACCTACAAGATCCATGACTAAACATAGATATGTATTTTTGATAAAAAACTAGAATTTTATCTATCATTTATAGAGCTCTAGCCTTTTAAATGCAAAATTGAAATCATTACAAAGTTTTTTATAATCATTTGTATTGATATCATTTTTTGCCACAAAAATATATGAGCCAACTTTAATTTTTGACTCATTTTCTAAAAAGACTGCTCTAAGCCTTCTCTTTGCTTTATTTCTAATCACTGCGTTTCCAACTTTTTTAGATGCAACAAATGCAACTTGTAAGTTTTCACTAGGACTAAAAAAAGCGACAAAAGAATGGGTATGCCATTTTTTGCCGCTTTTATAAAGCTTGTTGAACTCTTTTTGCTGATTTAGTCTATGAGCTTTACTTAGATAGCTAATCTCTTTCTACCTTTAGCTCTTCTAGCTTTAATTACTCTTCTACCGTTTTTAGTTTTCATTCTGATTCTAAAACCGTGTGTTCTTTTTCTAGGAGTATTATGCGGTTGGTATGTTCTTTTCATCTTAATATTTTCCCTTACATTTTTTTAAGTTTGGGATTATATTTAAAACAAACTTAAATTAAGTTTATATTAAATGGCTTTGTGTTTTAAGTGTTATATCATTAGTAAATGGTATAATAAAAATTAAAATTATTGCTTAAGTTTATATGTTAAGGAGTCCCAATGGGTAAGTTACTTGTGTTATTTTTAGCAACACAATTGTTTGTCTCTTCATTATTTGCAGATGATAGAAAATCAGCAGATGTAAATAATAAAGATTTTTCAAATCAAACTGCATTGCATGATGCTGTAAGAGCAAAAAACTCTGAAATGGTTGAGTTTTTAGTAAAAAGTAATATAAAAGTGGATACTAAAGATCAGTTTGGTTATACACCATTACATTTAGCAGTTAGATATTCTGATTTAGATACTACAAATTTTCTTATTGAAAATAAAGCAGATGTTGATACTGTAGATGGTTATGGGGAAACACCATTAATAGATGCGGTAAGAAGTAATAATACTGAGATTTCAAAAGCTCTTATTTGCGCAAAGGCAAATAGGGATGTTGTAGATCAATATGATGTTACACCTATACATTATGCTACAAAAAATAAAAACTTATATCTTTTAAAACTTTTAACAGAAAAATATGTGGAATTATATTGTCAAGATAATATTGATATATCTATAGATGAAGATAACTCTGGAAAAGAGATAACAGAAGTATGTGGAAAAATAGATGTGGGATATGCTTCATTTATGTCTTTAAGTCTTGCAAATGATGATCTAGATGAGTTTGGACCATATGCAGTTAAGATAGATAATGAAAACCATACTTGGTGTTCAATTATAAGTGATGAACTTGCAAAAGGGAAATATACACTAAGTGCTACTGCAAAAGATTACGTAGTAAACGAAGCTACAGCAGAGTCTACAAGATTTATGACTAGTCCTATTAAAATAAGTATTGATCCAAAAGAGGATAATCTTTATACTTATACACCACAGATTTGTGGAACTATAGAATTTGCATATGCTACAAAGATTGAGCTTAGTGTAAGTCCTGAAGATAATGAATCTATGATCTTAGGAACATATGAAGCTGTAGTTGATAATGAAAATGCTTCATGGTGTGTAGATGTAAGTGATCCATTGAAACTTGGATCATATATTTTTAATGCTGTAGGTGAAGATGCAAAAGAAAATATCTCAAAAGATATAACAATAGCAGCAATCAAATCACCAATAGCAATCGCAATTGATCCAATTCCAGCATATAATGAAAACCCACCAAAAGTATGTGGTAGAATCCTAAGAGGAGATATTGTAACTCTTGATCTTAATATCACTTCAATTGATGGAATGGTAAATGGACCATATGAAGCGCAGATAGATAGTGAGTCTCAAACATGGTGTGCAAATCTTAGTGATACACTAAAAGAGGGTGATTATACTTTTGAAGCATTAGGAAAAGATCAAAAGGGTAATGAAGCTACAGATAAAACAAACTCTATGGTAAATTCACCAATTGCTATATCTATAGATGAAGTTGCTGTATATAATGATATCACTCCTCAGATCTGTGGTAAGATTGTAAGAGGTGATGTAATAAGAGTTGATCTAAATCTTACTTCAACAGATGGTATGATAGAAGCTACATATGAAGCAAAAGTAAAAGCATCAAATAATACATGGTGTGCAGATGTAAATGATGAGATGGAAAATGGAGAGTATTTAGTAAAAGCTGTTGGATATGATGAAAAAGAAAATGAAGCAATGGCAGAAACAACTACTAAAATCTATAGAATTATAGGATTATATGAGGCATTATATGAAGAGTTTAAAAATGACTTTGAGCCATGGAGTGCTGAGCTTGATGAAGATACTTTGACATTTAGATTTAAAGATCCTACACTATTATTTAATTCTGGTAGAAGTGATATAAAAGAGAGATTCCAAGTGATTTTAGCTGATTTCTTCCCTAGATATGTAAAAATAGTAGAGGAGTATAAAGGGGAGATCGCTACAGTAAGAATAGAAGGTCACTCTTCATCAGAACACTCGCGTGCCACATCAGATGCACAAAGATTTGAGCTTAATAGACAACTTTCTCAAAAAAGAGCAGAGTCTGTTGCAGATAATGCAAAAGCTTTAGAAAATGAGATTATCAAAACAAATGCTGATTGGGTTGAGACTACGTTTGAGCCTGTAGGTATGTCTCACTCTAAATTAGTTTACAATCTTGATGGAAGTGAAAATAAAGAGCTTTCAAGAAGAGTTGAGTTTAGAATAGAGACAAAACTATTAAGTGGTACAGCTAAGATAGATGGTGAAGCACCTCTATATGAATAATTTAAATAGAAAAAATTCTTTCAAGTTTTAGCTTGGAAGAATTTTTTTTAAATAATATATCAAGATATCTTGATATGTTGATAAAAATATGATATACTTCCTCTTATTGAATTAAAGAAAAGGAAATTTATGGATATTTTTTTGAAAACTGTTTCAGCACTAAATGATGAAACAAGAGTAAAAATACTTAAATTTATACATATTCATGGAAAATGTTGTGTATGTGATCTAGAAGTTTCTTTTGATATGATTCAATCAAGATTATCAAGACATTTAAAGATTTTAAAAGAAGCAGGTTTTTTAAGAGTAGATAGGGAAGGTAGATGGGCTTTTTATTCTGTACGTCAACCCCTTGATGAGTTTAGACAAGCTTCTCTAAGAGAGATTATGACCCTTGATATTGAATTACCAGCTATTATTAAAGCTTGTAGTCCAAATTAGAATTTACTAAGTAACCTAAAGGTTACTTTTTTTATATACAATATATCAATATATCTTGATGTATTGAAATCAATAATAGGAAAATAGATGTTTTTAGCAAGTGCAATTTTTATTGTCACTCTTATTTTTGTGATTTGGCAACCAAAAGGTTTACAAATTGGTACAAGTGCTGTTATAGGAGCTATTGTTGCTTTAGTTCTTGGTGTAGTAAGTCTTAATGATGTTTTAGTAGTTACGGATATTGTATGGGATGCTACTTTAGCTTTTATAGGTATTATCATATTATCAATGGTATTAGATGAGATTGGATTCTTTGAATGGTGTGCCATAAAGATGGCAAAACTATCTGGTGGAAATGGTCATCTTATGTTTGTATATGCTCTTATCCTTGGAAGTTTTGTATCTGCAGTTTTTGCAAATGATGGAGCAGCACTTATTCTTACTCCAATTTTATTAGCAAAAATGAGAATTCTAAAACTAAATGCAAAAACTATTTTAGCTTTTTTACTTGCGGGTGGATTTATAAGTGATAGTGCTTCTTTACCTTTTGTATTTTCAAACCTTACAAATATAGTTACAGCAAACTATTTTGATATAGGATTTATGGAGTATTTATCAAATATGATTGTTCCATATATTGTAAGTACGATAGTTTCTATTATTGTTTTATGGGTGATTCTTAGAAATGATATCCCTAAACAAGTTGATATATCTTTATTAAAAGATCCAAATGAGGTATTGAAAAATAAAACACTATTTAAATTCTCTTGGATATTTTTAGCACTTTTATTAGCTGGATATTTTATAGGAGACAATTATGATCTTCCAGTATCTGTTTTTGCTTTAGGTGGGGGACTTATCTTCTTAGCTATTGCTAGTTATACAAAAAGTGCTAGGGCTTGGCTTACAATTAAAACAGCACCTTGGCAGGTTGTATGGTTTAGTATTGGGCTTTATATAGTTGTATATGGTTTAAAAAATGCTGGGCTTACAGATTATCTAACGGTTGTACTAAATGATCTTGTACAAAGGGGTGATGCTATAGCGATCATCGGTACTGGATTCTTAAGTGCTTTTTTAAGTGCTATTATGAACAATATGCCAACTATTATGATTATGGATATTGCATTACAAGATATACCAAATCAAGCTTTAGCATATGCAAATATTATAGGGTGTAATCTTGGACCAAAAATGACACCATTTGGATCTTTAGCAACCTTATTATGGCTTCATGTATTATCACAAAAAGGTGTGAAGATTGGTTTTTGGCAATATAGTAAGTTTGGTCTAATAGTAACACCACCAGTGTTATTTATAGTATTGCTTACATTAATATAGGTATTGATAAAATAAATTTATAAAAAAGGAAAATAAAAATGGATAAAAAAGTATTAATTTTATGTACAGGTAACTCATGTAGAAGTATTATAGCTGAGGCTTTAATCAATGCAAAGCTTGATGGTATAAGTTCTGATAGTTCAGGTGTAAGAGCAAGCGGTAGAGTAAACCCAAATGCTAAAAAGCTTTTAGAGCAAAAGGGTATTTGGGAAGATAGATACCATTCAAAAGTGATCGATGAAGTTATCCATAATGACTATGATTTAGTAGTAACCGTATGTGATCATGCAAATGAGACTTGCCCAATGTTCCCAAATGCAACTAAAGTGATCCACGTAGGTTTTGAAGATCCAGATGGAAAAGATTTTTTTGCATTTGAAGATACTTATGCTGAGATTGAAGCTGAGCTTTTACCTAAGGTAGTTGAGGCTTTAGCTTAATAATTATAAGAGGGGTTCCTCTTATAGTTTTTATTATTGATATCTTTATATAAATGTATCAATAATAAAAATAAAAAGGAAATAGAATATGAAAACTTTAAAAATATATGATCCAGCAATGTGTTGTTCAACAGGTGTATGTGGAACAGATGTGGATCCAAAACTAGTATCTTTAGCAAACTTTTTAAACTCACTTGATAAAACTAAATTTGAGGTTGAAAGATATGAACTTTCAACTGCACCACAAGCATATATTGAAAATCATGAAGTAGCAAGATTATTAAATGAAGAGGGTGTAGAATCACTACCTTTATTTTTTATAGATGATGAGTTAGTATTTAAGGGTGATTATCCAGCTATTCCAGCACTTAGCTCAAAACTAGGACTTGCTTCTTTTGTAGCAAAGTTTTAAGATGACTGAGCTTATAAAAAAAATACCACAATTTCTTTTCTTTACCGGGAAAGGGGGAGTTGGTAAAACTTCAATGTCTTGTGCTATATCTGTGGCTTTGGCAAATCAAGGTAAAAAAGTACTTCTTATCTCTACTGACCCAGCATCAAATCTTGATGAGGTTTTAGAGACTAAACTAAAATCAACACCAACAGATGTAAATGGTGTAGAAAACCTAAGTGCTATGAATATCAATCCAGTAGTAGCAGCCCACGAATATAAGGAGAAAATGGTAGCTCCATATAGGGGACTACTTCCAAAAGAAGCCATAGAGCAGATGGAGGAGCAACTAAGTGGTGCTTGTACTGTTGAGATAGCTGGCTTTAATGAGTTTTCAAAATATGTGGGAAATGATGATATCTCAAAAGATTATGATCATATTATTTTAGATACCGCTCCAACTGGACATACCCTAAGACTTTTAAAGCTACCAAGTGCTTGGAATACTTTTATAGAAGAAAATACTACTGGAAGTTCATGCCTTGGTGCAGTATCAGGTCTAAGTGAAAATAAGAAACTATATGAAAATGTGGTAGAGAATCTAAAAAATATGGATAAGACTCTACTTATTTTAGTATCACGTGCTGAGAAACTATCTTTAATAGAGGCATCAAAAGCATCAAGGGAACTAGGTGAGCAAGGTATCACAAATCAACACTTAATCATAAATGGTGTATTTAGCTCAAATGATGATGATAAAATAGCAAAAAGTTTTGAGCAAAAATCAAATGAAGCTCTACAAAACTTTGATGAAACCATAGAAAAGTTAGAGAAAACAAAAATAGGTTTTTATCCAAATGGTGTAGTTGGTATAAAAAGTCTAGAAGATATTGTAAAAGCTGATATCCCAAAAGAGTTTGAAGATGCAAAAGAAAAACTTGAAAGCTCAAAACAAGAGCTTTTAAAAGACTCTTATGAGTGGGAAACTCTTATAAAAGATTTTGAAAATGATAAAAATGGTCTTATAATGACTATGGGTAAAGGTGGAGTAGGGAAGACTACTATTGCATCAAGCATCGCTTTAACTTTAGCAAAAAAAGGTCATAAAGTGATTTTATCCACAACTGACCCAGCAGCACATTTAGAGTATGTTGTAAAAGATGGTTTAGATACTCTATCCATAGAAAAGATCGATCCAAAGGTAGTGACACAAAATCATATTGATGAGGTAGTTGCTTTGAATGAGGGTAAAATCTCTGATGAGGATATGGCTCTTTTAAAAGAGGAGTTAAGTACACCTTGTATAGAAGAGATAGCAGTATTTAAAGCCTTTGCAAAAACTGTAGCAAAAGCAAAAGATTCTTTTGTAGTTCTAGATACCGCACCTACAGGTCATACCCTTCTTTTACTTGATGCTTCAGAAGCTTACCACAAAGAGGTACTTAAAAACTCAAATGGAGCTTTAGATGATGAACTTACCCATCTAATCCCAATGCTAAAAGATCAAAAATCCACAAAGATACTTCTAGTAAGCCTAGCAGAAGCCACACCAACCCATGAAGCAAAAGATCTACAAGCTGATCTAAAACGTGCAGGTATCACACCATATGCTTGGGTAGTAAATAGAAGTTTTTCATTAACAAATACCTCAAATAATCTACTTTGTCAAAAGGGATTAAATGAGTTAAAATATATAAAAGAGATAAAAGATACACTAAGCTCTAAGACTCTTATATCCCCTTGGATAGAAGATGAGATAGAGACATCAGATTCTTTATCAAAAATCATAAAATAATTTTAATTGGATAGTAGATATTGTCTACTATTCAGTTTTATTTTCTCTCAATATTAATCATTTAAAAATCCAATTTATTTCTAAAATATTTATCATTTTATCCTACTTATTAAAAAATATATACTTAATATCACTAGGATTATAATATATTTAATAAGTACATATTAAATAATAATTATATATAATAAAAATATTATTTAAGCCTATGAAAATAGGTAGATACAAGGAAAAATATGATTACAGTTTTTAGCTCAAAAGGTGGAGTTGGAAAAACAACCATAGCTTATTCATTGGCTACGATTTATAGTATGCCTTTTTATACCAATGACTATAGTGTGGTTTTAGATATATTAGAAGATACAGTTTATAATGAAAATCTTAGTGTTAAAGATATAAAAGATGGTATAGTAGATTTAGGTGGATTTATCACTCCAAATACTTTAGAGATATTAGAAGAATCAAAGGTGATTCTTGTACCTGTTACAAATGATCTTAATGCCTTGAAAAAAACAAACTTTTTACTTGAAGAGTTAAAGTATTTAGATTCAAAGATTATATTGATAGCTTCAAATGTAAAAGATAAAGATTACAAAGAGATAAAGAAAAATATAGAAGCTAAGCATATACCTATAAGAAAAATTATGAATTCAACTCTATTTAAAAGAGCATTAAAAAATGGAAAAACTATTAGTAATACTATAAGCG
Source organism: uncultured Arcobacteraceae bacterium (assembly GCA_964342525.1). Taxonomy (GTDB): domain Bacteria; phylum Campylobacterota; class Campylobacteria; order Campylobacterales; family Arcobacteraceae. The sequence continues at coordinate 21,704 of CAYFGQ010000054.1, forward strand.
AATCACCTCTTTTAAAACATGCTTATTCAAAAATCCAATTTCAGATACAAGAATTAATTGAGGAAATAGAAAGTATTTAATAAGTACTTAATAAATATATAAAAAGGTAATAATATGTTTAATATAAATAAAGAAAAAATAGTTAAAAATGAACATAAACCACAATCAGTAGTTAAAGCTGCAAAGAAAAAAGAGAGGACTAGGGGAAGACCAAAAAAAGAAGTAACAGCAGATGAGCAGATAAAAGCTTTAGTTACTAGTGAGGAAAAAGCTAAGATCGAAGCTTATGCAAATAGAATGGGTATAAGTGTATCTTCTTTGATAAAAATCACTTTAGTGGAAAAGGGTATTTTATAATAGTTTATAGCTTTTGAGCTATAAACTAAACCTTTACTACTTGTAATATCTCTTCAACTTCTGTTGTACTAAGTAGTTTAGAAGAATCATTTTTGATAGATAAGATTGATTGACCTTGGAAAAAACTATCAGCCATAAATCTTAAAACCTCTTTTTCTGAACTAAATACTACAGCTCCCTCTCTATTTCTATATAATAAAAATCCATTATAGTATTTCTCTTCATTTGTTTTTGAGTCTGTTTGCACTGTGAATTCGTTGTTTGAGTATTTTTCTATCATAACTCTTACATTTAGTTTGTCTGTATTTACTGTGATGATTTGTATGATCATATATAAAGCCTTAAATATTTTGTATAGGATTATATATATTTAGTGTTTAAAAGAGGTTTATGGTAGTTTAAAGAGTAGTTTATATTGTATCTCATCTAGTTGTATTTCACCAAAATCTCTACTATCTATGCTAAAATCATCTGTACCTTGTACAAAACAACTATCATGGTTTATCGTTTTTATCTGTTTTATCATAACTCCATAGCCAGTTTTAGAAAAGATTACTATATCATCATTTTTTAGTTTTGAGAGTTTGAAAATATTGGTGCAAAGAACTCTTTGCCCATCTTTTAAGTATGGGTATAAAGAGTTCCCTTGTATCTTGAAAATTTTTAACATATATTATAAGATAGGGTGAACTATCTCTTCGTTTGGTAGGTTTGGTGATGGTACTCTTTTAGTCTCAACACCTTTAATTCTCCAAAAAATCTCAGCAAATTTATTTACCTCTTCTAAAAGTGAAAGTGCTTTTTCCCTTGAAACGTGTTGTTTAGCTGCTCCACCTTTTGTCATAATATTGTGTACTATTTGGTGAATTTCTGGAAACTGCTTGATATGTGGTGGTTTGATAAAATCACCCCAAATGATTCTAATCTCTTCTTTACACTTTATAGCCTCAGTCTCTTTTACAGAGATATATCTAGTGATATCATTTAGATATTGTGCTTCATTCTCTGGTCTTTCTTTTAGTTTCGCTTCGATTAAATCAACCATTCTTACTACACTTAAAGCAGCTATTATAGCACTATTAGGATCATAGATTCCGCATGGTACGTCACAGTGAGCATTTACACTTTGGATGTTAAACATTTTTTTCCTTTAATTTTATTGGTGTGTTTCCAAATATATCTGAGTGTTGTATATTTGCGCCGTTTTCTTCTAAAAATTTCACCATAGATTCTCTTTTATATATGTGGGCATATATTAATGGTGTTGTATTTTGATAGTCTTGAGTATCAATATGAATACCTTTTTTTATCAAACATTTAACCACTTCTATATTTTGTTTATAGGTGGCATAATGGATTGCTGGTAATAGTGGAGAAACGTCATTGGTAAGATTTATACCATAACTTATAAGATCTTTTGCACACTGGGTTTGGTTATGGAAAAGTGCCCAAAAAAGTGCATTTCTTCCTTTAGAATCTATCATATTTATATTTACACCCATTGTGATAAGTTCTTTTAGTGTTGCGGCATGGCCAAAGGTTACTGCTTCAAATAAAGCTGACCAGCCTATTTTATTTTGAAAGTTTATGGATGCTCCATTTAAAAGCAATTGTTTGAGTGTACTTATATCATGTACATAATTTATGGTTTCAACTGAAAGCTCATGGCTAATCTCATTTACTGACATATATTCTCCTAAATATATTTTGATAATCAATATCAAAATAATACAATAAGAAAAATTAAA
>CAYFGQ010000055.1:0-23671 GCA_964342525.1 uncultured Arcobacteraceae bacterium
TTAGGTAATCTGTTATTAATTCTGTATTTAAATTACCAGCACCTCTACCAATCCCATATATACTTGAATCAATAATTATATCTCTATTAAAATTATAGTTACACATACTAATCGCATTTGAAAAGGCAAGTTGCATATTATTATGGGAATGATAACCTAAAGCTATAGAATTATCTAAATTATTATCTGATAACACTAAATATCTATTAAACTCATTTAGACTCATTGAACCAAAACTATCCACAATATAAAAAGAATATGGAGATAATTCATTTACTTTTTCAATCATCGATAAAAATTCAATATCTTTATAGTTTTTTGTAACCATTGGTTGAAAATATAATTTATATCCCTTATCTTTAATAGCTTTACCCATATCTAAAGCTTCAGATAAATTCTTTTTATGGAAAGCTAATCTTATACCATCTATATTAGTTTCTTCTTTTAAAGGAAGTTGTTCCACATCATAATCACCATAATTGATCATTATAACTTTTTCAACTCCATTCTTATCACTTAATAAATTATCAATTGAACTCAAAGAATCAAATATAGTGGAATTTGAAGAAGCACCATTTTTACCACTTATATATCCACATTCAATAACATCTACTTTTGATAATTCTAAAGAGTCAATTACTTTAACAATTTGATTATCACTAAACTCCCAGTTATTGATATAACCACCATCTCTAAGAGTACAATCTAAAACTTTTATATCCATATTTATCCTATAAGCTCTTCAACTTTTTGTGCAACAATTTTAGCAGGGTTTTCTTGAATATTCATATATTTTCTTTTTAAACTTTGATAATGAGATTGAACCTCTTCATCATCATCTACTAATAATCTATTTAATCTATCGCAAAAGGTATCATAACTAGTATCATCTATTAATACATGTAAATCTTCTTTCTCCACATCATATTTAAAATAATCACAACATCTATCATAATTAACCCATAAAACCCTCTTATCAAAACCATATGATTCAAAACCTAAACTAGAATACATATTTATAATAACCTTTGATTGTTTTATAAGTTCAAAAGTTTGTGGTCCATAAGATCCTATAAATTCTATATTTTCTAAACCTTTTAATCTCTCTTTTACACTAAGCGAAGGCTCAGATTCAATAGTTTCACCTTTAGCCACATATACCATATTTATATTAGGATTATCAATTAAATATTGTTTTAAATTATCTATAAGTAGATAATATTTTTCAACTAATTTATCTTGGTCTAAATCTGGCCATGCATTTTTTAAATCATCATTAACAGTCTGATTTATAAATAGCACATCATATTTTAATGGTATATCTTCTAAATATGGTATTAATTGAAAACTTCCAATTGAATGCTTTTTAGCTATATCCATCCCTTCAATCTTCTCAACTGCTTGTTCTGAATGGGCGTAATAATAATCACAATATTGAAATAATCTATTAAATAGATACTCATTTTTAAAGTTATGTTGTAACAACACTATATTTTTGATTCTTTTTTTATAAGCTATATATTTTATTGGATTCCAATAATAATCTCCAGCAGCAACTATCACATTTGCTTTTATATTTTTAACTTGAGAATTATAAACTAGATACTTACGAATAATTCTCAAATAAAGATATATAATATTAATATTTTTTGATAAAATAAAAAGCTTAACTAGATAAAAAATACTTTTAAAAATAACAATTAAACTTGTTTTTAAATCAAATACAATACTTAGATATCTTTTATTTATAACTTCCCCATTCCAACCCTCAACTTCTTTTGTAGAGAAATCTTTAGTTATACCTGGATGGGTATATAATACAGAACAATCTAAGTTTTTATTTTTCTTTAATATTTTATAGATATATCTATAAAACCTAAGAGACCATCCCTTATTTGCGAACATCTCTTCAAATAAAACATCTTTTTCATATTTTTTATTAGGTAAAAAAATCGAGATTATACCACTAAAAAAAATAAAAATTAATGTAAAAACATATATTAGACTCCATTTAAATCTATTCATGTCTTGCATATGTTTTCTGTGGTTTCGATTGTAATGACAACACATCAATTCATATAATACTATATCTCTAGATTCTTCCATAGAGGTATTATACTTTTTTGATATATTTTCTATTAAATATTTAAGAGTATCTAAATTATTTTTATATCCATTATAAATTTTTTGCCAATCTTTATTCTCTTTTAGACTTTCAAAATTTACATATAAATTATCATTAAGTTTACTCAAGCCTATCCCCAAAACTGTAATCTCTTTGCGCTTTTTTTCCTAACATATCTTTTAAATATTTAGGATGCATACCATAACCAGGTCTTACACTTTTTATATTATCTTCTGTAAAAACCTCACCCTCTTTTATATCCTTAGATATATAAAGACTTCTAGAGAATTGTCTACTTTTTTTCTTTTTTTCACTCATTGAATAATCAACTTTACCCAATAGTTTTTCAGTATCCCTTACAGCTTCAATCATCTCTTTAAACTCTTGCTTATCTAAAGAAAAGTCAGCATCAGCCCCACCAATAGATCTATCTAATATAAAATGTTTTTCTATTACCTTTGCACCTAATGTTACTGCAACAACAGGAGCTGTTGTACCTAATGTATGATCAGAAAAACCGGATAATACTTCAAATGTTTCTGCTAAATTTGGTATTGTTTTCAAATTAGCATCTTCTAAAGGAGCAGGATATGCACTTGTACATTTTAGTAATACAATATCATTATTTCCTACACTTCTACAAATTTCAACAGCATCTTGAATTTCATCTATTGTAGCAATACCCGTAGAGATTATTATAGGTTTACCTTTTGATGCAGCATACTCTATAAGAGCATGATCTGTTATCTCAAAGGAAGCTATTTTATAAGCACTAGGATTAAATTGTTCTAAAAAATCTACAGCACTTTTATCAAATGGGGAAGAGAAAATATCAATTCCTATCTCTCTAGCATAATCAAAAAGTTCCTTATGCCATTCCCAAGGAAGGAAAGCTTCTAAATATAAGTCATATAATTTTCTATCATCCCAAAGAGTTCCACCTTTTATAATAAAGTCATCTTTTTCACTATCTAAAGTTAATGTATCTGCTGTATAAGTTTGAAGTTTTATAGCATTTGCACCTATCTCTTTTGCAGCTTTAATAGTTTCTTTTGCTACTTCAATCTTTCCACCGTGATTTGCACTTAATTCTGCAATTATAAATGTACCATCTTCCACTAAGTTAAAATTACCAATTTTCATTTACAAGCTCCATACATATTACTTTTTGATTATTAATCTCTTTAATATCAATCTCTTTAAACCCATATTTTTTATATAGATTAATTCCTCTTTCATTCTTTTTAAAAACTTCAGAAAAAATCTTTTCCACTTTTAAAATATTAAACCCATAGTTAATAATCTCTTCAATTAATAGTTTTCCAACTCCACTTATATTTGGGTTACTGTATATCCCCATTATACAACTATCTTTTTGAATATCATTAAAATCTATAACTCCAATTTCTGTTTCACCTTTACGTACCAAAAAATATTTTTTATCTTCTCTAGTTCTTAAAGAATCAATAAAATTTAAATGATCTTCCTCTTTAATATCATCTTGAGTATACATCCACTTTTTTATATCAGGATTATTCCTCCAAGATAAAACCATTCTTTTTTGTGCTAAGCTTAAATCTACAAAATTAACTAATGTTATAGGATTCATTGGATTATCTTTAATATTTTTGCTTTTAGTCTATTTTTATTAAACTTTTTGAGAGTTAAAAATTTTTTTGATTTTAAATATTTATAAATATCTTTTTGATTTTGGGCTGTTTTTATTGCAATAAATGGTAACTCCATAAAAAAAGTTTCATTTACAGTTACACTTGGGGTTACTATGGCAAAATCACTTTTTCCCATTAGCTTTGCAACTTTATTTGAGTTTATATGCAAATTAATTGACTTTTTGTTTTTACAATATTTTTTTAATTGTTTTAGATTTTTATTTGCGCTAGTAGTTACTAAATTTACATTTAAATTTTTAAACTTTCCTACAACTTTTAATATATCTATATTAATATTACTATGATCTGCTCCACCCATTGCAATAAAAACAGTTTTCTTTTTATTTCTCTTTTTAGAACTCAGTTTTTTTGATTTTCTTTTTTTCTCAATATAAAACTCATCCCTTAATAAAGTATACTTAGAACCACATCTTAATTCACACTTTTTGGGAACCAAGCCTTTATACTTTTTGGGATCTCCACTTATATTATGATTTAATAATATATCACAATAGTGTTTTTCATAAGTATCATCAAAGCTTAATATTTTTATATTAGGATTATTTATCTTAATTTTCTTCTCAAAAGCAAAATCTATACCATAGTGATCAAATACGATCATATCAATATTTAATTTTTTAATTAATTTATCTAACTCTTTGATATTATTTGATTGTAATATTTTAATATTAAACCTAGATTCAACTATTTTACTATTTATATTACCTTCTAAATCCTGTACAGCAAAATAAATAGTATCTTTTTTATATTTATTAGCAAGGACTATATCCCTCATGATATGTCCAGTACCAATTTTAAATGAAGAATCTGCTCTAAATAAAATATTCATATTAATTTATTTTGGTCTCTTTATTTAAAGTATCAATTAATTTTTGATCTGTTTTATATTTTAATGTGATATGGGAATTAATATTTGCAATCTCTGGATTAGCATCTAACATCTTATATAATTCATCAATAGAATACTCTAAATTTTCCTTTGAAAAATGCTCTTCAATTTTGCTAAACATATCTAAATCTTCTTGGTAATCTATAGTTAATCTATAATCACGAACCCATTTTTCTGGTAAATCTACAAAATTTAATTTAAAATGTTCTGGATTATTTTGAAAATACCATGTCATATATTCAGAATATTGAGCATTTGGAAAATGCTCTTTTACTTTTTTTAATGCATTTGTATTAATAATCTCTAAATTAGTTCCCACAGCAGCTTCATTTGCAACTGTATAATCAGCACCTGATTCAAAGTGTTTTTCTAGTAGATAATCAAAAATATCTGAACTTACATATGGCATATCAGCAGTTATTCTAACAACCACATCTATTTTTAGTGTATCTATTATACCTAAATATCTTCTAATAACATCTTCAGGATCACCTTGATGAAAAACTACACTATCATGGTAAGTATAATCTTTTAATTCACCATCTTGTTCATTATCAGATGTAGCTAGAACCACATGATTTAAATTATCAAACTTCATTGTATTTTTTATACATAATTCAACAGAAGTTAATTCACCAATTTTAAGAAGAGCCTTACTTGGTAATCTTGTAGACTTTAATCTACAAGCTATTATTGCAGCAATATTTGCTTTTTTAAAATCTTCCCTTTTTAAAGTCTCATTTTCACCTTTTGATATATTTAAAATATGTTTATTCTCAATTAATTTTTCTATCTCTTTTATAGTTAAGCCATTTTGATTAGATCTTCTAAATTTTAGTTCATTATTTATATCAAGTGAACTGTTTTTATCCTTATTACAATTTAATAAAGGGATTTGATTAGTAGTTTTAATATAATTCATCTCTGCATCATTTAAGAATGAACTATCTTTTAAAGGATAATATTTCCCTTGTAAACCTATAAGCTTTTTATATGTTTCATATTTAACACTAGAAAAATGATCATACTTTGTTTCTAATGAACTATGCATAATATGTTTCTCTATATAATTTGCACCTTTCATACCAGCTATAAGTGGTAATAAAACTGCATCTTCATCTTTTCCGTCAATATGATCAGCAAAAACAATCTTATTTGGAAAATTATCTCTAAGATACTCTATCTTTGCTAAACCAGAATCTTCAAGTTTTGTAGGATAAGCTTGAAATCCTACTTCAATAAGAATCTCTTTAACATTAAGGGAAGTATATTTATTAAGAATCGTACTAATTTCCTCTTTGGTTCTTCCTGCAATATTTATGATAAGTTTTAAACTAGATAAGTCCAATTTTTCTAAAGCACTAAAAATCACCATATTATCAAGTATAGAAGTTTGTAATTTTACACCTGTGATTTTATCAAGATTAGCTCCAATAATACTCACTCCATATTCATCAAATAAATCGATCCAAATATCTTTTGTTTCATACGCTTTTTTTATAATATTTTGCCATTGAGATTCATCAAAGAAAAGCTCTGTATAAACACTATACCATGCATAATCTTCAGTTGCAATCTTATCATATTTAAATGGTTGAAATTTTATTCCAAAGCTGTCTTCTTTTTTAAACTCTTTAAATTCTTCAAGAAGACTATAAACATACTCTATATCCCCCGCATGGGTATTTGCTACTTCTAAAATATTATACATCAATTAACTCCAATAATACTTTTATTACATAATCTTGTTCTTCATCACTTAGCTTTGGAAACATAGGTAAAGAAAAACACTCTTCATAGTATTTATCCATTACAGGAGTATTTTCATCTCCATATCCTAAGTTTTTATAATAAGGTTGTTTATTAATAGGAATATAATGTAATTGAATCCCTATACTTTTTTCCCTTAATTTTAAAAATAGCTCTTCTTTTGAAATAACTAATTTTGAGAAATCAACTAAAACAACATATAAATGGTAAGATGATTTACCATTAAATCTATATAAAGGTTTTACTTTTGTATTTTCAAAAGATTCATCATATTTTTTTGCAATCTCAAATCTTCGCTCTATAAAACTATCAAGTTTAGCAAGTTGAGATAAGCCTAAAGAACACTGAAGATCTGTAATTCTATAGTTAAATCCTAACTCTTGCATCTCATATTCCCAAGGTTTCATTTCAGTAGTTTTAACCATTCCATGAGCCCTTAGTAATAATAGTTTTTCATACAATTCTTTTGAGTTTGTTGTGATCGCTCCACCCTCTGCAGTTGTTAAGTGTTTTACTGGGTGAAATGAGAATATTGAAGCATCACTATTAATACAAGATCCTGCTTTTATATCTCCCTCTTTAGCTCCAATTGCATGGGCACAATCTTCAACAATAATTACACCATACTTTTCTTTTAAATATTTTAATTTAACTTGATCAACCATATGTCCAGAAAAAGCAACTGCATAAATAGCCTTAATAGAAGGATCTTTTTTAAGCTCCTCCTCACAAAGATCTAAATCAATATTTCCATCCTCTTTTATATCCACAAAAATAGGTTTTGCATCAACATAAAGAATCGAATTTGATGTTGCTAAAAAAGAGTTTGGAGTAGTTAATACCTTATCTCCTTTGTCTAGAAGTGCAAGAGAGATCAAATGTAGAGCAGCTGTTCCATTTGAAACAGCCAACACATATTTTGCATCACAATAAGAACTTAAAGCATCTTCAAATGCTTTTACTTTTGGTCCTGTAGTAAGATAATCTGACTTTAGAGTTTCAACTACATTATCTATATCACTTTGCTCTATTAATTGCTTACCATATGGTATAAAATTCATATTATGATTTCTCCACCATATCTAAGAATTCGTCATTTGAAAGCCATTCAGTATTATTAAATGAGTTATATTCAAACCCTATACCTATATCTTTACCCTCTTCACCTAAAGCATTTTTAGTAAAATCAACTATATGACTAAATTGAATAGTAGGTGTAATAACATAATAACTATCAAATTCAACTACCCTATCATCTGCAGTAATCATAACCTCATGCATTTTTTCACCTGGTCTAATACCTATTATTTTATGTGGTAATTCTGGTGCTAAGGCTTTAGCTAAATCAGTCATTTTCATAGAAGGAATTTTTGGAATAAATATCTCTCCCCCATGCATTCTTTCAAAGTCATTAAGTACAAAATTTACACCATCTTCTAGTGTAATTAAAAATCTTGTCATTGCATCATCTGTAATAGGAAGTTCAGTAGCACCTTCGCTCATAAGCTTTTTAAAGAAAGGAACAACTGATCCCCTTGAACCAACTACATTTCCATATCTTACAACAGCAAATCTAGTTCTCCTATTTCCTACCATATTATTTGCTGCAACAAAAAGCTTATCACTTGCTAATTTTGTAGCACCATAAAGATTTATAGGACTTGATGCTTTATCAGTTGATAATGCAATCACTTTCTCAACATTATTTTTAATAGCAGCACTAATAACATTTTGTGCACCATCTATATTTGTTTTAATACACTCCATAGGATTATATTCAGCTACAGGCACATGTTTTAATGCTGCAGCATGAATAACATAATCAACATCTTGCATAGCTTCTTCTAATCTCTTTTCATCCCTAACATCACCAATAAAATATCTCATACAAGAATCATTAAATGTTTGTGCCATTTCATATTGTTTAAGTTCATCTCTACTAAATATGATTATTTTGTTTGGCTTATATTTTGAAAGTATTATCTCTGTATATTTTTTTCCAAAACTTCCTGTACCACCAGTTATCAATATATTTTTATTATCAAACATTTTTTATCTCTCCATTTTCTATCTTGTATACTTTATCACATCTTCGAATTGTACTTAATCTATGTGCAATAATAATTAATGTTTTATCTTTTGAAACTTCATATATCTCATCCATTATTTTAGCTTCTGTTTCATCATCTAAAGCTGAAGTAGCTTCATCCAAAACTAATATATCTGGATTTTTATAAAGTGCTCTAGCAATTGCAATTCTTTGTTTTTGTCCACCAGAAAGCATAACTCCACTTTCACCAACTTTTGTTTCTAATCCATCTTTATCTTTTAAAAATTCCCAAATATTTGCTTTCGAAAGAGCTCCTATCACTTTTTCGATATCAATATCTAATCCAAAAGCAACATTTTCAGCAATTGTACCATCAAATAGATATACAGTTTGAGGAATATATCCAAAATGGCTTCGCCAATTATTTAAATTTTTTTCTGACAATCTATCATTATCAATATATATTTCACCATCACTAACCTTATGTAAGCCCATGATAATATCAACTAATGTAGATTTACCACTCCCACTCTCTCCAATAAAAGCAATTTTATCTTCTTTTTTTATATTTAAATTTAACTTCTTTATAATCTCCCTTTGCCCATAGGAGAAAGTTATAGTATCAAGTCTTATTTCATCTTTAAAACTAATTTTTTCATTTTCTAAGTTTTCAACTGGTAAATTTAAATCATTATGAATAACATCCAAAGAACGATATTGAAATAAAATAGTATTATAACTTAAAAAAATTCTAGTTATAGATGGAAGAATTCTATATAACCCTAAAATAAACACTGAAACAAGTGCTAATAAATCTTTATCTGCAACTTCTGTATTTATAAGATGATATAATACAATTAAAACAACTAAACCAAATCCAACAAATTCAAATAAAAATCTAGGTAATTGTTGTAAAGTACCACTTATTATCTTAGTTTTTACATATTTTTCACTTATTGCATCAAATTCATTTATATTATTATCTCTAGATTGAAGTTTTAACATTTTAACGTTATTAAAGCTTTTATTTAATACTTCATAAAAATCTTTTTGATATTCTTCTCTTTTTTCACCATAATATTTCATGTTTCTCGAAATACCAACTTTTATAATAAACCCTACAACAAGTATAACTAAACTAATTACCATAGTTATTTGATAATTAATATACATCAAAACAGAATAAATAAAAATAAAAACTAATACTTCACTCAATAGTATTAATGCAAACCAAAATAATTCAGTAATATTTGCAGCTTCATTTACAATAGATTTTGTTAAAAAAGAAGTATTTTTTTCAATATAATCTTTATAAGGTAAAGATAAATACTTTTTAAATAATTTATTAACAATAATTGAATATCGACTATTAATAAAATGCATGATTAGAAAAACATATAAACTATTTAGTCCTGCTCTAATAAAATAAAATATTAAAATTATTACTCCAAAGATAATCACAAAATTCTTTACATCTGAAAAACCTAAAAAATCATAAACATATTTGTAATATTCATTTGTTTCAACTAGTGAAAAATCTCCAGTTACTGATAAAAATGGCATTATGATTGAAACCCCTAAAGTTTCAATCATTGCAATTAATATTGTAAATAAAAATAAATATATTAAATATTTTTTATCATCACTTGATAAAACATTATTTAGCTTATTGTAAAAACTCATATTTTTTTAATATCCTATTTTTGAGCTGTTATCACAATTGAATTTTCATTATCTCCATATGAATCACTCTTAATATTTTTAAAACCCACCGAAGATAAAATTTTATGATAATTGTGATGATAAACTTTTAAGTCAGCCTCTTGTCTATCTACACTATTCTCTAGTTGCTTATTTTGAACAAGCCCACTAATGGAAACTACAACATTATCAATATCTGTATGTATATTTTTTAAAAGGGCAGTTAAACTTGCTTGATCAAAATAATCAAAAGTATTTTGAGCAACTATTACAACTTCATCTAAATTATTTTGTTTAATATATTTATCAATATCCATACATATAAATTCAATATTACTATCTTGATAGTTTTTTTTGTTTTCATTTATTTGTTGTTTATTTATATCTATACCAATAAATTTATTATAGTTATCCAATTTCTTACTAATTAAAGATATAAGAGTACCTGCACCTGTACCAATTTCAATAACTGTTTTATAATTTAAAGCTTTTACATGATTACTAACGCCTAGTGCAAAAGCATTAAAATCAGCATAAGCTTCCTGCTGTCTTTTATTATGCCATTTGCTAGAGGATGAACTTTGCCAGTAATTTTTAGTAAATTGTTTTTTTACTACTTTTTTAATTATTTTAATCAAGACTTATTCCCCTTTTTGTTTATCTAAAAAATATTTTGCAACAATATCCCAATTATAGGAGTTATTATCACTTAAGTCAGTATTTTTTATATAGTTTTTCATATATGCTTTATATAATTCTTCATTTATCTTTAAAAAAGAATTATTCAATGAAGAATCATCATCAATTAATATTTTCACATTACCTAATTCTTTTGCAAACATTTCAATAAAATCTGAAAATAAATAATCAATCTCTTTCAATGAAATAAAATATATTGGTTTTTTATGAAGTACTGCAAAATTAATAGATGTACTAAAATGTGCAATACAAAATTCAGCATCTCTAATTAATAAATTAGTTTTTCCTTTTATATGTTTTCTGCCTTTAAAAACATTTCCATTATCAACATAATTTGATCTTGGATGTGATGCAATAACAATTTTTAGGTTATGTTTCTCTTCTAAAAAATCAAAAAATAAATTAATCTTTTTATAATATATATCTGATATTTCTTGTAAATACTTTGAAGCTCCTGACATCTCCTCATCAGGATGATAGGGTAAATATTCATCTAAAAAAACTGCATATTTATAATTTAAAAGTTGTTCTTTGTTTTGTTCATTTAAATATATATCGTAATCTAGTGTATGCCCATATATAAATTCCGTATCATCTCCAACTCTAGAACAATTTCTTCCTTTATTTCCACCTATCAAAATAAAATCATGATTTTTAAGTTTATCTTTTTTTAATCGATAAGTTATTTGCTCAAAAGTTCTTTTATAACTAATAAAAGATGTAAGTAAAAATCTAATTTTATATAGTAAACTCTGCCCTTTAACAGATACAGGTATACTATTTGTATTAAATAATAAAGTTTTTGCCTTTAGTCTTGTTAATAAAGATTCAACCATAAATAATTGAGAACTTTCTCCATAAAGCTCTATAAATACAGTCTCTGATAAATTATTCTGCAATAGCTTTTCTTCTAATTCTTTATATGATAAAAGAGATGAAACTTTTACTTTATTTACAGAAGTTCCTTTCACTTTATATATTAAGTAACTAATATCAAATACTTCAACTTTAAAACCATTATTTATCAGTATTTCTACTCCAAACCTATCATAGTCCCTTTGAGAAAACTCACTAATGGTAATAAATATAAACTTTTTAATTTTCATTATAATTTAATAAGGTCTCTTCTATTTCCATAAAACCTGATTTTTCTGAAAGATTATATACTGATGTATTACCAAAATTATCATTTGTTGCTAATCCTATTTTTTCAATTTGATCCAATCGTATTGTATCATCATCAAATACATAACTCCAATCTAATCCACCATGATAATCTAAATTTTCATGAATATAACGTTGATCTTTAGTTTTAAAACAAAAATATGGTTGAGGTCCCCATATTTCTTTATCTGCAGATATATTAATTTTATTCTCTTCAATCTCTATTTTTAATTTAGTATGATTTTCAAACGATAAATTTTCTATATCCCTTATGGCATCAACTGCATTTGAATGTTTAATTTTTACATCAGGATATTTTTTTTGTATTTCATATATATTGTTCATAAAAATATCAATATCTTGTCTCATTTCTCTCTCATCATGATTAGTAATAGAGATTATTGTACTTCCCTGTGTACTAACCTGTTTAAAGGCTTTTTCTATTTCACTAGTATTTATTTCTCTTAACCTTGATCCAAGATTTAAACATCTTGCAAGATATCTTTTCATATTACCTTTTTTTTGATAATCATAGAAATCTGGGTGATATGTACCCCAATCACTTGGTGCACGTCTCCAATCACCATATCTTCCCCCTCCAATATCTTTTTGTTTTTTATCCTCTTCCCTTTCAGGCATCCCTTGATTTCCATAATCAAAAGGAACCCACTGTTCTAAAAATAAATTACTATCAGGTCTCTCTGTATGTGCACCTGGTCTATATGCAGCAGGAAAATCCTGTTTGTCTATAATTCTTCTACTTAAAACTTGTAAGTGGTGATTTGAGAAACTAAAGTTATTTGATGTTTTATGCGCTTCATAAAAAAATGGTGTTGAATGGTAATGCCAGTATAACTTATCTGAAACCTCATTTATACGAATTTTTTCATGGAAATATTCATATACTACATGATAACCAGTTGCTCTTCTTCTAGGGTTAGCATTTTCAAAACCTACATGATCTAAAATAAACCAATTAAATTTATAGCCATTTCCATAATCATCTTTATATTTATTTCTCCAATCATCTGTCATAAGTTCATCTACCATCTCAGAAACCTCACTCCAGGTTTTTTTATAACTTAATCTTTCGGGAGATAAAAAACTCATTACATCTGCTTTTAAATTTTCAGGGATATTCTCTCCTCTTTGGAGGGACTCAAGCATTTTTGGTGTTAAATTTTCATATTTTAAACCAAATGTTTTTTCTATTCTTTCAGATGTAGCATCTAATGATTCATATAATGGACCTTCTGTATCCACACAATGAACTATATGTAAAACTTTATTCATAAAATCTCCTTCTTTACAATAAAACTGTTTTATAATCAGGATTTAAAAATACATCTTGATCGCTATCAGCTTTTGTGGCATATATATCTTCATCAATTATTTCAATATCAATATTATTATTAAATACAAAATTTAAACTTTTTCTTTCTCTTATTTCCATTGGTTGAAAAAGCATTGGGATATCATATTTTTTATGTTCTTTTATTGATATAAATGGTCTTGGGCATATCTCCTCCGATATAGAATATGAGATACAATAAAAATCAATAAAAATTATATCGTTTTCTAAACAAAATGATATTATTGATTCTATCAATGCTGACTCACTACCTTTTACGGGCATCAAATCAACAATTCTTGCGATTTTATCATCATGGCCTTTTATTGTTTCTATTCTTAATGCGGCTATTCCATTTTTAGTTTCTTGATCACTACTTATTATTTTATAATCAATATATGGATGATTAAAAAAACGCCATTCTAAATAATCTAGACCTTTATAAGATACTACTTTTTTGTTTTTTAAAAAATCTATCCAATAAAAATCACCAATTGAATCTATTTTAGTATGTAAAAAATATTGTTTTTTAGGGTTTGGAGCAATATTTTCACTTATAAACTCTTTATTTTCACTATTCTCAAATAAACTTAAACATCTTTCTTCATTTAAAAAAGCAATTTTTCTTTCTATCTCATCATTTAATCTAAAATCCATTTTAGTATATGCATTTTTAGAATATGAATTATACCCATAACCACAATAAAGTTCAGTTTCAGTTGCCACTTGTTTTACAAGTTCTCTTCCTAAACCTTTTATTTTAGAATTATTTAACCACTCAATATCCCATACAGCATCAAGTTCTTTTCCCTCACAATAAAACTTCCAAGCTAAAAAAGCATCTATTGCTAAGATTTTATCATTATCAAATGCCGCATATATAGAATAATGATCTTTATCCTTTTGAAAAGGGGAATCTTTATATTGCCATTTTAAAAACTCTTTTTTAGATCCATAATAGTTTTCACCAAAAAATTCTTTAACAATTTCAATATATTGATCAATATCCTTTTCTTCTAAATATCTAAATGTAATATTATCAGTCATCTTCACCATCTAAATACTTTGCTACAATATATCCATCATTATCTAAATACGCTTGTTCTTCTGGTAATACATAAGTTGTATTCCACTCACGTCTTTCTTCTACTGTATAATTTGTTTTTATATGATAATAATTATTTTCATCTTTTTTAATTATTGTTCCTTCATATAATATCACTTTTCCAATATATGTCATAAGAGCATAAGTAGGTTTAATCCTACCAGATATTTTTCCACTTGTAGTAAGTTTCTTAATTAAATCTAATCCTTTTTCTACACTAGTACGTAAGTGATTTGTTCCCTTCATAGGAATTGAATGGAATAAATAATGTGCTTCTATATTTAAATATCTTAATGAATCATATAGTTCTATTAAACTATCAATATCATCATTTACATTTTTCAATAAAACATTTTGACTATAAAGTCTTACACCAGATTTATTAAGTTTATTAATAACATCTAAAGTTTCAGGCTGTAATTCTATAGCATGATTTATTTGTATTGCAATTTCAATATTTATTTTATCTTTATATGCATCAAAAAAAGTGTATAAACTATCACTCATACCTAGAGGATTTTGAACAGGTAATCTTGTTCCAATTCTTATAATTTTTATGTTTGTAGCATTTGCTGAAATTTCTGATATTAAATATTTTAATATTTTTGGAACAACTAAAGGATCCCCACCTGTAACTAATATCTCTTTTAAGTTTTTATCTTTTGCACAATATTCTACAATTTTATCAATATCAGATTCACTTAATTGACTAGTTTCATAATTTGCACGTAAACAGTATCTACAATGGGCTGCACAAACCATAGTAATATCAATTACTAATTGTCTTTTATATAACCTTTCTATCCCTTTAGGTAATCCCTCTCCCTCTTTAACTACTGCCTCATAATGTTTTAAATTTGTTTCACTTTGGTCTTTATCTTCTTCTGGAGAATAAACATATTGATTATATAAAGCTAAATACTCTTTAGAATCTTTTCCATGTTCTAATTCTACTTTATCTATTAATTTTTTTAAATAAGGGGAAACTTTTTCCTTAAATACCCCATTTACTAAACCTGCCATTATACTTCTCTCTTTTGAATTTTCTTTGCTGGAACACCCACATAAGTAGACGATTTCTCTAAATTTGTAACAACACTTGCCCCTGATCCAACAATAACTTCATCTTCTATAATAATATCCTCTTTAATAGATACATTCATTCCTATAAAAGACTTTTCTCCTACAACTGAATTTTCTCCTACAACAACACCTGCTGCAAGTTTTGTATTTGATTTAATTTTACAACTATTACCTATTTGAACTAAATCATCAATTTTTACATTATTCTCAATCAATGTCTTATCTAAAGATGCTCTTTCAATAACTGAGTTAGAACCAACCCACACATTATTTCCAATTTCTATTTTACCAACTTGAGGAACATGAACTAAACCATTTTCACTTTCAATAAAATCAAATCCTTCAGAACCTATAATAGCTCCATCTTTAATATAACAATCTCTTCCTACAGAAACATTACCTTTTATAGTAACATTATTCCCTATATATGAATTATTTCCAATCACAACATTCTTACCTATATAAGAGTTATCTCCAATTGAAATATTAACTCCTAAATTATCCATATTTTTAATTGTTGCATTTTCGCTTATTTGATGATTATCATCTTGAATAAAAAATTCATTTACTACATTATAAAAACTAAGTTTAGGATTTTCAGCATTTATTATTGATATATTACTATTAGAAGTGCTGTAACCAATAGGACAAATTATTAGTACATTTTTATCAATAATATCTAGACTTAGATTTATATCCTCTATAAAAGAAAAAGTATTTTCTTTTATAGTTTCACTAAATGGTCCAAATTCAACTATATCAAAATCTAAACCAATATATTCATTATTTAAATAGTTAGCAATATCACTAACTAGCAATCTATTTTCTTTTATTTCAAACATTTATATCCCTATACTTTTTTTAAAGATTTAATTTTATTACCTTCTATTTGAATCTTATCTAAAACTTTTACATTAGGTTTAACATAAAACTTTTTATTTATTTCATTTAATAAACTATCGATTTCACTCTTATAATCTTCACTTACCTTTTCTAATATCAATGTAAATGTTTCCAATGGAGACTTGTTTTCTACTTCTATTTGGTAATTTATAGAAAAACTTTTATAGTTAGAAATAATATCTCTTAAAGAATCTGGATAAAAATTTATCCCCTTTATAGTAATCATATCATCTGCTCTTCCAACAACTTTAAATCTAAAACTCTCTTCTCCACAAGAGCAAGGATCTGTAGAAATAATCTTTATTACATCACTTGTTCTATACCTTATTAAAGGTTGTGATTCCTTTTGTAAAGTTGTAACTACTAATTCACCCTCTGCCCCAACTTCAAATGGAACTTTTTTTAATTCAGAATTAATTAATTCAATATACAGATATTCATTTGCCACAAAATGCAAATTATCTTTTACTTTACATTCAGATCCCAATATACTTATAACATCTGACATTCCATAATTTGCATTTATAGCTTCTAATCCCCATTCTTCTTCTATTCTATCTCTAAATGATTTATCTTGAAGTCCACCTTCTCCTCCAAAAAAACCTTTTTTTAATCCTAATTCTCGTGGAGACTTATTAAACTTTTCATGTAAAACTTTTTTTATTATATTTAAATATGACGGAGTACAATGTAAAGAAGGATTATCAATTTCTAATAATAAAGAGATTAGGTTTTCTGTATTTCCCACACCATATGGAACTACACATCCACCCGCTTTTTCAAGACTTAAATGATCAGTAAAACCTCCCATCCACATTGAATAATTCATACAGTTAAAAACTATATCATCCTCAGCTAATCCAGCTATTCTAAATGCTTTGGAACCAACAGTATGAACTATTTCCATATCTTTTTTTGTTAGTGTTAATAACAAAGGTCTTTGTGTTGTACCTGAGGTTCTATGAACCCTACATAAATCTTTTTTTTCCACAACTAAATTTGAACCAAAAGGAGGATTTTTCTTTTGATCTTCTAATAATGTTGATTTAGTTATAAAAGGTATACTTTCAAAATCCTTTATATCATTTATGTTATAAAGCTTTTGAAACATAGGACTTCTATCCCATGTTTTTTTTGCAACTTCCATAATATCATTCATAACAGTCATTTAATAAGCCCCTTGTAAAAAAAATTCTGCTTTTCTTAAATCTATATACTCGTCAATATCTATACCTCTAACATGTGGCATTTTAAAAAATGAAGTACTCGTTTTATCTAGAAACTTCCTATTTTCCTTAAAATAACTATAATCCACTAAATATATAGCCCCATTAATATAATAAAATTCATCATTATAATCTTGTCTTCTAGTTGCTTGAATATCTTGTTCTGCTAGAAAATTCCAATTATCAGAATCTATATTGCTAACACATTCAAATGGGTGTTCTAACATTTCATGAACAGATACTAAACAATTCTTTTTATCATTAATAAATTGTTTTATAGAAAAACTAATATCATCTGAACTTCTCAATGGAGAAGTTGGTTGTAACAACATCACTGCATCAGGTATATAATTTTCATTTTTCTCTAACCACTCAAGAGCATCTATCACAGCGTCACTACTTGATGCGGTATCATTTGCGAGATGTTCAGGTCTTATATAATCACTGCTAACACCTAAACTTTTTGATAC
This sequence comes from uncultured Arcobacteraceae bacterium, assembly GCA_964342525.1. Classification (GTDB taxonomy): domain Bacteria; phylum Campylobacterota; class Campylobacteria; order Campylobacterales; family Arcobacteraceae. The sequence continues at coordinate 18,228 of CAYFGQ010000055.1, forward strand.
TTCTATTATCTCTTTATCATCACTAGATAAAAAAATTCTATCTACTAATTCAGAACTTTTTGTAGCATCAATAGTATACTGAATTAATGGTTTACCATTCAAATCAATAATATTCTTTTTAGGAATCCCTTTAGAGCCACCCCTTGCTGTTATAATTGCCAGTACTTTCACTTATACCTCTTTTGCAATCTTTAAAAGCTTTTCAGATATTGCTTCAATCTGTTCATCGGTCATATTTACCATAACTGGTAAAGCAATTGATCTAGATAAGATTTCTTCTGATTTACTCCAATACTCTTTTCCATCATTATAAAAATTATACTCTTTAAACATATGTTGCCAATGTTGTGCAAAATGCCACTTAATAGCATCAGGAAGATTTTTTGTACCTAAACCATTTTCCCCCATCTTTTTTGCAAATTCTACAGCTTGCTCTTTTGTATCTAAGAAAAAGACAATACTATCTCCAATGTCACCTTCTTCATCAGGGATTATTCTAAATTCAAAACCAATATCTTTTATGGCATTTTTTAATTTGATCTGATTTGATTTTTGAGACTCTAAAATAAAATCTAATTTTTTAAATTGAGCTAAGGCAAAAGCTGCTTGTAATTCACTCATTCTATAATTAAATCCAGTACATAAAGCACCCTCTACTCCACGCCCTAAAGTTGTGCTATATTCATGTCCATGATCATGGTAAGCTCTTGCTGTGATAAAAGTTGACTCATTATTAGTTACAACCATTCCACCTTCACCACAAATAACAGTTTTTCCACCATCAAAACTATATGTACCTACATCACCTAAAGTACCTAGGAATTTACCATCAAACTTTCCACCAAGACCTTGTGCAGTATCCTCTAATACTAAAATATCATTCTTTTTAGCAATCTCTAAAATCTTATCCATTTGTGCACATACACCTAACATATGCACAGGGATTACAGCTTTAGTTTTTTCACTTATAGCCTCTTCAAAACTTTTTGGACAAATGTTAAGTGTTTTATCAATATCAACAATTACAGGAGTAGCTCCCACTTCTAATATTGCTTCAACTGTTGCAATAAAAGTAAAAGATTGAGTTATAACCTCATCACCTGGCTTAATACCCATTGCTTTAAGAGCTACTTTTAATGCTGTTGAACCTGAAGATACAGCTTGAGCATATCCACTTTGAACTTTATCGGATATCATTTTCTCTAAATCTCTAACTCTAAAGATATTATCTCTTAATGCATCAAAACCATGAGCAAATACTACCCCATTGCTCTTTTCAAATATTTCATTTACAGCCTCTTGTTCTTCTTTTCCAACAACTTCAAATCCTGGCATCTTTACTTCCCTTCTTTCTTTAATAACGCTAATAAAACTTGATCATCTTCAGAATAACTAATAATCTTATTTAAAAAAGTAAATTTTGTTTTTTTATTAATGAAATCCTCATATCCTTCTAAGCCACAAATAACTTCTTTTCCAAATTTCTGATCCTTTGGAAAATATTGATGAATTGCAATTACTCCATTTTCATTTAAACCATTATATAACTTATTATAAACACCATCTAAATCATCTAATAAGTACCATAAAACTTCGGAGATAGTGATCAAATCATATTTCTTTTGAATATCATCTACTAAAATATTTTTATTTTCAAAACTTACATAAGGATACTTGTTTTCTGCTTTTTCTTTTGCAGTTTTTGAGATCTCCCAGCCTGTTACTTTTCCACCATTATTATATTTATATAGATTATTAGTCAAATCACCTAAGGCACTTCCTATATCTAAAATATTTTGGTATTGTTTATTATTAAAAAATATAGTTTCACAAAAAAGTTTATTATTTAAAGAATCCTTATATTCTTTACATCCCCATGGATCATCTATATCTTTATACATTTGTTCGAAATCACCTCTTAGTGACATCTCATCTTTATCAAGCCAATAATCAGTACATGAATTATATTTCATTTTTTAAATTCCTTCTGATAAATTTTTTTGCAAATAAATCAGCAATTAATGCAACAGATGAATGAATATTACTCGCTACAAATCTATCAAAGATACTTGCATCACAAGCATAAAGATTTTTTGATCCCTTAAGTTCAAAATTTGTATCTACTGCATTATGTAACCCACCAATTAGGTGATGCCCACTATACATTGTATCTTTTATATATTTCTCTGGGTCAGCTGTAATAATATCCTCATCAACTATCTCTTGAACATATTCTTTAATTGGTTCTGATTTTAATAAATTTAAACAATACTCAAGTGCCAATTTTAATATTTCTATATCTTTTGGTGTTGATAAAAAATTAGGATCAACAATATTTGTATCCCCATCTAAAGTAATATCACCTTTTGATTCAGGATGAATAGCATTAATTGAAATTGAAAAACTTGGTTTACTAGTCCCAAATATTTTTCCATTACTAACTTGATGTCTTCCACTCTCAGCAAACTGAAGAATCTGAATTCTTGTATCAATTTCACCATCATTATCAAGATCTAAATATGCTGCAGAGGTGGCTCCTGTACCTCTCATAACATTCGATTGACCACTAAAATGTTTAAAACCTAATGATATTTTTTTAAATAAGCTATCATATACCTCATTTAAAGAATCTATACTTTTTGTAGCTAATACATTTACCCTAATATTAGTATGATCTTGAATCTCTTTTGCAATTGGTAATTCATTAAAAAATGATGTTCTTTGCTGTTCTCTTAACATAAGATCACAACTACCTATAACACCAGCAGATAAAATTACATAATCAGCTTTTTTTGTTCCCTTATCAGTTTTTACACCAATAGCTTCACCAGCTTCATTAAAAATAATCTGCTCAACCTTCTCATCCATCACTTTCGTAAAGTTTTCTTTTTTAAGAAGAGATAAGACAGAAGTTCTAAAGCGGTTTCTAACAGTGTTTTGAATAGGACCACAAAGTTCACCTTCAGAGTAACTCATATCTCCACTTTCAATATTACGTGAATTTAAAGTTTTTATAAATGCATTATCAACCTCATTTTGATGAGCATACATTAATGTTATTTTATGTTCTTCATTTAAATCAAAAGAGTATAGTTCATCGTTACTTTTAACTAATTGATCATATTTGATATCAAACTTTTTAAGTACTTTTTCCCATACTGATTTAAATCCAAAAACATGAACTGCTCCATTCATTATAGAAGCTCCACCCCATAGGTTTGATTCATTAAAAGGTATTTTACGTCCATTTGGAAGATCAAACATTCTTTGGGTTATATAATCCATAGTCTGACTTCTAAAAACTATTCCAATCATTAAAGGAACTCTATATATCCAAGGATAGCTATCATATTTACTTTTTTCAATTACTGTAACATCAAAATAATCTTGAAGCTGATTAGCAATTGGTACACCTGCTGTACCACCACCAACTATTATAACTTTCTTTTTGTTTTTCATATTATTGTTATCCTTAGTTGAAGAAATTACTATATTCGTGGTTTGCTTTTTCATAGTCGCTTAATCTACCTATATCTAACCAGTACTCTTTTATAGTGTAAGAAGAGCAGATTTTACCATCATTTAACAAAATCTCAAATAAAGATGGCATATCAAAGAATTCCCCTTGAGGTATATAAGATAAAGCACTTGGATCTATTAAATAAATACCTCCATTCACATAATAATTATATTGTGGTTTCTCTTTTATTGATAGAATATTTTCCTTATTATCAATATCTACTACTCCATAAGGAATATCATATTCATATTTTCTTAAACACATTGTTGCAAAAGAATTATTTGAAGTATGATGGGATAATAAATGATCAAAATTAATATTTGTTAAAAGATCACCATTCATAACAAAAAATGCTTCATTTGGTTTTTCAGATAGAAGACTTAAAGCACCTGCAGTCCCCATTCTCTCCTCTTCATATATATAATCAATATTAACTCCAAAGACACTACCATCACCAAAATAATTCTCAATAATATGTGATTTATAATTAACACACATTGTAATATTTATAAATCCATATTTTTTAAAATTTAATACTATAGTCTCTAAAATAGGCTTATCACCAACCTTTAACATAGGTTTTGGAGTATTTTCTGTTAATGGCCTTAGTCTTGTACCTAAACCTCCAACCATCAAAATTACTCTATTGGGCATCTCATTTGGATTTAATAAGTCTTCTACCTCTTCAATCCCTAGAACCTTATTATTCATATCAACAATTGGTATTTGATAAATCTTATGTTCAACAGCTTTTTCTAAGATCATCTCTTTTGTATCTTCAATTGTAGCTACTATTGGATCCCTATGAACTAACTTATCTATAGTTTCATCTAAAGTGTATCCCTTTAATAAGCCCCTTCTAATATCACCATCTGTTACAGTTCCAATTAATTTTTCATTATTATCAACAACTATACCTATTCTCATAGCACCATTATCAATTATCTCTAAAGATTCTCTAATTGAAAAAGATGTTTTTAACATCAAATTATTGTATGGCTTCATATTTACACCTCTAAATCATAAAAAGATTTTTTTAGTATATCTGTTAAATCAATCTGTTTTATTGTATTTTTTATTTTTCTACTTGCCCCACCATCTCCATAAGGATTTTCAATATGGCTAAAGTCTGAGTTAAACCCTTTTATTATGGCATCATATATTTCACTTTTTGTAGTATCACAATCAATAACACTATCAGCCTTTATTCTACCCTTTTGTCTATCACCTATATTAATTGTAGCAATATTAAAACTTGGTGCCTCAATTAGTCCACTTGAACTATTTCCAACCACAGCATCTATATGTTTTAAAGCAGATAAATACCTCAATTGTCCTAAAGAGATAAAACTTACACTCTTTGAGCTATTTTTTGATACATACTCTTCGATCATTTTGTTTATAACCCTACCATCAGTATCACTATTTGCACTTGTAAATATGATATTTGTATCTTCTAATTCATCAACTGCAGCTAATAACTCACTAAATTGATCTTTAGCAGTAGAATTTTCAAGAGTTACTGGATGAAATGTAATTAAAATATTTCTTTTATTTAATTTAAAATTAATCGATTCCTCAAAAGCATTAAGAGAAAGAAGATCTAATTTTTTAATATTATCAATACCTAAACCACCTACATTAAAAACCCTACTTGGATTTTCTCCTAATTGAATAACTCTATTTTTATACTCTTCAGTAGCTACAAAATGAAGATAAGACATTTTAGTAATAGAATGTCTTATAGATTCATCAAAAGCACCCTCTGTAGTTTCCCCACCATGTAAATGGATTATTGGGATATTCATTATCATTGCTGAACTTGCAGCTGCAAATATCTCATATCGATCACCCAACAAGATAAGCATGTCTGGATTTAGATCTTCATAAGCTTCACTAAATGAGATTTGAGCCAAGCCCATAG
>CAYFGQ010000056.1:0-23643 GCA_964342525.1 uncultured Arcobacteraceae bacterium
TCAAACTTTTAAATTAATATCATCGCAATTTAAAAGTAATGATATAGAGATACTAAAATTAATAGATAATATTGAAGTTCAAGGATTACAAAATGAATTGCAACAAGTTTTAATAAATCTGTTAAAAAATGCAAAAGAGGAACTTGTGAAAAAAGATTCATCTGAGAAAAGATTGATTTTTATAGATGTGTTTAAAGAAAATGGCAATGTTATAGTAAAAATAAAAGATAATGCAAATGGAATCCCTGATGAGATTATAGGAAATATTTTTGACTCCTATTTTACGACAAAAAAAGAGAGTGGAGGTACGGGTATAGGTCTATATATGAGTAGACAAATAATTGAAGAGAGTATGAAAGGCTCTATAAGTGTTTCAAATGTAGATTATTCTTATGAAGGTGTGGATTATAAGGGAGCAGAATTTATGATAAGTATACCTATAGATTTATAGTATATAAGATAAAGAAGAGATTTATTATTTTATATCTCTTATTCTCTTCTTTTTTTGTTTTTTCTTTTTCTTCTCAATTTTACTAGTTTCTTCTTCAGCCTCTTTAGCTCTTATCATCTCTTTTTTTTGAAAATGGATTCTTATACTATATAAGATAGCTATAATAATAGCAGCTACAAAATAACCCACATAATGAATTTTAAATAGATAAGGGATTATCAATACTAATACCATTAGTATAATATACGCAGGACTTAATATAAACTCTTCTAGTTTATTTTTTTCTTCTAATTTTTCTTCCATTTTTAGTTCTAAATCCTATGTATTAATCACACTTATCAGCTCTAATTTTTTCGTTGATTTGTTTATTTGTAAAGTAGTTTCCTTCTAATTCCCATCTATCTTTATCTACAGTAAAAGTTGATCCAATAAATAAGAAACCTGAAGCACATGATAAAGAGATACCTTTTTCATAAGTAGCTATATTCTTTTGGGCTTTACTTTGGCTAGTTATAGGCATTCCCACTAGAGTATATAAAAACATAAGTCCTGTGATTATCATCAAAAAATAGCTTTTTTCTTTACTTGTTTTATTTAAATATATTGTTATTAAAAAAATCACAAATGTTAATGCACTACCGATATAATTCATAAATTCTAGCATTTATTTCCCTTATTGTTTTTACTCTATTATTTTTTGTTTTATTGAGGTGTAATTATAGACAAAACAAGCTTTATTTAGCTTATTTATTTTGATAGATTTAACTATAAAAACTATTCTATTTCTACTAATTGATCCTTATTAAACACATAATAATAAGTTAGTCTTTTTTCTTTTACTTCATAAGTTTCATTTGTATCTCTTTTTTTTCTAATTTCACCTGTATTGTGCAATTTATTAGAAAATATCATTGTACCTTTTTCCCCATCTTTGATTTTAAAAGAAGACTCTTCACTAAGTATATAGTTTCTAGTAAACCACAAATATGAATTGTAGTTATGAATTCTTTGTTGGTCTAATAAAATTAATTGATTTACACCTTTGTATGGGTTTTTTGTCTTACCATTTACTGGTTTCCCATTTGCATTGATCATTAAATCTTTTGTGGTAAGTTCAACTTGCTCTACATAAAGTTGGGCTACTGATTTTTTATTGTCCATAAAAGTCCTTTAATTCTAAATATTTTCACTTTTATAGTTAGTGATAATTTCATCTATTTTTTTATCTAAAATATTTTCAGTATCACTTTTAGAATAAATATGTACAAGTAATAGAGTATTTTCAATTTTTGTATAGCTTATAACTCTATATCCAGCACTTTTACCTTTATTATTTGATTTATTTTGAAGTCTAATTTTATATCTTCCGTTTCCTAGGTCTGTACCTAGATTAGGATTTTGTTCTAATTTATAAAGTAATTCTTCATATTCATTTATAAGTAGTTTATCTTTTTTAAGAAGTTTTTTAAATGATTTTTTAAAAGTATCTGTAGTTTTAATATTCACTTTTTAACTCATTTAAAAAATCTTTTGCATCTGTTAATTGAGTATTACCATTTTTATACTCTTCAACTTCATCAAAACCTTTTTTTATGTCCTTTGTTATTAGTTCAGTTTTTACAAAGGTAATAAAATCACTAACTAAAGTTTTATCATTATCATAATTAGCATTGATAAAGTTTTCAGCTTCAAGATCATTTATCTGAATAGTTTTCATCTTTACCTCTTTTTTATTATATTATATCTTATTTTTAATATATATGTATAAAAGTAGTTAGAATATATTTTAACTTATATCTTTTAAAATAATTTCCTCTATCCCGCTAGATTTCCCAAAATGATCAAAAAGTGTAAACTCAATTTTTGGATAGTTCTTTTCTAATCTCTTAAGAGTTTCAGGCAAATCAATAAGTACATGTTTCCCAGAGTTTAAAAAAAATGGATAAAGATAAATCTCTTTAGCTCCAACTTTTATAAACTCTTCTACACAAGAATCTATATTAGGTTCAGCAGCTTCCAAAAAAGCTGCCTTTTTTAGATCATAGGTACTGTCTTTTTTTGATATATTTTCTATTAGTTTTAAAAATTCATTATTTGATTTTTCTTTTTTGCTACCATGGGCTATAAATATTATCCCTTTCATCTTTTGCCTTTTTATTTTATTATATATTTTTTTCTATCTTTTTGTATAAAAGAAATGTTGTTTTATCTTATAAGCAACATTTCAAACTCTTTAATTATAATTAATATATAAATAGGGGTTTTTTGATGGGTGATTTAAATATTTATAGAAATGAGTTATTAAAAAAATATATACGATTAGCTCTGATAATCTCTTTATTATTATCTCCCATATACTATTATGTTGGGAATTATTACTTAGCAGGTACATTAAACCTTTTTTTCTTACTTACTTATTATCTGAATCTTTCTAGTAAAAATCTAGATAGATTTGTAATAAATTCTAGAATATTTATGGTAGCTATATTTTTTCTTTTTTTTATGGGTTTTATTCATAGTAATCAGATAATAAATAGTACATATTTTCTTTTACTTTTTCCTATAGCTTCTTTTTCTATTAGGGGTGTTAGGGAGGGGATATATTGGTCTGTACCTATGGCTTTGGTTTTTATTTTCTCTTATATGATTTATCCTGAACTTTATAATATTTATTCGTTTATATTCTTTTTAGTAGCTTATTTTATGGTTTCTTATTTACTTTTTTATTACCGTGTATATGAGTTTAAGAATTTTAAAAAGATAAATAGAAATCTTGAATCTTTGGTGGATCAAAGAACTGTAGAACTTAAATCCCTAAATAAAACCCTTGAAAATCAAGCTTTAACATTAGAAGAGAAAAATAAGGAGCTAGAGCATTTAGCTGTAACAGATCAATTGACTAAACTTTTTAATCGTAAAAAATTAGATGAAACTATGGAGAGCGAACTCCATCGTACTATGAGGTATAATCATCTGTTTTCTGTCATATTATTGGATGTGGATCATTTTAAAAGTGTAAATGATACCTATGGTCATCAAGTGGGTGATCAATTGCTTGTGGATATGTCTAAACTTTTAAAAGAGAATTTAAGAGATACAGATATCATTGGACGTTGGGGTGGTGAGGAGTTTATGATAATTTGTCCTGAGACAGATTTAATTGCAGCTATAAAGTTGGCAGAAAATCTACGCTTAAAGATTGAAACTCATAAATTTGATGTAATAGATTCAAAAACATCTAGTTTTGGTGTAACTGTTTATAAAAAAGATGATGATCATAAATCAATCGTAGCTAGGGCTGATGAAGCTTTATATACTGCTAAAACAAATGGTAGAAATAGGGTAGAATTCTTATAAATTGGTATTTAAATAAATATAAAAATTATTAAATTAGAATATTTTTACTTGTTTTTGTAAAATAAGCTAATATTAAGAAATGTTTTGTAATTATTCCTTTATTATTTCCAATAAAGGTGTATATTATGGGATCATTTAAAGTTTATTTTTTATTAATTATTACTATTGTTTTATTTTCTGGATGTTTAAAAAAGCCAGTAGCACCTGTTGTGATGAAAGATCCTCATATCACTTATACTTTAGATGAGACTATTGAGAAAATAGGGAAAGATTTAGTACATGGATTAAATAAAAAAAGAAATAGAATTGATAGATTAGCCCTTACGGTTTATGTTGAACTTAGAAATTTTTCTAAAACATCTCAATTTGGTAGATTACTTAGTGAGAGTTTGATAAATGAACTTAACCATAAAAGAGTAAATATCATAGATTATAGAGGTCAAACAGCTGTATCTATAAATGCTAAGGGTGAGTATTATCTATCAAGAGATCTTAGAAAGTTAAATAAAATAATAAATACAAATTATATTTTAGTGGGTACTTATTCTAAGGTTTCTGGTGGTTATCTTATCAATTCAAGAATCATAGATAATAGTAATGGTTCAGTTCTTACATCTTCTAAGGTGATCTTTAATACAAAAGAGTGTAGATTATTTAATAACTGTAAGAATGGAAATAGAAAAGTAAGACTTACTGCTTTAAAGTGGAATTAGGAGCATTTATTTTTTTAACAATCTGATGTGGATACTCTTAAAATAAATAGTATCCCATCATTTTTATTTCTACTAAGATTTTTCCTTTTATCTTCTCATATATCAATTTTAATAGTATTTATAAAAGTTTAATTTATAAGGGTATTATTCTATATTTTGAGTAGTAGGATTTGTGATAGGAATCTTTATAATAAACTCAGCTCCCGTATATTTTTCACCATTATGTTGATATGTTACATTGTGTACATCAATAGCACCTTTAAAGGTGTTTTTAATGATCTCATGGCTCATATAAAGTCCTATACCTGTCCCTTGTGCTTTATGTTTTGTTGTAAAGTATGGCTCGAAAATTTTATTTAAAAATTCATCTGGGATACCACCAGCACTATCTCTTACTTTTATAACTGCAGCACCATTTTTTTCATATAGTTCTGTAAATATATAGTGGTTTTTATTGTCATTTACATCAAAGGCATCGGCACTATTACTATATAAGTTTAGAATAACTTGCATAATCTCACCATCAATCCCTACCACATTAAGATCTGTTAAAGAAGTGATATTTTGTATAAACTTTGATTTCATTTTTGAATTGGAGATATTTAGTGCTTTTATGATACTTTGCTTTACGTTAAAAGATACATGATCTTTTTCACTTTTAAAGAAGTTTCTAAAGTCATCAATAGTCTTAGATAGATATTCTGAATTTTCCATAATTGTATCAATAGATTTGAAAAATGCTTCATCAGATAAAATATTTACTTCTTTTTGCATACTCATACCACTTGCAACAGTTGTGATTGTACTAAGTGGTTGTCTCCACTGGTGGGCAATATTCTCAAGCATCTCCCCCATAGAAGCCATTTTTGACTGGTGTAGGATAGTTTGTTCGTGCTCTTTAATTTTTTGATCAGCTTCCACTTCTTTTGTGATATCTAGTTTAATAGAAAGGAAATATTCTATTTTTCCACTATTGTTTAAGATTGGAAGGATTGATCCCTTTTCATATCTTGTTTTACCATTTTTATCCACATTTATAAATTCACCTTGCCATTTTTTACCTGAGTAGATTGTATTGTTTAGTTCTTTATAGAATGTTTTTGGCATCACACTTGATTTTAAAATAGATGGGGTTTTACCTTTTATCTCATTTAGAGTATATCCTGTGCTATCTGTGAAGCTTTGATTTACATAGATGATTCTTTGATCATAATCGGTGATTACGATTATATTATCACTATTTTCAATAGCAGATCTAAATCTACTTGTCATAAGATTTTTTTTATACTCTTTCATATAATAAATAGCAAAGATTATGATGATAACTATAAATAAAAATATAGTCGTAAGGATGGTCTTTTTATTATCATCTCTAAGGTCTTTTATGATTTGATTGATTTTATTATTGATATTTTCTATATCCTCATCTATCTTTAGCATACTTATATCTGCTTTTGTACTATGGATATTTTTTATGGATTCAATAAAAGGCCTAATCTCTTTTTCTATTTTTTTAAGGGTAGTTATATCAGAATTTGCATTTAGTTTTAGGTATCTGTTATATTTTTTATCTTTAAAACTCAAATTATATATTTTGCTATAGTTTTTGTGATACTCTTTTAATATGGCTGTGAGGTCAAAGATTAGTTTATCTCTTTTTCTATTTTTTATTTGAAGATTATCTAAATCTTCTATAAGTTCAATATTATCCTCAAAAAGGTGTTTACTTTTTACTATATAAAGTTTATCTTCAATTTTTTTTGATGATAGAGATATCTCATTAAAATCAATATAATCTTCAAATATCAAATCTTTTTCAATAATTGTATTATCTACTTTAATAGCATATAGTTTTTCTTTTAGATTTAAATAGTTGTCGGTGTGTTTTTTTGACTGTAGAAAATTATAAGATAATGAAGAAATAACTAATAATATAAGTGCTACAAAGACAATAAAATTTTTCATAATAAGTTATAAATATCCTAGTTATTTAATATGGTTAACTAGTTATTGTAACAAAAAAGTACTTTCCATTCAATTAGTTTGATAATTTATAATCTTCCACTCACCCTCCATTGTTTCAACTATTGCAGTGCATGATTCAACCCAATCCCCACAATTTAAGTATTGTATTCCATCTATATCTTTCATCTCAGCTTTATGGATATGTCCACATACTACTCCATTATATCCATTTTTTTTTGCATGGGTTGAAAGGATGTTTTCATAATCACTTATAAAACTTACAGATTTTTTTACATTGTCCTTTACATATTTTGATAAAGACCAGTGTTTTTTAAGTCTTAATATTTTACATAATCTAGAGATAAAATAATTTACATTTAAAAGCATCTCATAACCATAATCCCCAACAATAGCAAGCCATTTTTTAGTCACTGTGATCATATCGAAAAAATCACCATGGGTTATAAGGTATCTTTTACCATTTAAAGCTACATAATCCATTTCATTAGTAACCTCAAAGGAATCCCCAAGCAAAAGAGGGGCAAAGGGTCTTATAAACTCATCATGGTTACCTGTGATAAAATATACGTTTGTACCTTTTCTAGCTTTTCTAAGTATTTTTTGTACCACATCAGAGTGGGATTGATACCATCTAAATTTTCGTTTAATTGCCCAACCATCTATAATATCACCTACTAAAAAAAGATTGTCCGATTCATTGTCTTTTAGAAACTCTAGGAGTAAGTCAGCTTGGGAGAACTTTGTACCTAAATGTATATCTGAGATAAAGATTGATTTATATTTCATAATCAAATAGTAACTATTTTTTATCTCAAGATGGTTACATTCAAACCCAAATCCAGAAATAGAGATATATACTATAGTGCTCATCATTGTAAATCTTAATTTGAGGATTTGGGTTATTATTATCAAATAGTAATCAAGAAGATTTATAATTCTTGATGCAAAATTCAAATTTAAAAATAGTATTGTTTACAGATACCTTTTGTGATGCAAATGGTGTATCTAGGTTTTTACAAGATATGTCTAAGGAAGCACTAAAAGATAAAAAAGAGTTTTATATAGTTACTTCTACGGTAAAGAATTACGATGATAAATTGCAAAATGTAAATGTATTAAAACCAGTATTTAAAATCAAGATGCCTTTTTATAAAGAACAAGATTTAGTTTTCCCTCCATATTTTCAAATGAAAAAAATTGTAAATGAAATAAAACCTGATGTTATACATGTATCAACTCCTGGATTTATTGGAGTATGTGGAGTATTATTGGCAAAAAAATATAAGATACCTTTAGTTGGTACTTACCATACTGATTTTCCTATGTATGTATATAAAAACACAAAATCAACAATTCTAAAAAATATCACAAAAAAATTTTTAAAATATTTCTATAAGGATTTTAGCCAAATCGTTACAAGATCAAAGGAATATATCCCTGTGATAAGTGAAGATATAGATAAATCAAAAGATGAGATTCACTTTTTACAACCGGGCACAAATATATCTACTTTCTCACCACGATATAAAAATGATGATGTGTGGAGTAAATTAAATCTATCAAAAGAATCTTTAAAGTTTTTATATGTGGGTAGGGCAAGCAAAGAGAAAAATCTTGATATTTTATTTGAAATTTGGAAAGAGTTTTATAATAAAAGTATGAAAAAAACATCACACCTTATTATTGTTGGAAGTGGAGATTTACTTAAACATAAAGATGAACTAAAAAGATACAATGTGGAATTTCTAGGACATAAACAAAAAGAAGAATTATCCTCTATATATGCTAGTTCATCCACATTTATTTTCCCATCTACAACAGATACTTTAGGTCAAGTAATCTTAGAATCAATGGCATCTGGAATTCCATCTATTGTTACAAGTATAGGTGGACCACAAGGTATAATAAATGGTAGCAAAAATGATGTGGGAATTGTCCTTGATATTGATGATAAAAACTCTTGGGTAGATACTCTTCTTGATATAGAAAACTCAAAAATCAATATTGAAAAGTTATCAAAAAATGCCTATGAATATTCACAAAATTTTTCCATAACAAACACTTTTAAAAGTTTTTATGAGATCAATGGAAATGCAAAGACTTAGTGAATTCTTAAGACTCTTCTTTAAAATTCTTTTATAATTCTAAGGAATAGGGTGAAGTTATTTAGTGTTTAACTTTTTTGATGAGAAGATGATTTCTTCTTCATTTTCAAGCTTTAAAAAGATAGTAAATCCAGGTTTGTCTTCATCTGATTGTTTATTTTTTAAAACTAAGAACTTTTCTACATCTTCTTTTAGTATATCTATATAAGTATTTTTATGATCTAAAAAATCACTATTTATCTTTTTATGATTAAAAACTTCACTACTTTCTACTCTTATTAGTTTGCCATTTTTATTTATAAAATAGGTGATATATTTACTAAAAACTGAGTGGTAAGTATTGTTTGTATTTATTATTTTTAGTATGGTATTTTTGTTTCTATCTGGGGTAATTGTGATATTACCTTTTGCTTCAATTATATCAAGATATAAGATCTTTTGTAGATCAAAACTCTCTATATAATTATCCACATGTCTTGCAAAAATATCATTGAATTTTTTAGATAGATTTAGGGATTCATATAAAAAAACTATAACAATAGAAAATATAGTTATGGAGATCATAACTTCAACAAGGGTAAATGCTTTTTTATTCATTTAAAGTTACTCTAAAATATTTTTTTGTGCCATATTTATCACTTTTATGACTCTCTGAATATATATCGAAGTTTAGAGGGAGTTGATCAAGATCTATATCTATTTTATCTGTTTGTTCTTTTTTAAAGGTGATTCTTTCACTTTTTAGTTTTTTTCTTATATCATCATCGTTTAGTTCTATAAGGTCTTTAAAGTTTATGTTTTTATCTTCACTAATATTTGATACACTTATCACTGAAATTAAGGAGTCAAACTCAGTTTTATTTTTTACTGAGTTTAATAAATTTAGATTGAAGTTTTTAGATTCTAGTAGTATAGTAATAGTGCCACTTAATAAAACAGTAGCTATAAGGGTTTCTACTAGAGAAAATGATCTTTTCATATCATTTAAGTCCTACCCTTATAGCTTCTTCTAATGTGGTCTCACCTTCAATTAATAACTCTTTGATTTGATCTTTAATTGGCATCATTCCATTTTTAACTGCAAGGTCTTGTAAGGCGTGATCTTCTATATCACCTTTTATATATTGTTTAACATCTTCATCCATAATAAATAGCTCTCCAATGGCATTTCTACCCCTATATCCAGTGAAGTTACACTCTTTACAACCCACAGCTTTATAAATCTTTGAATCGATTGGTATATTAAATTCACTTGAATAGCTCTCTGCTAAAAAGTCTTCTTCTTTACAATGGGTGCAAACTTTTCTAATAAGCCTTTGGGCTAATACTCCAAGTAAAGAAGAAGAGATCAAAAATTTCTCCACACCCATATCGATAAGTCTATTTACAGCTGCAACAGAACTATTTGTATGAAGAGTAGAAAATACAAGGTGACCTGTTAGAGCTGCTTGAACGGCTATAGAAGCAGTTTCACTATCTCTAATCTCTCCAAGCATTATAATATCTGGATCTTGTCTTAGAATCGATCTAAGACCACTTGCAAAGGTAAGTCCAACTTTTGTATTTACTTGGATCTGATTAATATTATCAGATTTGTATTCCACTGGGTCTTCTACTGTGATCACATTCTTTTGTGGAGTGATGATTTTTTGTAATAAGGAGTGTAGGGTGGTTGATTTACCACTTCCGGTTGGTCCAGTAACTAATATCATACCGTAACTGTTATCTAAAATACCCTCTAGTCTTTCTCCTACACTTTTTGAGAAACCAAGCTGTTCCATATGAGGGATATCTTCACTTTGCATCAAGATCCTCATAACAACTCTTTCACCATAATAAGTAGGTAAAACAGATACTCTAATATCTAAGGTTTTACCAGCTATCTTGATTTGTGTACGACCATCTTGTGGTATCCTTTTTTCACTAATATCAAGATTTGAGATAACCTTTAGACGGCTAATTACTAGGGTCATAATTTTAGAGTCTAGTTCGATATGTCTATTTAAAATACCATCAACCCTATATCTAATCTCCCCTTTAAACTCATGCATCTCAATATGGATATCACTGGCTTTTTGTTTGATAGCTTGATAAAAAAGTGAGTTTACAAATTTAATAATTGGAGCTGATTCTTCTGATGTTAAAATATCAAGGGAGGTTTTTAAAAAATCACCTGCATCAAAATCATCCTCTTCATTGTTTACACCCTCTTGCTCTTCATGGATAGCAGACATCTCTCTATCTGTTTTAAGTTCAAGGTATTTATTATAAAGTTTTTCAAAGGATATGTCAGTTAAGAAGATAACCTCATAATTGCTTTTATCCTTTGACAAAAAGTCAAAAGCTGTAGCAAGGTACTCTTTTGTAGTGGCTACTACTGTTTGTTCATTATAAGTAGTATAAAGACAGAAGTTTTTTAAAGCTAGTTCATAGCCCTTAGTTTCTAAAGGTTGTAATGATACATCGTGTATTTCGTTAATATTCATACTTAATTTCCAAATATCTCTTTTACTCTTCTATTTTGTAGATAAGAATCCTCTTTTAATTCTTGCTCCCTTTCTCTAAGATCACTTAATGTTTCGCTTTCTTCTTCAGCAAATTCAGCTATATCTTCTTTTAATTCAAATCTTTGCTCTTTAAGCTCTAGTCTTTTTTCTTCTCTTTGCATATTTTCAATAGAAGTTCTTAGTTTTTGCTCTTCAAGTCTTACTTCTAAATCTTTTGTATATTTATCCTCTAAGATTTTTAGCTGAGACAATTGGTCTCTTACATAGGTTAGATCTTTTGATTTTGGAATGATATATGGAGTTACAATAATCACAAGGTTTATCTTATCTGTGATATCATTATTGTTTCTAAATAAAGCTCCTAATATTGGAATATCACCAAGTAATGGTACTTTATCCTCTGTACTTTCTATTTTATTTTTTATAAGACCACCAAGGATTACACTTTCTCCATTATTTACTATTGCTGTTGTTGTAACCTCTTTTTTAGAAGTATCTGGTTGGTTATTTGTTGTTGATGTTTGACTGGCATCTTCAAGTTTTGTTTGAATATCTAGGGTTACTTTATTTCCATTTGAAATTCTTGGTTTTACTTTTAGGGTAAGACCAATATCTTCCCTTGAATATGTAGATGTTGTACTACCTGCTGAAGAAGTTGTTGATCCTGTTTGGATAGATTTTGTTTCACCAACATAAATTGAGCTTTCTTTATTGTTTATACAAAGAATAGATGGCTCACTTACTACATCTAATGCTTCATTTTGTTTTAAAAGATTTACTGTAGCTCCAAGACTAAGACCATGTCTTAATGTTGATATATCAAGTCCAGCAATATTTCCAGATAAGTCATTTATATCAACTGTAGGAGCATTTCCTCCTCCATTTAGCTGGGATGAAACAGTAGTAAGTCCTGCGCCACCAGCTGAAAAACCACTCATTCCCCACTGTACACCAAGATTATTTATTCTAGTTTCACTTATTTCTATAATTCTTGCTTGTACATAAACTTGTTGTTTATCAATGTCAAGTTTTTTTATAAGGAATTCTAAATATCGTAATTCATCTTTTGGTCCCATAAGGATTATGGAGTTACTTTCTTCATCTGAAGATGCAAATGGTTTAGCATTTTTATCTTTATATTGTTTTTTATCTACAATTGAATTTATAATAGTTAAAACATTTTTTGCTTCAACATTCTTAAGACCTATAACTTCAACTGTCTTTTCAACTAAACTATTTTGTGAGTCAATTCTTAAAAGCTCTTTTTCTAAAAACTCAACATTTTCTTTTTTCCCCACAAGCATGATAGAGTTTGTATCTTTATTTGTTAAAACTGATACTTTTTCTTTTACAATTGCTTCATTAAAAACTGTTTTTCCTATGGCTTGAAGTTCTGTAGCTAAAGTTGCTGCTTTTGCATTTTTTAAAGTATGGTTTACTATATATTTTTGATTATCTTTAGCTACTAGGTTAATAACACCTTTTATTGTATTTACATTAGCTTGGAAATCAGTGATAATAATAGAGTTAGATTCTTTATCTGTTACTAGTTTTGCTGATTTTGAAAGGAGATGTCTGATTTTTGAAGAAATATAATCCACATTTGAAAAGTCAACTGTAAAAACTTGAGTAACCATTTGGTGGTATGTTTTATTTGAACTATGATCTAAAACAGGAAGATTATTTTTCGCACTATCTGTGATCCTGATAATTCTTAAAACTTCACCATTTTCAACTATAGTATAACCTTTATCTTCAAGAACAAAAATCAAAATATTCATAAGGTCTTTTTTATAAATAGGTTTATTTGATATGAAGTCTATAGTTCCCTTTACATCTTTTGTTTTTAGAATATTTTTATTCATGATCTTCGCAACACTTTCAATAAATGTTTCAAGCTTTAGACCATTTATATTCATATTTAGGGGTTTATCATCATCTATGGCCCAAGTATTTATTCCTATAAATGAGGTTAATAGTAAAGTTATAATTATTTTATTTAATGTCATATTCTAGCTCCATTTGATTATTATTCCTTAAAATTGTTAATTTCATTGCATCAATTTTATCCACTTGATGATAAACTTTAAAAGCATTTTGATAACTTGTAAGTTCAATATTATTTGCTTTTATCAAGATATCACCCTTTTGTAGACCAATTTCTGTAAAAACTGATTTTTCTTTTATTTTGTATACTAAAAAACCAATAGGTTTCCCATTCATTTGATGTGTTCTAAGTCCTATATTATTCCAAACTTTTTTTAGATCTTTACTATAAGAGTTTATATCTTTTCTTGTAAGTTCAAAATTATTTCCATCTTGAACAATTACAGGTTTTTCTTCTACAACTTTTTGTACTTCTTTAACATTTGGAAGAACTATACTTTTAGTGTCTTTTTTTACATTTATCTCTAATTTATAGTTTTTATTATCTTTTGAAAAAAGCACATAAGTAGGATATACAGATATTAAAGTATAATCTTTAAAGGTGTCATTTTTAGCTAAAGTATAGGTTTTAGCATTTGATTTTTCTGAAATTACCGCTAATCCTTCATCTCCTCCAAAGTGGTAAATTGCTTGAAGTCTGATATTTTCATTTAAACGATATTCTCTTATTATTGGTGCTGCTTTTTTTACTACTGGTGCTTTTTTAACTACAATATTAAAACTTTTTTGAACATTATATTTATGGTAAGGTAGGGGTTCTATCTCACTTTGTATAAATTCAGTTGATGTTTTTGGTAGTTGCATATATAGAGCTTTTGATGCTATAAATGCTATGGTAAATAGTATTATAAATGGTAAGAGGGTAGTTATGATTTTATTAAAATTTATATTCATATATATATTTCCCATCTTGAAATTTAAATTGTCTTAAAGCACTTCTATATTTTTGTGTTATGATTTTTGAAGGATGAAAATTTATTATAATTTTTCTATCCATTAAAGATACCATACCATTTACTTCTCCCATGTCCCCATTTGAACTTATATGGATATTTACAGGATCTTTAAATATATTATAATTTATTTGGATATTCTCAATCTTTTTAGGTAAAAAGTTTTTAAAAGCATCATCTATGATGATATTATTTATATTTAGTACATTATATATTAAAAGAGTATCTAGTTTTAGAGTTCCAATTGTTCCAAATTTTATATTATCGTAATATATATTCCCATCACTTATTATAAAGCTTAGTAGTTTATCTTGTGTGTTTTCATTTGAGATTATTACTTTGTAGGGGCTTAGTTGTTTTTCTACAAAATAATAGATATTCTCTTTAGGTAATAGTACTATTGTTATAAAAACAAAAAATACAAAATAAAAAATAGGTTTTAGTATATATTTTTTCATTTAGAAAGTCCCAATTCAAATACTGCAATTTGTGGCTTAATATCTAGTTTTAATATTATTAGACTCTCATTGAGTATTTTATTTACAAATTTTTCTATATCCCTATTATTTTTAGATCTTAGGGTAAGTATTGTTTTATTTTTATACTCTTTTACTTCAATACTTCTATTGCTTGAGATTACTCTTTGTATGATCTTTTTTTGTTCTGTCTTACTATCCCATCTTGTTTTTAGATCTGTATATACCTTTGTGTCTTTTTTAAAGCCATTAAAAGCTTGAGCTTTTTGGGTATATTCATCTTTGATGGTATTTAATTGGGTAAAAGAGATTAAGAGTATTGTGAAAACAAATAATAAAATATATAAAGGGTTTATCTTATTTAACATCTCTAACCTCGATTCTTAGTACACCATTTTTATTTGATAATTGTCTAAGTTTATAAGCTCTTAAATGATTTTGTACACTATTAAAAGCCACATTTTTAATATCAAAAACCACTTTTTTACTATTATTTACATGGATAATTTGTGATTTTGGATATCTCTTATAGATTGAAAATATATCATTTAGAGTTTTTCTTAGTTCACTTTGTTTTTTATCTGTTTTTATCAATCTTTTTTTGATTGAGTTTAATTGTATAGTTGTTCTTGGAAGTTTGTATTTTTGCTGAATTGTAGTTTTTTCTAAATCTATATTATCCATTTCACTTTTTGTTTGGAAAATATTTACAAAATTAATCAATGCTATTATAAAAAAGATACTAGATATGGTGATTATATTTTTTTTATTTATTATATTTTGGTGTAGGTTTAATTTTATATTTTCATTTGATAATTTTATATTTGTAAGTTTAAGCTCTTCTAGCTCTTCTTGTATAAAGTTTGCTGGTATTTGGATCAAAATATTATCTTTTGAAATATATGCAAACTCTTCAACTTTAAAAGGTACTTGCTCAATAAGTTCAGACTGTGCTAAATAAACATTTTTTAATTTACTTAAGAATAAACCTTTTTCTTTTAAAGCACTTACTATATCTTCACTTTTATAAGCAAAAGATAAAAATTTATTCTCTTCAAGTTTTATTGCATGGTATTCAAAGTTATCACTAGGAAGTATATCTTCAAATAAAGTTGGTACTAATTTTAAAAACTCTTTTTTAGATTTTACAGGTGCTTCAAAAACCCTTACCCAATAAAACTCAGGGGACAATATAATGTTATATTGCTCTTTTTGTTCTGTGATTTGAATATTTTTAGATAAAAAAATATTTTTTATATTTTTATTCAAAGTTAATTTCAAGATCTAACACCTCTGTCTTTTGCTTACTTAATTCATAGATAATATTTACAGTAGCAATTTTTTCATCGCTTAGATTGATAATATAGTCACATTTTAAAGCTTTACTATTATTACCATCCCCTAAATAATGTATATTTTCTTTTATTGTATTACTATCTACTTCTAAATATTGATAATTTTTAAAAAAGGCATCTATTATATAGTCTTTTTGCTTATTATTTTCTATTGATTTGTTTAAGTCATTGATAAATATGTTATTTGTAGAATTATAAAAGTTATCAAAGTTTACACCATACAAAGCTAAGGTATCTTTACATGTTGCATTTATTGTATCATTGTCATCATACATATCATTTATATTACACTGAGATGTAAAGCTTTCTAAGCTTATATCTACCCTTATATTTCCATATTCTAATGGTAGCGGACTTGGCAATTTTGCTAAATTATCCTCTAGATTTGTACCATCATATAGATCATGGGTTTTATTTAAACTGGTAATTACACCTGTAACATCTTCAACTATTTTTATAATATAATTCATATGATAAATATTTTGAGAATTTTTTATAAGTCTATCTGAATCACCTAGATTTTTAATATATAATGCAGTAATAGAGGTTATAAAAAATATTGTAATAAGGAGAATAATACCTTTTTTCTTCATTTATTATCCAAAGTTCATAGTAAATATTGGTAATAACATAGCTAATACGATAAATCCAACAATACCACCTACAATAAGCATCATAAATGGTTCAAGCAAAGATAAAAATATACTTATTTTATCTTTATTTGATTCATTATATAAATCTGAAAGGTTTTGTAGAATATTACTCACTTCACTAGTCTCTTCACCAATTGCTATGGCTTGTACAAAAGCAGTATCTACTTTAAAAATATCATTATTTTGAAGTATATTTGAAAGCTTTTCCCCTTCAACAACTTTTTGAGATGCTTCAATAAAAAGTTTTTTCAGTACCTCATTTTTTAGTATCTCTGCACCCAATTTAACAGATTGAACCATAGGGATACCTGATTTGATTAAGATTGCATTCATATACGAAAAACGGCTAAGCTCACTAAACTCTAATAGTTTTTTTAAAAATGGAATATAGAGCATTAAAGTATGTATAAAATATCTAAACTTATATATTTTTTTATAAGCATAGGTAAATATAGCAGCTAAAATAACTAGTATAAGGGTCACTATTTGATAGTTTTGGGAGAAAAAATCTCCTAGGGCAATTACAAAGCTTGTGATCCCTGGCAACTCTTGGTCGTATTGTTCAAATATAGAGGTTACCTTTGGAACAATAAAACTAAGCATAAAACCAACCATACCAATTGATACCATAAATATAAACAATGGATAAGCTAAAGCTGAACTTATCTGCTTATTTATCTTATCTTGTTCTTTTAGGTATATGGATAACTCTAATAAAACAGTATCAAGCATACCACCATTTTCACTTATTTTTATTGATTGTTTAAAAAACTCTGGTAGTTTAATACTCTTTTGCTCATTAAGGGCTTGGTAAAAACTTTTACCCTCATCAACAAATGTGATTACTGATTCAAAAAATGGGTTTAGTTTTCTACTTGATTTATATTGATTTGATAGTAGTTTCAAACTATTTAAGAGTGAAATTCCTGATCTTAAATATATAGATAAATCTCTACTGATATTTGATAGTTCTGATACTTTCATCTTCCCTTGAAGTTTAAAACTACTAAGGTTTATATTGCTTGCATTTGTTTGCTCTAGTTTTGTATAAATTATTTTTTTTGATTTTAGTTTTGCTTTAGCATCTTCAATGGATATGGCTTCTATTTTAGAAGATACATTTTTACCACTTGAATCTATACCTTTATATTTAAAAAGCATTATCTTTTACCTCTTTTTTTAAATCATAAAAATAATCATCTATATCAGATAAGGAGTCTAGTACAGTAGGTTTCATTTTTATATTATTAAATATATAATATTTGTTTTGATCAAATATTATCATATCTGTATGTTTTGAATCTTTATCAATTGTGATTTCAAAGTTGACATTATAACTTTCTAGTTCTTTAGGTTCTATATCTTTAAAGGTTATTTGTGTATTTGTATTATCATATTCATATGTTTCTAGTTGTGTGGAGTTTGTAAGTTTAATTGTATCTTCTTGTAAAGTATTATCTATATATAAAAAACAGTATTCAACATCATTGGAACATTTTATAGAGATGCTCTTGCTAAACTCTTTTTGTAATAGTGATTGTTTTAGATTATTTAGTGTTATTTTATTTTGTGCTGTTGTATTAAAATTAAAGGAGGTGAGGGCAAAGCCCAACACTATTGAAAATAGTATAACTACTATAAGTATTTCAAAGAGTGTAAAGGCTTTTTTATTCATCTTAGATTATTTACACTTTGATAAATAGATATCGTCGTTACCACCTTCAGTTTTGTTTGCCCCTAAAGATATAAGTTCAAAAGAAGAATCATCAGATGTGTAGATATAGTTTGCACCCCAAGGATCTAGTGGTAATTTACCATCTTCAAAATATCCACCTGTTGGATAGTTTGTAAGTTCATCTCCACCATTTGCAAGGATATTTAACCCTTCCCCTGTAGTTGGATATCTACTATTATCAACTTTAAACATTTTTAGTGCTTGAGAAACTGTTTTCATTTGAACACAAGCTATTTTAGCCTTTGCATCTTCACTTTTTCCTGTTAGGTTAGGTAATACAAATGCAGCCAAAAGCCCAAGTATTACAATAACAACCATAAGTTCCATAAGTGAGAACCCTTTATATCTTTTTGTCTTTATATTAGACTTCTTTACCATTAAAATTCCTAGTTTATTATTTTATATCTTATTTGCTTGTTTATAGTTCATGATCATTGCATATGCTTCATCTTTGAACTTAAGCTTTTGTTTTTTCATCTTTTCTAAATGCATCTGATCAACATGGCTTACTCCACCAGCCTCAGCTTTTTCAATCTCATCATGTAGGTCATTGTGTTGATTAAAAACCCTAGCAAAATGTGCATCATCAGTTTTTAATTTTGTTACTATATCTCTATATTCGTGAAACATTGTTCTCTCCTTAATTTGAGTTGTTACATTGTAGCAAATTATTATTAATAACTTTATGATAGCTATTTTTCTCTAGTTCTATAAATGAAAAGATTTTAAAAATAGTTGGAAATAAGAGAGGTTTTTTTATGAAGTATTTAGTTTTAAAGTGAGAGGAACTTATTTTTATTCCAATCACTTTATTATTTAATTATATTATGTTCTATAATCTGCGTTGATTTTTACGTATTCATAACCTAAATCACAACCAAAGGCTGTAAATGATCCATCACCTAGACCAAGATCACAGATAATTTTGAATTTATCTTCTTGAAGAATTTTGGCTGCTTTAGCTTCCATAGTATCATCAAAATAGATTTCACCTTTATTGTAAACTAATACATCTTTAAATGTAATAGTAAGAGTATCTTCACTACATTGTACTCCACTTGCTCCAATTGTAGAAGCTATACGTCCCCAGTTTGGATCTTCACCAAATAGGGCAGTTTTTACTAGAAGTGATTCTGAAAGCGCTTTTGCACACTTTTCAGCTTCACTGTCATTTGTTGCACCCTTTACTTCAAATGCTACAGATTTTTTAGCACCTTCTCCATCACTTACAATATCATCAGCTAATTTAGCCATGATCATTTTAAGTGCTTCAGAAAATGCTTCTTTATTATAAGTATCTGATTTTTTATTTGATAAAAGCATTACTGTATCATTTGTAGATGTGTCTCCATCTACACTGATAGCATTAAATGTTGTTTTTACATGGCTACTTAAAGCCTCTTTCATATCCTCTTTTGGGATATTTGCATCTGTTGTGATAAAACAAAGCATGGTAGCCATATTTGGGTTGATCATACCTGCACCTTTAGCTACAGCTCCTATTTTAAATGTGCTTTTATCTTCAAGTTCCACTTCTAGTAAAATTTGTTTAGGATATGCGTCTGTGGTCATAATAGCATTTGCTAAGTTATCACCATTTTTATCACTTAGATCAAATTCTAATGCTTTATTTAAAATCTTCTCTTTTGGTATTCTCACTCCAATTACACCAGTTGAACTCATCACTGGATTTGTAAGATCAAATTTATCCTCTAGAGAGTTTAAAATCTCATCCACATCAGCTATACCAGCTTGACCAGTCATAGCATTTGCATTTTTTGCATTTATAAGTACAAAGTTTGTTTGAAAGTTTTCATCTTTTTGTTGATAATGTCTTAGGGGAGCAGCCTGAAATTTGTTTGATGTAAATACTGCTTCAATATCACATAGTGTATCACTATAGATAAAACCCATATCAAGTGCGCCATTTGGTTTTAAACCTGCACTTAAACCGTTACAATAAAACCCATCAATTTGTTCAATTGAACCATTTATAGGATATATTTTAAACAAGTGTTGCTCCTTCTTTTTTTGTTTTTTGTAGATCTGAAATCTCTTTTGGTTGTTTAGAGTTTCTTAAAATCTTTTTTGTTTTTGAGATATTTGTTGGACCGCCTATTAAAAGTAGCTTTGAGTTAGCATTTATCACCACATCACCACCTGGCATCTGGATAAAGTCTCCACATTGCTCAGTGATACCAATAACACTAACTTTAAGTCCATCTCTTAAATGGGCTTCTTTTAGTTTTCTTCCTATGATCCAACTATTCTCACCAATAACCACCTCTTCCATATCGATAGGGGTGTCTTTTCTGTACATAAACTCTTCAAGTACATTTTCCATATCAGGCCTGATAGCCATTGCTGTAACCCTTTTTGCCATCAGTGATGGTGTAGCTACAACCTTATCAGCCCCAAGTTTTTTTAATCTCTCTTCATCATATTTAGTCTCTGCATTACAAATAACTAAAAATTGACTTCTTCCTAGCTCTTTTTCATATAGTCTAATCGATGCAATAAGGGTAA
This sequence comes from uncultured Arcobacteraceae bacterium, assembly GCA_964342525.1. GTDB lineage: Bacteria > Campylobacterota > Campylobacteria > Campylobacterales > Arcobacteraceae. The sequence goes on from CAYFGQ010000056.1 coordinate 20,765, forward strand.
TATTATCAGAGATATTTTTTGATAATGATATTGCACCTTTTGCACTAGATAAGTGTGACTTTAAAAAAGCTGTTTCTGTATAAGGTTCACTCTTTATATAATATGGGTAGTTGTTCTCTCTTGCAATCTTTTCAAGATCATCTGATGGATCAACAACCACAAATGGTACATGACTTTTCTTTAGCTGTTGGGCTAACTGTACTGTATATTCATTATGGTAAAAGATCACAAAGTGATTTCTTAGCCTTGCAATTTTATAAAGCATTTGACGCTCCTTATAAAGATCAAAAAGTTTCCCTTTTACAATTGCATCTATCAAAATTGCAGTGGATAGGGTAAAGATACCAAATCCAAAAATGATAAGTGTAACTGTGAAAAATCTACCAGCATTAGAGATCTCATTCATTTCTCCAAAACCAACTGTTGTAAAAGTAATACCTGTTTGATAAATAGCATCTAATATTGGGAAATCGTCTATTACGATATATCCAATTGTACCTATCATCATGATAACTTGAACAAGTACTAAGGGTAAACGGAAAGGTTTTAAGTGGGAGTATATTTCGGGGTTTAGGTCATACTCAGGCTTGGTATTTCTCGTTTCCCAGCCTAAGTTTTTTTTCAGTCTTTTGAAAAAGCCCATATTCATAACTTTTTCAAAATTCTCAATTAAGAGTTCTTTTTAAGTGTTCTTAACTCTTTTGCAGATATTCTAATCTTTTGAGTTGTTCCATCTTCTAATGTAACTCTAACTGTTCTTAGGTTTGGTAAGAATCTTCTTTTTGTCTTGTTGTTAGCGTGACTCACATTGTGTCCGCTCATTGGACCTTTTCCAGATACTTGACATCTTCTTGACATGTTTTTTCCTTGAATTAAATAAAAATTTTCGCGTATTATATCTAAACTAACTTAAACATATATAAGAAAAAGCTAGTGTTTAAAATAAGTTTTTAGTTTATTTCATTTTTTGTTTATCAGTGTTATTATTACATTATAAATACTACTAAAATAGTTAAGTATCAAGGGAGAGATGGGAAATGAAGTATACTATAGGGAAAAAATTCACGCTGATAAATGGAATATTTACGGCTATTATCGTTCTTGTAAGTTTTTTATTTTTAAATTATTATAAGATGAAAACAGATCAAGAGGTGTATATATCTACTGAGCAAAATTTAAAACAGTTATTAAAAGGTAGAATAGATTCAAAGATGGCAGTAGGAATATCAAACGCTGTGTCTATTGCAAATGATGGTAGAATCAAAAAAGCATTAAGGGAAGATGAAAGAAAATGGGCTCTTTTAACTTTGGGTTTTATCCATGATAAAATGAAAGCAAGTACTCCATTTAAAAATATTAAAGTACATGTACACACTCGTGATAATAAATCATTTGTTAGGGCGTGGAAACCTAAAAAGTTTGGTGATGATCTTAGTGGTTTTAGACATAGTGTTGTAAAGGTTAATAGTACAAAAACAGCAGTAAATACTTTTGAGGTTGGAAAAGCTGGTCTTAGTTTACGATCTGTTGTACCAATTTTAGATGATGATGGATCACATCTTGGATCACTAGAGTTTATTCAAGGTTTAAATTCTGTGGCAAAAATTTTTGATAAATCACAAGATGGTTTTTTACTTTTAATGGATAAATCAAAATCAAATGTAAAACAATTTAATGAAAAGAGTATTTTTAAAGAGAAATATTTAATCTCTCAAAAATTTATAAATAAATCTTTTTTAGCAGATGCTAAAAATATAGATATGAAAAAATTATTTGAAGAGAAACATTTTACAGGTGAGTCTTATTATTTTACTTTTGAAGAGGTAAAAGATTTTAGAGGTGATAATATTGGTTTATATATTGTAGGTAGACCACTTGCTATTGTTAAACATGCTGTTCATAAAGCAGAGTTTATTATATATATTGCTTTAGGTTTATTAGTTGCATTGGCAATTATTTTAAATTTAGTTACACAATATAGTTTAAGAAGAACAGTATTAAAACCAATTAGAATACTAAATAAAACTGTAAAGTCCTTAATACAAAATAATAATACAGATAAAAAGATAGATGTGGATTCTGAGGATGAGTTTGGTGAGTTAGCGGATAATTTTAATGGATATCTAGATAGACTAAATGAAACCTTTAAAAAAGATCAAGAGTTAGTAAAAGAAGCTCAAAAAGCTATTCAGATGGTAAGATCAGGATTTTTTGTATATACAGTAAATGCAAATAGTGATAATGCCACAACAAATGATCTAAAAGATTCGATAAATCTAATGATAAAAGATTTAAATGATAAATTTTTAGCTATTAACAATGCTCTTATTGAATATGGTAATGCAAATTTTGAGCATGATTTAAAAGTTGCAGATGCAAGTGGTACGGTTGGTTCTATGGCATTTGCTACAAGAGCAATTGGAAATAATGTATCTGAACTACTTGCAACAATTATGATGAGTGGTGAACAATTAACTTCAAATATAGAAGTTCTTTCAAATTCAGCAAATTCTTTATCAAGGTCAGCTAATGAACAAGCTGCATCTTTAGAAGAAACAGCTGCAGCAGTGGAAGAAATATCTGGAAATATTCAAAACAGCTCACAAAATGTAGCGCAGATGTCAAATCTAGCAGATGATGTAAATAAAGCATCAAATGAAGGTCAAGAGTTAGCAACAAAAACAGCTAAATCAATGGATGATATCAATACTCAGGTGACATCTATTAATGAAGCTATTACTGTAATTGATCAAATTGCTTTCCAAACAAATATTCTTTCATTAAATGCAGCGGTTGAAGCTGCAACAGCAGGTGAAGCTGGTAAAGGTTTTGCAGTTGTTGCACAAGAGGTTAGAAATCTAGCAAGTAGATCAGCAGAA
>CAYFGQ010000057.1:0-23465 GCA_964342525.1 uncultured Arcobacteraceae bacterium
AGGATTTTTTGTAGGTATATTTAAACAAAGTGGATTTAGAAATATAATGATGAAATTATCTGCTGTAGCTGTATTAGTTTTTGGAGTTTATACAGCATATAAAGGATATGAATATATTCAACACCCTGAAAAATGGGATAATATAGTAAATCATAAAACTCATTAGTAAATTAGGTTATGCCGTAAGGCAACCTACAACTTACTCACTTACAACCTACTAACTAATTCATTCACACGGTTTCACATAAAAATTAAATTTAAAACTTGTATCATTAGGATACTTATATAGCTTATGTTTATTCCAAACAGCTTTACATATATGATTACCATTTTCATAGCCTTTTTTAGCAAATACATGGGCTCTACCAAAGTTTTTCCAAACCCCTTTGCCATTTACATACATAAAGGCTAAATTACACTCAGCATCTTCATAACATTGTTTAGATGATGCTTCATACCATTTTACTGCTTCCACATAATCTTTTTTCATTCCACCATATCCATGGGTTAAAAACATACCTACTTTATTTTGTGCTGGTGCATATCCTATTTGTGCTAGTTCTAAAAATAGTTTAAATGCTTTTTTAAAGTTATGGTACTCTTTTGATCTTTTTGAAGCGTAGATTATAGCTAGATTGTATTTTGCTTTTTTATTTTCTAGTATAGAGGCTTTATTTAAAAACTCTATTGCTTTTTTTGTAGATTGTTTTAGATGTTTGCCTTGATAGTATAATTTTCCAAGATAAAGTAGGGCTTTATCATCCCTTTTATTTGCAGCTTTAAAATAGTTATCCAAAGCGTTTTTTATATCACCTTTTTTTTCATATTCCTGAGCTAAAATTCTATAGGGTTTATCTGCACTAAAAAGTGATGAAAAAACAAAGATTGTTATTAAGAATATTTTAATCATTTAAAACCTTTCAAGTTGTTCACATAATGTTTTGTTTTTAAATTCAAATCCCTATAAAATAGATATTTGTGAAAAAGATTATATGTGAAAAATAATAAAAGAAGCTTTAACTTTGTTTAAAATATTTTAAAGTTAAATGGTGCTTAAATCCCTTAATTTAGGGCTTTTGGCTATGTTTGGATTTATTGAATTTTAAGCTTTCATGTGTATTCAATAGATGTGAAAAACTTTTATTCCCTTAGATGTGACTTAATATGAAACATACGTGAAAAGAATGTGAATAAGTTGACTAACTCTCCAAAAAGTGGTCTTTTATGAGCTGTGAATCCTTTTCATTTAATACATTTTTTAACTCATCCAAAGAGGCACTTGAAATGGTCTCAAAAGTACCAAAATAGTTAAGCAGTTTTTTTACCTTTGCTTCACCAATTCCTTTGATCTGAAGTAGGGATATTTTTTTGTCATCTTTACGTTTTTGTTTTTGATGAAAGGTGATGGCAAATCTATGGGCTTCATCTCTTAATCTTTGAACAAATTGTAGTCTTTTATCTGAGGTGATAAGTTTATACTCTTTATCCATTGTATGGATAATATCTTTTGCTTTCCCTTTTGCACGGTGAGCCTTCGCATCAATTTTCTCTTTTGCTATGGCAATAAGTTCTATATTTACTCCAACAGATTCTAATATATCATGGGCTAAAGTAAGTAAAGTTTTTCCTCCATCTATCACCCATACATCTGGAGCAGGGTTTTTATTAAAGCTATCAACTCTTTTCATAAGCATCTCTCTCATTTGCCCATATTCATCTTTTGCTTCAAGGTTATAGTGTCTATAATCCTCTTTTGAAAATTTCTCATCCCAAACTACCATAGCACCTACGGTAGCTTGTCCCATCATATGGGAGTTATCAAATACTTCAAATCTAGTAGGAGTAGTATCAAATTCAAATAGCTCTTTTATTTCGCCGTAGATTTGGTTTTTATTTAAAGAATCTATTCTAAGTAATTCATCACAATTATTTAGTGCCACATTTATAAGATCTTTTTTCTTTCCTATTTTGGGAATATTTATGGATATCTTTTTATTAAACTTTTCAAAAATAAAATTATCTATATCTTCCATCTCTTCAATTGGTTCAGCTATTAAGATCTCCTTTGGGATAATTGGAAGCTCTTGATTGTAGTAATTAATAATAGCTCTTTTATATGCTTCATCTTTATCAAAGTATTCATTTACCTTTAAAAAGTCATTTGAACTTGATGCTAGTTTACCATCTCTAATAAACATTTTAACTATTACAGCTCTATCTTTTCCTACTTTTAATACAAATAGATCGATATTGTCATTGTTTGTAAGATCGATTGTAGATGTGATTTGCGATTTTTTAATGGTAGATATTCTATCTCTTATCACCATAGCCTCTTCAAATCTAAATTCAGAACTTAGTTTTTCCATTTTTTGATTTAGTTTGCTAAGAATTTTTGATTTACTATATACATAAGATAGGGCTTCATCCACAAGAAGTTTATAGTCTTCTTTAGATATTTTTCCTTCACATGGTGCTTTACACTTTTCTATTTGATAAAATAAACAGGCTTCATTTCCTTTTATACAAGATTTCTTTTGTACTAAAGGTACGATCTCATAAATACTATCTACAATATCCCTAGCTCCACTTGAATATGGACCAAAATATTTTATATCTTTACTTTTTAAAATCTTTCTTGTGATATCTATTCTTGGGAAATCTTCTTGGAAGTCAATATAGATATAAGGATAGGTTTTATCATCTCTAAGTAGGATATTGTATTTAGGTTTTAATTGTTTGATCAGAGAGTTTTCAAGTATAAGTGCATCGTTTTCATTTTCAACTACAATATACTCTAAAGTAACCACTTCACAGATCATTTTATAAATTCTTGGACCGAGTTTGTCTGCTGGGGCTAGAGTAGGAGTAAATTTGAAGTAGCTTTTTACTCTATTTTTTAGGGATTTTGCTTTTCCAATATATAGCAGATGTCCATCTTTATCAAAGTATTGGTACACACCACTTTTATTTGGAAGCTCTTTTAGTTTATTAATTAGGTTGTCTAGTTCATTCATTGGTGGAATTGTATATCAAATCAAATAAAAAATAGCTATGTAAATAATGCAAGTAGTTTTTTTGAGTTGGTATTAAAGTAAATTTTGTTAAAATTAGATTATCTGAGCAGTACGGGATTTCCATGTATTTGAGGGTCCGATACTGTTTTATTGTGAGCGGAATTGGCGGCAAGGTGTGCAACACTACATTTGATAGAGTTCCTGATTTGCTACTTAGCTCTACAGTCGTTGGCTTTTAGGGCCGTTTGATGGTTAACGGCTGCTCGGATGTTAATACTTAAAAGGGTATATCTAAAGTTAATTTTTTAATTATTAGATATACCCTTATTTTATATATAGCGAATTTAAACAAGGGAAAATAAAATATGAAAATACTTATCTTAGGAAGTGGTGGAAGAGAATACTCAATAGGTTTAGCAATTTCAAAAGAGGAACAACACGAACTATTTTTTATGCCAGGTAATGGAGCAACAGATCAAATAGGTACAAATATCAATATCAAAGATTATAATGAATTAGCATCATGGGCTAAAGATAACTCTATTGAGCTTACAATTGTTGGGCCAGAACAGCCACTTGTTGATGGAGTTGTAGATATTTTCAAAGAAGAGGGTCTTACTATTTTTGGGCCAAGCAAAGCTGCTGCACAATTAGAGGGATCAAAGGTATATATGAAAAATATACTTAAAAAGTATAATATCCCAACTGCTGCATTTATTGAAACATCAGATAAACAAGAAGCACACGATTTTATTGATGCTATGAGTAAAACTCCTATTGTTGTAAAAGCTGATGGTTTATGTGCTGGTAAGGGTGTAATTATTGCTCAGTCTCAGGATGAAGCTAAGGAAGCTGTAAATGGTATGCTAAGTGGAGAAAGTTTTGGTGATGCTGGTGCTAAAGTTGTAGTAGAAGAGTACCTTGATGGTTATGAGCTTTCTATCTTCGCTATTTGTGATGGAGATAACTACAAAGTATTACCAGCTGCACAAGATCACAAAAGAGTAGGTGATGGTGATACTGGACCAAACACTGGTGGTATGGGTGCATATGCTCCAACTCCACTTGTAAATGATGATATCTATCAAAAAGTTGAAGATAGAGTTATCAAACCAACACTAGAGGGTATGAAAAAAGAGGGTGCTCCATTTGAAGGTGTACTTTTCATCGGTGTAATGGTTGTAGATGGTGAGCCAATTATCCTAGAGTATAATGTAAGATTTGGTGATCCTGAGTGTGAAATCTTAATGCCTCTACTTGAGACTCCTGTAAGTGATCTTTTTTACAAAGGTGCAACTAAACAACTTGATAAACTTGATATTAAAATCAAAGATGAATACGGTGTAGCAGTTGTTATGGCAAGTGCAAACTACCCATACTCTAGCAGTGAGCCTGCTGAAATTATTGTGGATGAGATTATTGATGAAGATTTAGCTGCAAATTCACATATTTCATATGCGGGTGTTTCTAAAGAAGATGGAAAACTTTTTGCAACAGGTGGAAGAGTATTATTATGTGTAGGTTTTGGTGATAGTATTAAACTTGCTCGCGATAGAGCTTATGCACTTTGTGGTCAAGTTCATTTTGCTGGTAAGAAGTGTAGAACAGACATTGCTTATCAGGCATTAAAATAATGGATAATAAGGATAATCAAATCGATATAGATAATTTAGAACTTGCCTCTATGAGGTCAAGGATCAAATCTTTTATTGTAGATGATTTATTAATTACTTTGCTTGTTGTTGTTATGTTTTGGGATAATGTGGTAGCAGCAAGTGGAGATATGGTACAAATAATGATGATAATAAATCATGCAGTTTGGGAAGTTATGCTTATAAAATTTGTATATCAAACTTTCTTTATTTGGTATTATGGGGCAACACTTGGTAAGATTTTTGCAAAAATCAGAGTGATTGATTATGATAATTATGGAAGAGTTTCTTTTTTAAATGCAATGGTAAGAAGTGGAAGTAGAATATTAAGTGAAATATTTTTCTATATTGGATTTATAGTTGCAAACTTTAATGATGCAAGACAAACTTTCCATGATAAGTTTGCAAGAACATTGGTGGTAAATGCTTAAAAAATTAGTTTTTTTAATTCTTATATTCTCTATTATACTTTTTGCAAAAGATATAAAAAGTGTGCAAAGTGATAAATTTCAATTAGTTGCAAAGTCTGTAGAAAATGAGTCAGATAAAATGCATGCAAAAGGCCATATACTTTTAACTACTCCAAAATATTATATTATGGCTGATGAATTGATCTATTTTAAAGATAAACAAGTAGCTGAAGTTTTTGGGAATGTTGTAGTTATTCAAAATGGTGTATCCCAAGTAGTTAGTGAATATGCATATTTAGATTTTAAAAATGAAGAAAATATAATAAATCCTATATTTATGATGGATTTAAAAAATAACCTATGGATAAATTCAAAAAAAATTGATTCAACTTCAAGTGAATATAATTTTTTAACTTCAACAATCTCTTCTTGTGATTGTATTGATCCCGCGTGGAGTATGAGAGTTTCTAGTGCTTCAAAGGACAATGAAAACCAATGGATGCACTTATTTAATATGAGACTTTATGTGGGATCTGTGCCTATCTTTTATCTTCCATATTTTGGTTATCCAACTGACAATACAAGAAGAAGTGGACTTTTAAGACCTACTATAGGTTATTCAGGAGATGAAGGTTTTTTATATGCTCAACCGATATATTTAGCACCAGCTGACAATTGGGATTTAGAATTTGTTCCTCAAAATAGGGTAAAAAGAGGGGCAGGAGTATATTCAACTTTCAGATATGCAGATTCTAGATATTCAACTTTTCTTTTTAAAACAGGTATTTTTAAAGAAAAAGCTGAATACCAAAACAGATTTAATCTAAAAAATGATAAACATTATGGATTTAACATTAAATATGATAGATCAAATATTTTTGAAAATGATTATACTAATGATGAATTATCAATCTGGGTAGATTGGATGAATGATATTGATTATAGAAATTTAGATAGTGATAATATATCAGCAATAGGGGATAGTACATCTTATGGTTCAAGTAGAGAATCTTATATAAACTACTATTATGATATGGCTAAATGGTATAATGGAGTATATTTTAAATATTATCTAAATACTTCTATAGATGATAATGATGTTACTTTACAACAACTTCCACAATATCAATCCCACATTTATACTGATTCATTTATTTTTGATAAATTAACCTATTCATCTGATCTACTATACACAAACTATTTTAGGGAAAATGGGATAACTGCAAATAAAACAGATTTCAATATCCCTTTATCTTATGAATTTTCATTGTTTGATGATTATCTATTTTTAAAATTAAAAGAGGATTTAACCCTATCAAATATAAAATATGGATTGGAAGATACTCAAAGGTATAAAGATGTAAATTATATTAGATCAAATCATCAGATTTCTTTGTCTACGGATTTAATCAAGGCTTATAAAGATACAGCACATTCTATTAATTTTGGTATAGATTATGTAGTACCAGAAACATATGAAAGAAGTGGTGATATTTATGGTGTAAATAGTACAGATACTAACCTATCGTCTTTTGCTTTTACAGAATCAGCAAAAAGTTTATCTCTAAGTGCTAAACAATATTTTTATGATATTAAAACAAAAGGACTCTTAGTATCAGATTTTTTAACTCAATCTTATGAGTATAAAAATGATAAGTATATTGCTACAAATTTAGAAAATCATTTAACTATTAATTATAGTTTAGGTACTATATCAAATAGGGTGATTTATAATCAAGAGGATAATGAATTTATTTTAAGTTCTTCTTCTTTTTCTCTTGCAAAAAATGGTACGAGTCTAAAAACAACCCATTATAATACTAAATCGACACAAAATACAAGTTATGGTAATAGTGAAAGTATGACTTTAGAAGCATCTTTACAAGCAAATAAAAGGATTACTTTATCATATAAAAATAGTTATGATTTACGAAGTGATGAAAGTAGTAAAGAAACTTATTCTTTAACATATAATGAAAAATGTTGGAGTGTAAATTTAAGACTTGAAGATAGTTTAGTAACTTCATCTTCAACGACATCTTCTGCTGTGAGACAAAATATTTTATATGTAAACTTTGAGCTTAAACCTTTAGGTGGTTATGAATTTAAGCGTAAATTTGATGAAAGAACTGATTAATGATACATAAAAAAGGTTTATTATTTAAAAATAGGGATGATGCTGCTGAACAGTTAAAAGGGGTTCTTCCTATAGAGATGATGAAACTTGAAGAGTGGACTGTAATAGCTACTTCATCAAACTCTGTTGGCTTAGCTATGAATATAGCTGAGGAGATTGGGGCAAAGCTTGATTTTATATATAGTAGTAAGGTTTTAGCACCAGAAAATAAAGAGTGTGAAGTAGCAATTGTAACAGAGATTGAAGAGATTGTTATTCATGAAGAACTGATTAAAGCCTTTGATATCGATTTAAAATATGTATATGCAAAGGCAAAAAAGAATTATGATAAGGATATTAAACCCTTTTTAAAAAAATATAAGGATAATAATAAACTTGGTAATTTAGAAGGGAAAAATGTATTATTGGTTGATGAGGGTTTAAATACTGGCCTTACTATGATGGCTTGTATTAAAACAGCTATAACCCTTGGTGCTAAATCTGTTTCAGTAGCAGTGCCAGTTATACCTGATCTAACGGTAAATGATATAGAGGCCATCGCTGATGATCTCTATTTTGTTTACCATCCATCTCATTTTATTGATATAGACTTTTATTATGATGAGTATGAAGAATTAAAAATTGACGAAATTAAGAAAATATATAAATAAGGAAAAATATGTCTACAGTATGTGAATTTGAAGTAAATAATCAAAAAGAGATTTTTGAGTTTGGAAAAGTTGCAAAGCAAGCAAATGGTTCAGTAATGTTAAGAGTAGGAAAGGCTGTTGTTTTAGCGACTGTAGTATCAGAGTTTGATTCACCTGTAGATGAAGATTTTACTCCTTTAACTGTTCAATATGTTGAAAAAACATATGCTGCTGCTAAACTTGCTGGTGGATTTATAAAAAGGGAAGGTAAACCAAGTGATTTTGAAACACTTACTTCAAGAGTTATTGATAGAAGTTTAAGACCACTTTTCCCTAAAGGTTATAGATATCCTACAACAGTTACAGTATTAGTATTTAGTGCAGATAAAGAAGTTGATATGCAAGTAATGGCACTAAATGCTGCATCTGCTGCACTTTATACATCAAATATCCCAGTTAAGAAATCAGTTTGTGGTGTTAGAATTGCTAAGATTGAAGATAAATTAGTTGTTAACCCAAGTACAAGTGAATTGGAAGATTCAACTTTAGATCTTTATGTAGCTGGTGCAAATTCAGAACTTCTTATGATTGAGATGAAATCTGTGGCATCTGAGGAGATGATTGAGGTTGATATTGAAGCGTTCTCAAAAGTGCATAGAATGAATGAGATGAGTGAAGATGATCTTGTGGATGCTATTGATCTAGCAAGTAAAGCTATCGCTGAGGCATCTACTACTTATGAGAGTGGTTTTGAATCAGTTTGTAAAGAACAAGAAGATGTTGAACTTATTACTACGACAATTGATGAGAAGATCATAAATCATGTAAGAGATAACTACTCATCAAACATTAAAGAAGCAATTATGCAACTTGCTAAGAGTGAAAGAAGTGTTGCTTTAAAAAATGTTACAAAAATTGTAATTGAAGATGAATACTCTAAAGAAAATGAACTAGTATTTGATGATGTTTATGAAGCTGTAAATATTGTAAAAAGAGAATTAGTTAGAAAATCAATTGTTGATGATAGAGTTAGAGCTGATGGAAGAGGTTTAAAAGATGTTAGACCAATCTCAATTGAGACAAATATCTTACCATCTGCACATTCATCTTGTTTATTCACAAGAGGTGAAACACAAGCACTTGTAGTTGGAACATTAGCTGGTCCTAAAGATGGACAAATGTATGAGATGCTTACAGAAAAATCTACAAGAGTTGAAAACTTTATGGTTCATTATAACTTCCCTGGATTTAGTGTTGGTGAGGCTAAACCAATCTTAGGTGTTGGTAGGCGTGAACTTGGTCATGGTAACCTTGCTAAAAAAGCATTAGAGAGTTCAATTGATCTTGATTTTAGTGAGACTGTTAGAATTGTATCTGAGATTTTAGAATCAAACGGATCATCATCTATGGCTACTGTTTGTGGTGGATCATTAGCTCTTAAAGCTGCAGGTGTACCTGTATCATCACTAATCGCTGGTGTAGCTATGGGTATGGTTGTAGAAGATGATAAATATGCAGTACTTACAGATATCATGGGTCTAGAAGATCATGATGGAGATATGGACTTTAAAGTAGCTGGATCAAAAGATGGTATTACTGCACTTCAAATGGATATTAAACTTGGTGGAATTGAATTATCTGTATTAAAAGAAGCACTACTTCAAGCAAAAGAAGGACGTGTTCATATTCTAGATATTATGGAAGAAGCAGCTGAGGAGATTGTTCCTAGTGAAGCTTTACCATTAATGGAGCAGTTTTTAATTGATCCAAAATCTGTAATGGCTGTAATTGGAAAAGCTGGTTCTGTTATCAAAGAGATTATTGAGAAGTTTGATGTATCAATTGATCTTGATAGGGATACTGGTAATGTTAAAGTATCTGGTGAAAATAAACAAAATGTACTTGATGCAAAAGATCATATTAAAAACATCTCATCAAACGCAAATAAAAGAACAAATAAACCAATAGATTTTACAAAAGTTTATAATGTGGAAGATGTTCTAAAAGGTAAAGTTGAAAGAATTGCTGACTTTGGTGCATTTATCTCTTTACCAAAAGGTGGTGAAGGTTTACTTCATATTTCTAAGATTTCTAAACAAAGAGTTAATAAAGTAAGTGATGTATTAAAAGAGTCTCAAGAGGTAGAAGTTAAGGTAATTGGTGTAAAAAAAGACAGAATTGAATTATCAATGGCAGATTTAGGATAATTTAAAATTATTTTTTGTAAGATAATAGTAAATATTTATATATATAGGAATTAAGATGGCAAAGCTTTTAATAGTTGATGATTCAACGATGCTAAGAGATATGTTGAATTATGCTTTAAATGAAGGTGGATATAACGACGTAACTGAAGGTGTAGATGGTGTAGATGGTTTAGAAAAAGCCAAAGCAAACTCATTTGATTTAATAATCACTGATGTAAATATGCCTAATATGGATGGTTTAACACTTATTGCAGAACTTAGAAAATTACCACAATATGCTTCAAAGCCTATTTTAGTTTTAACAACTGAAAGAAGTGATGAGATGAAAGCAAAAGGTAAAGCTGCAGGTGCTACTGGTTGGATTGTAAAACCATTTGTACCAGATCAATTACTAAAAGCTGTAAATATTGTACTTAGCAGATAGATAGTAGAAAAAGCAAAATTATAAAGGAATAACCATGGCTGGTTTTGATATATCACAATATAGAGAAATGTTTTTAGAAGAGGCTGAGGAGCTTTTTGAATCGGCTGATAACGTACTACTTGAAGCAGAGAGAAATGGTACATTAACAGATGATGAGATGGGACAACTGTTCCGTGATGTTCACACACTTAAAGGTAGTGGTGCATCGGTTGAATTAACTTATTTTGCTGAGTTTACCCATACAGTAGAAAATATGATGGATAAGCTGAGAAATCATGAGATTGAATTCATCCCAGAGATGGCTGGAACACTGATCGATGGTTTAGATGTTATGAAAGAGATCTTAGAACTTGAAGCTGATGAAGCTTTAGAAAGAGATCAATTTACTGAGATGACAACTGAACTATTAGAGATCATGAAGGGCTATATCTCAGGTGAAGGTGCTCCAACAGATGCACCAGCACCAGCTCCTGTACAAGAGGAAGCACCAGTTGAAACACCATCAACTGATGACAATGATAATATTGGTTTCTTTGATAATGAATTAGAGAGCCAAAAATCAAATACAAATAAACCATATGGTTTCTTTGCAGATGATGATAAAGAATCTGATTCTTATGGATTCTTTGATGATGAAATGAATGAAGCAAGTAAAAATGCTCCAGAACCAGAAATGAAATCTGATGATAGTGAAGATTTTGGTTTCTTTGATGATATGCCAGAATTAAACTCAGATTCAAAAATTGAGCCACAAACAACGTCAACTCCTATAAAAGAAGAAACACCTGAAGCAGTTGCTGAAACACCAGCAGCAGAAGCTAAACCAGCAGCGGCAGCGCCTGTAGCTAAACCAGCAGCAGCTAAAAAGTCAACGGCTAGAAAAGCAGGTGGAGAGAAAAAAGCAGCGGCAACAAATAATATTAGAGTAAATCTTGACAAAATTGATAATCTTATGAATAGTGTTGGGGATCTAGTAATTACAAATGCGATGCTTACTCAGTTTGCTACAACTATTAGTGAGGCAAAAACAAGAACAGCAGTATTAGAAAGACTAGATCTTCTTGAAAGACACATTAGAGAGATGCAAGATTCTATTATGAGTATCAGAATGGTACCTATGGAATCTATCTACTCTAAATTCCCTAAAGTTGTTAGGGATATCTCTAAAAAACTTGGTAAGAAAATTGAATTTAAACATGATGGGGATAGCGTTGAGATTGATAAGGCTATGATTGAAGGTCTTACAGATCCATTAATGCATATTATTAGAAATTCACTTGATCATGGTCTTGAAACACCTGAAGAGAGAAAAGCAGCTGGTAAAAATGAGCTTGGTACAATCTCTATTAGTGCGGAGCAAGCAAATGGTCAAATGATCATTACAATTGCAGATGATGGTAGAGGAATCAATGTAGAAAAAGTTGCTCAAAAATCATTAACAAATGGTCAGATTGATGAAGTTCAATTGGCTCAAATGAGTGATAATGATAAAGCAATGTTAATCTTTGGAGCAGGTGTAAGTACAGCTGATCAAATTACTGATATCTCTGGTAGAGGTGTTGGTATGGACGTTGTAAAAACAAATATCAATAAACTTGGTGGTATCATTAAACTTGATACAGAGCTAGGTGTTGGTACAACAATTACAATCATGCTTCCTCTTACTCTTGCAATCCTTGATGGCCTAGATATTGCTGTAGGTGAGATGAAATATATCTTACCACTAAGTGCAATTGTTGAGTCTTTACAACCAACAACAGAGATGATTAAGAGAATTGGTGATGGTACTCAAGATCTATTAATGCTTAGAGAAGAGTTTATCCCAGTTGTAAGACTTCATAAATTATTTGGAATTGAGTCAAAACACAATGAGCTTGAAGATGGTATGTTAATTGTTGTTCAATCTGGTAATATGAAAATAGCGCTATTTATTGATGAGTTCTTACATCAACATCAAGTGGTTGTAAAACCTCTAGATAAAAACTTTAGAAGTGTAGAAGGGATTGGTGCTGCTACTGTTAGGGGTGATGGTAGTATTGGTCTGATTCTAGATGTGTTAGGAATCATTGATGCACAAAAAAGTATAGATGCATCAAATTATGATTCTGGTAAAAGCAAAAAAGCATCCTAATATATAAGAAGGATATATGAAGGATACTTTACATATACATGATAAAGTAAAATCCATACTTTATTCTCTGACAGGGATCACTCTGACAGAGAATAAAGATATAATGATCAGCAATAGACTTCAAAAGCTTAAGAGGGATACTAGATTTCCAGGGGATATAGATGAGCTTCTTGAAGAGATCAGCAATGGAAAATTTACTACAGAATTTATAAACTCATTTACTACAAACAAAACCCATTTTTTTCGTGAAGAGTTTCATTTCACAGATCTAAGAGACAGAGTATTAAGCGAGTTTAAAAATAATTCACAGGCAATTAAGATGTGGTGTAGTGCCTCATCAACAGGGGAAGAGCCATACTCTATGGCAATGACAGTTAAAGAAGCAAATAGACAATATGGAGCTAATATTAGGGCTTCAATTGTAGCAACTGATATTGACACAAATGTATTACAAAATGCAGCAAATGGAATATATAGATTTTCAAAAAGCTCAAAAGAGTTTCCTGATTGGATTAAACCTCAAAACTATTTTAAAAGAAGAGTTCAAAAAGGTTTAGCATCAGAAGAGATTTTAATAAAAGCAAATGATGATTTAAAATCTATGATCACATTCGCTGAAAATAATTTAAATAATGAAAAATATCCATATGGTGATAATGAATTTGATGTAATATTTTGTAGAAATGTTTTGATCTATTTTTCATCTGAGGATCAAAATAAAATATTAAAAAAGCTTTTTAGACATTTAAAAATAGGCGGAACTCTTTATTTAGGTCACTCTGAATCTCCTCAGGATCTTATAAATTATACACATAGAGTTGGGCAGAATATTTTTGTTAAACATAAGGAAATCTTTTGATTACCATTGGGCATAAAGATGGAAGTATTGAAAAAGCTTCCAATAGTAGATTTACTCAACAAATAAAGGGGATGTACGCTCACACTGTAATTGGTGGTGAGTTTGCAGTTGGAGCAGATAGTGAGGGGATAGCATTTAAAACCTTACTTGGATCATGTGTTGCTATTATGTTTTATGATAAGGTTCTCAAGATCAAAGGTATGAATCACTTCTTACTTCCAAGTTCATCAAGTAGTAACGATGATATGAAATATGGACTATTCTCAGTGGAATCAATGCTCAATGAAATGTATAAACTTGGATGTAAAAAAGAGAATATGCAAGTTAAAATATCTGGTGGAGCAGATATTATGCAACTTGGTACTATGGGGAATAGTATTGGACATAGAAATGTTGAGTTTGCAAAAGATTTCTGTGCCTCAGAGGGATTTTCAATTATCTCTGAGCATTGTAGGGGAGAACATGGTAGATTGATCCTTATGGGTGAGAATTTTCAGACATTTATCAAAGTTACTCAGAAATCTGATACTGATAATAAAATTGCTCAAGAAGAGCGTGCACTTCAAACAGAGATTGCGAAAGCACCAGTTATCAAAGAATATGTTGGTGGTGTGGATCTATTTGGTGATGATACACCAGCAGCAGAACCACAAATGGAAATTGATCTATTCTAATATAAGGAGAAAAATGTGTATACGGTTTTAGTGATTGATGATTCTCCTTCTATGAGAAGAGTTATAAAAGATATGATCAACTCTATTGATGAATTTGAAGTTATCTCTGATGCAATGGATGCTTATGATGCTAGGGAGAAAATCAAAAAGTTTGAACCTGATTTAGTAACTATTGATATAAATATGCCAAAAATGGATGGAGTTACATTTCTTAGAAATCTTATGAGACTACACCCAATGCCTGCAGTTGTTATTTCAGGTGAGGGTGTAAGGGGTAATGATATCTTTGATGATGGTGCAGTTGGATTTATCCCTAAGCCTGAAACTGGTGAATCTATGAGTTCTTTTTCTGATAGAATAAAAGATACTCTTTTAAATTTAACATTCCTTTTAAAAAGATATACTCTAAAAAAACCAAAACCACCAGTAGAAGTGAAAACTAAAAAATTTCATGGTTTATTGGAAAATGGTGTGGAGAGAAAAATTCATCCTGATGAAGTATTGGTAAAAAAACCAGCTCTTATGCCTGGATCAAAGGTGATAGGTATAGGTTCATCAACTGGTGGAGTTGAATCACTTATAAAAGTGTTTAGAAACTTACCATCTGGATTACCTCCAATCATCATATCTCAACATATACCTTATGGTTTTTCAAATTCCTTTGCGAATAGATTAAATGCAAGTAGTGATGTAACTGTAAGTGAAGCAAAAAATGGTGATGTTTTAGAGAGATCACATGCTTATTTAGCACCAGGTAATATGCACCTTACCATAGAAAAGTCTGGTGGAGATTATAAAATCAGACTTGTGGATGAAGTAAAAGTAAGTCGTCATAAACCAAGTGTAGATATGATGTTTAGATCATTAAATAATACTGTTGGTGGTGGTGCTATGGCTGTGATGATGACAGGTATGGGTGATGATGGTTCAATCGGTATGAAAGAACTTCACACAAATGGAGCATACACAGTAGCACAAAATGAAGAAAGCTGTGTAGTATTTGGTATGCCTGCAAAAGCTATAGAGGCTGGAGCTGTAAAAGATGTAATCCACTTAGATGAAATAGCACAGTATATCACAGAATTTTCCCGCGGAAAGAGAAAATAAAACTTTTAAACTCTCCTATAGAGGAAATAACTTTTAGAGGGTCTTCTTTTTTTATAAAAAGAGATGATCTTCTTGATCCCAACTTCAATGGAAATAAAGCTAGAAAATTTTATTACTTTTTAAATCAAGATTTTAAAGATATTAAAAAAATAGTATCCTATGGTTCAGCTCAATCAAACGCTCTTTATTCTTTATCTGTTTTAGCAAAAATGAAAAATGTAGAGTTTGATTTTTATGTGGATCATATAGCAAGTTTTTTAAAAGAGAATCCAAGTGGTAACTATAAAGACGCATTGGATAATGGTGTAAATTTTATAGAGTTAAATTTAGGCAAAGAGATAACTATCACTGAGTGGATCAAAAATCAAAACTTTGATGAAAGTACTATTGTAATAGAAGAGGGTGCTAGAGTAAAAGAATCTGAGTATGGTATAAAAATCTTAGCTGATGAGATAAATACTTGGGCAAATGAGAATAATATAAAAGAATTAAATATATTTTTACCAAGTGGTACTGGTACTACGGCACTATTCTTGCAAAAAAATATACCATTTAATGTATATACTTGTGCTTGTGTAGGAAGAAGCGAATATCTAGCTGAGCAGTTTAATGATCTGAATAGTAGTTTAGATATTTATCCAAAGATTATTGAGCCACCTAGAAGGTATCATTTTGGAAAACTTTATCGTGAAAACTTTGAATTATATAATGAATTAAAAGAGCAAACAGGTATAGAGTTTGATCTACTTTATGACCCTGTTGGATGGAGTACTTTATTAGATGCTATAAATAGTAACAGTATTGATACAAGTATTCCTATGCTTTATATACATCAAGGTGGGATTAATGGAAATAAAACTATGATTGAAAGGTATGAAAGAAAATATTTGTGATCTATTGGGTATAATGGGTTTCAAAAATAACTAAAAATAGTGAAAGAAAATGGAAAAAAAGAAATATTTATATATTGATAAAGAAGCAATAGCAACATTAGCTATGGCAAAAGAGGGGTTACTTTATCCAGTTGAGGGCTTAATGACTGAGAAAGAAGCCATAGAGGTAGATACTACAGGAAGATACAACGGTAAACTTTTCCCATTTTCATTTATTCTAGCTCCAAGTGGAAGAAGAAATGAAGAGATTTTAAAAAATGTAAAAAAGGGTGAAACTTTACATCTTTTTTATAAGGATAGGGAGTATGGTACTCTTGTTGTAAATGAGGCTTTTAGAATTGATAAAGATGAGAGGGTTAGAAGAATTTATGGTACAAATAACCCTGATCATCCGGGAGTACAAGATACCTATAGAAGACTAGGAAACTACGCTGTATGTGGTGAGTTTGAAGTTGATTTTGAAGATATAAAAGATCATAAAGAAAATATCAAAAAAGCGATTGTTGAAACAGAAGCTACGAAGATATCATCTTTAGTGATGACTGCTAGACCATTTCATAGGGTACATGAAAAGATTATAAGAAGAACTTTAGTTGATTGTGATCTTTTAATTTTATTTATTCAAAAACCATTTGTAAATGATATCATCTCTTTTGATACTAAGATAAAAACAATTGATTATTTTGTAGATAACTTTTTACCAAAAAGTAGAGTAGTTGTGATTCCTCTGGAGAATACATATATTTTTGGTGGATTTAATGAGCTTACTTTAAACTCGATTGTTGCTAAAAATTATGGATCAGATAAACTTATCCTTGGGCAAAACCATGCAGGTCTTGGGGCATATTATGAATCTCATAGATTAGGATCTGTTGTTGATACTTTAGGTGAGATTGATATTGAGATCGATATTTTAGGTGAGACAGTTTATTGTGATCAGTGTAAAACATTAGTAAATATAAATACTTGTCCCCATGGTGCACACCACCATGTTACATATAACAATGATGCAATTATGGAGCTTTTTACTATAGGTATGTTACCACCAGCTATTTTAGTTAGACCAGAGATTTCATCTATTATATTAAGTGAAATGTTCCCAGATAGATTACCAAAATTAAGAAAGATACATCAACATATTGCCACTTCAAGTGGAATTATAGAAGATTTTCAGTTTGAGGATTTTTATAAAAATATGATGGAACTTTATCAAACATCATCTCTGACTTAAAGGTAAAAGTTATAAACGAGAAAGTTCTTAGATTACAATATATTAGGGCACTAGAAAAATTTGTAAAACGTGCCATCTCTTTACTTAAAGAGGAAGAGTTTGATCTTGAAAAGTTCAAAGAAAGGGTTGAAGAAAACTATCTTCAACTCAAAAAAGTAAAAGATGTGAGGGTAAACTCACAGTATCTTACAAAACTTATAGAATATACAAATCTTATATTAGCCTCAGTGGATAATGAGTATGAAGATTTTGAAGAGCAAAAAGAGCTACTTTTAAAAGAAGCAAATCTTTTACATAAAGAGAAAAATAGAACAAACTATAAAAAAGATAAACATAAATCAAAAAAGTTCAATGATGGATACTACTAAGTCATTTAATCTAACGGGTGTACTTAAACGTGTTCTTTATTTTAATGAGGAAAACAATTACACCATAGCTGTACTTGAAAATGGTCAAAAAATCTGTGGTCAATATTTTGATACAGATTTAGACAATTTAGTAGGTGAAGAGATCCTTTTAAAAGGTGATTGGATCACCCATAAAAAGTATGGGGTGCAGTTTGAGTTTACTACACTTGAAATAAAAGAGGCTGAGCTTTATTTTTTCCTTACAAAAATAGTAAAAGGTGTTTCAAAAAAATTAGCCACAGAACTTACTAAAAAATATACTGATGAAGAGCTTGTAGAGATATTAGATAATACACCAGCAAAACTTTTAGAGTTTAAAGGGATAAAAGAGAAAAAACTTATCTCCATAGTAACCAGCTGGAATAAATTTAAACACTTACGTGAACTTGGATCATTCTTAGCTCAATATGGAGTAACTGGTACTCTTATAAATAAAATATATGCAGAGTTTTCTGAAGTTGAAAATCTTGTGGAGAAGATAAAAGAAAATCCATATATGCTTATACGTATAAAAGGGGTAGGGTTTAAAAGGGCTGATGAGATAGCTGTAAACCTTGGAATCGATCCAAGGAGTGAATTTCGTATAAGTGCTTGTATAAACTATACTTTAAAAGAGTATTTTGAAGCAAATGGAAATAGCTCAATCTCTAAGGAGAAACTATTCTCCCTATTAGATCAAGGGCTTAATTTTTATAATGAAAATGATCTTTACCAACATTCAATAAATGAGATGTTAGTTAGTAATGATATCTTTGAGACAAAAAAAGATAGACTAACTTCTAGTATGCTTTATCATGCAGAAACTAGAATAGTAGAGTTTTTTGAAAATAGGGCAAAGGTGAAAAATAAGCAGATCACCTCAGAATTTGCTAAATATATAGCAAAAAAAGAGGAATCCATAGGTATTAAGCTTTCTGATGAGCAAAAAAAAGCAGTAGAGTATGTAAATAATGGTGAAAAGACTGTATTACTTGTGGGTTATGCAGGAACAGGTAAATCCACATCATCTAGAGCAATCCTTGAACTACTTGAAGAGAGGTACCAGTATGATGATATAATCTGTATTGCACTAAGTGGTATTGCAGCACAGCGTATTAGTGATACTACGGGTTATACAAGTAGTACCATCCAGTCACTTCTGGTTACCAATAAAGAAAAAGATTATTTCCCTCAAAAGGTTGTCTTGCTAGATGAGGCATCTATGGTAAACTCTGTGACTTTTTATCAAATCATTTCAAAAATAGATGAGGATACAGTATTTATAATAGTAGGGGATGATGGACAGCTTCCTGCTATTGGTGCTGGGAATATTTTAGAGGATTCATTAAACTTTGATCTTGCCCCTGTAAGTAAACTTACAAAAATCTATAGACAAGATGAAAACCAAGCTATCGCTGTGATAGCAAATGAGATAAGAAAAGGAAATGTTCCTGAATATAAAGAGAAATATGATGATTTTTCTTTTGTGAATGTTTCCATAGATAACTATTATGCTACAAAAAACTCAGTAAGTGGAAATGAGCTAGGAACAATACGTGCACAAAATACAGGAAGAATTTTAAATAAAATTGTTCAGTTAGCAAGTACATATATAAAAGAGATGAATCATCTTCTAAAAGAAAAAGAGATAGGGAAATATCTTACTTTGTTTCAAATAATCACACCTATGAAAAATGGAACCCTTGGTGTTGAAAATCTAAATATGGAACTTCAAAAGCTTTTTAATTCTTCAAGAAGAAAAGCCCATCAAAGTAAAAAGTATCAATATAAACAAGGTGATAAGGTAATCCATACTAAAAATGAAAATATGAAAATCAAAACCATGAAGATGTACAAAGAAG
This sequence comes from uncultured Arcobacteraceae bacterium, assembly GCA_964342525.1. Taxonomy (GTDB): domain Bacteria; phylum Campylobacterota; class Campylobacteria; order Campylobacterales; family Arcobacteraceae. Next base: position 19,617 of record CAYFGQ010000057.1, read on the forward strand.
GACATGATGATAAGTTTGAAAAGAGGGTATTTAATGGAATGCTTGGGATTATCATCAAACTTGATCTTGAAGAGAGAGAATGTCTAGTCCTATATCCAAATGATGATATGGTGGTGTATTATGATTTTGATCAACTAGATTCTCACTTATCTTTAGCATATGCCCTTACTATACATAAGACTCAAGGGATGGAGTATGAGTCTGCTCTTATACCTATGACTTTTTCCCATTATATTATGCATAATACTAAGCTTTTATATACTGCAATTACAAGGGCAAAAAAGATGTGTTTTATTGTGGGTGAAGAGGAAGCTTTAATGAGTGGATGTAAAAAACTTGAAACTACAAAACGTGAGAGTGTGATACAAGATTTGATGAATATTTAATTCCTTCTCGTAGTTTTTTTTATTTCAGTTATTTTTATATGTTTTAGGTTATAATTGTTTCGTTAATTAAAGATAAAGGAGATACTATGAATACTAGTATTGTTGGAAGACATATTGACCTAACAGAGGCAATTAAAAATCATATCGAAGCTTCAATTGGAGCATTAGAAAAATATAACTTAGATATTATTTCTATCCACTCAATTGTTGAGCAAGCTGAAAAAAATGGAAAACATACATTTACATTTGAATTTACTATTAATGTAGCAAATTTAAACACTATTGTTATAAAACAAAAAGATAAAGATTTATACGCAGCAATTGATATTGCAGTTGATAGAGCATCTAAAAAACTTAGACGTCATCATGATAAAATCTCTTCACACAAAGCTACAAAATTTGCAGAAGCAGCAGAAGTTGAAGGACTTCAAGATGCTATCGCAACAGAATTAGAAGCTTTAGAGGATGTGATTGTTCCTGTAAAACTAGCATCATATAAACCTATGGATATAGCTGATGCATTAGATGAATTAAAAGATACAGAAGATACATTCAAAGTATTCTATGATAAAGATGATAACCTTAGAGTTATTTATAAACAAACAACTGGACAGTTTGGTCTTTACTAAAAACTACATTTTAATTACATGTAAAGGGGAAGTAATTTTTACTTCCCCTTTTTTATTTCCTATAAAATACCATGTTTTGGGGGCTTTCACTATATTAAACTTTAATTAAAAAAAATATATAGTATTAGTATCTAAAATAAAGGTAAACATTATGAAGACTCTAAAGATAGCTATATTAGTACTTTTAATGGTAATAACAAATCTTAATGCAAAGCAACTACCTACCATTGTGGGATTGGATTGGTTAAGCAAAAATAAAAATAACAAAAATCTAGTTATTGTAGATCTTCGAGTTAGTGATGAATATAAAAAGGGACATATTAAAAATGCCGTAAATATTCCTGGATTAAAGTCACTTTTTGATGAAAAATACATGATGCCAAAACTTGATTTTCTAAAAGATATTTTTTCTAATGCTGGAATTGATCATAATAGTTTAGTAGTGGCTTATGATAATGGTGATTTTATTTGGGCAGCTAGATTTTTTTGGATTTTGGAGACTTTAGGGCATAAAAATGTTGGTGTTCTTAAATATGGCTATAGTGATTGGCTTAGTAAAAAAGTTGAAATCTCCACAACTCCACCAAAAATACAAAGAAAAGAGTTTGTAATAAGAGTAGATAATAAAAAAGTACAAACAAAACTTAGTACTCTTTTATCCATAGGTAAAAAAACAATTATTGATGGAAGAAAAAGCTCTCATTATGAAGGCAAAGAATCTTTAGCTAAAAGATATGGACATATTCCTACAGCTAAAAATTATGCTTGTACCCAAAACTATCAAGTAACCAAAAATGGTAATATGATGAAAGATTGGGCTGTACTTAAAAAGGTATATAAGGATGTACCAAGGGATAAAGAAGTGATCCTTTATTGTGATGGAGGGGCTGAGGCTGCACTTAATTATGTGGTGTTACAAGAGCTTGGATATAAAGTATCAGTTTATGATGGCTCATGGGTAGAGTGGGGTAATGACAGCTCAGTACCTATTGAAAACCCTTCAAAAAAATAAATGGCTAAAAATTGAATAATAACACTTATAATGGCTCTATTAAAAAAAGACTTATATCTATTATTTTGATTGTTACTACAGTTACTGGTGTGATTGGATATGGTAGTTTTTTATTTTGGTATATGAATAATCAATATGAAAGAGCTCTAGATCAATCAAAGGTTGTGGGTACAATTCTAGGGCAAGATGTTGCAAAGTTGGTATTTTTAAATGAACTATCTGCCGCAGCTGATATATCAGCAAATCTAAAATCATTTACAAACCTTGATAAGATGGTATTATATAAATTGGATGGAAAAGCAATCTATCAATATAGTATAGATAATTTAAATTTTGAAGTGGAAAAGTTGCCATCAAAAGATTTAAGGGATTCATATTTTGTAAAAGATGATATGTTTCAAATATATATAGATACTAAATACCAAAGTACCCATTTAGGATATGTATGGCTTAGTTTTAAAATTGAGACACTATTTGATGTTTTTATGAAAAACTTAAAAATTGCAATATTTATTTTAATTTTTATGTTTGTTATATCTTATTTTTTAGCAGTATATTTTGCCCAAAAATTTACCCAACCTATTTTAAAACTTGTATCACATCTAGAAAAAGTTGATCTTGTAGATTCTATAAATAAAAAAATAGAGATAGATCAAGATAATGAGTTTGGTAAACTTTATGATGAAGTAAATACTATGCTTAATAGGATTGAGATATCCCATAATGCTTTAAAAATAGCCTCTGTAGCCTTTGAAACCCAAAGTGGGATGATTATCACTGATGCAAATGGAAAAATACTTCAAGCAAATAAAGCTTTTAGTAAAATCACTGGATATTCTAAAGATGAAGTATTAGGTAAAAATCCTGCCATATTAAGATCAGGTCTTCATGATGAGAAGTTTTATGAAGAGATGTTTGAGTCTTTGCATAAGTATAATTATTGGGCAGGGGAGATAAATAATAAAAATAAAAATGGAGATATTTTCCCTGAACACTTGAGTATCCAAACTGTCTTAAATAAAGAGAATGAGATCAGTTATTATGTGGCATCATTTGTTGATCTTACTGTTCAAAAAGAGATTGAAGAGAAACTAATAGAAAAAGAAAAACTACTTGTACACCAATCAAAGATGGCAGCTATGGGCGAGATGATAGGAAATATTGCCCACCAATGGCGTCAGCCTCTATCTGTAATAAGTAGTGCTTCTACAGGTCTAATGGCTTTAAAAGAGTTAGGTTTAGAGAGTAATAATGAACATGATATCAAACAACTAAAAAGGATAAATACAACAGTTCAGTATCTTTCTCAAACCATAGATGACTTTAGGGAATTTTTTAAATCAAATAAAAAGAAAAATCATTTTAATCTAAAAGAGAGTTATGAAAAAACACTCACCTTAGTGGATGCAAAATTTGGTCACTTATCAATTGAAGTGATCGAAAATATAGAAGATATAGAACTTTTATCTTTAGAAAATGAACTTATGCAAGTAATTATGAATCTTTTAAATAATGCAAGGGATGTCTTAGAAACAAAAAAAGATCAAAAAAGATTAATATTTGTGGATATCTATACAAAAGATAACTATGCAGTATTTAGTGTAACAGATAATGCAGGAGGGGTTCCTGAAAATATTATAAATAGGGTATTTGAGCCATATTTTACTACAAAACATAAATCAAATGGTACTGGTATAGGTTTATATATGTCCCAAGAGATGGTAACTAAACATATGGATGGAGATCTAAATGTTTATAATAAAACATTTAGCCATGAAGGGGAAGATTATACGGGAGCTTGTTTTACTATTATGCACCCTTT
>CAYFGQ010000058.1:0-23344 GCA_964342525.1 uncultured Arcobacteraceae bacterium
TTCAGCGTGGAGATGTATGGACAGGATATGTAAAAAATGCTACAAAATCTGGTGGATACTATTGGGTATTTGCTACGGTATATCCATTTGAGACTTGTGATGGTACAAAGGGTTATTTATCTTGTAGAAGAAAACCATCTCGTGCAGAAATCGAAGAGCATGAAGCTCTTTATAAAGAGTGGAAGAGAAGCGAATAGAACATTAAAACCATTCAAAAAATTATATATTTTAAAAGTGCCTTTATTTATGGGTACTTTTTTATTATCAAAACAACAAAGCAACATTTGTGTAACAATTCTACACAACTTATAAAAAAATCATTAAAATTTCTTAATTTTTTCAAAAAGCTACACATTAATTACATAATTTGATTTATAATTTTGTTAATAAATTTTGACTAAGGATAAATTATGGAAAACCAAAATAAAGAAAAAATCAATAACATGCTGACAAATAATAGTACAGATTCATTCTATTATCTATTTGCTATGATTTCTACAATTGCTATACCTTTAGTAGTATATTTTATGCAATAATTAATCAAATCATAAATCAAAAATTTGTACTTTAATAATTCCAAATATAAAATATATGGAACTTAATATAAATTAATAAAGCTATCTCATAAAAATGAGAGGATTTTTATTTCTTTATATGATAGTAGTATAAAACTATATTACAATTCCCTACGTAAAATAAAACAATTCGATACCTAAATAATAATAAAACTTATATTAAGTTCTTAATTGATAAAATTAATCCAAATAAAAGAAACTATCCCATCTATTGGGATTATATACAAAGAGGCATAATGTTTAAAAATACCCCTACCAAACAAAAACTTCTAATAAATATGATATTAGCTCAACTTGGTTTTGCAACTATCACTACTGTTGCTATTTTAAGCGATTCTAAAATGACTGCCATAATTGTTACAAATCTTATCTTTGCAGCTATTATTGCATATACAAACTATGCTGCAATGAGAAGAATTGTAGGTGGAATTGAACGTTTTAGAAAATATATGGATGATATTATGGATTTTGCATTTATGAGAACAAATCGTATTGTAAAAGCTGAATATATGAAAAATGATGAACTTGGTCTTATCTTTAAAGAGTTAAATAACTATGTGGATAAATTTGATGAGATGAGAAAAGAGGATATGAATGTACTTGGAGAAGTAGTTCTTATCTTAGATAAAATCTCTAGAGGTATCTATAGATGTAGAGTAAAATCAAGCTCCCACAACTTTATGATTGCTGCCCTTAAAAGAACAGTAAATAAAATGCTTGAAGAAAATGAAGCAAATATGACTGAACTAAAAAGTACCCTAGAATCATATACAAATGAAGACTATACAAAACAAGCAAAAGTAAATAAAAGATTACGTGAAGATATGCTTGCCGTAATAAGTAGTGTAAATACCCTAGGTGATGCTTTAGCAAACTCAGCTAAAACAAATCTTCAAAATGGTCAAACCCTAGAAAACAACGCAACACAAATGAACCAATCAGTACAAAACGTAGCTCACAAAGCAAATGAACAAGCAGCAAGCTTAGAAGAAACATCAGCAGCACTAGAAGAGATCACTTCTATCACGAGAAATAATGCAGAAAATGCAGTAAAAATGGCAGACCTAGGGCAAACAGTAAAGTCAGCTGTACACACAGGTCAAAACCTAGCAACAAAAACAGCTTCTTCTATGGATGAAATAAATGCCGAAGTAAATGCGATCAATGAAGCAATCGCAGTAATTGATCAAATCGCCTTCCAAACAAATATCCTATCACTAAACGCAGCAGTAGAAGCTGCTACAGCAGGAGAAGCAGGTAAAGGTTTTGCAGTAGTTGCAGGGGAAGTTAGAAATCTAGCAAGTAGATCAGCAGAAGCAGCAAAAGAGATCAAAGATCTAGTAGAAGCAGCTACAACAAAAGCAAATGATGGTAAAAAAATCTCTGATGATATGATCAAAGGTTATGAAGAATTAAATACCCATATCTCTGAGACTATTCATATCATTGATGACGTAAGTAGTGCCTCAAAAGAGCAAATGACAGGAATCGAGCAAATAAATGATGCGGTAACTATGTTAGATCGTGTAACCCAAGAAAATGCAAGTGAAGCAACAAATGTGGCAAATATAGCCAATGAAACACTTCATATGGCTCATGGATTAGTTGAAGATGCTAATACTAAGAATTTTATTGGAAAAAGTGATGTTGTAGCAAAAATAGCTAAACCAGTTAGAGCTACACCAACTCCCTCACATACTCAAGCTAAAAAAGTAGTAAAAAAAACTGAACCAGTAGAAATAAAACCTACTAAAACAATTGTATCAAATACAGCAGATGATGAATGGGAGAGTTTTTAAACTCCTTACTTCACCATCCCAGCTTCTTTTAAAAAGATAGATGGAACAAAATCTGTCTTTTTGATCTTGTCATATTTTGCATAGGATAAAAATAATATATCCCTTGCCCTTGTAACTGCCACATAAAATAAACGTCTCTCTTCATCTAAACTTCCACCTTTACTTACAAGTTTAGTATTAGGGAAACGTCCTTCAGCTAAATCGATACAATATACCTCTTTAAACTCTAGCCCTTTGCTGGCATGAACTGTAAGGAGATTTACACCCTCCCCTTCACTCATCTCACCACCACCTAGAACCATGGCATTTACAAATTTATAGATATTATCATAGTGACGACTTAAGTTTTTAAGTACAAATACCTTTCTCTCAATTCTCTCTATGGCAGTTTGCTTTAAATCCTCATCTAAACTTCCATCTTTTCTTGTGGCTCTTTTTGTACTTAGCTTCTCTTTTATATGGGCAAAGAAGTTTGATTTTTCTATGTGTTCAATTAAAGTTGTTGGTCTTTTAACCCTTTTTAGATCCCATAATAAACAATAAAAATCAAAAAGAAATGTAGCACCCTCCACATTTAATTTTGGGTGTTTTAAAATTGGATTTGATAAAAACATCTCATCAAACCCACAATCTTTAAACTTTGATACACTTCCAAGTTCAATAAAGTCATCAAATAGACCTAATTGTATATTTTTTTGCACTGGCTTATCAAATGGATTTACCGAGTCATCAGGATCAAATAATCCCCTTAAAACATCATCATTTCCTACTCTTAAAAGTGCCTCGAAAAGCTCTTTTGCTATAGCTTTTCCAATCCCTTTTCCATATTCAACAAGATGGATAAAAGACATCATATCATTATGACTTGCCATAAGTGTCACCACATCAAGCATAACTTTTACTTCCATAGAGTCAAAAAAACTATGGCCACCCTTTCTTTTTGCAGGGATTCCATACTCACGAAGATTTGCTTCTACCCCATCTGCTGCTGAGTTATTTCTAAAAATAATAGCTATATCATCATGGGGTGTTAAAGACTCACTTATCTTTTTTGCTATATATTCATACTGAACAAACAGCTCATCAAAAACTAAAAGTTTCGGAGGAGGAGCTAATGGATCATCCCTAAATACCTGTAAATCTTTTGGATAAATCCTTTCATTATGTTCTATCACTTTTGTAGCTAAATCAAGGATTGGTCTTGTTGATCTATAGTTCTTTTTTAAAGTATAAACCGTCGCACCTTCATATCTTTTTTCAAATGAAGCGATGATTCCTATATCAGAGCCGTTAAATGCATAAATAGACTGATCATAATCCCCTACACAAAATAAAGAATTTGGTTTGAATCCTATTAGAAGTTTTCCTTGAAGTGGATTAGTATCTTGATATTCATCCACCAAAATTTCTTTAAATGGAAAGGTATGTTCTTCTAGTGCTCTATTCATATATAATAATAGATCATCAAAGTTTACATATCCATATCTCTCTTTTAACTCTTCAAATTCTAAAAATACATCTTCATAAATTGGAATATAAAGTTCATGTTCTTCATTTCTCTCTTTTAGCCATTCACCAAAAGTTTCACTATCATGGGAATTTAAATATAAAGAGTATAAATCATATAAATACCCACCATCATAAGGATTAGCATCTGATCTTTCCATAAAAACACGTTTTTCATAAATAGACTTAAATAGTGTTTTAAGCTCATTTGGCATCTTTAGAGTAATCTTTTTATCAAGCTCTTTTAATAACTTATAACTTACACTATGAAAAGTACCAGCAACAATTTGTTTTGCTAGCTCCTTATTAAAATACTTTGCGACACGCTCAACCATCTCAGCTGCTGCTTTATTTGTAAAAGTAAGTAATAAAATATCTTTAGGAGCTACCCCAGAATTGATTAAATAAGCAATACGCCCAACAATAGTAGAAGTTTTTCCTGTACCAGCACTTGCAATAACAAGATTATGTCCAGGTTCACATGTAGCAGCTGCTAGCTGTTCTTCATTTAGATTGGATAAGGGCATTTAGTTTGATCTTTGAATAAAAAATTGAATTTGCATATATTAAAATAAACCTTGTGATTTGTGTTAAAAATTAATCGCGAAGTATAAAACAAAAATTGTTAAAAGGTGTTTAATGTAAATTTATTTTTTGAGCTAAGAACTGACTCCATTTATCATTTTCAAAATATAAAGAAAATCTAAAATTTAATTTAACTTGATATAAAAAACATACTTTCATTATTTACATAAAATTATAAGTAATAAAATTATATGATGAAAGTTACAATTTAATTACACATCTTTTATAAGAAGATTCCTACAAAATATTTAGGGGAGTATTTATGATTCAAAAAAAAGAAAAACAGATTTTACAATTTATAAAATATGCTCCTGTAATAGCAACTATTTTAGTATCAACACTAATTACCTATTTTATTACATTGGATAATAATGAAAATTTTGAGAGAGAAATAAATAATCTTAAATCAGAATATTTAGCAAAAAATAAACAACTCATACATCAAGAGGTTGATAGAGTATACAACTATATAAAATATAAAAAACAAAAAAGTGAAGAAAAACTAAAAGAAAATCTAAAACAAAGGGTTTATGAAGCCTACGCCATAGCAAATAGTATTTATCAAAATAATAAAGATAAATCGGATAAAGAGATATTAGCCCTTATAAAAATCGCTTTAAATGAGATAAGATTTAATGATGGCAGAGGATATTTTTTTATAATCAATAATGATGGATATAATATTTTTCATCCAATAAAAAGTCTAAACCTTGAAGGTAAATATATATGGGATGTACAAGATATCAATGGAAAATATATCACAAGAGAGATAGTAGGTATAGCAAAAACTAAAGGGGAAGGTTATAGCGAATTTCATTGGTATAGGAATGATAAAAGCAAAAAACAATATAGAAAAATTGGCTTTTATAAAGCCTTTAAGCCTTTAAATATGATAATCAATACTGCTGAGTTTTTAGATGATTATGAAGATGAATTAAAAATAGAAATATTAAATTATATAAACTCAATCAAATACACAGATAATGGATATATCTTTATTATTGATTATCAAGGTACTACACTTAGTCATATCAATAAAAACTTACGTGGATTAAAATTTGAGGATATAAAAAAGAAAAAACATAAAGAGCTTATAAGTGAGTTTATAAATATAGGGAAAAATAAAAAAAGTGGCTACCACAAATATATAGGAGAATACAACAAATCACGTAAAATAACTGCTGACAAGATTTCATTTATCAAAAGTTTTGATTCTTGGCAATGGATAATTGGTACTGGTTTTTATCAAGATGAACTTTTAAAAGAGATTAGAAAAAAAGAAGAAGCTTTAGTAAAAGAAAATGAACATAAAATCTTAGATGTACTTTTTCTCGCAACATTTACTACTACCTTATTATTAGCAATATCTATATTTGTTTCAAGACGACTAGAGTCAAAATTCAATGAATACAAAGAACAAAACAATATCTTAACCCAACAAACAAAAATGGCATCAATGGGTGAAATGATAGGTAATATCGCCCACCAATGGCGCCAACCTCTAAATATGATAAGTATGGCAGTATCTACACTCAAATTTAATAAAGAATTTGGTTTACAAGATGATAAGAAAGAAGAAGAAGCTTTTGAATTGATTTTAAAATCAACCAATCATCTTTCCCAGACTATTGATGATTTTCGTAACTACTTTAATCCAAATAAAAAAGAAGCATACTTTAATACTAAAAATATGTATGAAAAAATATTGACTTTTACTTCTGCAAAATTCAAAAATAAAGAGATAGAGATCATAAAAGATATTGATGAAGTGGATATCCAATCATATGAAAATGAACTAATCCAATCTATTTTTAATATCATGAATAATGCCTATGATGCCTTTGAAGAAAATGATATAAAAGATAGATATCTATTTGTTTCTATAAAACATCTTGAAGAGTGTAAATTCCAAAAATGTACCACCCCTTGTAAACAAAAAGAGCTAGGAGAATGTATAGAAATAATCATCAAAGATACTGCAGGAGGTATTCCAAAAGATGTATTACCAAAAATATTTGAAGCATACTTTACTACAAAACACCAAAGTCAAGGTACAGGTATCGGACTATATATGACTTATAATATCATAGTAAAAAATCTAAAAGGTACTATAAAAGTTAATAATACTACATATAAATACAATGACAAAGAATACACTGGAGCTGAATTTAAAATCACTTTACCCCTAACAATCAAATAAAAGGGGAAAAGTTGATAACTTTAAAAATCACAAATTAAAAAATAGTTTTAATCAATAGTCTCAATATTTACAAGTTCAATATCAACACAATCTTTCTTAGTAAGTTTCCTAGTCTTAGCATCCTCTTCTGCTAGGCTAATAAGATCAGCAAAATCATCCTTATTTACTTCAAATTGATACAATTCTTTATTTGTTTCTATCTTTATTTTTGATTCCCCATCTTTTGTAATAAGGTCTATATTTCTTATCCCTTTTGCAAATTCACTTTTTATCATCTTTGATACCTTTTCATTTGCTAGAAGTTTTTCTAAAGTTAGTTCTAGATTGAAGTCATTTTTACATAGTATTTTATAAGTCACCATAATCTTACCATCCATTTAAATTCCTTTTATAAAAGCTTTTTGTTTATATTTTAAAATATTACCATAAATAAAAAAATTACTTAAAAACATTACAATTTGTAATAGAATTATAATAATAATGAAAATTACAATCTAGTAAAACAGTTTTTACTTCTATTATGATAGAATCATTAAAAAATAATAAATTGAGTGGTTTAGTATTGAAAGTTAAAATTAGTACCCTTTTATTTCCTATTATTCTTGTATCTTTATTTTTTGGAATAAGTTTATATTTCTTTAATAAGATAGAAAAATTAAATACTAAAGTTGCACAACTAAGTGTACCTAGGGTAATATCTACATTAGAGCTTGAAATCAATATCAATGAAGCATATAATAGTATCCTTGATCATACAAATCACACCCAAGAGATACTTGAAGGAAAAGGTACTTTAGATAAATATTATAACTCCACAAAAAACTTCAATGACCATTTAAATGAATATATTAAATTATCAAACTCACTAAATACTACCAACTATGCTAGAGAATTAAAAAACTTTTATAACAATTTTATGAGACTTAGTAATGATCTTATAGAAGTTGATAGGGTTCAAAAACTAATCATTAAAGATAAAAGTGATCTAATTTATATCCATATAGAAAAAGGTCTTGATGAGTTTTTACAAATACATCTAAAAGAAACTGATACAAACTATGCAAAAAAACTTCAATCTTTAGATGAGCTTGAAATAAATAGCCACGAACTTATATCAGCAGTAAGAGGATTTCTTATCCGCCATGACAAGTTTCTTTTTGAAAGAATTGAAGATTCAAAAAATGACTTAAAAGAATGGGGAGAAAAAGCTAAAACTCTAGATTTTAGAATGGAAGATAAAATCCAATTAGATCTACTATTAATAAATATAAATATACTTATAGAGATGAGTGATGACATTATCAAACATGAGCTACAAAAGACAAAATTACTTAAAGAGTATAGTGAACTAGTAAATAGTGAATTTCATATCTTAATTGATGATATTGTTGCACTTAATATCTTAAATGAAAATCAAACTCTTATAAAAGATCAATCAACAACAGTAAACCAAGCTATCGCTTCAATCATCATATATAGTATCTTTGCTTTAATATTTGTATATTATATGGCTAGAGTTCATTATAAAAATGAAGAAAATGAACATAAACTTCTTGATGAATTAAAAATATCTCTAGAACAAACTACAAATATAAATAACAAGTTAAATCATCAAATAGAATACTCAGATAAGATTCTGAATACCCAAACAAACTTTACAATAGTAACAAATGGTAGACATCTAAAAAAAGCAAATCAAGCTATGTTGAACTTCTTTGGCTTTAATAATTTAGATGAATTTTTGGTAGATAATGATTGTATTTGCGATTATTTTATAGATGAAGAGGGATATCTAGCAAAAGAAAATAATGGTAAAAACTGGTTTGAGATTGTAAAAGAAAATCCTGAGAATATATACAATGTAAAAATAAAAAATGCAAAAGATGAGTTCCATATCTTTGAGATTATCAAATCAAATGAAGCAATTATAACAGATGAAGAAAAGCTATATGTTGTAACCCTAAATGATGTAACAATGCACAAAGACTTTGCAAATCAACTAACACAAAAAGTTCAAAGTCAATTAGATGAGATAAGAAAAAAAGACTTTACAATCTTTGAGCAAGCAAAAATGGCAGCTCTAGGGGATATGATAGCAAATATTGCTCACCAATGGAGACAACCTTTAGGTGTAATCTCAATAAGTGCAAGTGGTCTAAAAATGAAATCCCAATTTAATAAACTAGACTACCAAGAGATAGAAAGGGTTACAGACAAGATTGTAGATCAAACAAAATATCTATCAGAAACCATAGATGTATTTAGGGACTTCATTAAAGAGGAGAAAACCTTTCAAGAGGTAGTTTTACAAGATAGAATTGATAAAGCATTAAATATTGTAAACTCATCCCTAAAAAGCTCTCAAATAGATCTACAAAACAATATAGACTATAATAACCCTATCAAGATAAATCTTGTAGTAGGTGAGCTAACTCAAGTATTAATTAATATCTTCAATAATGCAAAAGATGCCATTTTAGAAAATAGTGTTGAAAAACCATGGATAAAACTTGAACTAAAAAAAGAAAAAGGGATAGCCCTTATCACCATAGAAGATAATGCAGGGGGAATCCCTGAGCATGTTTTACCTAAGATTTTTGAGCCATATTTCACTACAAAACATCAAAGCCAAGGAACAGGTCTAGGGCTTCATATGAGTTATAAAATCATTGTGGAAAGTCTACATGGTAAGATGTATGCAAAAAATACAAATAATGGTGCTAAATTCTTCATCGAAATACCAACAATTAAATAAAAAATAAACTACTCTTTTTAATCAATTTTTTAAGATTTTCCTTGCTATAATTCCAATATATAAATATTACACTTTTATTACATTGGAGTTTTAAACAGATGCATAACTGGTTGAATCTAATATTTAATGAATATATTTCTATGATATTATCTTTTATTCTTTTAATGATCTTAATCTATTTTGCTGCTTCATTTATGTTAAAAAACTCTCCTCAGATTATTAGCTCTCAAAATCAAAGAATGCAAGAGCAAAGTGGGCTTTCTACACTTGAACAAGAACAAAAAGAATTAGCAGAAAACTTTCTTTGTAATGAAGAGGAGATTAAAGAATATACCTCAGTAAGAGAAAAAGGAGCCACAAGACAACAAGCCTTGAAATTAATAAATCTATTTGGAAAACAAAAAGAAGACTACAAGAAAAAGTTAGAAGCAAATTTTTCTGGAGAAAAACAAGAAGAAAACACTTAATTAATAGTGCAAAAGCACTATTAATTATTTATAATCATCCTTATATTTTACATACTTTCCAGCATGTGTAATAAGAGATTGTACAGTCTCATCATCAAGTTCTTTTACCACTTTAGCGGGGCTTCCCATGATAAGACTTCTTGGTGGAAATTTTTTACCAGCAGTTACAAGTGAGTTTGCACCTACAATACTACCCTCACCTATTACAGCACCATCTAAAACAGTTGCACTCATACCAATTAAACAACCATCTTCAATTGTACATCCATGAAGCATCACTTTATGCCCTACTGTTACATCATTTCCAATAACAGTTGGATGTCCATGATCTAAGTGGATCATAGAAAGATCTTGGATATTTGTTCTATCACCTATTGTAATTTTATCAACATCAGCTCTTAAAACACATCCAAACCAAACTGAACTATCTTCACCTATCTCAATATTTCCAATAACATCAGCACTTGGTGCTATCCAAGACTTATCACCAACTACAGGAGTAAACTCCTTAAATTTCATAATCATTATCATTCTCCTTAATACCAAACCAATTATAAACTAGTTATGTAAAAAAACAAATAAATAGTGAGATAGTAAAAAACTTTATTGAAGGACTAGCCTTAGCTAATTTGAAATAAAGTTTTTTGCTAGATTGCTACTTATGTTATTTCCATAGCTAGTTTCTAATTTGTTTGGTATTTATACCCAATTACCTCTGCTTTGCTATAATTTGGTACATCATCATATGTAAATACCCCATAATATTTAGGAATATTTTTATTTCCAAAGTCATCATAAGTATAAGAATCACGACCCGCATAAAGTTTTACACCATCAAATGGTGATTTTGGTTTATGAAATCTATTTCTTACCACATATGCACCCACAAAATCTTCATCTTTTGGATTATCCCAAGTAAGTTTTACCTTTGATCCCTCATTTTGGATTTTTAGATTTGAAACTGATTTTAATGGATGTTTTCTTTTATAAATATATTTTATAATAAGTTTTACACTATACTCTTTACCATCGTTACCATACCACTCAACAAGATGATTTTTACTTATAGCAGATGTTGGTTTTACTACAAATTTTGCATCTTTTCCATCTTTATGCATCTGTTCAAGTGTAAGCATAGAATAACTATCAAATATAAAACTATGGGTCTTTTTCCTTTGCAGATCAGCCCTACTCACTTCATATCCAATATACTCTATCTTTTCCCTATCTTTGATATTTTCATAAGTGATATCTTCCATATCCACAAACTCAACATTGTATCTTATATCTTGTTTGCTTTTTGTAGTGTTTTTATTTTTGATCTCTATATAACTCTCAGTGATTACAGTTTTATCAGGATCAGGTAAAGAATCTAAATCAAACTCCATAAGACCATATATTTTAGAATTGTTTTCATCAAATCCACAAGATAGATTTTCAAAGTCTGTATAGTTTTGAGAAATAGTAGCAGCTGTTTTAGCTTCTAAAACAATCTCTTCAGTAGGTACAGTATATTTGATCTCAATATTTGGTCTATAGTGAATACCTCCACCAAAGTTTCCATATCCAAGATCAAACATCATCATTTGAGAATCCCTTCCAGTTGGAAGTTTTGTTGGACCTGAGATTTTAAAGATTACCTTATCATCTTTTAGATGTTCTTGTAATATTTCTCTCTCTTTTTCATTAAATCTCCAGTGAGACCAAATACCCTGAGTAAGTTTCTCAGAAGGAATTGTTTGTCCTAAAGTTTGTATAGTAATAGCTTCATCAATTTGTTGAAAATCAGTGATATCAGCTACACTCTCAGTATCAACAAATGAAATAGACCACTCACCATACTTTTCAATCTTTGCATTTACCCTATTTAATGGATATAAAGAGATCTGTACGTCTTTCACTATAGCATTATTGGGAATACTCTCTAGTCCAAAACTAACCACACCATAAGATATACCTTTTGTCTCATTTACACCAATAAATAGTGAATTTAATCCAAAGTGTTTTCTATTTGTCTCAAGGGTTTTTTCAGCCACATATCCCACATCACTTGGATTTGGAAATAGTGTTTTTGAAAACTCATCTGCTTCAAGCATAGTTTTAATATGAGCCTTTGGAGCAAATGGAGATTTTACTCCAGTGATATTATTTACTGCTCTTATATAATAGTAATAATTTGTACCAGAATTTAGCTCAATATCTGTAAAGGTTTTATCCCTTGTTTCACCTATTAGATTTGAATTGTTACAGGCTTCTTTATTTTCAGTGTTTCTAAATATCTGAAAATAGATATCATCTACAGTATCTTCAAAATCCCATTTTAGAGTAACCTCTTTTGAACTATAAGAATCAATCAAAAAATTATCTACCCTTTTAGGTGCTATTTTGGAGTAATTATGAGCTTCCCCTAAGGCATGTAAAAGTGCTGGTATATTTTCATTTATACTCTCACTCATATTTTGCATAAAATCAGGGATATTTCTAGTCCCTACTTCCACAACAATAGCCACAATACCTTTGGAGTAATAATACTCTCTACCACTACCACTGATAAGTTTTGTAGGTGGTTTACCCCTATGGATTCCATATTTCCTACCAGTTACTTTACCTATCTCATAGTTCATATTTGCACATAAGGTATTTAAATCTGTTCCATCAATTTCGTGTTCATGATTAAACTTATGAGCTGGGAAAAACACATTTCCTTGGGAGTGATAATCAAGTGCCACTGTGATATTATCATGGGCATCCACAAAGTTTTTCATAGCTCTAGTCTCAGGCTCTGAAAATGGCTCTGGTCCACTATATACGTTTGATGAAGTATCTTTACTTTTTGAGTATCCTACAGAGAAGTTTCTATTTAGATCAACTCCATAAGTTCCATCACCATTATCACGTCTATTTTTTCTCCAAAATGAGAAGTGAACCCTACTATACTCAAACCCATCAGGATTTAAACATGGCACGATATAAAGTGTATTTTTTGTAAGTGTTTTTAAAATCTTTGGATTTTTATTGTAATTTTTTAAAATATAATCTATAAATGCCACACCAAGTTCATTTCCAATCCACTCTCTAGCGTGAATAGTACCTGTATATAAAAGTGCTGGTTTAAGATCAGCATTTTCCACATTTAAAGATATTTTTGCAAGCATGATATCTCTATTTTCCCAAGTCTTACCTATAGATTCTATAGAAATAAGATTTGGATGATTTTTAACACACTCTTTTAAAAAATCTATTGTTTGTTCATACGATTTATACTGTTGTTTCATATATTTGGTTAGTAAGTTAGTAGGTTTAAAAACCTACCAAATACCAACTACTCTCCCTTTTTAAAATTATTCCATTTTTCAACTATGGCATCCACTAATTTTTCAGTGATACCTTTTATTGAAGTTAGTGCTGTTGGTTCTTGCTCTAGGGCATCAACAAGCTCTTCTTTTTCAAAAGACTCAAAAATCTTTTCAACTTTTTTCTTTCCTATTCCATCAACTGATGAAAGTATCTTTTCAAGATCTTTTTTAGATACTACTAGTTTTGGTGCTGCTTCATCGCCTGTTGCAACAGGAGCTTCCTCTTTTTTAATATTTTCTACTTTCATAGATTTTAAAGATTTTAATGGAAACTTATCTTGAAAGTTCCATTTTTCACTTGGCCACTCTTCATAATTTTTTGGTTTTACATCAAGTACTGGATAATCCACATCTAATTCATGAAGATAAACCTCTTCATTTCCATATACTTTTTTCTTCTTACCAAAATATGCACCATCATAACTTGCGGTATAAGTTCCAAATGTGATATGTCTCATAGTTCTAAGTAGTGAACTATCAATTTTACCTAACTCTTCCCAGTTAAACATTGGCATATGAGGCTTTTTAAATTGTCCACCACTTACACTCCACATAATATATTGACCAATCCAGTCTCTAATATATGGGAACGCGGCAAAAGCTGTAGCACACTCTAAGATTCTAACTTTTCCATCTTTTCCATATGCAATATCACAAGCCCAATACTCTGCATTTGCAGCTTTACTAGTCTCAACAGCAAGATCAAGTACATTTTTTGGAACATCCATATAATCCATACTTCCCCCCTGAGAAGTATTTGTAAGCCACTCACCCTCTGGAGCTCTTCTCCAAAAGGCACATACTGGTTTATGTCCAATAAGCATAACCCTAATATCTGCTTCCATAGGTACAAAATCTTGCATATAAATTGGATGGTATTTTTTATTATCAAATAACTCTTTAGCTTCTTTTTTACTATCTACTTTATGTACAAAAAATCCACCATAATTTGATGGTCCATAAGATCTTTTTACAATTTTTGGATATTCACTCTTTTCGATAAATTTATATCCAGCTTTTCTATCATAATGGATATATGTTTTAGGAATTGGCAAATCATATTTCCAAGCAAATCTAGTAACATTCTCTTTTGATTTATTTGAAAACTGTGTATCAAGAGTTGGTAAAAATCTCACCTTTGGTAAAGCCCTAGCAATCTCTCTAAATGTCTCATATGCTGTAGCTGGGATATTTCCTATTAAGATATCTATCTTTTTCTTTTTTACCTCTTTGATAAACCTATCTTTATCATTACCCCAGTGGTATGTCACTACTTCAATCTTATCTGGCCACCCTTTAAAGTTTGAATGATCAAAAAATCTCAGTACGTGATCCATATATAAAAAACCTAATTTTGGTAGTTTCATCTTTTTCTTTGCCATAAATATTTCCCCTTTTCTTATTTCTTTTTCGTTTTTCTATCAATCATATCAACAATTAAGTCGATCTTTTTATCATTAAAATCTAATCCCATTTTTTCTTGCTCTGGTGTTGCAAAAGCTGGGATTCCATTTACTTCAAGTACTACGTACTCTTCTTTTTCTTGATCATAGATGATATCTACACCTGCGATATCAGTACCACAAATCTTAGCTGCTTTTATTGCAATATCAATTAATTCATCATTTGGCTCACGCATAAATACGCTTCCGCCACTTGTTACGTTTGTACGCCAGTCTGTTCCACCAGCTTTTCTACCATAACATCCAACAAATTGACCATCTACAATATCAACCCTAAAATCTGTTCTATCATATTCTATAAATTTTTCTACGTAAAAGAATCTTAAATCCATTTGGTTAAGAAATGGTAACAATACATCTAAAGTAGCCTCATTTTCGATCTTTGTAAGACCTACTCCACCCCAACCATCTGTTGGTTTATATACCATTTTGTCCCATTTTTTAATAATCTTACGTAATTGGTGATCATCATCCCTATGGCAAAGTTTATACTCTGGGGTTAAAACACCATTTTGTCTTAAAAGATAAGATGTTTGAAACTTATCCTCTGTAAGATGAAACGCATCATATGAGTTTATCATCGGAATCGAACGATTTAATGCTTGGTATAAATACACTTGGTATTGTGTTTGTTCCCCTGCATTATATGAAAAAAATAGATCAAGTTTATCCAACTTCATTTTATCGTATAAGATATGTCCATTTTTTGCAATGGCATGTCTTAAATTGATATTATCTACTGTTTCAATATCCCTTTCTCTTAGCTTTGAAATGATCTTTTTACTGATTTTATCTCCACCACCATTCGTGTACATCCACATACCGATTTTTCTATTTTTACCCATACTTTTTTTCTCCAAAATTTCAAAGTACAATAGTATACCTTTTTAATAAATAATCAAAAGAATTTTTTTGTATATTATTTCAACATTATTAAATTTTGTAGAAATTTGTGACTTTAAGCTCTAAAATCCTAGAAATTAAAGTTATTGTTTTGATGGTGTAAAAGTATCTTTGCCATCATCTCTATTCTTTGGGTAAAACTTGATTTTAAAGCCCTCTCATGGATAGTATGATCCCCATCACCAAATGGTCCAAAACCATCTAGTGTGATCACACCTTGCGAAGCCACATGATTTGCATCACTAACCCCTCCACGACTTTCAGTTTTTATACTCTCACCAGTGATATCTTCAAGCTGTTTTAAAAATGAAGTTTGTTTCTCATTTGGCTCCATCACATCACGTTGAATAAGACCATCTATACTAGCTTTTGTACCTTCCACATAAGATGTGTTTGTGATCTCATCAAGAGCAGATAGAACCCTATCTCTCTCAGATTCTTTTGTAAATCTTATCTCTAAAAGAAGTTCACATTTTGGTGAGATTGTGTTTGCTCCAATACCACCCTCAATCTTTCCAACATTTACAGTTGTTCCAAGATCAAGATTTGTAAGTTCTGTTAGCTTTTGGAGTTTATAAGCAGCTTCTAGATTTGCATTGATTCCATCAGCATATCTTACACCAGCGTGAGCTGCTTTTCCCTCTATTGTAAGGGTATAAGTTCCCACACCTTTTCTACCTGTCACCACTTCAAGATCAGCACCAGCTGCTTCAAATACAAAACAATAGTCATAATCTTTACTAAGCTCTAAAGTTAAAGCCTTAGAATCATCACTTCCAGTCTCTTCATCAGAAACTAAAAAGAAATCGATATTTTTAATCTCACCCTTTTGAGAAAACACCTCTTTTAAAGCTTCAAGGGCTACCACATTTCCACCCTTCATATCACAAACACCAGGACCATAAATCCACTCATCATCTTCATGATATTTATCAAAAGCACCATATGGGAAAACTGTATCATTGTGACCTAAAAGAAGTATCTTAGAGCCTTCAACCTTTTGGGATCTAAATAGTTGATGATCACCTATTTGCTCCCTCTCAAACTTTTGCATCTCTAAACCAAGAGCTTCAAGCCATTCTTGCATTTGAATACCTACAGCATCCACACCAGCTTTGTTTTTTGTAAAAGAGTTGATTTCGATTATTTTTTTTAGATCGTTTAAGTAGTCCATTATTTTTCCATATGTTTTATTTAAAAAAATAGGTGGCACACAGGGTACTAGTTTATACCCTATGTATGTTTTTTATAAGTGGTAATATTTTTTATTTTCACCAGAGATGATAAATCTTAATGCATTAAGTCTAATAAACCCTTGTGCATCTTTTTGGTTATATACTTCATCCTCTTCAAATGTAGAGTGAGCTTCTGAGAATAGTGACTTTTCAGACTCTCTACCAACAACCATCACATTTCCTTTGTAAAGTTTTAACTTAACAGTTCCCTCTACATTTTCTTGTGTTTTATCGATAGCTGCTTGCATCATTTCTCTCTCTGGGCTAAACCAGTATCCTTGATAGATAAGTTTTGCATATTTTGGCATTAACTCATCTTTTAGGTGCATAGCTTCCCTATCAACTGTGATAGACTCGATAGCTCTGTGAGCTTTTAGCATGATTGTTCCACCTGGAGTTTCATAGCAACCTCTTGCTTTCATACCAACATATCTATTCTCAACAATATCAATTCTTCCGATACCATGTTTATTTCCATAGTTGTTTAATGTTTCAAGAATAGTTGCTGGTGACATATCTTCACCATTGATAGCAATTGGGTCTCCATTTTTATAGCTGATTGTGATATATTCAGCTTCATCTGGAGCCTCTTCAGGAGAGTTTGTCCATAACCACATAGCCTCTTCTGGCTCAGCATTTGGATCTTCTAAAGATAATCCCTCATAAGAGATGTGTAATAAGTTTGCATCCATAGAGTATGGGCTAACAGCTGGATTACCATCTTCATCTAAGTGTTTTTTATCAATTTCAATACCATGCTCAGCAGCATATGCAAGTAATTTTTCTCTAGAGTTAAGATCCCACTCTCTCCATGGAGCGATAACTGTGATATCTGGATTAAGACCTAAATATCCAAGCTCAAATCTAACTTGGTCATTTCCTTTACCAGTAGCACCATGAGAAACAGCATCTGCACCCATTTTATTTGCGATCTCAATTTGTTTTTTAGCAATTAAAGGTCTAGCAATAGATGTACCTAAAAGATACTCACCCTCATAAATAGCATTTGCTCTAAACATTGGGAATACATAATCTTTTACAAACTCTTCTTTAATATCTAAAATAAAAATATTCTCAGGCTTAATACCACAAGCAAGTGCTTTTTCTCTTGCTGGTTCTACCTCTTCACCTTGACCAAGATCAGCTGTAAATGTAATAACTTCTGCATTATACTCATCTTGAAGCCATTTTAAAATAGTACTTGTATCTAGTCCACCACTATAGGCTAAAACTACTTTTTTTACTTCTTTTTTCAATATAGTTCTCCGAATGTAATTGTTTATAATTTTGAGGGATATTTTATCTAAAATATTCTACAAAGGTGTTTAAACCCTAAATACCCTTTCATATTGCTCAAGCCTAAAATCAAAAGTTGAGTAATTGGAATCCTCGTTTTTTCTTTGTTTATAATATAAATTTGCACCTATACTTCTATTTGCTGCATTTGATGGAGAAGTAAGAGAGATAGTTTTTATTTTTCTTCTTTCAAAAGAAAATTTATGTACCCTTGGTATTTCATCTGATACTTTTTCAAACTTTATGCCGTTTTCTTTCAACACTTTTCTAAAAAAATACTCTGGAGAATTTTTTGAACTAGCACCCATAAAAAGAATAGTATCAATCTCTTTAAACTCTTTTAGATAAAAAAGTATATCCCTAAGTACAATATCACCCATACCCAAATCACTAGCATCTACTTTTTCTCTAGAGCAAAACTTCACCATATCACAAATACCAATTTGATACTTTTTTAAAAACTCTTTTCTTTGATTTACTGCTTCATCACTATTTTTAAAAACTAAATCTAAATCAAAAATCTTATCTAGAAGTTTCCACAAAAGGTTATCCTTTGAACCATATTGAATATCAACATCCCCATCTTTTAATTCTCCAGTAGAAAATCTTGGTGGTGGCAAGGTACCAACTATCAATTTTTTTGTATCTTTATTGATAAAAGGTTCATATGGATGGTAATGGATAAAGGGCATTTGTTCTCCTGAAACATTATAATTATGTTAGATTTTTTTCCATCACTATTTTACATAGAGGATGTTTAATATACTTATTTTCTTCATTATTATACCAAATAACAATATATTCAATGAATACTGATTTAAATATATATCCTTCATTTAATTTTCCAAGAATTTTAGTATTAAACATAGATTTACCTTGTGTGTCTGATAATGTACCAATTATATTACCATTATGAATAATACATAAATTATTAAAACTTTTCCTTTTTTCTAAAGAGACTTCATCTCCAGAGTATATATTATTATATTTTTTAAATTTCTCAAAATCAAAACTTAAACTAATATCTCCTAAACTCATAATATGAGTAAATAATAAAGATTTATTTTCATATTTTTTAGTATCCAACTTATAATCAATATATTCAAAATCTTTTTTAATTTTTGTTCCATATTTTAAAATAAGAAGTTCATTTTTAGCCCTAGTCATACCAACATAAAACAATCTTATTTTGTCATTAGTGGATATATCTCTTTTTTCCCTTAATTTTAAACTATCAAGTAAAATCACCTTGTCAAATTCCATCCCTTTAGACTTATGAATAGTTGATACAACAACACTCTTAGCATAATTTTCAAAATCTTCTAATTTCATCTCTTCTAGATAGGTCACCCACTCAGAGATATAAAAATTATCACTTTGGGATAAAAACCTATCTACTATCTTTTTAAGTAGTTTTAAATTTGAAGATTTTGGAAATCTATCTTCTATTTCATTTAAACTTTTTGTAAAATACTCCTCTTTAAAACTAGTTTCACTTAAACCCAAATAACTATTTAATATCCTATCAAATTGGACTAATTCTATAATATTTTTAAGGGCAAAATTCTCCCTATCAATAATAAACCTAGCATTTATCCCCTCTTCTTGAAGTAAAGAATAGATTTGTAATACCTCGTCATTTGTATAGGATAAAATAGCTATGTTATTTAAATTTTCTTCTTTTTTTATAAGTTCCACTGCTGGTAGAATAAAACTTTCCATATCACAGATTTGAATAATTACTTTTCCGGTATCTTTTTTATTTGAATATAAAGGGTGTTGTTTATACCTCGATTTTATATTTGAAATAAAACTATTTGAATATTCAACAATATCCCTCTTACTTCTAAAATTACAAAGGAGTTCATATTTTTTAAAGGATGTTTTATCCTCATCTGTCTTAGAAAACTCCTCTTCAAATTTATCTACAAAATTGACATTTGCACCAATATGATTCATGATACATTGATCGTCATCTCCAACAGCTATAATTCTCATATCTTTATTTGCTTTTGAATATATTGCTTTTACTAGATTAAAACTGTCTTCATTTATATCTTGGTACTCATCTAATACTAAAACAGCTTTATAAGGTAGAGTAACCTCACCAGTATTTATTTGTCTTGAGGCTTCTATAATTGAATTATCTAAAATATCTTTATCTTCCCTTGAATCCCTTGCTATCAAATTTAGGGCATAAGAATGAAAGGTCTGTATCTCTACCTCATAAGATAAAGCACCTATGAGTTCATGTAGTCTTGTTTTAAATTCATTTTTTGCTGTTTTTGAAAAAGTAAGCATCATAAATTGTTCAGGTTTTATATCCTCTGTTAATATTATAGAAGCTATTTTATGAACTAAAACCTTTGTTTTACCACTTCCTGGACCAGCTAATATCATCATAGCTTTTGTTTTACTATCCCCTATTATCTCCTTTTGTTCTACAGACATTTGGGAATAGATTTGATTATATCTTTTTTGAGAAATTGGTCTTGTAATTTTCTCTTTTAATAAATTATATTGTTTTGAAAACTTCTCAGTTGAGAGCATAAAATAATCTTTTAGAAATAATATCGCTTTATAATTATCTTCTTGCAATCTTTTTGCATATTCACCCATTATATGAATAGATTCAATCTTCGATAAATAGTGTTTTTCTAACCTTTTTTTATATTCAGGTTTTGTATATTTTATTTTTCCCTCAAACTTCTCCGTTTTTTCTATACTCATTGGACTGTAGTTTATAAACATACCGTTTATTAGCTCCACAATATGCAAATGATGAAGATATAATAATACTTTATCCACCTTATTAATATCTAGTTTTCCACCTAGACTTTTTTGTAAGCTATTTAAAGAAAAAATTATCTCCTTTTTATTCTCCTCTTTAAAATAATCCACATGATAAAAAATATTTAATATCTTATCTGCAAGCCTATGTCTATATTTGATTTTTCTCTCTATACTCTCTTTATCTATAAAATTAAAATACCAAATATCTTTTTCCCTATTTATCCTTTTAAAAATAAAAGTAGATTTATCTTTCCAACTTTTTATAATATCTTTTATTAAAGAGACTTTATTTTTAGAAACTATATTATTTGAATAGAGATATTCATTGAGCTCTCTTATTTTTACCTTATCGGCAATATTTGTATCTAAATATTCAAATAAAGCCACTTCGATCTTTTTAATCTCTTCAAAACTCTTAATAGAGTTTTTATAAATATCTAAAGTCAAATCCTTACTATCACCTAATACTTCCATCTGTTTTAATTGCTGAATAGCAAAAGAGATTCTTGATTTGTCACTTGTTAATTGGTATGCCAATTCATCAATTTGTATGGAGCCAACTTTTCCATTACCTATAATTCGTTTATAAACCATTATTAAAAAATCTTTATCACTTTGAGCTAATGAGCTTTTATTTAACTCCATATGTAATTTATCCCAGCCCTTAGAAGCAACAGAATCTGCAAAGAATTTTGTCTTATTTCTATCCCTTTTTATGTACCCTTCTCTTTCAAGCTCCAATAATGCAGTTTTAACCTTTGTAGAATAATCAGTTGAATTATCTTCAACATCCCATCCAGCTTCTTTTGCTAACTCAAAAGCTGTTTTTACAAGCTTATTCTTTTTATTTAGATTCAAAACTCTAAATATAGAATTTATCTCATTTGCAGTAAGTTTTGAGCGGGTTAATGAATTAAAATGTTTATCCATATCATCTTCATCATACAATATGGGACAAAAAGCATTTAGATTTTCATCTCTAGCCCCACGTCCCGCTTCTTGGGCATAATTTTCTAAAGATTCTGAGATTTCATAATGTATTACATTTGTTATATTTGATTTATCCACACCCATACCAAAAGCTGTGGTTGCCACAATAATATCAAGTTCATCTAATATATACTTACTTAATATATCCATCTTCTCTTGGGAATCAAGCTTTGAATGAAAAGAGCTAACCTTTTTATTCGTATCCATCTCTAGCTGCTTTGCAATCTCATCGCAATTTTTGGTTGATGATGGGATATAAACTAGGGTTGAGCCATCATGTTCATTTATAAGTTTTAATAACTCTTGATATTTACTTTTTTTATTTGAAGGGATAGATTTATATTTTAAGTTTTTCCTCTCAGGTAAAGCGAAATGCTCATCAAGCTTTATATTAAGTTCATTTGAAAAATAATCTTTTATATCTTTTATAACACTAGGCTTAGCTGTTGCAGTAAAACATGATATGGGTATATGAGATTGAAAATTTTTCTTTTTTAGTAAATCTTTTACATACTCACAAATATAAAAATAATCTTGTCTAAAATCATTTCCCCATGTGGATAAACAATGGGCTTCATCTATCACAAATCTTTCTATCAATCTATTTTTTAAAATATTAAAAATAGCATTTGACCTTAAAGACTCTGGTGCAATATATAAAATATCCGCTTCACCATTTATAGTCTGCTCAATTGCCTCTTCTCTCTCTAAAGGACTCATAAAACCACTAATAGCAACTGCTTTATAATTTGCAACTTTAGAATTAAAACTTTTTATATGATCCTCAATAAGTGCTTGAAGAGGTGATATCACTACTGTTAAAGATTTATATGCCTTTGATTTAATAATAGCTGGTAACCAAAAGGTCAATGTCTTTCCACCACCTGTTGGTAAAATTGCTAAAAAAGATTCATCCTTTAATGAAGCTTCTACAATTTCCCTTTGAGATATTGAATTACCACGAATTAAATCTGGATTCAATCTAGGGAAAGGTCTAAAACCTGAAAAACCAAAAGTATCACTTAAATTCTTTTCTAAATTTTTATCTTCATTTTTATAAACAAAACAAAGTTCTTTTTGAATATCTACTAATTTAGGATAAGAAAATAATACCTTTGGAGGGTGAGATTTTATCTCAATATTGGGAGTAAGTATTGCTAAGATATAAGCTAATTCTATAGGATTAGTTTTTACCACTTCATATAAATATACTTTATTTAAAATCACACTTTTATGTAAATCATAAATTAAACTTCGCAACTCTTTATATTTATAAAATTTAAAACTATTTGAAAAAGATAAATAATCAAAAAAACCTTTAAAATATTTATTATCTTTCAAAAGAGAATAAAATATATCTTGAGTATTTCTTTCTAAAGATAAAAACTGATTAAATAGCTTTGTTAAAAGTATTGATGTAA
>CAYFGQ010000059.1:0-23245 GCA_964342525.1 uncultured Arcobacteraceae bacterium
TTAATAATATATCTGGATCACTAAATATCTTTTTTTTCTGCTTTAGGTGATTATCTAAGTATTTCATTTTATGCCCCTTAATACAATCATATTTGTCTATAAAATTACACTATATACACCTTATGGATTTAAGATTATCAAACCTTTTTTTTCTTAATTTATTTTAATAATATAAAGTCTTTTAAAAATCTTCAAAATGAAGAAACATGTGACCTTTTTGTGTTAAAATGAAACCCAAAAGTTATACTTGAATGATAAGATTGAAAATGTTGATTTTTTGAGGTTACTTTTAAAGTAGGATAGTGATAAAATGTATAAGCAACTCGTTGCTTACTTTAGGATTTGCTACTTTAGCAATTTTTTATAAATTGTGGTAAAAGTAGTTATTATTATAGGTCCCTTAAAAATGGGACATTTTTAAGGAGTATTATAATATGAACGGTGATGTAAAAAGAGATATTGATGAATATCTTCATGTGGTAAAAGATAGATTAAATTTAGAGAATATAAAAAAAGAGATATCCTCTTTTAATGATGATGAAGATGCCTTAGAGTATTTTGAAGAGATGCTTGAAGAGATAGATGAACTTGTAAATGATGCAGAAGAGTTAGTTGGAAATATAATATTAAATATTGATGAGGATGACTAAAATACTTTGTATTGTTATTATTTAATATAAAAATATAATTATTTATGGTAAAATCTTTTTTATGATTATTGATGAAATTAAAAAGATTTTACACATAAATGAGTGTACTTGTTACGAATTTGATGAAGAGAATTTAACTATAGTTCATACTATACCTATTGAAGAAGCTAGATTTGATGATTGTGATAATCGGGTATTTACACAAATTACTGGGTTTTTATTACAAAATAATATTGATTATGAAGTAAGTTTGGGAAATGACATACAACTTAAAAATCTCGCAGTTGTTCCAAATTTAAATCTTAGTTTTCCTAATTAATAAAACTAAGTTTTAAAATAAAAATATTTAATCTTACAAATACTACAAAAAAATAAACGATAAATTTCAAGAAAAGAATTAATAGCAGAACCAAGCTACGGTCTAAAACAGCAAGGAGGTTGAATGTTAAACAATAATTTAGCCTGACTCTAACTATAAATGAATAATCATTCAGAATAATAGCCATAAAATAATTAAAGTTTTTTTAAAGATATAATTAATTTATATTTTTCATGAAAAAATTGTATAAATTGCTCATAATTATATCTACTCTTTTTAAAAGGATAAAACATGTATCTAATTTTTGTATCAAGTTTAGAAAAAAATGTTGAGTTATCAAATATGATCAATGATTCTTTAGAATCCTTTGGAAAACATACTGAGGTTATAAATTTAGTAGATTTAAATATCCCCATGTATGATTCTTTTAAAGAGAACAACGATGGTGTTCCCGAGGTTGTAAAATCATTAGCTTCAAAGATGGATAAGGCTAGGGGATATGTATTTGTTACCCCTGAGTATAATTTTTCAATACCTCCTGTACAAACAAACGCCATAGCTTGGTTATCAAGAATTGGGGATGATTTTAGGAAACTTTTTACTATGAAATATATACTACTTGCAACCCATAGTGGTAAAGGTGGTCAAGATGTGTGTAATGCCATGAGAACTCAGTTTTCAAAACTTGGCTCTATGGTTATGCCAAGAGAGATTATAGAAACCCATCAAAAAGATATAGATAGTGCTGCTGTTGAGAGGGTGGTAAAGAAGTTTGCTGATGTGGCAAACAATACCTGTATTATATCTCATTAAAAAATAAGATACTTCCTTCAAGGTTATCAAATGAAGCTTTTTCATTTGTGAGGTCAGCTTTTTCATTTAGTGATTCAAAGTTGTCCTCATCAAGATCAAAGGAAACACATCCCATACTAAAAGTGATAGAGCTATCACCTAGTTTTCTCTTTGTTTTTAGTTTTTCTAGTTTTTGATCTATACTATTAAATGGTAAATCAACAAATATGATATAAAAAGTATTATGGTGTGAATGGTATACAATAATATTTTTACCAAGGGTTGTGGATATATATTTTACTGTACTTTTTAAAAAGTTGTTCATATTTCCTTTTTCTTGGATATCATCAACTATTTTATCAAAGTTATCGATTGTGAGTTTTACTAAATATAAAGAAGACTTTTTTAGTTTAGCTTTTTTTATCTCATTTGTAAGTAGTTCTTCATAGGAGAATTTTTTATATTCTGGTAGATTTATATCTATCTTTGGTCCACCTATCTCTCTTTTTTCAAAGGCACTTTCCACTGAAGAGTTTGCATTGTTTTTAAGATTTTCTACCTCTTTTTCTAGTTGGTTGATCCTTTGGTAAGCTAGATCAAGTTGTGCTCTTAGGCTTTTTGTGGAGCTTTTTTCTGATTGTAGAGTTTTTGCTAAGCTTTCTTTTGTTTTTCTATGCTCAGCCACATTATAAAGAAGTTTTTCCCTAGCTGTTTCGATGGTATAGTTTACTGTATCTTTTAGATTTTCATTATTTACAATTACACTTTTACCTATAGTATCATTTAGATGAATTGTTTTATCAAATCTTTTAGATAACCTCTTATATGAATCAAGAAGTTTTCTATACTCAATTACAGCTCTACCATCTTCATCATAAAGTGTTGTGAGATCTTTTAACACTTCAGATGAGTTTTCAATGGTTTTTTCCTCTTTAGATTGTCTTTTTTTCATCTATTTTGTTACTAGGTTTATCTCTAAATCTTCAAAATCTTCTATGATATCTTCACCAGCTTCTTTTGAGCTTTCATCATCTTTATCATAGATCCAGTTTACAGTTACAGAGTGATCATTACAGTTTTCTTCAAATAGATCAAGCATATCAAATAATACTTTTGAAGTACTAGAATTAAAATAAGTGATCTCTATATCAAAAATTGTTTTATCTTTTGCGTTGTTTTCAAAATACTCTTCTATCCAATCCATTACAGGCTCATAGAATTCAAATGCATTTTCAGGATAAGATTTCCCTTTCATTGACAATGTACCTTCAATATTAAAATCTATTTGTGGAGTGTATGTTGTCTCTTTTATAGTTAAATTATCCATATTTTCCCTTAATTTTATTTTTTATTATTCTTCATTATTTTATTATAACTATCTTTAAACTACCTAAATTACCCAGTTTGTATCACTATCTAAGTTGCTTTGTTCATTTTTACCTATCTCAAATCCTACAAGGGTGATATCATCATTCCTGATATTGTCTTTTTGATACTCTAGAAGCTCTTCTATAAAGATCTCTTTTTGCTCTTTAAATGGTTTATTATAGTTTTCCATTATGATATTTTTAAATCTACTTTTTGAAAAACAAAAACCTTTTTCACCACCATTTTGATCTATATATCCATCTGTTGTGATATAAAACTTCATATTTTCTTTTACTTCTATAGTATGATCTTTAAACTTATAATCTGCATCAGAGTTTTTATATCCAATGGAGTGACGATTACCTTTTATTGTATTTAACTCATCATCTTCAAGGTAGAATAGGGCAGTTTGTGCACCTGCATATTTGATAATGCCTTCTTCTTTATTATAATAAACTATACCACCATCAAATCCTGCATTTGATATGGAGTCTTTATTTTCTTGTTTTAGAAGTTTTTTCATGGTTTTATTGAAGTATTCAAGTATCCATGCTGGACTTACTTCCATACTAGGATCACTAGCAATCATAGCACCAATTTGTCTCTCTATAGCTTTTACAAGCATAGTTACAAAGGCTCCTGGTACACCATGTCCTGTACAATCAATCACAAATAATAAACACTCATTATCATTTCTAAGCTCATCAAATAGATATATATATCCACCTACGATATCTTTTGGTTGCCAATAAGCAAAAGAGTCATTAAAGTATTTATCCATAAGATGATCTTCTGGGATAAGTGCATGTTGAATAAGTGCAGCATATTGAATAGAATCTTTTGTAAGTTTATGTATCTCTCTGATCTCATCTTCTATCTCTTTTTGTTTAGTGATATCAACAACCATACCGATATATGATTCTTCCCCATTATAAAGGATTGGTTTAACTGATAAAAGACCTATAAACTCTTTTCCTGTTTGAGTTTTATATCTCTCTTCAAGATTCTCCACATAACCTTGATCTGCCATGATATTTAGTATCTCATCTTTTTGATCAAGACTAGTATAAACATTATCTATACTAGAGCCTATAAGTTTGTCAATAGATGTTTCATATTGGGTACTTGCATAATCATTTGCATAAAGAATCGTACGCTCTTTTTTAGAGGTGATAAGAACTGGAAGCATTATATTAGATAAGATGATCTCAATATTTTTTCTAATATTTTCTATCTCTGTAATATCTGTAAATACAGCTGATTTTATATTCCCTTCACCTAAAGGTAATATGGCTGCAGTTACTGTAAAGATTCTATCATATCCATCTTTTTTGATCACAGCTTTATGGGTTTGGTTTTCATGACTTAGGATATATTTTATCCAACTATCTTCACCCATATGTTTTTGAAGATAGGTATGTGTTGTATCAATCTCAAAGGTATCACAGATACAATCATAATCAGCTAAGAAATCATCTATATTATTTATATCAAAGAAATCTAAAAAGGCTTTATTACAGCTTCTAATTTGTATACCATCTGTTGTGATTACCATTTGTTCTTGGGAATCAAGTAGGGTATCTACAAATAGTTTGTTTTGTTTGATCTTCTCTTCTGCATCTTTTGCATCTTGAATATCTATGTTTACACCATTGAATCTTATTGGTTTACCATCCTTATCATATTCTGCAATACGTCCAATTGCTGTTGACCACATCCATGTGTTATCTTTTCTACGCATTCTATAGTCTGCTTTATAAAGGTCAGTTTCTCCATTTATATGTGCAGTTAATAGTTTTTGTGTTTGCTCTGCATCATCAGGATGTATTAAGTTATCCCAAAATACTTCATCTTCTTTAAAAGGTTTAAATATTTTTTTCTCATAACCACTTTGTAATAAATCATCAGGTTCATATCCTAGCATTTTTGCAAAAATATCATTTACAAATGATTCTCCTGTTTTAGGATTGAAATTCCAAAAACCTAAATTTGCATGTTCAGATACATATGTCAGTTGATCATTATTTTCAGCTAATAATTTAGATTTCTCTTCAAGCTTATCTGATGCTTCTTGTTTTTCATTTTGTAATTGTATCTGAGTTATATATCCACCAATCATTTTTGCAGCAGTTTCTAAACTTTGTATCTCATCATCAAACCATGAGCGTTCATATTTTGTCTCATCAAATCCTATGAATCCCCACCATTTACCTGCAACTTCAATTGGTACACATACAATAGATAATATTTCTAATTCAGCAAAGAAATCTTTTTCTTCTTGTGGGAATTCACTTACTTTACCATATACGGAGTTACCTTCTGGCATTAGTTTTTTCCAACGCTCTAAGCCTTCATCATAAGCAAGTTTTTGTAATTCTGGAATATCAATTTGAGAACTAATCCCCTTCGCACATGCTTCATAAGCATAACGCATATAAAGTTTATCATTTTCACTAAAATTCTCAAAAATATAAACCCTTGAAACCTCAGAACACTCTAAATATCTATTTATTGCTTTTTGAATATTATCTTGTGGTGAATGAAATGATAATAAGTCAGAGGATGCTGTAGCTAAGCCTGTTTGATATTGAACTGAACGTTTTAAGTTTTGCTCTAGTTCTCTTTGTTTGGTTATATCATATAATACACCATCAAGTAACATCTCTCCCTTATCAGTTCTAAATCCATTTCCTTGGCTTCTAACCCATTTTACTATGCCATTACTATCTATTACACGATAATCAACTATAAAGTTCTCTCCCTTATCAAGTTGATTTTGGATCAATGTTGCAACTGGTTCAATATCATCTTCATGCATTATATCTGCAAAACTTCTTACTTTATTATTGATAAAATCTGATACAGGGTATTCACTTAATTTTTCAATCTCATTACTTATGTATAACATAGTCCACTCAGCATCTACTTTACATCTATAAATCACACCTGGAACATTTGATGCCATAGATGAGAATTGTTGTTGAGATTCTTTTAATTCTGCTGTTCTTTCTTCAACTTTTATCTCAAGGTTTGCACTTAACTCTTCCACAGCTTTTTTAGCAGTGATATCTTGTCTAATAGCACTATATCCAGTGATATTACCATCTTTGTCAAACTCAGGCTCAATAAGTGCCTCAACCCAATAAAAACCACCATCTTTTGTTTTATTTTTAAGCTCACCTCTCCATTTTTTACCACTTTGGATAGTTGCCCAAAGCTCTTCAAATTTTTCTTTTGGCATATCTGGATGTCTTACTGCACTATGTTGTAGACCAATTAAGTCATCCACTTCATATCCTGAGATTTTTGCAAAGGCCGTACTAGCAGATATAATATGACCCTCTAAATCACTTTTTGAGGAGATAATATTTTCATCAAAAATCTCAAGCATATTTTCTAGCTCAATTTTTTGTTCATTTAATATTTTAGTTTTTTCTTCCACCTCTTTTTGTGATGTGATATCATGTCTTATGGCACTATATCCTATGATATTATTATCCATATCAAATTCAGGAGAGATGATAGCTTCTACCCAATAAAAACCACCATCTTTCTTTTTATTTTTAATTTCACCTCTCCAAACTTTTCCACTTTGGATAGTTGCCCATAGCTCTTTAAACACTTCTTTTGGGGTATCAGGGTGTCTTACTACATTTTGAGGTTTTCCTATAAGTTCATCTTCTGTGTATCCACTAATTTCACAAAAAGCTTTTGATGCGTATTGTATGATACCTTTTTTATTTGTTTTAGATGCGATTACATTTTCATCAAAGGATTCAAGTAGTTTTTGAAGTTCATTTGTTTTTTCATCAACTGCTCTTTTTAGCCTTCTATTCCAATACGCTACTAACAATATGGCAAGAAAAGCTAATCCACCCATTTGATAAAGAAGAGTCCAATCGATCTTTTTCTCTACAGTTACTTCTGTCCATTTTAAATATATATCTGCTAGCTCTTTTTCACTAATAGATTCTAAAGCTTTATCTATGATAGATATAACTTCAGGTGGCCAATCATCCCTAATAGCTGATTTGATCTCTAGATGATATTCTGTTTTTGTAGCAATTTTTAAATCTTCAAAACCTTTTCTATTTAGATAATATTTTGCAGTAGAAGCATTTACTAAAAAGATATCTATTTTTTTATTTGTAAGTTTTTTAAATCCATCCATTGTAGATGGCACAGTTTGTATCTTAATATCAGGCTGTTTATCTTTCATAATACCCTCAATGGTATATCCATCTACTACAGCTATTTTTTCGTTGTGTTTTAGGGAGTTAAAGGTATCAAAGTAGTCATATTCATTATCTTTATGAACCACAAAAACATATGGGGTTTTATATAGGGTGTTTTTTGTGAAGTTCATATATTTTTTACGATCTTCATTTTCCCCTAGACCACCATACATATCTATTTGTTTAGATTCTGCTAATTTTACAGCTTCACTCCATGTCTCAGTAGGTACAGCTTCTAGTTGGATGCCTGTTCTATCACTTATGATTCTTAGGATATCATAGATGATTCCTGTATGTTCATTTAGTTCATTTTTCCACTCAAATGGTGCCCAATCTGGATCAAAAACATATTTTATAGGGATTTTTTGATCTAACCAAGCTTGCTCTTTTTGTGTAAGTTCAACAATTTTACTACCATCAAAACTATCCCCAAGCCATTTTTTATTTATCTCTTGTTTTGTACCTGCTGGTATGGCATCTACAACTTTATTTATAATATCTACAAATATAGGCCAATCATTTCTTATCCCAAGACCAAGTCTCATAATTTCACCAGTTTGACCTGCCACATGGAGATTGTGTAAACCTAGCTCAGCAATTTTATATTTTGCTAGGGTAAGTGAACAAATTATGGCATCATATTTACCTAATGATACACCCCTTAGTCCCTCTTTTGCATTCTCAACAGCTATATAATTTAGATCGGGGTGTTTTACAAAGATATTATTTAGATATCCATATCCTGAGATTACAGCTATCTTTTTATTTTTTAAATCTTCAAGAGAAATTCCCTCTTTTATATGTTCATTTGTGATAATTGATATGGGACTAGATATATAAGGGTTTGTGCTTTTATGTATATCTTCAAGATTTTTATCTATTGTATAATTTGATAATACATCTATCTCTTTATCTTTTGCCATTTTTAATGACTCAGACCAACTTGTTGTAGGAATTTTCTCAAATTTTATATCTAGGGTATCTTCAAAAATTTCAAGATAATCTGCCACCATACCTGTATATTTACCATTTTCATCAAACTGCTCATATGGAAGATAATCTGGATCAGCTGTAAATTTTATATTTTTATGATCTTCTAGCCATTTTATTTGCTCTTTATTTAGATCTACTTTTATACTTTTTTTATCCTCTTTTGTTCCTAGCCAACGGTTACTTAGTTCGTTTAGTTGTTCAGGGGTAATACTTGCTAAACCTTTTTGTAATATTGATAAAAGCTCAGGAGTATCTTTTCTTGTGGAAAATCTCAGAGGCATTGGTTGCATTATAGGTGAGCTTGTATCTGTAAAGTATTTAAGATCTGTGATAAAGTTTTTTTGTGCTATATATTTCATCACAGGTATGAAACCAATAGTTGCATCTGCTTGTCTAAATCCCACAGCTTGAAGGGTTTGAAGCCCATCATCCACTACAAGTAGTTTTGTATCTTTATGGTTTTTATTAAAATAATCATGATAGAAGAAACCTTTCTCAACGGCAACTTTTTTATTTAAAATATCATTAAATTTATTTATGGAGTTATTGTTTTTATGTATGGCAATACCCATAGTTGCTTGTAAAAAAGGATCAGTAAAAAGCATATATTTTTCTCTTTGTTCATTTTTTACTATATTTATCACCACATCAAGTTGATCTTTTTTCATCATTTGTAAAAACTCATCCCATGTAGGACCTGTGATAAATTCAATATTTAAACCTGTATTTTTAGCCACAAGTTTAATAAGCTCTATACTATATCCCTTTGCTTGACCAAATTCATGGTAGTTAAATGGAGGCCAATTTTTTTCATTGTGTACTTTTATAGTTTTATTGTTTTTTATAAACTCTTTCTCTTTTTGTGTTAGCTCTACTTTTATCTTTGATGTTTTTTTATAGTTTTTATTTTGGATATGGCTTAATTCACTTTTAGGGATCACATCATATATTTTATTTATGATTGAATAAAGCATTTTGTGTTTTTTACTTGTACCTATATGTATCTCTCCATATTTAGTAAAAAATTTATTTGCTATTTTAAGATCATATTTTTCTAAAAGATCAGGATCATTTACATATGTTAATAAAGCTACACCTTTTGAGTCTTTTTTTGAAAGCTCCCTATGAATATCATCTTCACTTTTTAGATTTATTGGTGAGATATTATATTTAAGATCTTTTATAATCTGATTGGTAATGGAGTTTTCTTTTAAAAATACATTTTTATTTGCTAAATCTTCTAAAGATTTTATAGAATTATCACTATTTTTTACAATAATATATCCAGCAGAGAAAAAATATGGTTTTGTATAATCAAAGCTATTTAGCTCCCTCTCTTTACTCCAAGAAAGGTTTAATATACCAAATACATCATCTCCTTTCTTCGCTGATTCAAAACCTTTTTTCCAAGCATCATATTTGATTAAAGAGATATTTACATTTCCATATTTACTTAATAAACCTGCATATTCTGTGTGTATATTTTCACCCTTATCATCATGAGTCCAATAATCCATATATGCTAGTCTTATTGCTGGATTTTTATCCAACCACTCTTTTTCCTCTTTGCTAAAACTTAGTGTTTTAACTTTATTTGCTGAGATGGCAAGTTTTAGCCATTTATTTAAGATCTGATTTGTCTCTTCTCTGGTGATGGCATCTATACCCTTTTGTAAAATTGAAACAAGTTCTGGCCAATCTTTACGTATACCAAATCTCATATCCCCAGAGAGTTCACTTATCTCAAAGCCAACTTTTATATTTGAGATAAAGTTTCTCTCCATCTCATAACTAGCAGCCCCAATATTTGAAATCCCCGCATCCACTTCACCAAGACTCACCGCCCGTATAATTTCTGCTTGGCTTTTATATATTTTTAGATTTATCCTAGGATATTTCTCCCTTAGATATGATATATTTGAGCTACCATTTTTTATGGCTAATGTTTTATTTGATAACTCTTCTAAGGAGTTAAGTAAAGGCATATCTTGTCTTACTAAGATCAATTGAGAAATCATAAAATATGGTTCAGTAAAGTTCATATATGAATCACGGTCTTTATTTTTTGCTGGTGCTACTAGACCTGAAAGCTCTTTATTTCTTACTTTTTCTTGTAGTTCACCCCATTTACCAAGTTCCACTTTTATATCTATATCTAGTTTCTCTTTTATGAGTTTTAAAAAATCAGCATCAAATCCTGAGTGTTTTCCAAATTTATCTTTAAAATCAAAAGGTTGCCAGTTTTCATCTGCTCCTAAAACAATCTTTGGGTGTTTTTTTAAAAACTCTTTTTCTTTTTGTGTTAAAGGGATTTTTAGGATATCTTTTTGATTTGAGATGATCCATTTATCACTTATAGCTTTTATCTTTTTATATGGTATTTGCTCTAAGGCTTTATTTAAAATTGAAACTAAAATCTCTTTTTGTCCATTCATAGCAAAAGAGATGGCTAGGGGAGGGAAACTATTATATGGCAATTCAAAATTTATTTTAAGATCTGTTGCAAAAGATTTATTTAGTATATAATCTGAATTGGCTTTATTATTTATATAGTAGTCAGCTTTACCCAACCTTATGGCTTCAAAGCCTTCTTCATTATTGTTTACATATACTTTTTGAATCTTAGGAAAAGCACTTAAATATGTATCTTGAACATAGCCTTTTACCACAGCAACTTTTTTACCAAATAGATCATTTAAAGATTTTATTTTTTTAGTATTTGAAGTTGAGATTAAAACAAATGGAGTTTTTAATATAGATTTTGATTTTATTATATTTGATTTATCACCAAGATTTAAAGAAGTAGGGAAGGTGGTAAGTATATCTGCTTCACCTTTTTCTATAGCTTGTAGCATATCTCCATAAGAGTTAAAACCATTAGTATATTTGATATTTAATCCTGCTGATTCTATTAGGTATTCTATAAGTTCATATACATAACCACTTTTTTTCTGAGTATTTAGTGTAAAAGGTGGTTCATCAAAGAACTTGATAACTTCAACTTCAGGATTTTTCTCTATCCACTCTTTTTCTTTTTGGTTTAATTCAATAATAGCTTTTGTTTTTGTAAACCATTTTTGACGAAGTTTTGTGATATCTTGTAAGGATATAGAATCAATACCTTTTGTAAGTATTGAGGCTACTATAGGGTATTTTTTATTTATACCTATATAGATATTACTTGATTTATGGTATATCTCTGAGGCAACTTTTAATCTAGAATTTTTAAATAGCTCATCATTTATATTTGGGCTTATTGTTGCAAGTGCTTTATTTGAACTTACCATCTCATAGGCTTCTTTAGTGTTTTTAGCAAATATTATATTTGCATAAGGCACTTTTTCTTCAACTACATCTTTAAAAATAGTATCTTTTTCTATGGCTATATTTTTATTTGAGAGATCATTTAATACTTTTATTTTAGTATTCTCTTTTTTTGTTACAAGATAGTATGGGCTAAAATGGTATGGTGAAGTATAATCAAAATATTTCTCTTCTCTTTCCTTACTCCAAGAAAGGGAATATATACCATTTACACTACCATTAAGAGCTGCATTGTATGCCTCACTCCAAGATTTAAAGGCTTTTATTTTTATATTTAACCCCAGATTTCTATTTATAATCTCTGTGATCTCTGTATGAAAACCACTTAGTTTATTATCTTCATTTCTAAAATCATATGGTGGATAATTATCCACAACTGCTAGTGTGATAGCTGGGTTTTGTTTTAACCAATTGATTTCACTATTTGTTAATCTATTATTGTCTTTTTTTATTGGTTTCATCCATCTATCATTGATCTTTTTCTTTTGGTCTTTTGAGATGGATAAAATAGCTTTATCTAGGATATTTTTTAGCTCAGCTGCAGTGTTTCTAATACCTATTGATTGTTTAGTGATTACATCATTAAAACTTACAAAGTTCTTTTTTATATTTGGTAGAAGATATTTGTTTTTTTCATATTCAAGCACAGCCATATGTCCAAATACACCATCTGCTTTTCCTGTGGATACAAAAGTAAGAGCATCTTTATAATTAGCCACCTCTTTGATATTTATTTCGGGATATTTTTTAGGAAGTATAGATGCTTCAACTGTTTTTTCTTTTACTAGGATTGTTTTATTTTTTAGCTCACTAAGTCCATTAAAGTCTTTTGCTGAGTTTGAAGTGATAAGAACCATAGGTACTACAATATATGGTTCCGTAAATATCAACTTCTTATCTCTTTTTGCCGTACTATTTGCATTTATAATACCATCAGATTTGTGTGCCATTGCATTTGCTAGGGAAATGGGCCAAGAGTTATTATCTAGTTTTATAGGATAACCAATCTTTTTTTCTATAAGTTTTATATAATCTATACTAAGCCCATCCATTTCATTTTGGCTATTTAAAAAATTCATTGGGGCATATTTATCATCTACACTTAAGGTGATAGGGTTATTCTCTAACCACTTCTTTTCTTCCTCATTTAGTTGAATAAGTTCTTTATCCTCATAATAGGCAAATATCTCTCCAACTTCTTCATTTTCATAAAAGGATTTAGCTTTAAAAAGTTTATATCTATCTATTTGTTTTGGTAAATCTCCTTCAATTAATTTACCAGATTCTTTTTCATATACAGATATATAAGTTTCATTACTTAGTGTTTCTATGATTTTTAGAGCTTTTAAATCAGGATGGTTTTTAAGATAGGCTTTTATCGTATTTTGTAGAGAATTTTTATCTATATTATATAATGATATTGCACTTATCTGGGCAATATTATTAGCTTGTTTTTGTGATGCAAGTAAGGGCATCATACCAAAGGTGATAATTGTGATAATTGTTAATAATAGTTTATTCAATTTTATTCCTTTTAATTCAATTATTCATTATATTTTTTTAATCCATTCCAGATTTTTTCCATATCTTTTGATTTATCTTTATATGTTTTTTTTGAAAATATTAAAAAGTAGTCTTTTTTTCTTATTGGTAAAGATTCTCTAATTATATTTTTTGCAAAAGCTGGAAACTTTTTCAATATATTATCTGTGATTCTTGCTGAACCTGCATAGGCATCAATTTGCCCTGTAGCTAGCTTTCGTATGATTTCAGAATTGTTTGTATATGTTTTTATCTCAATATTTGGATGTTTTTGAAGATCTTCAATTACAGCATACTTGTCCATAGCTGCAACACTACCTATGCCTATAAACTTTTTACCATCCCATCTTAGAGGTGTATCTATATGTCTATAGATATAATAGGAGTTTCCATCATTGAGTCTTTTGGAGTTATCAAGTTTATCATTTTTCATGGGATAGTTTGCATATTTAGCTCGATCAATTTTATAGCTTGCTTGAATAACCCCATCAATCATACCTTTTTCTACTAATAATAGTGATCTTTGCCACGGTACAGCTTTAAAGGAGACTTTTATATTATTGTTTGAAGCTATTTTTTTTATTTTATCAACTTCAGGTTTTTGATTTGCAGATAGTTTTTTAGGATCACCCATACTTTGGGTATCATATGCAATTATAATATCTGAGTAAAGAAAACTATTTAATACTAGTAAAGAGAACAATAGTTTTATCATTTTAAATCCTTATTTATATCTCAATTCAATTTTATGCTTTTTAAATAGTTTTTCATAAAGTCCATTTTGTTTTGCATCCTTTAGGGATTTATTAAATCTTTTTTTAAATTCCTCTTTTTTGGGATGATTTATGGATATGGCTGGGGCTGAGATATTTGTTTGTAGGGCTGGAGTCCATACTTTTGTTTTTCCAATTAGTTCAGGAAATCTATCTACAATCACACCCAGTAGATGGGCAGTATTGCTTACAACAGCATCAACTCTTCCATATTTTAGTTGTTTTATCATTTGATCATCATCCGTAAGTATTTTTACTTTGAAATCGCCATTTTTGATTATATCCATATTTCCTGCACCCCTTAGGATACCTATGGTTTTGCCTTTGAAATCTTCAGCTTTGCCTGATTTTACTTTTAAGGTATTTAAGGACATAAAAGAGATCTCATCATAAGTAACAGGATCAAAAAATGTATAAGTTTTTTTATTGTTCTCATCTATCCATAAACCAGCTACCATATCATATGAGCCTTTTTGTACATGAAGTAGGCATCTTTTCCATGGCATAATATCTATTTGAGAAGTGTATCCGGCATTTGAGAGTATATTTGTAAAGAGGTCGGGATTAAAACCTTGATTAGGTAAGTGTTTACCACCTTGTTTTCCCCATTCTAAATAGCAAACTTTGATATGTTCACCGGAAGAAAACCCTAAAGATAGGATAATAGATACTAAAATAATAAATTTCATAACTTAAACCCCTTTCCCTTAAAATTAAGTGAAGTTATTTAAATTTTAACAAAATCTTCATATAATAAGCCAATAAATACTAAAAAAAGTTACTAAATTTTAAAAAAAATTGTTATTTATAGAAGTGGAGAGTCAATATGCAAACTAACAATAACCTCTTATCTAAAATAGAAGAGTTGGAGTCATTGTTTTTAAATACAAGTAAAAATCTTAAAAAAGATATTTCAAGGTATGAAAAAATCATAGCAAAAAGTGATAAAAGACAACAAAGAGAATATGATGAACTTCAAAGAAAACTCAAAGAGGTTGAGGCACTACAAAGGGAGATAGAAGATACTCAAAAAGAGGTAGTTTTTACTATGGGTGCTATTGGAGAGAGTAGATCAAAGGAGACGGGAAATCATGTAAAAAGGGTAGCTGAATACTCAAAACTTTTAGCCCTTGAATATGGACTTGATGAAAAAGAAGCTGAGATGTTAAAACAAGCTAGTCCTATGCATGATATTGGAAAGGTGGCTATTCCTGATGCCATACTAAATAAGCCGGGTCGTTTTGATGAAAAAGAGCGTGAGATTATGAATACCCATGCACAGCTTGGATATGATATGTTAAATAACTCCAATAGACCCCTTTTAAATTGTGCAGCTACTGTAGCATATGAACATCACGAAAAATGGGACGGAACTGGTTATCCAAGAGGATTAAAAGGTGAAGAGATACATATATATGGAAGAATCACAGCTTTAGCAGATGTATTTGATGCTTTGGGCTCTGATAGATGTTATAAAAAAGCTTGGGATGACGAGAGGATTTTTAATCTATTTCGTGATGAGAGAGGCAAACACTTTGAGCCAAAACTTATAGATATCTTTTTTGATAATTTAGATAAATTTTTAGAGATTAGGAACTCTTTAAAAGATAAGTTTGAATAAAAGGTGTTTAAGCCTTTTAGGCACACCCTGGCTCACATTTAGAGAGCTCAACTTTTATTTTAAACTCTGCACCTTTATATTTTGCTCCATTTTCTTCAAACTCTATATTTTGCACGCTGATTGATCCAAACATATGTTTTTCTATTATAGTTTTTGACATATATAAACCTATACCAGTACCTAAACTTTTATGTTTTGTTGTAAAATATGGCTCAAAGATTCTATTGATAATATCTTCTGGTATTCCACCAGCATTATCAATAACCTTTAATTCACATTTATTATCCATATTTGAAGATACGATTTTAATAATACGATCATCCTCTTTTTTCTCCACAAGGGCGTCTTTTGAGTTGTTTATTACATTTATTAAAACTTGAAGATATTCATTATATGGACCAAAAAGTTCACATCTACACTCAGTACCTTCAACTTTTACCTCAATATGGTTCGCTTTTAAGGAAGCACTTAAAAGACTTAGGGCTTTATTTACAAGATCTAAAGCTACAAAAGGTTCATTCTTTTTTGTTGGTTTGAAGAAATTTTGAAAATCCTCTATGGTTTGTGATAGATATTTACCTGTTTGGGTGATTTTATCTAAATTATCATAGAGTGTTTTTTGCTCTAGATTACCCATCTCTGAGCTAAACTTTGTACCTGAAGATATTGTCGTGATAGTACTTAATGGTTGTCTCCATTGGTGGGCGATATTTCTTATCATTTCACCCATAGCTGCCATTTTTGATTGCTCAAGAATAGTTTGCTCTTGGATTTTATTTTTTTCTATCTCCTCTTGAACTCTTTTTTCAAGATTTTTATTTAACTCTTCAAGTTCCGTTGTTTTTTGTTTTACTAATTGATCAAGGTTTTTATTTAGTTCTAACTCTTTTTTTAGTTTTTCTTCCAATTCAAGATCATGTTGTATTTTATTCGGATACCATTTTTTGAGGATTAAAAATATGATAGATAAAGCAGCAATAGCATTTATAAGTTTTGGTATAAATAGATAAGATGGATTTGAAAGTATGGTAAAAATCTCTTTTGGTAAGATACCATATTGGGCAGAGAGTCTTGTTCCAAAGTATAAACTCTCTATAAAAGTTCTTATAGCATCAATAAGTAAGATTGCAAAAAGAATTGTAAATAAAGATTTTGTATCACTTTTTTTGCTTTTTATCAATTCCCTTGCAGAAAAATATAAGATATAAAGCCAAGATAGAGTTAAGATAAAATAGATGATAAGTGTTAATACTTTCATTGTAAACAGAAGCCTTAAATAAAAATTATGAAATAATATCAGAATTTATATTTTATTTCCTATAAAGTTACTCAAGTATTACAAAAATATTACACTTTCTTTTGTGAAAATTGGAATAAAGCCAATTTATAGGCAAATAGAAGGGATGAGTTTTAAATATAAAAACTATTATTTCTTTTTTTATAGTTATTGTAAATATCGTTAAATTGTAACTTATATGTTTAGGAAATTTGATTTTATAAACATATAAAAATAAAATCGTTAATATTACTAAATATCTATAAAGATAAAGGAAAAAAATGCAAGAGATGTTAAGTATAGAAGGTGTAACAAATCTTCAAGCAGTGATCATACCATATGTTATAAAAATCACACTAGCTTTAGTGATTTTTATTGTGGGGAAAATGCTTGCTAAATGGATCACAAAAATTTTATTACAAGGACTTAGTAAAACTGGACAAATAGATGAGACATTAAAAGGATTTTTATCTAGTTTACTTTATGGTACTTTATTAGTTGTAGTTGTTTTAGCTGCTCTTGGTCAATTGGGAATTCAAACTACCTCATTTATAGCAATTATTGGTGCTGTAGGTTTGGCTGTAGGTTTGGCATTTCAAAGTACACTATCTAATATTAGTGCAGGTGTAATGATAATAATTTTTAGACCAATAAAGGTTGGAGAATTTATTGAAGCAGG
This sequence comes from uncultured Arcobacteraceae bacterium, assembly GCA_964342525.1. GTDB lineage: Bacteria > Campylobacterota > Campylobacteria > Campylobacterales > Arcobacteraceae. The sequence continues at coordinate 17,573 of CAYFGQ010000059.1, forward strand.
TGGAGCAGTTGGTACTGTAGAAGAGGTAAATATCTTTAATACAATAGTTAAAACAGGTGATAATAAGATAATAATTGTTGCAAATTCAAATGTAATAGGTGATAATATTATTAATTATTCAAGAAAAGAAACACGTAGAGTAGATTTAGTATTTGGTATTGGATATGATGATGATTTAAAACTTGCTAAAAAAACTTTAGAGGATATTTTACAAGAAGATGAAAGAATTCTAAAAGAACCTGCAGAACCATTTGTTGCGGTTTCTGAACTTGCTGATAGTAGTGTAAACTTTGTGACTAGATCTTGGGTAAAAACTGAAGATTATTGGGGTGTATATTTTGATACAGTTGAAAAAGTTAAACTAACATTTGATGAAAAAAATATCTCTATCCCATATCCTCAGATGGATATTCATATGGATAAAATAAACGAATAGTAAATTTTAGAAATATCAAATAAAGTAGATAATTTAATTATTCTACTTTATTTAGTACAAAATCCAATTGAGTCGTTGATAGGATTCTTTTTAAATATCCTAAAATATAAGTTGCTTTTGTTATATAATATCTTGGTTTTGGTTTTTTTGTATTTATGATCTTATCAACTATTTTTGCCACTTCTATAGCTTCAAGATTAAAAGGTACATCGCTTTTATTTTTATTTAGATTTTCTAGATAAATTTCTTTGTATTCACTATTTTCAATATCTACAGTCTCTTTAAAGTTTTTTACTGCATTTTCTCTAAATTTGCTAGTAACAGGACCAGTATTTAATAGGCTTACAGAGATATTTGTATCTGATAACTCTAATCTTAGGGTATCACTTAGTCCCTCTATAGCATATTTTGAAGCATTATAAGCTCCTCTAAATTTTAAAGAGATGATACCAAGTACTGAACTATGGTTTATGATCTTTCCATAACCTTGTTTTTTCATAATAGGTAAGATTTGTCTTGTAACTTCATGTAATCCAAATACATTTGTATCAAATTGCTCTTTTAGGTGTATGGTTTCTATATCTTGTAAGGCTCCTATTTGTCCATATCCTGCATTATTAAAAAGTACATCTATTGTTTTTGCTTTTTGTAAAACATACTCTATGGTATCACTAATACTCCCGTAATCTTTTACATCTAGATATATAGCATCAAAGCCGAGTTTTTTTAGATCTTCTACATCTTTTTGTTTTCTTGCTGTTGCATATACATTATGACCTTTTGCCTTTAAATGCATAGCTGTTTCAAATCCAATCCCTGTGGAACAACCCGTGATTAAAATATTTTTCATTATTCATAAACCTTTACTAATATATCATTTAAATCTCTTTTTGGTACACAGTGGGTGTCATTTTCATCTCTATAGTAATTAGTATCCTTTTTTACATCTACTATTTTTATATCTTCATCACCTTTACCTATTGCAATAGCTAACATAGGTTCTAAGTTTTCGGCTAAATCAAACTCTTTTTTATATAGCTCCTTATCAATTGAAGCAAGTAAACAGCCACTTAAACCTTTTGCATTTAGTGCTAACATTATAGTTTGGATAGATGATCCAAGATCTACCATAGCATATCCTTTTATGGAAGTATCATTTAATATTACTATATAAGCTGATGGTTTTTCATCTTCACTTTGATTCCACTCTTTTAAATGACTTGCCCATTTTATAGGTTTATGAACTATCTCAAAGCTTTTTTTATCATTTGCAATTATATATTTTAAGGGTTGCATATTTTTAGCACTACTTATTTGTCTCGCTAAATCTATAATCTCTTTAATATCTTTTGTATCTACTTTATAATCTGCTTTAAATCTTCTGGTACATCTAGTTTGAACTACTAGATTTTTAATATCTTCAAAATTCATATATCTATTTTCTCTTTATAATTTTTCGCTATTATATCAGATAAAAATAGTATTTGGATTTACATATGGGCAAAGTGATTATATTTTCAGGGGCAGGGCTTAGTGCTAGTAGTGGTATATCTACCTTTAGGGATAGTGATGGATTATGGGAGAACTATGATATAAATAGAATCTGTACTAGTGGTTGTTTAGATTGGAATTATGATGAGACTATACATTTTTATAATCTACGCCGTATGGATATAAAAGATAAGAAACCCAATAATGCCCATAAGGTAATATCCCAGCTTAAAGATAAATACCCAGATAATATAGAAGTGATAACTCAAAATGTAGATGATCTACTTGAGCGTGCTGGTTGTAAGGATGTGATCCATCTACATGGATATTTACCACAAATAAGATGTATGGAGTGTGAAGAATTAATAGATATAAGATATGAAAAGGTAGATGATACAAATAACACTTGCAAAGCCTGTGGTGCAAAGATGAGACCAGATGTGGTTTTTTTTGGTGAGGCAGCCCCAATGTATGAAGTACTATATGATAAATTGAGTGATTGTGATATGTTAGTGATAATAGGTACAAGTGGTAATGTGATAGATGTAAATTATCTTTCAAGATTTGCAGATATATCTATATTAAATAATCTAGAGCCAAGTGATGTTATATATGAGGGTAATTTTAATAAAATATATTATGAAGATGCAGTAAGTGCAATAGATAAGATAAAAATAGAGGTAGAAAATTTTATAAATGAATGATAAGAAATTAAAAGAATTATTAGATAAGGAAGTAAAACAAAGAGATAAAGAGGATGAACTTTGTATTGATAAACCTGATCCTTTACTTGTAGCAAGTAAATATAAAGATGAATATATAGCACTTTTATGTGCTTTATTTGGATATGGAAAAGCAAGCCTTATAGTAAAGTTTTGTGATTCTTTGCCATATAATCTATTGGATAGTAGTGAGGATAAGATAAGAAAAGAGTTAACAAATTTTTATTATAGGTTTCAAAATAATGATGATGTGATAGCTATTTTTATAGCCCTTTCTCGACTTAAAAAAGAAAGCTCCCTAAATGAGATATTTTATAAATATTATATAAAAGAGAATAATGTCTTAGAAGGTATATCTGGAACCATAAAAAGTATATATGACAAATATGAATATAATTCTAGGGGATACCAATTTTTAATAGGTACTATGCCAAAAAGGGATAAGGCTGGAAATATAAAAGAGATAGGAAATGCCCCATATAAAAGATGGAATATGTATCTTAGGTGGATGGTTAGAAAAGATTCTCTTGATATGGGATTATGGAGTGGTATAGATAAAAGTGATCTAATACTTCCTTTAGATACTCATACCTTTAATGTATCAAAAAGATTAGGCTTATTGGATAGAAAAACATATGATCTAAAATCCGCACTATTAATTACAGATAAATTAAAAGAGTTTGATAAAGATGATCCTATAAAATATGATTTTGCCATATATAGACTTGGTCAAGAGAAGATAGTTTGAGAAGTGAAAAGTGAGGTTTTCCTCTCTTTAAACCTTCAATAAATAATTTTTATGTTAAAATTTTCATTATTTGGGGAATTTACATAAAGGGCTTTTAATGGAACTACTCTCATTAGTAGAAAAACTAAAACAAGATACTGCATCAGATAGACTAGCCATTTGGGTTAGGGCACATGATAATTATAAATATTTATTAAAACCATTTTATATGGAAGGTCTAGAAGATATACAACTAGATAGCGACTTTTTAAAGATAAAACTTATTGATAATGATGGAAGTGGACAATTAGTATTTGATACACTAAAGTTAGGGCGTCCAATGATCTTAAATGGAAAATCCCAAGAGTTTATCAATAAAATTGAAGGTAGACTAAAATATGATGTAAAATCAACTATGCTTGTACCTATAAAAGCTTGTAATACTATTGTGGGTGTTGTACAATTCTTTAATAGTGAAAATGGAAAATTTACTTTTGAAGATACAAAAAAAGTAGATATAGAAGCTATCTCAAAAGTTATAGTAAATGAGTGTAACTTTATAGACTGGGATGGTGAGATAGAAGTAGCCCTTACTTTATTTACTATGAAAGCTGAGTATGAATTAAAAACCATATGGCAGTTTATAAATATGCTTAGAACCATTGAAGAATTTGAAGATACAAAAGAGGGGCGTGAATTATATAGGGAAAACATTTTTGATGTATATAATGTAAAGATCACCTCATATATCTCTAGGTTTGAATCAAATCTACATAGATTAAACTCAATTGCTACAAAAAAACTAAAAGATGTGGCAAAATATCTAGAAGAAACATATGGTAAACCAAAAGAAAGCACAAAAGAAAAGCTAAAAGATAAATTTGAAGATATCACAATAAATTGTAATTTTTTAGTTAGGAATGTGGATGCTTTAAAAATTTATCTAGATGATTATATAGAAGATAACAATAACGAAAAAGAATCAATTATAGAGATAGTAAAATCTGTAGATAATATAATTGAATTTTATCAAAAAACAAAAAGTGCATTAAATATTATAAGAGTAGATGTTGTTGATAATATGTTAAATGATATGGGGGATGATCCTTTTGTGGATGAATTCTTAGGTATTATAGATGATGATAATGATATGGCAAGCAATGTTGCTATCCAATCAAAAATAGAAGAGTCTTTAAAACAACTTATCAAATTTAAAAAGATCATGAGTGGTATTTCATATTTTGGAAATCATAATGGTTTTGCATATTTTGATAGGGAGCTTGTATATTTTAGAGATTTATTTGAGATTTTTAAAGAGGAGAAATTTGATAACTTCTTCTATAATGGAAAAGAGCATCAAATAGATATTTCTGTAGATATTATCAATAATTGTATAATTAAAACAGATGCCTTTAAACTAGAACTTGCCCTTGAAGCTATTTTAAATAATGCAGCAGAAGAGTTAGCCCTAAAAGATACTATAGCGCCAGATTGTTATAAAAAAATAGATATTATTATAGATAGTGATGATAAAAATGTATATTTTAAAATAAAAGATAATGGACGTGGAATATCTGAAGATTTCCAAGAGTATATTTTTGATAAATATGAAACCTTTGGAAAACAAACAGGAGCAGGAATAGGTCTAACTATAGCAAGAGATGTGGTTAGAAATGGTTTACGTGGAGATATAAGCTTCTCTTCAAATGAAGCTGATGGTGCAGAGTTTATTATCACTCTTCCAAATAGGTCTTAATGTCAGTTACAATAAAAGAGTTTATAACTCAAAATCTAACAAAATTAAAAGGTATAACAAATATACCTAAAAAAGAGATAGAGCTTTTTATAGCTCATCTTCTAAATCTTTCCCATATGCAAGTACAAATTTATGATGATAAAGAACTAAGCCCTGAGCAAATAGAAAAACTGCAAACTATGATAGATAAAAGAGCCACATCTTATCCTTTTGAATATATCACTGGTTTAGCTTCATTTTATTCTGAAGAGTTTTTGGTAGAAGAGGGTGTTCTTATCCCTAGACCTGAGACGGAGCTTTTGATTGATGAAGTTTTAAAGCTACTTGATAAAGTAAAAGAAGATACTATCAAAATAGTTGAAATAGGTGTAGGATCTGGTATCATCACTGTAATGCTTGCTAAACTTATCCCAAATGCTAAAATTTTATCTTTAGATATAAATGAAAAAGCACTAGCCTTAGCTAAGAAAAATGCTATAAAACATGGAGTGGAAGATCGTATAGAGTTTAGATATAGTGATCTTTTAAGTGAAGTAAATGA
>CAYFGQ010000060.1:0-22637 GCA_964342525.1 uncultured Arcobacteraceae bacterium
TCATGTTCCTATTAGGGTTGTTTAATAAGAACAATCAATTAAAGGATATTATCACTTCTAAGTCTCTTTTTAATAAGTCTTTCCCTTTTTCTTCTCTCTTCACCCTTATAATTTAAATCAAGACTCTCTTTTCTTTTTACCATCTCTTTTCCAGCAAACTGCTTTGCATTTGCGTTTGAAACAACTAACTTAGATATCTCATCTGTTTGCATAGATACTTGGTGAGTTTGGGAAGCTATGGATGCATTTTCTTGGGTTTGGGCATCTAAAGATGTAACTGCATCGTTTATCTGAATAATCCCTTGCTGTTGCTGTTTACTTGCCATCTCCACATCATTTATAAGCTCTAAAGTTTTTGAGATATTTTTATTTAATCCATTATAACCTAAGATCATTTTATCAGCTATAGCTTTACCATCATTTGCTTTAGCTGTGGCATTTTCCACTAAATCTTTGATCTCTTTTGCTGCTTCAGCTGATCTTGCAGCTAGATTTCTTACTTCTTGTGCAACCACGGCAAAACCTTTTCCAGCTTCACCAGCGGTTGCTGCTTCCACAGCTGCATTTAGTGATAAAATATTTGTTTGAAAGGCAATTTGATCAATAACAGTTATAGCCTCATTTATTGCTGTTACTTGTATGTTTATCTCATCCATTGATGAAGTTGTTTTACCTGCAAGTTTTTCACCCTCATTTGCTGATGTTGTTAGCTCTTTTGCATAAGATGCCATTTTTACAACATTGTCTGTATTATTTGAAATATTTGATGTGATCTGCTCTAAAGCCGCTGCTGTTTGTTCTAGACTTGCAGCTGCTTCATTTGAGTTTTTATTTAATACGTCTACATTTTCAAGTAAGATTTTTGAACTATTATCCAAAGTAAGACCATTTGATTTATTTTCCACCAACATCTCTGTAATAGCATCACCTAGAGAGTTTACACCCGTTGATAGATCTAAAAGATCTTTTTTAAATATGGAAGTATCTACTTTTTCTAAATAGTTATACTGGGTATATTGAGTTAATACACTTAGGATATTTTTAATATTTCTCTCAAGATTTTCACCCATCTTATTTAATACATTTTTCAATTCATTAAGTGATGGATTTGATGAGTTTACATCAATCCTTTGGGATAAATCACCCTTTTCAAACTCTGATAATACACTTATTGTTTTGTTTAAAAGCACCCTATCTTGATCTAGGGTATTTTGTACAACTTTTATATTTTCATTAACTGCCCTAGACATATCACCTATTTCATCTTCTCTTGTAGCTTTTAGATAGTTTACTTCACTTGTTTCATTATTTAGATATTTAAAAAACCCAAGCAGACCTTTTTCAAAATCTTTTAGTGGTTTAATTACTGTATTATTTAAAGTATATAAAGCAATCAAAAGCACCACAATCAATACAACAACAGCCAATGCAACTAAAAGTATAATAAGATTATGAATATCTTTTAAAGCCTCATTTGTATCTTTTTCTGAAACAATTGCCCAAGATGAATCAAATACCTTTACCCTATCAAAAGCGATCAAAGTATCCTCTCCTCTAAAGTTTGTAGTTTGCACAGCTCCATTTTTTCCAGATAGTGCATCCCTTACCACATCATTTTTAACTTCAAGTAATCCAATAGTAGTTTGAGCTTTTTTAATATAACTATCCTCTAAACTATTCACAAACCTATAATCACTTCTAAGTTTAAAATCTTTTCCAACTAAATATGAATTACCCGTATCACCTAATCCAACCTCTTCAAATTTACCCTCAAAATTCATTATTGAATCAAGAATGTTTACAGGAAGTTGCATGATTAACGTACCAACTTTTCTTTTCTTTCTATATACCGGTGTAGCGATAAATGAAGCTGGAGAATTATAACTTGGCTCATATGGTTTGAAATCTTCAAAGGCAATTTGCCCTTTTTCTAAATCTTTTGCTTTTCTATAAACATCAGCCAAAGCACTATTTGAATATGGGCCTTTATCTAAATTTGTAGCATAATCTTTTTCTTTAAATGTTGAATACACCACATTTCCTTTTTTATCAACAAGGAAAATATCATAAAGATTGAATTTATTTAAAATTGTATTATATGTTTCATGGAATTTTGCATGATTTAAAGTATATGGCGTAGTAAATGATTTTGACTCAATCATTTGATTCTTTTGCCCTATAGGTGCATCATTTTCAACTATATATAGATATTGAGCTACTATTGCACTATTTGTTTTTGGTAAATACTCTTCAGCAGACTTTTTTGATGCTATATTTGGTAGGTCATAATTGATACTTGATAGATAGTCATTCCTATAATGTTCCAATAGTTTTGATCTCATCATAGAAATATCTGCTTTTACCTCATTCATCTCATTTGTAGTATCACTTTCTAGCTTTTTTAGATACCTAGACATATAATATAATGGATCTCCAGAAGTGTTTGCTGTAGCTATCAGCATCCCAGATAAGCTGCTAAAATAATCTTGAAGATGCAGTTTCTTTGAAGCAGTAATAGACTTTAACTTTTGTAAATTTGTTTCCTTTGCAAATTCAACTGATTTATACGCACTTATTGATAAAATTGCAGCACAAACAATAAATAAGCTGATAAGTACGAGGAAAACCAATTTATACTTTAAAGAAAGTTTTTTTAGTGGATTCATATTTTGTTTCCTTAGTGTAATTAATTTGTAATCGCGGAACAATAACTTAGTATAATTACAATACAGTTACATGGCAGAATAAATAATTTTTCTTGTCTAGTTAATAACTTTATCATAAAAGCTTAGTGACAAATAAATAAATAAAAAAATGATATACTTGTATATATCATTAAATAGGAAAATAATGAGTAATATAATCAAAATATTTTATGAAATAACAGCTATCCCAAGATGTAGCAAAAACTTTGAGCCTTTTATAAACTACATGAAACAAAAAGCAAATGAATATGGATATGAATGCCATATAGACAAGGTAAATAATATCCTTTGTAAAAAAGAGGATTCAAAAGCAACTCTTTGTTTACAATCTCACTATGACATTGTATGTCTAGAAGAGGGAAAAATCCCAGAGATTATAGAAGAAGATGGATTTCTAAGGGCAAAAGACTCTACCCTTGGGGCTGATAATGGTATGGGATGTGCCATAATGTTATCACTTATGAGTGAGGGTAAAGATTGTGAGTATCTATTTACATCAGATGAAGAGATAGGATTAATAGGTGCAAATGATATAGAGTTTACACTAGACTCAAAATATATGTTAAATCTTGATAGTGAAGCTGAGGATGAAGTATGTATAGGTTGTGCAGGTGGTGTGGATATCTTTGCCACAAATTCCACTAAACAAATCATATCAAATGATGAAAACTACACTTTATATGAGTGTGAGATAAAAAACTTAGATGGTGGACATAGTGGTGTAGATATAGACAAAGAGATACCAAATGCCATAAAACTTGTGGCAAAAACTATCAAAGAAGCTGATGCAAAAATACTAGATATAAATGGAGGAGAGAGGATAAATTCCATCCCAAAATCTTGTAAAGCAATCATCGCTTCAAAAACAACTCCTTTAGCATCTCATGAAAATATGAGCATAGAAAAAATAGATACAGAATCAAAACATCTAAATATCTATAGTGATGATATATCAAATCTCTTATACACTTTTGCAAATGGAGTAAGAGGATATGATATATCTTTAGGTGTTGTTTTAGACTCTATAAATCTAGCACAAATAGAAACTACAATTGACTCTATCAAAATAAACTTTTCTGCAAGAAGTATGCAAAATGATAGATTAGAGTCTCTAAAAAATGAAACAACTACCCTACTTCATACCTTTGGATTTGAAACCACAACAGATGGAAAGTATCCAGCATGGAAACCTGATATAAATGAGTTTACCCAAGAAGTACTTAAGACATACCAAAGACATAATCCTGAAGCAAGCCTAGAAGCGATCCATGCAGGACTAGAATGTGCCATTTTCAAAGATAAATTTCCACATATAAAAGTAGCTTCAATAGGACCAAATATCTATAATCCACACTCTTTTAAAGAAAGATGTGAAATACAATCTGTGGAGAATATTTATAAGATAGTTTTAGACATAGTAGATAAATATTAGGAAAATATATTGAGTATAAATCACATCTTTATCTTCACAGATACACCAGATCAATCGACCAAAGAATTACTTCAATTTGGTTTGATTGAAGGGAGCAATAGAATTCATAAAGGGCAAGGAACACAAAATAGAAAATTCTATTTTCAAAACTTCTACCTTGAACTTTTGTGGGTATCAAATATAAATGAGATAAAGAATGAGATCACAGCTCCTTCAAAACTATTTGAAAGATCAAAATATAAAAGCAATGGAAACTCACCCTTTGGTCTATGTCTAAACTATGATACAAAAGATAATAAACTATTTGAAAACCACTTTAGCTATAAACCAATGTATCTACCAAAAGAAATAAAAATAGAAGTACTTACAAATGAAAAGCACCCTACTCTACCATGGACATTTAGATGGCAAGCAGATATTCCAAGTAGTTTTGAAAATGAACCAGCAAATAAATATCAACTTACAGATACAATATTTCAAATAAAAGATATAAAAAATAAGTATATAGAAAATATCTCTATTCATAAAAATATCAACTTTATAAACTCATCAGATATAAATCTAACACTAGAGTTTGACAATCACAAACAAAATGAAACTAAAAAGTTTAAAACTCTCCCTTTAATTATAAAATACTAACTTTGCTTATTTTTTAAACAATAAAGCAAATCATTTAGTAATATTTTCTCAGTATAATTTTATATCAACTTTTTAGGATCACTTATGAAAAACCTATACATAATAAAAACTGGCTCAACCTTCACTAATACAAAAATGCAATTCAAAGATTTTGAATACTGGATCATAGATCATCTTGAAAATAAAAATGTAAAGATAATAGATGTACAAAAAGGAGATAAACTCCCAGATACAAAAGATTGCGATGGTATCATCATCACAGGATCACACTCTATGGTAACTGAAGAAAACATATGGAGTGTAAAGATAGAGAAATGGCTAAAAAATATAGTAGCAGAAGACATCCATACCCTAGCCATCTGCTACGGACACCAACTACTAGCAAAAGCCTTGGATGGAGTTTCAGACTATCATCCAAAAGGTATAGAAATAGGTACAGGTATTATAGAACTTACAGATGAAGCAAAAGAAGACAAACTATTTAGCCACTTGCCTAAAAACTTCTATGCCCACACTATCCACTCCCAATCAGCAATAAAACTACCAAGTGGAGCGATAAGAGTAGCATCAAACCCACACGATATAAACCATGCCTTTAGGATAAAAAACAATATCTGGGGTGTACAATTTCATCCAGAATTTGATGAAAATAGTATGGCTTCATATATAAAAGAGGTATCAAAGAATAAGGGTTTTGATAAAAAAGAGGAGCAAGAGTTATTAAATGGTGTAAAGGCTACACCTCATGCTACTAGTCTTTTAAAAAGATTCGAGAAGCTTATATATGAAGGCTAAGAGTTCTTAGCTTTCTCAATATCAGTATTATATTTATAGATCATAAAGTCAACTAATCTTGTGCCTTTATTTCTATTAAAAAACATCACCATTTCTACTAATCTAAATGATGTTCTAAAAAATGCTGTAAATGGTACAAGGTAACTTGCTAATACTTCATATCTTCTATTTGGGTAGTATTTATCAAACTCAGCTTTTAGTTCACTAAGCGTCTCATTGTTTCTTCTCATTTCAGAGATATCTACTTTTTTTGCTGTAGAGAATGCTACGACTAGGTTCACTACAAACATCAGGAAGTTTAAGTTCCATCCTATAATAAATATTTCAATAAATTCCAATATTAACTCCGGTAAGGGTGTCTTTTGAGAGCCCTTAATATTTTTGGGATGATATTATAGCGAAATAGCTTTTAAATAATAAACTATCTACTACTAATATTTTGTCTAACTGAAATATTAAATTAACAAAAAAGATAAACTATAACTTATTTTATAGATAAATCAACGATCCCATAAATAAGAGAATAGTAAAATAAATGATACATGAAAAAAGACAATTTTAAGTATTAAAAGATAATAGCCGATAAGAGGCTCACTACTTCCTCTTATCATTTAAGCTTAATAAAGTGATATTACAAGAATACCACACAATATAAATAGCACTATTACCAATTTTCCAAACACTAAATCCTCCTTACTAGGAGTACCACCTTAATATAGTTTCCCATCAATAAAAAAAGGATAGCTAAAAAACTATCCTTTTTTTAAACCCTCCTAGTATGTGGGTAGTGAATCCACAGGAGAAGCTTTTAGTGTTTGGTATGAACGAATTATATATAAAAATATTTAGGATGTCAAGAGTTTATATAAGCCCAAAACATAGAAAATTAAACTTAAAAAATCAATTTTCAAATAAGAGGACTCATAATCCTAAGGGATAAAGTAATGAATATATTTCAAAGGAAATCAAGGAGCAAAGATAGATATGAAAGGGAGCTTACATGAAGTAAGGAAGAAAAAGCAACTTATGCTAAAATGCATAAGGCAAATTTTACGCGTAGAGTATATCTATCTTTGCAACGTGGATTTACAAAGAAAGATGTTTATTAATTTATCCCTTACAACCTTAATTCTATAAACTCAAATCCCTTATTACAATCAAATGAATACCCACTCCCAAACAAATTAAAATGATTCAAATAATGATACAAATTAAAAACCACCCTCTTCTTTTGATACTCCCCACTCAAAGCATAACTCTCATTATATGCTTTATAAAAATCATCACTAAAACCACCAAACATCTCACTCATAGCGATATCCACTTCCCTATCACCAAAATAAACAGCTGGATCAATTAGATATATACCACTATCACTATAAAGTACATTTCCACTCCATAGATCACCATGAACTAAGCTTGCATGATCGCAAGTATCATTTAAAAAAGATACCAGTTTATCTTTTGCACCCATTAGAACTGTTTCATATCTTCTTTTTGTGGCTATATCTGCTATTAAGGATACTTGATACATAAGTCTATATTCATAGAAAAACTCTCCCCAGTCTTTTGACAGGATATTTTTTTGTGGGTTTAACCCTATGTAGTTATCGTAGTCTAAACCATACTCTTCAAAGGGGATTTTATGTAGGTTTGATAAGCCTACTCCTAAAGCTTTGGATAACTCTGGGGTTCTTAGACTTGATTCTACTAGTTCTGTTTGTAACTCTTTTTTATTTACACTTCTTATTTTTGGGATATTTAGGTACCCGTTATCTTTTAAATGTAAAGCTAAAAGGTTTAAACCATCCACCTCTTTTATAAGAGCATCTTTAAAATTTGTATCATTATATTTTGTAAAAATCTGCATATGGTATAATACCATATATTTTAACCCAAATCTTTATTTTAAGATTTGAATTTATCAATGGATTTATATGCAGTTTAATGGATTTAGTAAAAAAGGGATTAAGTTTTTAGAGGATCTAAAGGTTAATAATTCAAAAGCATGGTTTGAAGATCATCGTCATATCTGGGAAGAGACTATCTTACAGCCAAACACAGCTTTTGTGGAAGAGATGGGTGAGACACTTCAGATACTTGTGCCTACTATTAACTATAGAGCGAAGGTTGGTGGTAGTTTATTTAAGATATATAGGGATGTGCGTTTTAGTAAAGATAAAACACCTATGAAAAGTAAGATTGGGCTTATGTTTTGGCAAGGCAATGGACATAGAATGAAAAGCTCGTGTTTTTATATGCAATATACAAAAGATGAATATCTAATAGCTGCAGGTATAAGACACTTTAAAACACCACTTTTAAGTACCTATCGTGAATATATCAAAGATGAAAATAAAGCAAAAGAATTAAATGATATACTAAATGATTTAAAAACAAAAGGTTATACTATACCTGAGCAAAAATTTAAAAGACTACCTAGGGAGTTTGATAAGGATTATGCTTATAAGGATTTAGCTCTTTATGATGCTATGTTAGTACGTAAAGCTTTTGCTATTGATGAAGAGTTTTTTAAATTTGAGATTATAGATAAAGTATTTGCCATGTATGATGAACTAAAAGATTTACAAAGATGGTTATATGAGATGACACTTACAATAAAGGATGAAGATTGAAATTAATTGAAGAGAATATTACCCAAACACTAAATGAAGAGTATTTAATAGAAACACTAAATCTAAATAATAAAACTATCCTAGAACTAGGTTGTGGAAATGCTTCAAAAACTCAAGGCATAGCTTCACGTGGTTTTGATAGAAAAGTTATAGCTTGTGAGGTTGATGAGATTCAACATGAGAAAAATTTACAATTAGAGATTGATAATATAGTATTTAGATCTTTTGGTGCACAAAAAATTGATATAGAAGATAATAGTGTTGATATTGTATTTATGTTTAAATCTTTTCATCATATCCCTATAGAACTTATGGATGAAGCATTGGTGGAGATAAAAAGGGTTTTAAAACCTTCAGGTCTTCTTTATATTTCTGAGCCTCTTTTTTACGGGGATCAAAATAAACTTATCTCTATGTTTCATGATGAAGAGTATGTAAGAGCAGAAGCTTTTAGAGTTATCAAAAAATCTGTAGATAATGGAGAGTTTAAACTTTTTAATGAAGTGTTTTTCAATAATGAAATCTCATATAGTAGTTTTGAAGAGTTTCAAGAGAGACAAATGGATTTATCCTACAATGGAAAAAGTAATATAAGCAATGAACTTATGGAAAATATCAAAAAAGAGTTTATGAAATTTTATAAAGATGGCGAAGCAAAATTTCTAAAACCAAATAGAGTTGATATACTTCAAAAAGTTCTTTAAATTCTTTGGATACAATACGCACAATTTAAGAATAAAGAGATAAATTAATTAATGACACAAACACAATATGAAGAAAGAGTAAATATATTAATAAAATGGGCACACGCCTACTACGTAGAAGATAATCCAATTGCTACAGATGAAGAGTATGATAAATTAAATCGTGAGGTTTTAGCTTATGAGCAAATGAATCCAAGCCACACACATCCAAACTCACCTACTAAAAGAGTTGGTGGAGTTGTACTTGATGGATTTACAAAAGCATCCCACTTAAGTCGTATGTGGTCCCAAGAGGATGTATTTAATACTGAAGAGTTAGAAAACTGGATAAATAGAGCTAAAAAAGTTGAGACAAATATCGACTTTGTATGTGAGCCTAAATTTGATGGAGCTAGTTTAAATCTTATCTATGAAAATGGTGTACTTAAGCAAGCTATTACAAGAGGTGATGGTAGTGTTGGGGAAGATGTTACAAATAATGTAAAAACAATCCACTCTATCCCACTTCAAATAGCATATAATGGACTTATTGAAATCAGAGGTGAAGTTGTTATCAAAAAGTCTGATTTTGAAAAAATCAATGAAGTAAGGCTTAAAAATGATGAACCATCATTTGCAAATCCAAGAAATGCGGCTGCAGGAAGTTTAAGACAACTTGATCCAAATATCACAGCGCAAAGAAAACTATTTTTCTATACTTGGGGTATAGGTGAAAATACACTAGAAATAGAAAATGCCTTTGAGCAGATGCAATTTATCTATGATCTTGGATTTTTAGAGCCACCTATGAGGGTTCAAACTAAAAATGTAGAAGAGATAGAGAAGTTTTACCATGAAGTGATAGCTGCTAGAGATTCCATAGAGATGATGCTTGATGGTATGGTGACGAAAATAAACTCTTTAGCTACCCAAGAGGATTTAGGATATACAGTAAAATTCCCTAGATGGTCTTGTGCATATAAATTCCCAGCAGTTGAAAAAACTACAAAGGTAGAAAGCATAGCACTTCAAGTGGGAAGAACAGGAGCTATAACACCTGTAGCAAATGTAGCACCTACACTTATAGATGGATCAACTGTATCTAGAGCTACACTACACAACTTTGATGAGATAAAAAGACTTGATCTTAAGATTGGTGATGAAGTTATTATTATCAAAAGTGGAGATATTATCCCTAAGATCACTAAAGTATTTACAGATAGAAGAGATGGAACAGAACAAAATATAGAAGTACCAACAGAGTGTCCTGAATGTAATAGTGAACTATTAGTGGAAGAGATTCTTATCAAGTGTCAAAATCTGGACTGTCCATCTCGTGTGGTAAACTCTATCATCTATTTTGCATCTAAAAACTGTATGAATATAGATGGACTTGGAAATAAGATAGTTGAACTACTTGTGGAAAAAAAGAAGATAAAAGATATCCTTGATCTGTACTCTTTAGAGTATAGTGATCTTGAAGACTTAGAAGGATTTAAAGAGAAAAAGATCAATAACCTTTTAAATGCCATTAAAAATACAAAAGGTAGTGAACTTCATAGGGTTATAAATGCTTTAGCTATTGAACATATTGGTGAAGTTGCTAGTAGAGAGCTATGTGATGCCTTTGGTGAAAAAATACTTGATGTGACTTATGATGATGTGATTAATATTGATGGTTTTGGTGAACAGATGGCAAATAGTTATTTAGAGTTTGTTAGGGTAAATAAAGAACTTATTTTAAAATTATTTGAGTTTATTGAGCCAAAGATTGAAGAGAAAATTGAAGCTACTGAAAACCCATTTAAAGACAAAACTGTAGTTTTAACTGGAACTATGTCTGTGAGTCGTGGGGTAGTAAAAAAAGAGCTTGAAGCACTTGGGGCAAAAGTAGCTGGATCGGTATCTAAGAAAACAGACTTTTTAGTATATGGTGAAGATGCAGGAAGTAAATATGATAAAGCTACAAGCTTAGGTGTTGCAACACTAACAGAAGAGCAAATGAGGGAGATGATATAGTGAAGAAGTATACAATTTTTGGAGATCCAGTAAAACATTCAAAATCACCAAATATGCAAAATGCAGGACTTAAACAAATTGGTGTGGATGGCCTTTATGATAAAACACACCTAATAGATGGTGAACAAATCAAACAAACATTTTTAGATAAAGAGCTTACTGGAGCAAATATCACAGTACCCCATAAAGAGGTAGCTTTTAAGCAAGCTGATGAAGTAAGAGGCTTAGCAAAACAAATAGGTGCAGTAAATACTTATATAAATGAAAATGATAAAGTGATAGCTTACAATACTGATGCGCCAGGATTTTTAATGGCTATGGAAGAATATGGTGAAATCAAAACTGCCCTTATTTTTGGTGCAGGTGGTACAGCAAAAGCTATTGCAGTAGGATTAAAAGAAAAAGGTATAGAAGTAACTATTTTAAATAGAAGTGAAGGAAGACTTGGATTCTTTGATGAGCTAGGATGTAATACATCCACATGGGAAGGTTTTGATACCGCTAGTTTTGATATCCTTATCAATACAACTACAGCAGGCTTAAACGATACTAATTACCCTGCTCCACTTGAGATAGTAGAATCACTTATAAAAGATACAAAAGCTGCTATGGATTGTGTATATGGTAAACAAACTCCATTTTTAGAACTAGCATCTAAATACAATGTACCAAATAAAGATGGAGAAGATATGCTTTTATATCAAGGGGTTTTAGCACTAGAGTATTTTACAGATAAAAAAAGTGATGACAAAGTTATAGATGCCATGAGAAATGGTCTAAAATCTTAAGTGAATCTCAAAAAAACAAATCTTAAGTAAATAAAAGTAAACTAAGGATATACTCTTTATATGGAAGAATTTATTAATAAAACCTTATCAGAACTCCTAGATACACTAAGGTATCATAGGGATGAAACCACTGGGGTAGTTGAAAACTTACCCATTAATAAATTTGTTAGTATAAAAGATAATATCCTATATTTAGCAAAACTATTTAGTTTTCTAGATGGAAACTTTGAAAATCCACTTATAAAAAAAATGTTTATTGATATAATCTCTATAATTCACCTTTTTGATAAAATTGGTGATGAAGATATTATGAAGAAATATTATGAAATATATAAAGAACAAAATCTAAATACTACCTTTTCCCTAGAAGAGTTTTCAGATGCCACATCAAAACATCTAAAAGATAATAGACTAAGAACTGTAGCTATTTTAAATACTAAACTTTACTATTTTGACTTACTTATTTGGGAACATGCCTTATTATCTAAAAAAATAGTTAAATATCTATTCTCTACAGGATTTAAAGATATTAAAAATACTCACGATTATTTAACAGTTTATCACCTTAGAAATATAAAAGCTGATCAAACTGATATGATGGTAAATTTTACTTGTAAAGAGGATAATCTATTTATAGAATATACAAAAGATGATCTTGAATATCTAGATACTATAAGAGAAAGAACTGATAATTTTGAATTTGATGAAACCACTGAAAAGCTAATAGCATCAAAAAATTCTATCTCATTTTTTAAAAATATGGAAGATGAAGATATTAGAGCTATTGTTAAAAATGTTAAATTTATCCAATTTAAACAACATGAGATTGTGATCCGTGAAGGGGATGATGACGAAGTTATCTACTTTATGTTAAATGGTGAATGTAGAGTAACTGTAGGTAAAAACAATGTGGGACTTATAAAACCTGGTCAGTTATTTGGAGAGTTTGCAGCTATTACAAAAGAAACACGTACAGCAACTATTCGTACAAATAAACCAACTTTAGTATTAGCATTTCAATTAGCATTAGAAGCTTTTAATGAAACACCTTATAGTTTCTCGTTTTTATATAAAAATGTTACAAATGAATTAATTAAAAAGATAGATCAGGCGAATAAAAAGAAATTTTAGTAGTATAAACTACATATACCAAACCCAATTGTGAGAACCATTTGGGGTTTTAGTTACGGTACAAAGTTTTACATATTCATATTTGTCATCTTCTTTATATACAGTCCATAACACTATATTATGCTTTTCAAATTCGAGGCTTATCTCATAGATAGCTTTCTCTTTTTTTTCGATTATAATATGGTCATCGGTGGGGTCATTCCCATCTATTGTATATGTAAAATACTTTTCCATAGAAAGATTTTAGCAGATTTATTACAAAAATAATATAAATTTTCTAAAATTATTGCAAAAAAATACACACACAGATTAAGAAATCCCCTAGAAGTGCCTAAATTTAGCTATTTTAAAGCTTAGTTAGTATAAAGTTCTAACATATTTAATAATTACAAGGAGAGTTTTCATATGAATAAAGCTGAATTCATTGACGCAGTAGCTGAAAAAGCTGGTTTATCAAAAAAAGATGCAAAAGGTGCAGTTGACGCAGCACTAGATACACTTACAGAGGCACTTTCAAACGGTGATTCTGTTTCTTTCATCGGTTTTGGTACATTCTCAACAGCTGAAAGAGCTGAGAGAACAGCAAGAGTTCCAGGAACAGGTAAAGAAGTAAAAGTACCAGCTACTAGAGTAGCAAAATTTAAAGTTGGTAAAGCTTTAAAAGACGCTGTAGCTAAATAATTAGATATAACGTGAAAAGAACCCATCCCTTTAGGGCTGGGTTTTTTTATGCTTAAAATTATTGCCGCTGTGGTGAAATTGGTAGACACGAGGGATTCAAAATCCAAAGTGTTATATCCTTAGATACCCTATATACTAAGCCTTATATAGATTTTATTTTCTTTAGGGTATCATTTTAAGGTATCAACTTACTTTTTGTGCCTGTATGGTGAAACTGGTAAACACGCTAGATTCAAAATCTGGTGACCTCTGGTCTTGTCGGTTCGAGTCCGACTACAGGTACCACTTATAAATTAATAATACTTAATAAAAATCACATAATATTTATATTAAAATTGAATAACTTCTCTAAAGGTAATCAAAATAATATGGAAAACCCACCATCTGTAAATAGTACTGAATTAGTTCATCCAGAAATTGTAAATGATAAAGAGTTACTAAAAAAAACAAACAATGAATTAAGTGAAATACAATCATTTATTAGTGAGTATTGGCATACTCAACAAGAACTACAAAGAATAGATTATCATGAAAGAAGAAGGCAAAATCAACTACAACTAGAAAGACAAAGATATATTGATACAATATATAGGCTACAACGTGAAGCACTTAGTTTTTTTAATGCTTCAGGTACATGCTTATGGCAAAATAATAAACGAAATAAAATATGCTTTAGAGTAAATATAGATGAAGATATACAAGAGGGTTCAAAAAAAACTATAAGTACACTTTTAAGCAAAATTTATGGTAGAAAAATTAAAATAGTTGATGATATATCTGATATAGAAACTGACCCTTTAATTGACAATACAACATATTTATTTACAAATAATTTAGATATACTTCACGATGATAGATTTACCCCATATATCTCATCAGAATTCTTCCAAATAAGAAATATATGGTATAGAAACTTATTTACTTATACTCATTATTTAAGGAAAAGACTACTTTTAATAACAAATATAGATAACCCTTTTGATAGAGCTTATTCAAGTGTATTTGAACAATGGGGAAATGTTAAAAAATACAAGATTAGCAATTCTAATATCTTAGAAACTATGTCAAATTTTGAATTACAATTTAATAGACCTGATATCGAATTTACTGAACCAATCTTTAAAATTTTTGATAGAAATAGAAATGAACTGGAAGAACAAAAAAACACAATCAAAAATTTTATTTATCATATGGTTAATGAAGATAGTAATCAATATAACTATTTACTTAATTGGCTATCAATTTTCTTTCAAACATTAAATAAATCAAAAACTACCTTGGTTTTTATCGATGAAGATAATGATATTTCAGAACTATTTTGGAATAAAATAATTCTACCTATTTTCGGTTCAAAATTTTGTTCATTTGTAAATAATAAAAAACTAGAAATATTAGATATTGAAGAACTCATTAGAGATAAAATATTTATAAACTTTAGTAATTTCTCTTCCAAATATAATAATAAAATAAGTAAAACCATAGAAAAATTACTTACTGAAGATTACTTTGACGATGATAAAAAAACTCAAATTTTTGCTCAAACATTAATTACATCAAATTCACCTTATGAGTTTATAAAAAATTCTTACAGTAAATGTACAGTAATAAAAGTAAATACCCTTGATAATATATTATCAAAACTCAATCTTCCAGACAAGATAAGCTTAATAGAAATGATAAAAAATGACTTAGATGATTTTTGCAATATTTTAGCTCAATATCCTACACATATAAATTTTGCCAATTTTGCTTTAAATACAGAAGAAAGAACTTTTATAGAACCTAAAGAAAATGAAAAAATTTTGATAAATAAAAATATATTAGACCAACAAATAAATGATTTTATAAATGCTATTAAGAACTATCGTAATGATTTATCTTATTTTGATAAAATATTAGAACAAAATGAAGAAAGATATAACGAACTAAAATATAATTTTAAGGAAAATATGATTGCTCGTGCATTACTTCCTGAATATTTTAAATTCATATATGGACATAATAACTTCAATGGAGAAAAACTGTTGGATATACTTAGAAGAAAAGATAAATTATTTAATCAAAATATAGATACTAATCCACAGTATAAAAGACAAAAAAGAATAAGATTATCATCAGATTCTTAAATATTCTACTACTATTTCAATATATTCTATCCCTATTTTAGGGCTTATTCTTAAAATATTCTAATATATTTTTAATAAAAGCCTATTAACATTAATCTACTATATATTCATTTATATTTTTAATATTAATTTTTTAAATACATTTTATACTAAAAATTTCTAATCACTCTATTATCGAATAGAAATAAATCTGAATTGGAGAAACGAGAGTTTTTAAAATATATAGCTATACTTAGACTTCAAGCATTATTTCCTAAAAATGGAAAACTAACATCTATTAAAATCATGAACATACAGATATTTTAAAATTTAACAATATTAGAATATAACTAATTTTACAAAAATAGCTATATACTCAATTTATGTACTTTACTATTTTCTATATTTATATTTTTTTACATATCTACTTAATATGATGGAATAAATTCAATTATAATTATCTTACTATCAAATATTAGCCATTTAAATATTTCCCTAGATTTTCCGAGGTTTTACTTAGCCATATAATAGGTGTGAATACTTAACAAAGAATATAAAAAAATAGTAGTCTATTAGTTGTTTTATTCCAGAACACAATATTAAGGTCTTAAAATGACAACAATTAAAAATTTAACAATAGTTGATACTCATATTGATAATGTAAGTATTAGAATAGAATGTATAGATACAAATACACAATTTAGATTTTATAATCTAATTACATCCTACATAAAAGTTAACAAAATAGTAGCAATACTAGAAGACAACCTATATAATAATCAAAATTATAGGATAGATAACCTATATTCAGAACAAACTACTA
The DNA here is from genome assembly GCA_964342525.1 of uncultured Arcobacteraceae bacterium. GTDB lineage: Bacteria > Campylobacterota > Campylobacteria > Campylobacterales > Arcobacteraceae. Next base: position 16,438 of record CAYFGQ010000060.1, read on the forward strand.
TAGGAAAAATAGGACGAGGTTATTATAAGATAGATCATCCATTCTATCAACAAGACATTTGGTACATAAATATAAACCTATTTGGGTTAAAACGATATCATAATAAAATAGATACTAAATCAGAGTCTTTACTATGGCATCTTATAGCATTACTAAACTTTAATAATATACCTCATATTTTAACACAAATTGATATAGCTCATGATGTTGAAAATTCACTTGATAATCTATTAGTGTTTTATAACCGTAAATCCCCACATACACTATATTATCAATTAGGAGACTATGATAGTGAAAATAAAAGAATTCAACTTTATGATGAGACATATGAAATTGAAAAAAATATTAATAGCCGATTAAAGAGAAAAAGAATTAAAAGTGGTACATTATATAATAAAAGAAAAAAGGAGTTTGAAAAATTTAATAGAGACATAGGGTTTGAACTTAGTCGATTTGAAGTAACACTAGGTAAACAGTTTTTTGTAAAAAACAAGTTTTGTATTACATCATTTATGCGAATATTAAATACCTATTCCTTTGTTTCGTTTGACACCATAGAACACAAGCAGGCTTTTATTAATGCATTCAATATGGCAAAAGATAGTAGACAAAGAAATAAAGTTATAACAAACTTTAATAATGTGATGATTTACTTTGAACCAAATATAAAATATATCGCTGATTTTTTAAGGAAACTTGATACAATGACATTTAATACTAAAAATGAATTAGTATCTGCCCCAGAAGAAACATATATATACGCTATGTCAAAGTTCAATCGTTATAAAAATTTTTAAACATTATATATACTATGAAAAAGATATCTAACTCTTTAAAATAAAGGATTTAAAATGAAAACAGATTTTAATAAACTTATTCCCCAAGGTATTCTATTTAGTATAAAACAAATAGATCAAATGAATTTAATAAAATGTGATATGTTAAAAAAACTCATATATACTAGAGAAATTGAAGTGGTAAAAATTGGTACAAAAAACTTCATATCTAGGACATCTCTAATATCATATCTTGAAAGTAATACTATATCAACACTTTAAAATTATAAAAAATTAATTAATCAGTTAAACAATTTATATTATCTTCTCTTCTGATTCCAACTGTAAAATAAAAGATTCACAGTACACTTAATGTTATAAACTCCTATTCCATTAAGGATAGGAGTCAGAAGATTTGATTAATCTAAATATATAACAGTTCCCTTTGGCACAACTCTTTGTCCATTTCTAGAATTATAAGAAAATGAGCCACTCCCTTTAATAACTCCTACCTTAGTATAGTTTTGTTTCCAGTCTCCAGTAAAAGATTCAGCAAAAAAGTATCTTCTTCCTGTACCACTAACTAAACCTTTTTGAGTTATCCTACCAAATGTAGATTTTTCATCTACCCTTTGTATCATCTTACCAACAAATATATAGCACTTATTCTTATTTTGGCTCATATCTATAGATGTAAACCATTTATCTTTTGTAATTTCATTACAGTTATCTTTTAATGAAGAATATGCTTTATTAAATATATCTTTATTTGTAAAATACAATTCTTTATTAAATATCAGATTTGAATAAGACATAGATTCTATAAGTTTATTTGGCTTTATATTCCATTTTTTTAATTTTATTGCATGTTCTAAATATACTCTTTTATATGGTTCGTATTGGCTAGGTTTGGTAAATCCTTCTTTATTTAGTAAAGAGATATTTTTAACTTCTCTAATACCATAGTCAGACCACTGTTTAGTAGTCTTATAATCAAATCCTAATTTTATGGCTTTCATTATTTCATCATTACCCATTTTAGTATTTTGCCATTGTTTTATCTCTTTAGGATCATTGATTCCTAGTTCCTTCCATTTCCCAATATATGAGATATGGATACCTGCATCACGCCATTTATTAATTTCATCAAGAGGTATAGATAAATTTTTTACCTCAGATGCTCTAATCCCCGAATTTTTATAATCTTTTGCAATTAAAGGATCAGTAATATTTACTTTTAGCCAAGGCTCTACTGTATATATACTGGTAAACCCAGCTTTTTTCCATTGTTTTACCTTATCTAAAGTAAGCCCTAATTGTTTCCATCCCTTAATATCATATATTCTTGCATCTGTCCATTTTTTCTTTTCAGCTTCAAATTGTTTATATTGTTCAGGTGTATAAACACCATAACTATTTAAGTCCTTGATAATCCCATAATGTATGTCTCCTCGACTTGAATGGTATCCTTTACTTGATTTATAAATCTTATTCCATTTTTTGAATTCCTCAAGAGACTTCACTCCTAGTTCATGAAGCTTTTCTATGTCATATGTTGAATATACCCCTTGCTCTTGCCATTTATTCATTTCTTCTTGTGAAACTTCGATTGCAAATAGTAAATTACTAGCTACAATCCCTGTAAATGCTATTGATAATAATAGCTTTTTTGTTTTATTCATTTTTTCTCCTAATTATTTATTTTGTTATTTTACTTCTTAGATTATTAATAAACACTTATAAGTGTTTGTATGCTTTTTACTTGTGAGATAATATTTCAAAAACCTATAGGTGTATAAGTTGTTTGAAGATCAGCCTGATTTATTTATGGATAAGATTGTTGAAAAAGTTAAAAATGAGCGTAAGATTAGAGAAATTAGCCAATTAGAGCTATCTAATATATTAGGTTTTAAATCTCCCAATTATGTAGCTAAGATTGAAACCAGAAAACATAATGTATCTTACAATCTAACTCATCTATGTAAAATTGCAGAAGCTTTTGAAATGGAAGTTGTTGACTTTATTCCTAATAGTAAAACTACCAATACTGAAATAAAGAAGTCTTAAACAATAGTAGTATTTTCTTCAAGATATTGTATAAGTACGCTTCTTGATATATGTAGTTTATTTCCTACTTTTACAAACTCTATAGATTTTTGATGAATTAACTTTTTACACATATCTACTTTTATTAAATTCATCTCAGCTATCTCTTTTAAATTAAAAATCACACCACTCGGTATCAATTCATCATAATTAGTCATTTTATTTTCTCCTTTACTTTTGACAAATACATAGGCTTAAAAGATAAATCCCTCTCAACCTCTAATCCCCATTTGCCTTTTACACTTTCGATTTCATTCAAACTAAAGTATCCTAATTCATTTTCTAGTCCTACTACATAACCAAAGCAGATATCATAGTTCTCTTTTGATATCTCAGTTATATACCAACTCCAAGAAGAATCAGGGGTAAATAATTTAATATGACAAATGGGATCTTTTGTATTTTCTGTTTCATATAGATTAGGTATATCTTTTAATAGTTCTTTAGTTATTAACTTCATAGCTCTAATCCTCTAATAAAATCACCTATAATCTCTAAAGCAACAACTTTTTTGAATGCAAATTTACTTAAATAATCTTCTGCTTTTTTAAAGTTTTCAAATGCTTCATCTACATTTTCACCATCCCCTAATCCTAAGATTTGTAAGTTTGGTATCTCTTTTCTATTAGGATCATATGTAAAGCCCTCATCTGTAAAAAATATATAACTCTTCATCAAGCCACTCCTTGATCCATAGGTTTCCACCATATTTTATTTTGACCATCCCATTTAAACCCATGTTTTTTAATTACTTCTTTATTTTCAAAAAGGTTATCTCCTACTACAATAAGACATTGATCTTGTTGCATTACAGATAACCCTAATGTTGTAAGTTGAGTATAGTTTAAAGAATTGTTTTGTAATGATTGGTTTTGATGATGGTGTTGATTGTTATTAACTGGATGCTGATAATTTTGGGCTTGGCTATTTGATTGAAGTTTAGTTTTAGAATATAAACTATTTCCAAACTGATTACCAAAGCTTCTTAAACATCTTTTGATAGCATCTGTTACCGCTTCTTTAGCTCCACCCTCATGCGCATCTGCTAAGGTTTTAGATATACCAGTTCCAAAGCCTACATCTTCCCTTTGTACTTTTAAAGTATGGGAATCGTTATATACTAAAACTTGAACTACAGCCTTATAACAGATCACATGGTTTTGATTTTGGTTTTGTTCGGATGATACTTGGTTAATAGAGCTTACAGTATAAGACCAATTACCATATCCAAATACCTTGTTAGCTGTATCTATAATATCAAAGCCCTCTAAGTATGAGAGATTGATATCACCTTTTTGTCTTGATTTGATTCTATTGGGATCAAGATCATTTTTTAATTGCTCTAATTGAGTATCACTAAACATTATGTACTCCTTGTAATCCTCTCCTATAAAATCTTTTTATACCTGTTATATATCCTATTTCTATATAGTCATCATCATGAAATTTCTTGACTAACTCTTTTAGTGTTGGCTTTTTCATATTTTACTCCTTTATGCTATCTTTTGTTTTAGTTGTAGAAGTTCATCAGTTGAATTTGTATTATTAGCTGATTTTCTTCTTTTATTAACTTTGAGTTTTGATTCTGTTGTAGTAGTAATTTTTTCAATTTTACAAGTTTTGTTGATAAGTTCTAAATACTCATTTTGTTTATAAGAATTCGCAACAGCATCCATATCTAAGACCTTTTTATAAAAGCCACTTTCTATTAATAGCTTTTCATCAATTGGTGAGATTTGTACTTTTGTTGATTTAGATGGTTTGGTTAAAGTTATTGAGCTAATGCCTGCTCCTTCAATCTTATCTATACCGTATTCTTTTAATACAGATGCACCAATTGTTAGTGCTGTATCTTTAGCTAGTTTTAGATTCTTCTTTAGAGCTTGTAACTCTTCTATCTCTTCATCTATTGAAGATACTTTATTATCAATAGAATTTATAGAGAATCCTATGTAGTCTGCTTTTCTAGTATAGTCTTTATTTGATTCTAGGATTGATTTAAACTGATCTTTTATAAACTCTGAATTAGACTTTTTAGCTTCTTGTATTATCTTTTCAAAATTATATCTTGTAGTTTTCATGATTGATCCTAAGCAGCCATTGCATAAGCTGGGTCTTTTATCATAGCTATACGTTCTGCTATATCCCATAGACCTTTATTTATATCAACATCTTTTTGAATACTATTGATTTTTTTAGATGTGAACTTTCTTCCTGTTTCTTTGTTATATCCTCTGATCTTAGAAGATAGTAGATTCTCTTGTAAGATATTTAGAGTAGTATATAGATCATCTTTCTTATCTTCTTCTCTAAGAGGTATTAAAAGATCATTTTTATTATCTAGTTCTAGGTGCTCATCAAATCTTAGAGGTATAGCACTTTTAACAAAGCTTTCTTTTTCATCTTGAGATAGATTGATACACTCAAACTTAGATACTTTTCTAAGTAACCCAGTTTTAGCTTCAGTTACTCTTGATATAGCATTTTGTAGGTCATTACTTTTATCACCTAGATGTTTGATTTTATAACTATCAAATACACTTTCACTTATTACTAAGCCATTGCTACATACATATCTATAGATACCTACACTAATAGAGAAAGCTTTACTTCTATCATGGCTATTAAATAGTAATAGTTCTACTACATTACCATTAGGTGTTAGTAAATCTTCAAAGTGTTGAAATCTTAGGCAATGTTGTTGATATCCATTTTTATCTTCATCTCTTACCTTTGCTTCATCTACACTTACTGGATACCATCCATATTCTCTTATTTGTTCCACTACATCTATAGTTGGGATGAAGTGGTATTTATCACTTACTTCACTATGTGGTTGTTGTGTAAATAGACTTGGAGCTTTATCTTTTAGCTCATCATTACTTAGTGGTTTTATTACTTTTGACATTTTTATTTCCTTCTTGTTTTATTTTTATATTTGTTAAAAGCTATTGCTAAAACTAGTCTTCGGGTAGGTTATCTTTTATTGCTGTTCCTACTGCTATTGCTATTGTTAGTATTGTTGCCCAGTTCATTTAGGCTCCTTGTAGGGGTTGGTAGTGTAAGTTGTTTAGAGGGAATGGGAAGTTTGGTGGTTTTAGTATTTTGGCTTTACAAAATACACTATTTGTTTCACCTAGATTATAAGAGTTAGACTCAGTGTTGTTAGCCATTAGGAACTCCTCATAGGCTAGGTTTTCCTCAAACTGTTTCTCTTTGTCTTTTTCTGTTTTATCTTTAACTTTCATCTTTAAATCCTTTGCTCTTACAAATGCAACTACACAATAGGCATAAAGCTATTATTGGTATTACTTTAAA
>CAYFGQ010000061.1:0-22190 GCA_964342525.1 uncultured Arcobacteraceae bacterium
TCGAATTAGCTACGGCTAGTCCTTCAATAGAGTTTTTTACTATCTCACTATTTATTTGTTTTTTTAGATAGCTAGTTTCTATTTAATTTGGTATAAAATGTGCCCTTTTTACTTTTTATAAATCTAATTTTAGATATTATCTTCTCTTATTATTTAAAACAAAAAGGAAACACAAATGCAAGACGGAAGCATATTAGGTTCATTATTACCACTTATCGTACTTTTCGCGATATTTTATTTTCTGATCATCAGACCTCAACAAAAACAAGCTAAAGAGCACAAAGCAATGATCGAGGGAATCGAAAAAGGTGATAAGATCGTAACTAACGGTGGTATCTACGTAGAAGTAACAAAAGTAGAAGATGAGTTCTTAAAAGTTAAAAACATTGACGGTTCGGAGATGAAACTAGCTAAAGAGTTTATAGCTAAAAAAATAGAAAACTAATATAAAAGACAAATTATGAATCTTTTTAATTATAGACTAGTGATTTTTGCACTAGTCGCGATATTTGGAATATCGTTTTCAATCCCTTCATTCACTCAAAGTGAAAGTGGTAAAAAGATTTCTTTAGGGCTTGACCTTCAAGGTGGTATGCATATGCTACTTGGAGTTCAAGTTGATGAAGCTGTAGTTTCAAAGATAAAATCAATTGCCACATCAATCAAATACTCAACAGACGACCAAGATATACTAATCGACGAACTTAATATCAAAGAAGATAGAGTTTCATTTTTAGTTCTTGACCCAGATGAAATATCAAGAGTTGATGAGATCTTAGCAGAAATTCAAGGTCTAGATATCAAAAAAGTTGAAACTACATATACTATTATGCTTACTCCTGAAGAGATAGAACTAGCAAAAGAGTTTGCTGTAAATCAAGCTGTAGAAACTATCAGAAATAGACTTGATCAATTTGGTCTTGCAGAGCCTAGTGTAACTAGACAAGGTAAAACAGATATCGTTGTGGAACTTCCTGGTATTAAAACTGGTGAGGAAGAAAGAAGAGCTAGAGAGCTTATCTCTACTCCTGCAAACCTTGAGCTTATGGCTGTAGATGAAAATATGAACGATCAAGTTTATCAAATGAGTCCAGCAAAGGCTAAAGAGTATGGAGATATTATCCTTCCAAGTGCAGAAGATCCAAATGTAAAATATCTTGTAAGAGAGATCCCTATCTTAAATGGTTCACAAGTTGAAGATGCAAGGGTAGCATTTGATCAACAATCAAATCAACCAATTATCAACTTCAAACTAAACTCTATAGGTGGAAATATCTTTGGAGATTTTACAGCTAAAAATGTTGGTAATAGACTAGCTGTTGTACTTGATGGTAAAGTTTATTCTGCTCCAGTTATTCGTGAGAGAATTGGTGGTGGATCTGGTCAAATCTCTGGTGGATTTACACTAGCTGAAGCTGGAAATGTTGCTATTGCTTTAAGATCTGGTGCCCTGCCTGCTCCAGTTGAGATGCTTGAGAAAAGAAGTGTAGGACCTAGCCTTGGTGCTGATTCTATTGAAGCTTCTATGATTGCACTTATTTCTGGTTTTGTGCTTGTTGTAATCTTTATGGTTGTCTACTATGGAGTTGCAGGTATCATTTCAAATGTAGCACTTATAGTTAATCTATTTATTATCATCTCAGTTATGGCAATGTTTGGTGCAACCCTAACTTTACCGGGTATGGCTGGTATCGTTCTTACTATTGGTATGGCAGTTGATGCCAATGTAATTATCAATGAGCGTATTAGAGAGATTTTAAGAACTGGTGCATCTATCCCTAAAGCTATAGAAAATGGATATAAAAATGCAATGAGAGCGATCTTAGATGCAAATATCACTACACTTTTAGTGGCTGTTATCCTTTATGCTTATGGTACAGGACCTATTAAAGGTTTTGCTATCACTATCAGTATTGGTATCTTAGCTTCTATGGTTACTGCGATCCTTGGTACACATGGTGTGTATGATGCGATCTTACCAAAGATGCAAAGAGATAAAAATCTTAAGAAATGGTTTGGAGTTAAATAATGCAAATTTTTAGTAAACAACGTACCTATGATTTTATGGGTAAAAGAAAGCCATTTTTAGGATTATCAATCATCTTAGTTGTAGCATCATTACTACTTCTTTTAATCAAAGGTTTAAACTTTGGTATCGATTTTACTGGTGGTACAATTGTACAAGTAAAATATGATACTGTAGCACCTATTCAAAAAATTAGAGAAGTACTTGATACAAGAGAGCAATATGCTGGTGCGGGTGTTACAGAGTTTGGTGCTGAGGATGAAGTGGTGATCAGAATCCCAACTTCTTCAAGTGATGTGGGATCTGATATCTCTGATGAGATGCATAAACTCCTTGATAGCACTGGAAACTTTGAGATTAGAAGGGTTGATATTGTTGGACCAAAAGTTGGTGGTGAACTAGCAGAAAAAGGTCTTACGGCATTAGTACTTTCACTTATAGTGATTCTTATCTATGTATCATTTAGATTTGAGTGGAGATTTGCTGTGGCATCTATCTTCGCACTTATCCATGATGTTACTATTGCTTTAGGTGCTATTAGCCTTTTCCAAGTGGATGTAAACCTTGATATCCTTGCAGCTATTCTTACAATCCTAGGATACTCACTAAACGATACTATCATCGTATTTGATAGAATCCGTGAAGGTGTTCAAACAAGTAGTAAAAGTGAACTTGATGATGTGGTAAATGAGTCAGTATCTCAAACCCTATCAAGAACAACACTTACTTCACTTACTACATTCTTCGTGGTTCTTACACTATATGTATTTGGTGGTGAGATCATAAGTGGATTTAGTTTCACACTTCTTGTGGGTGTAATTGTGGGTACATATTCATCTATCTTTGTTGCAGCTTCATTCTTAGTTCAACTAAAATTCTCTATAGCAAACTATAGAGCAAGAGAAGCACAAAAAGAAAAGAAACAAAAAGAGAAAGATAGAATGAGAGCAATGTACGAGAAAGGTACAGTTTAATAAGCTCTTATGAAAGAGAACTCTTTAGGGTATGAAATACTTCATACCCTACCCAATACTACCAGTTTAGGAATCAACCAAAACCTTGATATTTTAGCCACCTATGGCACTCACTCAAATCATTTTAAAAACTACTCTTTTGATGAAAAAACAAAAGATCAAATAAAAGATCTACAAAATAAAAAACTAGAAAAATTTATACTAACTCTAGATAAATTAAAATTTGAAGCTAGATATTCAAAGGATTTTGTATATCTTTATGATGTGAGTGAATACTCAAATATTCAACAAAAACTTCAAAAAAGTCTAAATGATCTTTTATCAAAAAAAGAGGAGCTTCAAGCTGTATTTGATCTAGCTGCAAATGGTATATCCATATTAAATAAAGAGGGGAAATTTCTATATGCAAATAACTTCTTTAGAAAAATGATAGGATATACTATGGATGAATTAAAAGAAGAATCTTGTATATCACTATCTACTCCTGAATATGTAGAACCATCAAGACAAGCTGTACAAAATGCCATAAAAAATGGAAGTATAGAAAACTTTAGAAAAATATGTGTATCAAAACAAGGTAAACAACTACATTCCTCCATGTCCCTATCATATATAAAAAGTACAGATGAAATAGTAATGATCACCTCAGATATCACAAAAGATATAAGATATCAAGAGGAGCTAAAACAGCAAGTTGAGATTGAAGTGAAAAAAAGAGCAGAACAATATGAAGTGATGTTTCACCAATCCCGTCTTGCAGCTATGGGAGAGATGATAAACTCCATAGCACACCAATGGAGACAGCCACTAAATGCACTTGGTCTTATAATACAAGGACTAAGACATATCTCAAAACAAAAACAGATAAACCAAGAGCTTTTAAATGAAATAGAATCTGAGATCATGGAAAAGATAAACTTCATGTCTTTAACTATAGATGACTTTAGCAATTTCTTTAAAGTCTCAAAACAAAAAGAGATCTTTAATATCTATGGAAGTATCAATGATGCTATTAGATTAATAGAGGTACAATTAAAAAATAAAAATATCACTTTAAATCTTGATAGAAGCTATTCAGATATACAAATAAATGGTTTTGCAAATGAGTTTAGACAAGTAATCCTAAACCTCATCACAAATGCTATGAATGCCATAAAAAAAGATGGGAAGATAGATATAAAAATAAAATCAAAAGATGATCTTATCTTTATATCTATAAAAGATACTGGTGGAGGTATAGAAAAATCAAATATAAATAAAATATTTGAACCCTATTTCACCACAAAAGATAAAGGTACTGGTATAGGACTATATATGTCAAAAATCATTATAGAGCATCATATGGATGGAAAACTAGAAGTGGAAAATATCAAAGATGGTGCTTGTTTTAAAATACAACTAAAAGGTACAAATGGAAGCGATACATAAAAAACTCCAATACTCTACCCTACTTATAGCTGAAGATGATCCTAGCACTCTTAGATGGCTTATAAGAGTTTTATCCTTATACTTTAAAAGTGTAAAAGGAGCAAAAGATGCTATGGAAGCTTTAGAGATATTTCAAAAAGAACCAACAGATGTGGTTATAGCAGATATCCAGATGCCTGAGGTTGACGGTCTAAACTTTTTACAAAAGATCGCTTCCATATCACCAGATACTTTACGTATAACAATGACAGCCTTTAATGATCAACTATATGTAAATAGAGCGGTAGAAGCTGAAGTAAACTTTTACTTTAAAAAGCCCATAGATCTTGATGAACTACTTATAGCCATCTCTACAAATATATCAAAAAAACCAAAAAATGTAGAAAATACTATCTCTTTAGGATTTGATTATATTTATGATTTTGATCAAAAGATTGTCTTACTTGAAAAGAAAAAGATCAAACTCACAAAAAAAGAGGTTCTTTTACTAGAGCTACTTATAAAAAACTCCCACACTATTACAGCAGTGGAAGAGATAGAATCAAAAGTCTGGAAAGAAGCCACAACAGTTGATGCCATAAGAATGGTAGTAGTAGGACTAAGAAAAAAACTTTATGGTGAACTTATTGAAAATGTAAAAGGTCTTGGATATAAGATAAATCTTATCTAAACCTTATTGTTTTCTTATCATTTCCTTTTCTTATTTGGTTAGCATTTCACTTACAAAATGTAAGGAGAAAAGTATGTTAAACAAATTTTCAAAGTTTTTCATTATAGCTGTGCTATCACTTGGGGTATTTAGTACACTAAATGCAAAAGAGTATAATGACTCAGTGGCATTAAATGGTATAAAAGAAGCAAAGAGTGTATTTCTTATAGATTTTACAGATGTAAGAACTACAGAGTTCTACCTAAGAATCATCCAAGGAACACATAAAGGTCTTGTAGATCAAGGTGTAAAGCCTGACATGGTTTTAGTATTTATTGGTAAAACTGTAAAATTTTTAAGTACCGAGCCTGATGAAGCTTTTGCATTTGAACATGAAGAGGAATTAGCTTCTATTCAAAAATCGATAAAAGCCTTTGCTAAACTTGGTGTACGTATGGAAGTGTGTGCAGTGGCTACTGATGTATTTAAAGTAGATAATGCAACTATTCCAAAAGAGATGGATATCATAGCTGATGGTTTTATCTCACTAATTGGATGGCAAACACAAGGGCATAAACTAGTTCCTATTTTTTAAAATTTTTTAGGTTTAATTTTAAAAAGTTTATGATAAAATCTTTGACTTTATAAAAAAGGTCAAGATTTGAAAAAACTGATACAAAAATTTCTAATTATCTCCATAATACTTGGTGCTAGTCTAAATGCTAGCACCATGTTTTTACTTACAAAAGTTCCAAAAGCATATTTAGTAGTTGAGAATTACTCTGAGAAAATTCCTATGTCTTTAAAAGAAGATATTATGGAGGAGCTAAAAAATACTACAGATGAACTTGGTATAAATACAAATGGCTACTCCCATAGAACCTTTGGTGTACTTATCTATGAAACTATGATAGATGGTAAAACTATCTTAAATTGTGATCTAGTTCTAGGTGAGCAAATAAAAAGACTAGATGACAATGAAGAAGTATACGCCCTAACCTATGAAAAAAGAGCCCAACTATTTATGAATGGAAAATCAAGTGAAACCTTACAAGAGGAACTTATAGAAGCTATAGAGCTTTTAGTATATGACTTTAGAGAACAATACAAAGAGGACAATGAATAATGAAAACAATACTTATAACCCTAGTACTAAGTGTATCACTTTTTGCAATGAACTATAAAGATTTTGCAAAACAGATGAATTATGAAACAGACTATAAAGTGGCTGTTGAAAAAGCAAAAAAAGAAAATAAAGAGCTTATGCTATTTATGGTAGCAAATTTTTGTCCATGGTGTATAAAGTTTGAAAAAAAGGTACTGAAAAAAGAGGCTATCAATACCCAAATCCATAAAAAATATGTACCACTTATTTTAAATAGAGAAGAAGGGAAGTTTCCAGAACAATTTAAAACAGAGATGATCCCTACAGCATATTTTGTAGATGCAAAAAGTGAAAAAGTTTCACAAAAAATAGTAGGATATCATAATCGTGCTACATTTATTGATATAGTTGAGAAGTAATCTTCTCTTCTATTTATTAAATTTACTCGCAAAAACAGTCGCAATATTTTTCTTATTTAACTTCTTATATACCACTCAAAATCCCCTAATTACAACTAATATAAGCATTAAATTACTCGCAAAAATAGTCGCAATATTTTGTAATATTTCAATAATTATGGTATAATTAAGTAAAAAAGAGTAGTGATGTATTTAACACCCATAGCCCCTACAGATTTTTCTGGTAACTTTGATAATAAAATACTACAAAAGGCAGAACTAGTATGTATAGAAAGTGCTAAGCTACTTGCAAACTATAGCCCTATTTTGATAAATGAGATTAAAGAACTCTTGCGTATCACAAATAGCTACTATTCAAACCGAATCGAATCAGAGGGAACTCACCCAATAAATATTGAAAAAGCAATGAAAAAAGAATATTCTAAAGACTCTAAAGAAAAAGCAAAACAAAATCTATCCCTAGCTCATATAGAATCTCAAAAATATTTAGAAAAGAAAGATATAAATCCCTTTAATGAATCTTTTGTAAAATTGGCACATAAACAATTTTACTCATATGATGGCATGGAGCAATTTTTAAAGATAAAAGAAAAAGATAAAACCATCATAATGGTAGCAGGAGATTTTAGAGAAAATGATGTTGAAGTCGGTAAACATATAGCCATAACACATCAAAATCTATATAAAGCATATGATGAATATGAAAGATTATATAAAATAGCCACTAAGTTTGGAACTAAAACAAAAAAGCTTATATATATTTTATCTTCACACCATAGATTAGCTTGGCTTCACCCATTTTTAGATGGAAACGGCAGAACATCAAGATTAGTACTAGATTCGCTATTTAATTATATTGGTATAGAGGGATATGGGTTATGGAATATATCAAGAGGTCTTGCAAGAAGAAATAAAGACTATAAAGATTATCTAGCTTTAGCTGATTCTCCTAGAACCGGTGATAGCGATGGAAGAGGTGAGCTCTCAAAGGATCAATTACTACAATTTGTAAATTTTATGCTTGATATATGTTTAGATCAAATTAAATATATGAGTGAACAACTAAAAATACCTACGCTAGATCATAGGATAGAAACCTTTGTACAAACTGCATCAAAATCCATGTATAACATAGAGCCTTTACCTAAACACACAGATAAGCTCCTAAGAGCCTTATTGATAAAAGGGGAAGTAAAAAGAGCTGATGTGGCAAATATCATAGGAACAAAAGATAGAACTGCCTCTTCTTTAGTTAAAACACTAATACAGAGAGAATATATAAGATCAGATACCCCAAGAGGAAAAATTAGGATAAAATTTAATACATATTTTGCAATGAAAATCTTTCCAGAGCTTATGCCTGAAATATAACATCAGACAATATTCCTACTCTCCCGTATACTTTTAAATATCCACTCTATCAAAATATCAAGTTGAGTCTCCATCACAGTTTTTGAAAACTTTTTAGCACTATCTTTTGATAAAAACTCAATATATAAATCAAGATCTTCATAACTCACATCCCTATAAGTAAAAAGAAAAAAAGCCAAAACCTCATGGTACATCTTTTGTGCATATGATCGATAAAAAGCCTCTCTAAATATAGCTGTTTGTTTATTGTTTGGAATTATGGTATCAAATAGGGTTTGAGTAAGTCGCATACTGTAAGAGGTATAGTTTAGATATGATTCTATCTTTATAATCCTCATCAACCTTTTTTTGTCCTTTATAAGCTCAGGAAGCATCAAAACCATGCCAGTTAACTCATCAGCCTTAGATGAATCAATCTCAGCTTTAACGATACGAGAGCCCACTTCTGAGCTAAACCAAATATTTAACTCTTTTATCTCTTCACCTGTAAGTTTTTTTTCTATAGATTCTTTCACCTTAGAGATCAAAATCTTATCATCAAAATTTTTATATAAATGATTTTTAAAAAGCATCTGCATCTCATTTTCGGTATCAAGAAGATTAAGATAAGCCAAAGAGGAGTCTTTTAAAGCACTTATCTGCTTATTTAACCCAGCCTTCTCCATAAGAGTATCCACATCACTAGCAAATAAGAAAAAAGGGATAATAAGTATCAATAGAACAAGTCTCATGAGTGACTCCTTTATCTATTGTATTTATTATACAGCTTTTAAGGATTAAGGAGAGTTTGTTTTTTTATTTAGATTTAGAAATTTATTTTATAATAGAGATAATGATTTTATACCCTAAAGCAGCCATTCCAATTGAGCCAATTAAATTCCCAGCTATATTAAGTATCCCATACCATATAGAATTACCAAGTAAAAAATAAGTCTCTATAGCAAAAGTTGAGTAAGTGGTTAAAGCTCCAAGAAATCCTGTGATAAGAAATAGTTTTAAATAGCTTGGTAGCTCAAAATTCATAAATATGGCTATCAGTATACCAATAAGAAAACTACCTGCTAGATTTACAGTTAAGGTAGCTAGTGGCAGGGCATTTGGGAAGTATTTGAAGGTGAGTGTACCTACATAATATCTAAGTATCGCTCCACAAAATCCTCCTGCTCCTACAGCTATAGCTGTGCCTATTGTAAAGGTCATTAGTTTTTAAATTCCTCATACTCTTTATAAAAAGTCTCTTTCATATCAGTTTCAAGTTTTTTATACCACTCTTTATCTGATTTTTCTGGGGTAAAACTATCTAGGTAGATCACTTTTACTTTACCTGGTTCAGCATTTAGTTTTTGTGAATCTAAAATCTTTCTTGTATTTATGATAACTACTGGTTGCACTTTTAGTTTGTGTTTTAGAGCTACCATTTTTGCACCTGGTTTAAAGTCTCTTATTTTTGTGCCATCACTTCTAGTACCTTCTGGGAACATTGCTATTGGTCTTCCCTTAGATAGTCTATCTTTTGTCTCTGAGATAAGTTTTACTAGTCCTGCTTTATCTTCACGGTTTATAGAGATCATCTTAGGAGCTTTTAGGATATGTCCAAATACTGGGATATCCCCTATCTCTTTTTTTGCTACCCATGCGATATTTCTTGAATGTAGATACTCCATCACTGTGATATCTAAAAGAGATTGGTGGTTTAATAAAATAAGATCAGCACTCTCATCAAGTGTGCCTTTTGTCTCAATCTCCATTCCAAGCATAAACCTTTGCACTTTTGCCCAAGCTTTTCTAAAGAAGTGGTTATGTTTATTGAATAGGTACATAAATCCTATTAAAAAAAATACTGTTATACTAAATTGAATAAGGGCAAAGATACCTCTAATTTTTGCTAATATCATGTTTTTTAACCCATCCTATTGTTTTATTTGGTAGGAGTATTTTTACATACTCCCTTTTGGTATTTAATATCTCCACTTTCATACTTCTTTTTGTGATCTGAAATAGTGTGGAGTTATTTGTAGGTAAAATATATATATTTGATTTACCTTTTAGTTTAGCTGTTTTATTTGGAATGAATGTATATGCAAATACACCTACAAAAATAGCTATAAAAAATAAAAAAATCTTTTTTCTTCTAATTAAATAGATAATCAAGAAAAATAAAATAGCCACTAAGATAGCCACTTGTTTATAAACTAAAAGACTACTACTTCCTGGATTTAAATCTGTTTGTGTACTTACTAGCTGGTGTTCTAACTCTATAGGCACGACTATAGTTTCATATCTTTTTTCTACAAAATTATAGTAAGTAAAATCTATCTTACTTTTGTATGTTGGTAAAAATACTTTATAGAAAAGTTTTTGTGTTTCAGCCACATCTGAAAAGGATTGTTTAGCTTGTTGATCATCATACTCTTTTAGATAAAAATCCTCTAGATTACTTCTCATACCTTCAAGTTCAATTACACTCATTAGTGTCATATTATTGAACTGGCTTGTTTTATGGGATATCAATTTTAAACTTGAAGCGATCACATTTGAATACTTCTCATCCCCTATGATATCTTTATATACTATTTTCTTCTCTGGGCTATCTGCTTGCTCTAAAAGTTCAAAATCCTCACTATATATACTAATAGTAATCTTTGGCAGTTTATCAGCACGTTTATCTGCTTTTAAAAAGTATTTATTGTAGTAGGTATTATCCTCTGCCCATTTCCAACCTGGACTTTTATCATATAGAGTGAAACTACTATTTTCATCTAGCTCAAATTTTGTATCTATTCTATCCCATAAAGGTGTAGTGATAATAGCTTTTAGAGTGATTTCAAATTGTTGATTTTTATATATCTCATCGGGTACTTCATCGTAAGATATATATAGATTTTTGGATACTAGTTCTGTGGGAGCATCAAAGCTTACGTTTGATTCTCCTAGAAGATTTAAGGCAATAAAAAAGGGTAATAAAAGCCTTAATAACACTATACTTACCCTTATTTTATTCTCATATTTATTTTATAAAAAAACCTTGAAGCATCTTAACACCATCATCACTTCCAAGAAGTGTCTCCATAGCACGCTCTGGGTGAGGCATAAGACCAAATACAGTTTTCTCTTTATTACAAATACCAGCGATTTGTTCTACACTTCCATTTAATACTTGTGCTTCTCCATTTTCATCACAGTATCTTAAAAGAATTTGATTGTTTTCTTTAAGATCAGCTAAACCAGCTTCATCAATAAAGAAGTTACCGTCATGGTGAGCAACTGGAATATTTACAACATCATCAATATTTAACTCTTGTAAAAAAGCATTGTCATTGTTGATCACTTTTAAGTGGTGATGCTTTGAGATAAAGTGTAGGTTGTCATTTCTTTTTAATGCACCTGGTAATAATCCTGTCTCAGTTAAGATTTGAAAACCATTACAGATACCAAGAACTTTTCCACCCTCAGCTACATAAGCTTTTACAGCTTCCATAATTGGTGCAAATTTTGCTAAAGCACCACTTCTTAAGTAATCTCCATAAGAAAATCCACCAGCTACAACAACAAGATCAGTATTAGAAGGAAGCTCTTTTTCTTGATGCCAAAGGATAGTTACATTTGCACCAAGCTTTTTAAAAGCATATTCTGTATCATAATCACAGTTTGTTCCTGGAAATTGTAATACTGCTACATTAAACATCATTAGCTCACAATCTCTATTTCGTAATCTTCAATAACTGTATTTGCTAAAAGTTGCTCACACATTTTTGCTACTTCTTCTTTAGCAGATGCTTCGTCAGTACTGTTTAATTCCATAACGATTTGTTTACCAACTCTTACATCTTTAACAACGTCTTGAAATCCAATAGTATCAAGTGTATGATGAGTCGCTTTTCCTTGAGAATCAAGAACACCTTTTTTTAATGCTATGTTTACAATTGCTTTCATTTTTTACCTTCAATATGTATTATTTTGCGATTATAACTAAAATTTACTTATAAAATGTGGGAGTTAGTTTGTAAGTTAGTAAAGTGAGTAGGTTAGTAGGTTGCCTCTGGGCGTAATTAAGTCGTAGGGTTAGCCTAACTTACTAACAGACTAACCTATAAACCTACTAACTAAATTATTTACTTAATCTATTTAAAATAGTTGTGTATCCATTTAAGATACTTTCTTTGATCTCAGTTGGTACATTTACTTCCAGTTTTTCACCAGCTTTTAGATCTTTTGCTTGCTCTTTCCAGTTGCTTTCTTTTCCAAAATCTCTTAGGATTTGTTTATCCATTGAGATATATCTTGCAGCTTCGAAATCTTCTTTTGAGATAAATCTTGAACTCTCTGGAGTAAGTACCTCATCACCAAGGATCCATTCACCTTTTGAATTTACAAAGATCTCAAATTTTGTATCAACAACTATGATACCATTATCCTCAGCATATTTTGTAAACTCTTTAAATAAGTTTTCCATACTTGAGATAATCTCAGGAAATTTCTCTCTAACACTAGTAGAGTTTAGGGGGATATCTTTTACACCTTTTGTTGTTGGTGTAAATAGTGGAGCATCAAATTTATGCCATTGTTCTAAGTCACTTGATAGCTCTAATCCATATGGATCATTTCCATTTTTAATAGCTTCAAAAAGTGATCCTGTAAGATAGTTTCTAAAGATAAACTCAAACTGTACCACATCCCCTTCGATCTCAGCTTCTAAAGGCTTACAAAGTTCCATAAATTGACATCTTGGAGCAATAGCTAATGAGCTATCCACAGACTCATCTAAAATTGCTGTTCTTATCCCTGATTCTTTAGCAAATGCTGCACCATTATTTGAAATAGCAGTTTGAGATACACCTTTTCCCTCAATCTCTAGATTTAAAGGGATATCAAATACAGAACATCTATCACTTCTTACAAGAAGTACTTTAGGATCATCACCTGGGCAAGTATAAAGATCAGCATTTTTACCGATATAAAATAGATTATACCCTAGCTCTTCAAGCTCAGCAACTCCCTTTTGTGATGTAGTTTTTTTTGAAGCAGGCCAAAGACCAAGTGCTACAATATCACTTATGTTCATTTTTATCCTTATTTTAATTTAATTGTTATTGCTGTTAAAATGTCTACAGCTGATTTTAACTGATTATCTTCTTGAAGTTCTTCTTTTGTGATAATCTTTTTATCTTTATCATCTTCTTTAGATTCTTTTTTCTCTTTTTTATCAGCTACTTTTTCAAGCTCACCCTCAAGGTGCTTTTTAAGATCTGCTTCTTTGATTTGAAGCTCATTATCTGGCTCACTTACAGCTTCACCCGGATAAATAATCACATCTGGTACAATACCTGTAGCTTGGATAGTTCTTCCACTTGGTAAATAATATTTTGCAATAGTAAGCTTAATCCCCTCTTTTCCATCAGTTGTAATAGGGATGATAACTTGAACAGAACCTTTACCAAATGTTTTTTGACCAATTACTACTGCACGATTCATATCTTGAAGGGCACCTGATACAATCTCACTAGCACTAGCACTTCCACCATTTACAAGTACAACCATTGGAAGATCAGTAAGTGTTGCACCTGAACTTGCTTCATGTGAAGTTGCATTTGAGGCATCTCTTCCCTTTTGAGAAACAATTACACCATCATCTACAAATAGATCAACAGTTTCAATTGCTTGATTTAAAAGTCCACCAGGATTATTTCTAAGATCAAGAACAATACCTTTGATATTATCATCAGCATTATTTATAGCTTTTTTAAGTCCACTTGCTACCTTTTCATCAAAACTTGATACTCTAAGATATAGATACTTTTCATCAATAATTTTTGAATCAACCGATTGAATCTTTATAATATCTCTTATAATTTTGATTTTAATAGGTTTATTTTCACCTTTTCTAACTACTGTGATAGAGATAGCAGTATCAGGCTTACCTCTCATAAAACCTACTGCCTCATCTAGAGTCATATTTAATGTTGATTTATCATCAATCTTTAAAATAATATCTCCAGCTTCAACCCCAGCTTCATACGCAGGAGTATCATCAATAGGGGAGATAACAGTTAAAGCACCATCTCTCATACCAACAACAATACCAAGACCACCAAACTCACCTTTTGTTTGGATTTTCATCTCTTTATAATATTTTGCATCCATATAAGTTGAATGGGCATCAAGTTCTGTCATAAGACCTTTTAAAGCCTTATTTACAATCTCTTGAAGTTTTATATCATCCACATAATATTTTTCAATAGTTCCAATTACTTTTGTAAGTTTTGTAAGAGATTCTAATCTTGTTTGAGTCGCCTCAGCCTCTGTATCTTCCGCAAAAACGTTTATATTTAATATACAAATCAATAAAAATAGTGATAGTTTTTTCATTTTAATTACCTTTAAATTATTCAATTATTTAGAGGCTATATTATATATGAAATAATATAAAAGTTAGGTTTTATCAAGTTTTTAGTAACATACCATTTTTTAAAGGAATTATGATATGAGTACAAAAGATAATATTAATTATATAAAAGAAGAGTTATCAAGTGAAGAAAAATTTCTTGAGGGTTCTATAAAAGTTGAAAAGTTTTATAAAAAATATAAAACTCTTATGATTATTATTTTAGCTGCATTTGTTGTGTTTATTGCATGGTCTAGTATCTTAGGATATTTAGATGAAAAAAGTAAAGCTGAGGCAAACACTGCGTTTAATAAAATATTAGAAAATCCAAATGATGCTGAAGCACTTGAAGTTTTAAAAGCTAAAAATGAATATCTATATGAGATTGCTACATATATGAAAGCTAAACAAGAGGGTAAAATAGAGCAAATAAATGTTGCATATCTAAAAGAACTTACATCTTATGAAAAAGCTCTTGATTCATCTGATATAACAGCTATCTCTTCTTTAAGTTTAAATAGTGAGTTTTTATTAAAAGAAAATGCTATTTTCAATAAGGCACTACTAGAAGCAAAAAATGGAAACTATAAATCAGCAAAAGAAACACTAGCGCAAATTCCTGAGAATAGTAAACTAAATGATTTAGTAATACTATTAAAACACTACCTAGCGAGTAAATAATTTGAGACACTTATTAACGGTATCTCTAATCGCCCTATTCTTTTTGGGATGTTCCCAAAGGGAGTATTTTGAACCAAATTCAGATATTGTAAAATCTTTAAAAAGTAATCAAATAAACAAAACACCCTTAAAAACAGGAATAAAAACCTTTAATAGAAAAGGTGCTACTTTAAATAACCAAGAGATTATATTGGATAGTGGTATTCAATATATAAAACTAAAAGATGGTTTTAACTTTTTAAATGAAAATGAAAATACAATCATCTCAGCAGATAATATTGGTAATATATCAATAGGAGAAAAAGAGATTGATCTAGGTAAAGTTGTTGTAGCAGCATCTATAAAAGATGATCTTCTTGCTCTTATATTTATAGATAACTCTATAGGAGTATATGATCTTTCAAAAGAGCAGATGTTATTCAAAGAATACTATAGTGAATCATTAATAAATGATATAAGAATCACAAATCCTATTATATTAAAAGATGTTATTTTATATCCAACTTTAGATGGAAAAGTAATCATAGTATCAACAAAAGATCCAAAAGTACTTAGAACTATTATCGTTGATTCAGGTGCAAAATTTAATAATATCTCATTTTTTGAAATTATGGGAGAGACTTTAATTGCAGCAAGTGCAAACCAAATAATCTCTTTAAAAACTTCAAATGTAATACCAAAAAAATTTGAGATAAGAGATATTATCATCAAAGATGAATATATCTATATAGCTACACTAGATGGACAAATCTTAAAACTAGACTCAGCGCTAAATGTTCTTGCAAAAACAAAGTTTAAATATGCAAAAATATACTCTTTAGGATACAAAGGAGATAAAATATTTGCCCTTGAATCCCAAAGCTATCTAATTGAACTAGATGAGAATCTTAAAGAGCAAAAAATATACTCATTTAAATTTGATAATGAAGCAAAAAGTATACTTTTAGGAGATAGAATCTATTTCCAAAGAACTACATTAAATGATTCAACACTTAGAACTAAAACTGAAGATTTTTATATAACACTACCATAAACAAAGGGGCTTTAATATGTCATATGATAACTCAAGACTTATTGAAGCCTATGAAGAATATCTACTTGTAATAAGAAATCTCTCAAAAAACTCAATAGATGCCTATATATCTGATCTTTCAGAATTTTCACTTTTTATACAAAAAGATCTTTTAAAAATACAAACTGATGATCTTTTAAAATACCTAAGCACAATTGAAAACAACCGAACTCAAAATAGAAAAACATCATCTATAAATCTCTTTTATGATTTTTGTTTAGAAAAATATGACTTTGCAGATAAACCAAAAGCAGTGATGGCAAAGATCACAAAAGCCCTGCCTAAATATTTAGAGTTTGAAGATATACAAAAGGGTTTAGAGCTTATTGATAGATCAAATATAATTGGTCTTAGAGATTATGCAATGATCCTTTTTTTATATGCTACAGGACTAAGAGTAAGTGAGCTTATAGCTGTAAAAAAAAGTGATATAAATGATGGCTGGGTAAAAGTAAGATATGCAAAAGGTGCAAAACAAAGAATGGTACCAATTGCTTCAAATGCTCTTGATGCAATAAATGAATACCTAAAACAAAGGGATAAAAAAAGTGATTATCTTTGGCTTAACTACCAAGGCAATCCCCTAAGCCGTATATCTATATATAAAATAACAATGAAATATTTTGATGTATCACCCCATGTATTTAGACACTCCTTTGCCACTTCACTTATTCTAGGAGATGCTGATTTAATAGTAGTGAGTGAACTTTTAGGACATGAAAATTTAGTTACAACTCAAATATATACCCACATAGCACAACATCATCTACAAGAAACAATAAATAATTTTCATCCTTTATCAAATCTATAGTCTACCTTTAAACTTATAAAAGAAAATTTTTGTTATTATGTATGAACTTTTTTTATAAGGAACTATAATGCGTAAATTAATCTTTGTTTTACTTTTCACAATCTTCGCAAACTTTGCAAATGCTGAGAGACTAGTAACATTTGGTAGTCATATGGGAGATGAAATATATGAAGGTTATCAAATTGGTGTAATACAACCCCTATCAGAATTTGATGCAAGTGCTGCTTTAACTAGTATAGATGATGGTTTTTTCATTACAATAGCCGCACAAAAAGGGATGGAAGTATACACTTCAACAATGGCATATGGATTTTTTGATATCAATAGATTCTTTTGGGATGTATCAGGGAGAATCAAAACTCAACTTGGATGGGGTGTAGGAGTAACTGCAGGTTTCTTTGATCCAATATTTATCGATTTAAAAATTAAAAAATTTGAATCATATAGTGAAAGATATACATATATAGGTCTTGCTTACATGTTCTAATTTAAACTTTTTTTAAGTTTATTTCTTCTAAAGGTTCCCATTTTTTGGGGATCTTCAACTATCAACTTCTTATACTTCACTTAACCCAAACAACATTTAATCAAAATTAAAGCTTTATTTAAATAAAATCCCAAACTTAAAAAAATTAAAAGGGAAAAAGTTTTGTTTGATTCACTAACCACCAGCTTTAAAAGTGTAATTGGTAAGATTAGATTTCAAGATGATGAAAAAGCACTAAAGAAAGCTACCACTGAGCTAAAAAAAGCTTTATTAAAATCTGATGTTCACCATAAGACCACGAAACAACTTGTATCTACAGTTGAATTAGAAACGAAAAAAGCTGGTATTGGACAAAACCAATTTTTAAAAGCCCTTCAAGATGAACTTACAAACCTTCTAACTGCAAATGGAAACCAAGGTTTTGTATTCTCAAACACACCACCTACTGTTGTATTAATGACAGGTCTTCAAGGTTCAGGTAAAACAACTACAACTGGAAAATTAGCAAACTACTTAAAACTTAGAAAGAAAAAAGTACTTGTAGCAGCTGCGGATTTACAAAGACTTGCTGCGGTTGAGCAATTAAAACAAATTGCTGCACAAGTTGAAGTAGATATCTATTATGATGATAATGAAACAAATCCAGTTAAAATTGCAGCTGATGCTGTAAAAAAAGCAAAAGAGGGTCACTATGATGTTCTATTAGTGGATACAGCTGGTCGTCTTGCAATTGATGATGAACTTATGACTCAATTAGCTGATGTAAAAAATGCAGTTAATCCAGATGAGATCTTCTATGTAGCTGACTCACTAACAGGTCATGACGCTACAAAAACAGCTACAACATTTAAAGAGAAAATCGGTATCGATGGGGTTATCCTTTCAAAATATGATGGTGATACTAAAGGTGGAGTTGCTTTATCTATCGCTCATCAAGTTGGAGTACCATTAAGATTTATCGGTATTGGTGAAAAGATGCCAGATCTTGAGGTATTTATCCCTGAGAGAATCGTATCTAGACTTATGGGTGCAGGAGATGTTGAAGGTCTTGCAGAAAAAACAGCAGCTGTAATTGATGAGAAAAAAGCAAAAGAAGTAACTAAAAAGATCAAAAAAGGTGAATTTAATTTCAATGACTTTTTAGAACAACTTGAAATGATGAAAAAACTAGGATCAATGAAATCAATCATCTCTATGATCCCTGGTCTAAACCAAATGGCTGGACAACTTAAAGATATGGATATGGAAAACTCTGATGAAATCAGAAGAATCAAAGCTCTTATCTCATCTATGACACCAAAAGAAAGAGAAGCTCCAAGTCTTATGAATCCAAGTAGAAAGAAAAGAATTGCAAAAGGTTCTGGTCTTTCAGAGATGCAAGTAAACAAAATCCTTAAACAGTTTAAAAACGCTTCAAAAATGGCTAAGAAACTAAGTGGTAAAGGTGGAATGAAAGGTATGCAAAATATGCTTTCACAAATGCAAGGTGCAGGTGGACCAGGTGGTATGCCTGGAGGAATGGGACTACCAAGATAGTCTAAATAATGGTTGATCAGTTGAATACTTATTAGAGTGTTCAACTGATCAACTGAAAACAAAAAATTAAAAAAAGGAAAAATATGACAGTAATTAGATTAACAAGAATGGGAAGAAAGAAAAAGCCATTTTATAGAATCGTTGTAACAGATAGCAGAAAAAGAAGAGATAGTGGTTGGATTGAATCAATCGGTTACTATAACCCAGTAAGCCCAGAAAAAACTCTTAAAATTGATGAAGAGAGATTAAACTACTGGCTTGGTGTTGGTGCACAACCAAGTGAAAAAGTTAAAAAATTAACTGGTAAATAATCTTGGTTACTGACTTTATAAAAAGTTACATAGACCTTATTGCAGAATATCCTAACGATATTCAAATAGAAAAAAAAGATATCAATGAGACATTCTCAGAGATTATCATAAAAGCCCATAGCGAGGATGTTGGAAAACTAATCGGTAAAAATGGAAATATGATAAATGCTTTAAAAACTATGGTAAATGGTTGTAAAGCAAAAGATAATGTTTCATACAAAATTCAAGTATTGGCAATAGAAGAGTAATCTTCTCTTTGCCATTTCTTTTTTAGGATAATTATGTCAAAAGATCTAGTATACGTAGCAAAAATTGGAAAAACTGTTGGGCTTAAAGGTGAGCTAAAATTTTTTATTGATTCAGATTTCCCTGAACAATTTAAAAAAGATGCTGTTTTTACAACAAATAAAAATATACAAATAAAGATCGAAAGATATAATGAAGCCAATTCTACAGTTAAATTCTATGACTATGATGATATAGACATAGCAAAAAAACTCACAAACTCACTTTTATATACAACAAAAGAAGAAACTTCAAAAAATTGTGGTTTAGATGAAGACCAATATTTTTGGTATGATATTATTGGATGTGAAATAAAAGAAAATGATCAAATCATAGGTACAGTAAAAGATGTACAAAGATTTGCAATTGATGATTTTTTATTTATCACTACAAGTGAAGAACTTGTAAAAAAAGAGTATCCAAAATCTTTTTTAATCCCTTATATTGATAGATATGTTGTAAACGTTGATATAGAAAATAAAACTATCACTACAAAAGATTGTTTAGAAATATTACAAAATAGTTAAGATATAATCTACTAAAACACTCCACTTTTTAATACTAAAAGATAATTTATAATATAATTTCCTAAAGGGAGATATTATGAAAAATCTACTATTTTTACTCTTAAGTGTATCAATTTTAAGTGCAAAAGTTATAACTGGTATTGGTTATAGTGATGAAGAAAGTGAAGCAAGAGATTTTGCTTTATCAGATATTTCAAAGCAAATTAGTACTGAGGTATTAAGTGAATTTAATATCATCACAAGCTCCTTTAATGGTGATCTTCAAAGTATCAAAGAAAATATCGTAAAAACTAAATCAGAATTACCAATCCTTGGTGCTAAATTTATCTATAAAAGAGATAAAGGTATAGTTGAAGCTAGGCTTGATTCTAAAGAGGTACTTTATCTATATGAAGGAAATCTAAAAGAACTTAAAAAAGAGATAGATGTCTTAAATAAACTTATAAACTCTACAAAAGATCAAACAAAACTATATGATCTATATTCTAACTTAAAAATGAATTTTGAGATATTTAATAAATACAAAATTGTAGCCCTTTTACTTGAAAGTAAAGATATACCTCAACTAAATATAAATGCTAGTAAAATCAATACAAAACTAATAGAATTAAGTAAAGAAGTAGAATCAATTGATTTAGCTGCAAAATTACTATCTCAATCTTTTAATCAAAGAGATATTTTTATTTACCCAACAAAAAATGGAATTAGTGCAGAAATCACGCCTTTTGCTAAAGTATTTAAAGAAAACCTTGGAAAGTATATAAAAACCAGCCACAGCTATATTGATGCAAAATATTTTTTAAGTGGCAAATATGAAATACTAGATAATAAAATATTTATCAGCTATTCACTAATAGACAAAGAAAATAAAGTATTAAAACAAAACTCCATAATGTTAAGTGAAAAAGCATATGCTGGATTAAGAATTAAACCACAAAGTATCACCTTTGATGAAGAGATACATAGTGGCTTTTTAAAATCAAGTGATCTAAAAATAGATATAGCCTTTAAACAACAAGGGGTAAAAGATATACTACTTTTTGAGGGTGATTCTGTTGATCTAGTTGTAAAAACAAATAAACCAGTATATTTTTATCTAGTGGGACATATTTTACATGAAGATAAAAAATCATCTTATCTAGTTGAACTACAACCTGATGCATTTGGAAAAGAAAAATTTGTATATAGATTAGGAGGGAGTGATGTAAATATCCCTATAAGTCTTGGAGAATTTGAGATAAGTGAACCTTTTGGTTTTGAATCTATCCAAATGTTTGCATCAACGAAACCTATAAAAAATGATATACCAAACTGTACAGTGGATGAAAATGAGCTATGTATCATTGGAACAGATCCAAAAAAAGTGATAGCTAAGACTAGAGCTTTAATAAGAGTAAAGAAAAAGAAGGTGCTAAAAGCTGAAGCTATTTTAGAATATACAACTGTAAAAAAATAAGGATTTATCATGAAACTTAAAATCAATCATATAATTTTATCTATCTTTTTGATAGTTTTTTTCACCTCATGTTTAAGTGTAGATTTACCAGAGAATAGAACAGTGAAAAGCAATAGCGCTACAAATATAAAAGATAAACTTCCTAAATATCCAAAAGATAAAATAACCTACCAAGAAGTTGCCAATAAAAAAATCATAAATGTTAAAGAAGGGGATAAAAACCTTTATGATATAGAGATCACAAAAGAGTTAAAAACTGCATATGATGGTTACCTAGAAGCAGATGGTGATAAAGCACTAAAAGCTTTAAATACTATTTCAAAAACCTCTAAAGATGATATGATGTTATGGCAAGCATCTTTTTTAAAAATCCAAACTTTAATAATGATGGGTCTTGGAGATGATGCTTTAAATGAGATGAATACTTGTATCAAATTAGAAAAGAAAGCATTTAGTAGTGATTTAAATTGTATCGCACTAAGAGCTGAACTTAATGTATGGCTAGAGGATTATGAAGCAGCCAAAAAAGACGCTAGTGCAGTACTTCTTACTATAGGTTCATGGGAATTTCCCACAGAATATCCAGCACCTCCATCAAATATGCCAACTTTAGTGGCTACTACTACAGCTCAAATGAGAGCATATACATCCCTAGCTGCTCTTTACAATC
>CAYFGQ010000062.1:0-21466 GCA_964342525.1 uncultured Arcobacteraceae bacterium
AGAAAACTTTTGTAAAGATTACAATGGATTTGATTACAATTATATGGAACTTCCAAGGCTTAGATATGCCAGTGATAGTTTTGATGTA
The DNA here is from genome assembly GCA_964342525.1 of uncultured Arcobacteraceae bacterium. Classification (GTDB taxonomy): domain Bacteria; phylum Campylobacterota; class Campylobacteria; order Campylobacterales; family Arcobacteraceae. Next base: position 89 of record CAYFGQ010000062.1, read on the forward strand.
GTTGTTTCATCCCATCTTCTTTTTACTTATGATGATAGATTTTCTTATGAGTTTCATAAGAGTTCTATCTTAGAGATGCTTAGAGTAGGAAAAGAGGTGAGATTATTTCCCCTTGTGGATTATCAAAATTCTAGAGTAGATGAAGAGAAAAACTTCTCACCTTTTGTATATAAGATTATGGAAGAGATTGGTGGAGAGATAATAAAAGTGGATTTTGAATTTCAACCAAAGGCAAACTATATGCTCAAAATACAAAGATGAAATTGTATTGTTATAGTTTTCATGTATAATTATATTTTTTTAATAATAGGAATTTTAATGCTTAGATCGATTATTTTATTTTTTACTTTAGTATCTTTTTCTTTTGCACAGGATGTAGAACCGCAATCTCATCTTATGTACACTTGGATAGGTATAACAACCCTTGGTATTTCACTTTTGGGATATTATATAGTTATCAATGAAAAAAAACTACAAGTGGATAAATCAGTACCAGCACTTTTTACTGGTGTATTTTTATTTATACTTTTGGCTTTTTATTTTTATATAAACAATCTGGATATATCCCTCGTGGAAGCGGAAGCCCACGCTGTGATCTTAGAGATCACTGAGATATTTTTCTTTTTATTTGTAGCCATGACTTATATAGAGGCATTAGTACATTTAAATGTATTTGAAAGGCTTAAATATAAATTAGTATCAAGGGGATATGACTATAAAAAACTATTTTGGCTTACAGGATTTGCAGCATTTTTTATATCTCCTCTTGCCGATAATTTAACTACAGCTTTAGTGATGTCTACGGTTTTAGTTACTATAGAGAGACAAAGAAAAGAGTTTTTAATCCCTGCAGCTATAAATATAGTAGTAGCTGCAAATGCTGGTGGGGCTTGGAGTCCTTTTGGTGATATCACAACTATTATGGCATGGACTGCTGGAAAAGGAGCATTCACAGATTTTCTTATGCTTTTTCCTGCTTCTTTTATAGGATATATCATTTCAGCTTATCTTTTATCTATGATAGTTCCAGATGACAAACCTAAATATTATGAGGTGATGAAAGAAGCAAAAATGAAAAAGGGTGCAAAAGTAGTGATGTTTTTGGGTATATTTACCATTTTTTGCTCAATCGTATCCCATCAATATTTATTATTCTCAGCTCTGTGGGGTATGATGTTTGGTTTAGCTCTTTTAAAACTTTATTCTTATGTCTTAAAGCTTCAGTATGGGCAAGGGCATCTAAATGTATTTGAGATGATCACTAAAATAGAACATAATACTTTGATGTTTTTCTTTGGGGTACTTGCTGTAGTTGGAGCACTTTATTTTACTGGGTGGCTTTCCCTTATCTCTACAGTATATGATTCTCAAAATTTAGGAGCTACATACTCAAATATAGTTATAGGAATCTTATCTGCTTTTGTGGATAATGTACCAGTGATGTCTGCAGTGCTTAGGGCAAATCCAGATATGGATATATCAAATTGGCTTTTATTAACGCTAACTGCTGGTATAGGTGGATCACTTATCTCCTTTGGAAGTGCAGCTGGTATTGCTATGATGGGAAGACTTAGGGGGATCTATACTTTTCAAAGTCACCTAAGGTATACATGGATCATTCTTTTAGGATATTTTGTGTCTATATTTATTTGGTATATACAGTTTAATGTGTTATGATAGGCACATGGAAAAAAGAACATCATTTGAAAAAGACTCAAATTCACCTTTAGCAGAACTATTTTTGGAGGTACTAGACTTTGCCAAAATATGTATAGGTAATGATGTAAAAATAAGATACAATCCAAATACTACAACCCTTTATACAAAAGAGGGTGGATACTGCTATATAAAAGCTTACGAATCTTATGTACATATTGGCTGGACTAGGGGAAGGTATATAGAGGACAAATACTCTTTACTTTTTGGAACAGGCAAAACCATAAGAGGACAAAAAGTCACCAAGCTTGATAAGATCACAAGGGAGTCTATGCGATACTATGCACAAGAGACATTAGTGTTTTTGATTGAGCATAATGAATTGATGAAATTAAGAAAGAAAAACAATAAAAATATAGATGAACGAAACCTTTAGATCCCTAACTCTAATAAATGATAGATACGATGGTGTGATAATAAAAAGCTTCCCAAAAGATATAGATGAATTTGAAGAGGAACTGGGCTTTTTAATTAATCACCTTGAAGATAAAAAACTACTTTGGATAAAGATACAAATAGAAGATTCTACTTTTATCCCTTTACTTACAAAATACGACTTTGTTTTTCACCACTGTAATGAGAAAGATATCACTCTTGTTAAAAGACTTATTGATAATCCAGTGATTCCCACAGCTACAAACCATACCCTTGGTGTGGGTGCTATAGTATTTGATGGGGATAAAATTCTAGTGATAAAAGATAGATTTTATGAGAAGTATAAACTCCCCGGTGGACATATAGATGATAGTGAAAATATCTCAACAGCACTTATCCGTGAAGTGTATGAGGAGACTGGTATAAATGTGGAGTTTGACTCTATTATCTGCCTTGGACACTTTAGTCCAGGTCAGTTTAATGAATCAAATCTTTATGTGGTATGTAGGGCTAAACCTTTAAACTTTGAAATAGATATACAAGATACCCATGAGATTTTGGAAGCTAAATGGATGAAAATAGATGAATTTGTAAATGGTGAAACTACTCATCCTTATAATGAAAGCATAATACAAACAGCCCTAGAATCGGAGGGTTTTAAAATAGATGATAGAAAAAACCTTATCCCAAGGGATGATATAGAGTATGAATTATTTAGATAAATACAAAGAGTTTATAAAAAAATATATCTCTTTCAATATTCTAGAGTGGAAATTATTTGAATCAAAACTATCCCTAAAAGAGTTTAAAAAAGGTGAGGTGATTCTACATCAAGGGGAGATTTGTAAAGAACTATATTTTATAAATCATGGACTTGCCCGTGCCTATATCATAGATGAAAATGGAAAAGATTTTACTTGGAGTATCTTTTTCAATGATGAAAATTCAGATATGACAAATCTTTTTATTGTAGATTATGATAGTTTTTTACACCAAAGAGCATCTTCCATACATATAGAAGCCCTAGAAGATACACAGGTGATAGTAAATAAATATAATGATGTACAGTTTTTGTACAATAAACTAAAAAAAGGTGAACGCTTTGGACGCCTTATGGGTGAGGCTGCATATACCCATGTACATAAAAAGATCATAGATCGTCAAACAAAAAGTGCAAATGAACGCTTTGAAGAATTTATAGCTACCACACCCCACTTACTTGATAAGGTTCCCCAATATCATATCGCTACACTTCTTGGAATCACTCCACAACATCTTAGTCGTCTTAAAAAAGAATATAAAAACTGATACCTATTAACATATGTGAATGACTTTATTTTTTGTTTGTTTTAAAATACAAATAAAAAAGGAGTCAAAATGAGACATCTTATTATTTCATTTGTAGTAGCTTCACAGCTTTTTTCTTACACAATAAATATAAATCTAAAAGGCTTAGAAGATACAAAAGGTCAGATTCGTATAGGTTTGTTTGATAAGGAAGAAAATTTCTTAGATAATGATGCTGTATATATTGGTACCATAGTAAAAGCTGATACTACAAACATAGAGTTTAAAGATATCCCCGCAGGTGAGTATGCCATATCTTTGTACCATGATAAAAATTCAAACAATATCTTAGATACAAATTTTTTAGGTATTCCAAAAGAGGGTTATGGATTTTCACAAAATCCAAATGTATTTGGTGCAGCAGATTTTGAAGATGCAAAATTTGAGCTAAATAGTGATAAAACACTTGATATAGAGGTAAAATACTAATGAAGAATATAGTGATAATAGGCGGAGGACTTGGAGGTCTAAGCAATGGTGCACTCTTAGCTAAAAATGGATATAAAGTTACACTTCTAGAACAACATAGTATAGTAGGTGGATGTGCAACTATCTTTAAAAGAAAGGGTGGATTTACTTGTGAAGTTGGGCTTCATGAAATGAATGGGGTTTATACTAGCCCAGCTATAAAAAAAGTGTTTGGTGAACTTGATGTTTATAATAATATGGAGTTTATAAAACCTGATGAGTTTTTTAAGGTTTATTATAAAGGTGGATCTTTTGTAATGCCAGATAATAAGAACCAAGCCATAAAAGCTTTAAAACAAAAGTTTCCAGAAGAAAGTAGAGCCATAGATAAGTACTTTAAAATCCTTGAAGATATCACAAAGTGTTATGATAAACTAGACTCTTTAAAATGGTATGAGATGCTTTTATTTCCTATACTTTTATATCCTATTTTAAAATATAAAAGTAAGAGTGTTACGGATGTATTTGATACTTTGACTAGTAATGAAGAGTTAAGGCTTATTTTAAATGCAAATGTAGGCTACTACAATGATTCTCCAGATACCTTATGCTTTTTACTTCATGCTATAGCTCAAAACTCATACTTTAAAGGTGGAGGGTATTTTATAAGAGGTGGAAGTTATAAATTAAGCTCGTATTTTGAAAAAGTGATAAATGATAATGGTGGAGAGGTGATTATAAAAGCTGATGTGATAAAAGCTTCAAAAAATGAGATCATTTATAAGAAAAAAGGTGAAGAGTATACCTTAAAAGCTGATATCATAGTATCAAATATCTCACCAAAAGATACCTATAGACTTTATGATATGCCATATGAAGAAAAGCTAAAACTATCTGAATCTATCACTACCGTATATCTAGGGTTTAGTAAAAATCTAAAAGAAGTATATGGTAAACAATCCTATTCAAGCTTTTTATTTGATGATCTTTCAAGTGATAAAGAGATAGATATAATGATGAAAAGAGATGTTGAAGATAGAGGATTTGTATTTGCTGATTATTCTCAGCTTGATTCAGGTTTGACGTCAGATGATAAATCCTTTGCTGAGGTTTGTATAATGGATGAATTATGTAATTGGGAGAGTTTAGATAACGAAGCTTATAAAAATAAAAAAGAGAAGATCATAGAAAAGGTTCTAGACAAACTTGAAATCCATTATCCAAATATCAAAGAGATAGTTGAATTAGCAGAAGTTGGCACACCCAAAACTATGCAAAGATATCTACGTACACCAAATGGTACAGCCTATGGATATAAACCAAGTCCCGAACAGTTTTTTAGAATCCCAAAACTAAAAAGTGATAAGGTGTATAATCTATACTTTGCAGGTCAATTTGTACTTGGTGGGGGATTTAGTGCAGCTATTATTAGTGGTAATATGTGTTATGAAAAGATAGTAGAAGATACTAAATAAAATGGGGTGTTTATTATACTAAAGGAAGTAGTATAGTAAACTCGGCTCCTTTATAGTTCTTATCATCAAATTCAAACTCTACATTTGTAGCTTCAATTGAGCCTTCCATAGTTTTTGTGATAAGGTTATATGTCATATGTAAACCTATACCTGTACCTTGGGATTGGTGTTTGGTAGTAAAGTATGGTTCAAATATTTTAGGTAATACTTTTTCTGGTATGTCTCCACCATTGTCTCTAAATTTGATGATGATATTTCCATCTTTTATAACTTGTGATATAAATATATATCTTTCATCCTCATGGGTATTTTGAAGTAGGGCATCTTTAGAGTTGTTAAATATATTTATAAAACATTGGATAAGTTCATTTGGATATCCTTGTACATTTGCATCTTCTTGCATTTGTTCTAGGATCACTTTTATATTGCTATTTTTAATGCTACTATCAATAAGATTTAAAAACTGTTTTGTATCGTTTTTAAGATTGAATTTTTGTAATTTTGATCCACCTTTTATAAAGTTTCTAAAATCATCTATGGTATTTGATAGGTATTGGGCATTGTTATTTATTTTGTCCATATCTTCCATAAGATGATCTAGATCAATATCCATTTTTAACTCTTTTTTCATAGCATATGTAGTAGAAAGGGTAGAGATTATGGATAAGGGTTGTCTCCATTGGTGGGCAATATTTCCTATCATCTCTCCCATGGAAGCTAGTTTTTCTGCTTTGTGTAATTGTAGCTCTTTTTTATTTAGCTCAGTGATATCTGTAAATATCATCAATATCTCTTCTTTATTTAGTCTATTTGCACTTAGTTTGTAATGGTAGATTCTATCTTTTATTTTTAGTTTTACCATATGATCTTCTTGTATATTTTCTAAAATATATGAAGTCCAAATTTTGCCATTTATTTTTTTATTTTTAGGAAATGTTTTATTGTCTAATTCTATAAAAAAGTCACATATCCCATAATGCTCTTTTAAAAACTTTGAGATATTTTCGTATTTAAATTTTTCAAAGAAGCTTTTATTTGCATTTATGATTTTGCCATTGTTTATTATGATGATTATATCTGGATTGGTATCTATTATCATTCTAGAATAGCTTTGTTCATGTTCTAGCTCTTTTGTTCTCTCTTTTACATTTTGATTTAACTCATCATTACTTTTTAGTTGAGTATAAATCAATGCAAATATGATAATAAGAAATGTCAAAGTTAGCAGATATGTAACTATAAAATTGTTTTCAATATTTTCAACAATGCTATTGTATCCCGTATTTTTAAGGCTGATACTTATCCCACCCCTTACATCTCCAATCTTAAAACCTTGAGATGCATGGCAATGTAGACAATCTTTTTTTGTTATTAAAGCACCTAGATAGTTAAAAGTATCCCCATCAAATTCATAATACTCTTTTGAATTTGTTTCATTTAGATATTTTAATGCTTTTTCTTCAAATTGATTTGGTGCATTATTTGGGTTTATAAGTTTTAGGCTTGTTATTTTAAAACTAAAATCATTTACATTTAATTGTTCAGATAATTGTCTAGTCATCCATGCTGGATTTATTTTGATAAGGGTTAAGTTCTCATCTACTTTTAGGCTATTATCTTCTAGATAAGGGTTTGGTTTGAGTCCATTTGTAGGCTTTACATAAACCCCACCAAAACTAGCATTCCAATGGCGAGTATTTACTTGATCATAAAAATGGGTTTGGGCTTGTTTTATAAATATATTTTTTTGAGCATCTATTGAGTGTTCTTTATAGTTTTTCATTGCTATAAAAGAGATGATGATCATGGTAAATAAAAAAAGCAGATTTAGTTTATATTTCATAACTATTCCCATTTATATTTTTATTATTTTATTTGAATAAAAATTAATATAATAATTGGTTTTGAAGTTTATTTATTATTTTAGAAATCTTTAATTTTTCCTTTATTTTTGTAAAAAACTATTCTTAACTAGATAGTTCAAAAGTTTGTAGTATAATTCGGTTTTATTATTCCAAATTATGTAATAAGGTGAAGATTATTGCATAGTTTGGAATGAATTTACTACGCGGATTATAAATGAACTATACAGATTTAAAAAACGAACTACAAGATAAACTACACAATGAGATATTACCAACAAAAACTCTAGATTTTAGAGTGGATAAAATGGATGGAGATCTACTAAGCTTAACAGCACCACTAGAAGCAAATATCAATGATAAAGGTACAGCTTTTGGTGGAAGTATCGCTTCACTTTGTACTATCACTGGATGGTCAATGTGTTGGGTTATAGCTAAACTAAAAGAGATAGAGTGTGATATGGTTGTATATGAGAGCAATATGAGCTACTCTAGACCTCTCACAAAAGATTTTGAAGCTTTAGTATCTTTCCCTTGTCCTGAAGATATTGAAATCATCAAAGCAAAAATGGATGAGAAAAATAAAGCAGCTATCGAGCTAGAAGTGGTGATAAGTGAAAATGGTAAAGAGTGTGTAAGATACACTGGTAAATATGCATTTATACAAAAGAGATAGATCATGATGGATTTTTCTAGTGCAAAGATAAAAAATCTTATCATCCATGAGATAGGAAATAAAGCCAGAGATGAGAAGCTTTTTTTATCTTCAAATCTACAAGAGATAAATGAAGAACTTGAGCAAGTACTTTTAAACTATTTTCATAGACCATTTAAATTTAACCTAAATAAAGAGCTTTATAATTTTTACCATAATTCTAGCCTAAATTTAAATGAAGTCTATTCTTATGCAAAAAATACCTTTAGTGAAAATAGCGAAGAAGCATTTATAAGAAACTCAAAAAATATAGCGATGCATCTATATGAGTTTACTGATCATCCAAAGATCACAAGAGGTGAGCTTATAGTAGCTGAAATATCAGAAGTGGGATATGAAAATGATATCATAAGTATTTTAGGTATCTTCAAATCAGAAAACAAAGAAGCCTTTATCAAAGTACTAAAAGGCTCAGATAAAATAAACCTACAAGATGATAGGGGTATCAATATCTCCAAAATAGAAAAAGCATGTATTATTATGAATCGTACTGAAGAGGATGGTTTTACAGTTTTAAATGCAGATAATATGAGTCAAGCTACAGATTACTGGACAAATAAGTTTTTACACATAAGAGAGATAAGAAACTCAAGCCATAAAACAAAAGAGATCATGAAAATCTGTAAAGTATTTAATGATGAGGTATTAGCTACAAAAGATGATAATGAAGATGAATTTGCCTTTACAAATGACTATGTAAACTATATGGAAGATAATGAAGCTTATGATATGAATAGTTTTACAGAGACAGTATTTAAAAGCGATGATATGAAAAAGAAATTTTTAGATTTCCACGAAGAAAATAAAGAAAGCTTTGATATCAATCTAGAAGATTCTTTTACAGTATCACCATACGATGTAAAAAAACAAAAAAGAAAGATAAAAAATATCATCAAACTAGACACAAACCTAGAACTAAAAGTACTTTTAGATAAAGAAGATAATTCAAAAAATATAGAAAAAGGCTTTGATCAATCTAGAGGAATGTCTTACTATAAAGTATATTTTAATAAAGAATTAGAAGAATAACAACTCGTTGTTATCTTTAGGATTTGCTACTTTAGAAATTTTTTATAAATTGCGTTAAAAGTAGACATTAAACAAAAGGTTCCCTTGAAAAATGGAACATTTTTAAAGGATATAATAGATGAAAGTAACAAGAGTAAAAAAGCTGATGATCGCTGGTATAAGTGATATCACAAATAATAAAAATGAAGTGAGTGAAGAAACAGAAAAAATATCTCCCCTATGGAATAAATACATGGAAGAGGATATCCATAAAAAAACTTTCAATAAAGCAAATAAAGATTTTTTATATGGTGTATATAGTGACTATGTATCAGATGTAAATGGAGACTATAAAATCACAGTAGGTACAGAAGTAACAAAACCAAAAAATGCTATCGTAATAGAAGATCAAAAATACTTAGTATTTTCAAATAAAGGTGAATTTCCAAATGTAGTGATAGATACTTGGAATCAAGTATGGGAATATTTTGCTGATGAAAATAGTGACTATAAAAGAGCATATAAAGTTGATTTTGAGAAATATGTAACTATGGAGGAGATAGAAATTTATATTTCTATTCAATAGGAAATTAACTTTCTTATTTATGATCAAATATTATAAAGTGATATATTTTTAAACAATATATATTTTAAACCCGTCGAATTCGACAGGTTTAGTTTAAAAATTGAAAAAGGGACATAATTGAAAACAATCCATATTCTCCGCCATTTCAAAGTAAAAAATATCACAACAAAAAAGTTAAACTCCAAAGAGTTTAGCCAATGGGTAGATCAATATGATAAAAATCCCCTAGAGTATTTAGATATGGATTTACCAAAAGTAGATAAAGTATATGTAAGTACCCAAAATAGAGCTAGAAAAACTGCTGATCATTTAAAACTAGAGTATGAAACAACAGAGCTTTTAAAAGAGGTGGAGGCTAGTCCTTTTTTTAATACTACTTTTAAACTTCCTAAAAATCTTTGGCTTATTATAGGTAGGATGTTTTGGTTCTTTAATATTGCTAAGAGTGAAAACAAAAAGGATACTATAAAAAGAGTTGATGAGTTTATAAAAATGACTGAAAATGAAGAATCTATTTTGATAGTATCCCATGGTCTTTTTATAAAAGTACTTATTTATCGACTGAAAAAATTAGGCTACAATGGTGAGATAGATTTTCGAGCTAAAAATGGTACTTTATATACTTTTGTAAAAGAATGATTTGAAAAGGTGTATTTTCGTAAAAAATATTTTACCAAAATAAGAAAAACTTATACACTCAACAATTAGTAAGCTACTTTTTTGTAGAGTTACGAAAAAGTTAATATTTAAGGAATTAGATGGCAAAAATTGCAATCTTTGCTTCATACAATGGATCGAGTCTTGATCCTATAAATAAAGCCTGTAAAGATGGGTCTTTGAATCTTGAAGTATCACTGATAATTACAAACAATTCAAATGCAAATGTACTAAATAAAGCAAAAGAGTTAAACATCCCAGCTTTTGTAGTAAATGATAAACTATATGAGGATGTTGATTCTAAGCTTGAGCAGCTTCTTAATGAGCATGGGTGTGAGTATATATTTTTAGCTGGATATATGAAAAAAGTATCACCAATACTTACTAGAAATTATAAGATGATAAACTCCCATCCAGCACTTTTACCAAAGTTTGGTGGTAAGGGTATGTATGGAAGATTTGTTCATGAGGCAGTTGTGGAAGCTGGTGAGAAAGTAAGTGGTGTAACTGTTCATGAGGTAAATGAAAACTATGATGAAGGTGCTATAATCTTACAAAAGTCTATTGAGTTGGCTCCTGATGAGACGGCTGAGTCTTTAGAAAATAAGATTAAAAAGTTAGAGCAAGAAGCAGTAGTGGAGGCACTTATAAGTTATGTTTGAATTAGCTGAGTATATTGGGATCATAGCTTTTGCTATGAGTGGATTTTTTATCGCTGTTAGAAATAAACTTGATCTTTTAGGGGTATTGATATCTGCATTTTTAACTGCCCTTGGTGGTGGTATAGTTCGTGATGTGATAGCTGATAGGACTCCTTATACTTTTTCCCATATGCTTCCAGCTATTATGATAATATCTGTGATGGTATTACTTATCTTATTTAAATTTCATAAAAAAGATTCCATCGAAAATAAACCTATTTTTATACTTAGTGACTCCATAGGTCTTGCTTCTTTTAGTATCACTGGAGCACTTATCGCTATGGAAGCTGGACTAAATCCTACTGGTGTACTAGCTCTTGCTTTTATCACTGCTGTGGGTGGTGGTATTGTGCGTGATGTTATTATAAATGAGGTTCCATTTATATTTAAGACAGGATTTTATGGTACAGTTTCACTTTTAATTGGTGCAGTGATGATTGTATTGAACTATTTTGATATGATAAATTATGTTACTTTAGCAATAGTTTTAGTGACTGGTGTAGCTATCAGGATGGTGGCATTTTATAAAGAGTGGTCAATACCGACTCTTAAATAAAGCTCTTTAGAATCATAGTTAATCCTATGGATTAATATTTGCATAATAAATGAATGATAAAATTTCAAAAATAAATAAAAAGAAAAGGCGACTGAATGAAAATAGCTATTCCAGTATTAGATGAAAATCTAAGATTTTTCCCAAATGCAGGGCATACTCCAAAGTTTGCTGTTTATACTATGGCAGGAACTGGTATGTTTAAATCTTTCACATTAGAAGAGGTGAAACAAAACCCAAGAACAGATATCGACCATGATCATCCAGATGAAGAGCATGAGTGTGATCATGATTCAAATGATGCAGCTCATATTGAAGAGCATAACAAAATGGGAAGAGCTTTAAAAGATTGTGATTATATTGTAGTAAAAACAGCTTGTAAAAATACTGCAAACTCATTTATCTCTGAGGGGATTAAAGTAGTAAAATACAATGGTGATTCAATGGAGTCTCCAAAAATTCTAAACGAACTATCTGCAAAGTTTGTATAGTATATAAAAGACTCTTATCTGGAGTCTTTTAAACCTTATTTTAAATATCCTTTAACTTATTTTTCCAATCAATTATTTTTTTTATTAAATATTTCAGTTTTTAGTTTATATCATTGTATATAAATTTAAAAATAAAATAGTAGAGGTATTTATAAAAGATGTTTGAAGTAGCTGAATATATTGGTATCATAGCTGCTGCTATGAGTGGTTTTTTTGTGGCAGTGAGAGTTAAGCTTGATCTTTTAGGTGTTCTTGTTGCTTCATTTTTATCTGCACTTGGTGGAGGTCTTATTCGTGATGTGATAGCCGATCGTAGGCCATTTGCCTTTTCCCATGACTTACCTGCTTTTGTGATTTTGGCTGTTGTAATTTTACTTATAGCATTTAAATTTCATAAAAAAGATTCCTTTGAAAATAGATCAATATTTGTATTAAGTGATTCCATTGGTTTGGTTTCTTTTAGTATAAGTGGTGCACTTATTGCAATGGAAGCAAATCTAAACTTTACAGGTGTATTAGCCCTTGCTTTTATCACTGCTGTTGGTGGAGGAATACTAAGGGATGTGATTATAAATGAAGTACCTCTTTTATTTAAAACTGGATTTTATGGTATGGTCGCACTTTTTATGGGGCTATCTCTTTTTATCCTTGATTGTTTTGAATTTGTAAATTATTATAGTATTGGGGTTGTATTTATATTGGGTGTAGTTTTAAGAATGGTTGCTTTTTATAAAAAGTGGTCAATGCCTTTACCGTAATTGTAACTATTCTAATCATATCACTATAGTATTCATATCTAGATATAACAAAATCTCATAAAAAATATAAAATATACAAATAAAGTGTTACATAAAGTAATACTGTTGTGTGTTGTGTTGTGTAAAAGTTGACACAGTTACTTTTTTGTGTTAAGATTTTTCTCATATAACTTAAAAGGAGTTTAAAAATGCAAAAATTACACAATACAAAACTTTGCTATTTAGGTATGCTCCTTCTCTCAATGTTTAGGTAGCTTTTTAAGACTTAACGTTTTTGGCTTATCTTTTATCTACAAGATTTTAAATCACATAGATTCAAACACAAAAAGGAAATACAATGAATAATACAACAAATGAAACAAACAATAATTTTAAAAATAAAGAATATTTTATATCACACTTAGCAGCTCCAATTTTAGAGATGTTAGAACCCAAAGAGGGTGAGAAAATATTAGACTTAGGTTGTGGTAATGGTACTTCATCTTTAGAGATACAAAAGAGTGGAGCAGAGGTGCAAGGTGTAGATTTAAATACAGATAAGGTACAACAAGCAAGGGAAAAAGGTATAGATGCTAGTGTAGTAAATATCACACAAATTGCCTTTGAAGATCAATTTGATGCTATTTTTTCAAATGCAGTATTAAACTGGGTGAAAAACCAAAAGCAAGCTATTACCAATGTAAATAAAGCTCTTAAAAAAGGTGGAAGACTTATCGCTGAATTTGGTGGAGATGGAAACATCAAAACTATCACAGATGCTATGCAAGAGGTATTTTCTAAAAATGAAAACTTTGGAAGCTTTAAAAACCCATGGTATTATCCAAGTGCTGGGGAATATAAAGAGCTTTTAGAGGAAAATGGATTTGATGTGCAGTATTGTGAACTAGTATCAACACCTACTCGTGTAGTAAATATGGATCAGTGGTTGGATGCATTTGTAAGTGGTATCATCTCACATCTTACAAAAGATGAGAAGTTAGAGTTTAAAGAGCAAGTAAAAGCTATACTTGAGCCTAAACTATATACTAAAGAGAATGATTGGACACTTGATTATGTACGTCTTAGAGTAAAGGCTATAAAAGCATAAATGTTTCATTTTAAATCAAACACTCATGCCAGATCTTTGAAAAAAGCTCTATGGAGGTTTTTAGTTCCTCTTCACTAAAACCTCCAAATCCCATACGAATAGCTTGCCACTTTCCTCCCGATACATCTTTTGCAAAATAGAGTTTTATAGAGTTCTGCTCAGCCAACTCTTTTAGTTTATCCCAATCAAACTCTTTACTTGGATTGATAAGTATAGATAATCCAGCTCCTTCAGCCTCAATTTTCATAGTATCGCCTAAGTGTGTTTTTAGCAGTGATTTTAAAAGATCGTGTTTCTTTTTATTTAGTGTTCTCATCTTTCTTATATGTTTATCATAATATCCATCTTTCATAAACAGAGCTAAAGTTTTTTGTGTACTTATGGATACTTTTGAGAAGTAACTATCAAGAAGCTTTTCATATCTTGGAAGTAGATGTTTTGGTAAAACCATATAACTTACTCGTAGTGCAGGGGAAAGAGCTTTTGCAAAGGTTCCAAGATAAACTACTCTATCATAATTATCTAGTCCTTGAAGGCAAGGAATGGGACGGTTATAATATGTAAGTTCAGAATCATAATCATCTTCAACTATTAATCCATTTACTTTTTTTGACCATTCTAGGAGTTTTTGTCTATTTGGTATGGGCATTGTTACACCCTTTGGATATTGGTGTGAGGGTGTGATGTATACTATTTTTGAATCGCTTTTTTCAAGCTCACCTAATACAAGTCCATTATCATCCACATTTATATAGTCCATATCAAATCCACACTCTTCAAGTACTTCTCTTGCCACATGATATCCTGGATCTTCTATGGCAAAGTTTTTATGATCTTCTTTGATGATTTGTGAAAGTAGTCTCATGGATTCTGCAAATCCACTAGTGATGATTACTTGATAACTTTCACATTTGGCTCCCCTTGATCGTATAAGATATTTTGCTATCTCTTCACATAGTTCACTCTCCCCTTGACCTTTTGGATAGATTCCAAAATCTAGTGATTCATCTATAGCTTTATTGTATAGTCTTTTCCACAGTTTAATGGGAAATGATTCCTTTGCTACTCGTGCTGGGAAAAAATCATATAGGTATTCTTTTTTCTTTTTAGTTTGTGAGAGGATGATATTTTCATCTGAGTTAAACTCTTTGTAGTTTAAATCACTAACAAAATACCCTCTTTTAGGATAGCTTTCAATATATCCTTCTGCATATAGTTGGGTGTATGCTGATTCTACAGTGTTTTTAGAAAGATTATATGTACTTGCTATTTTTCTGATAGATGGTAGTTTTTCATCTATGGAGTAGTTTTTTATAATATCTTTTTTTAGCTCTTCATATAGTTGGATATGTAGTGGAGTTTTTGAGTTTTGATCTATTATATACATAAATTAGCCTCGGTATTTCTTGTTTCTTTTTGATTTTTATGATTTTATCATAGAAGTTATATAGAATAATTATAAATCATAAAATTTAAAAAAACTATTTAAATATACCATAAATACATACTTTTTAAAATTTATTTTTCTATCCATATTAACTAAAACTTAAAGCTTTTTTAAGCTTTAAGTTTTAGTTAATATAAAGTACTTTATAATTCAAAGTACTCTGTATGATAAATAATTTACAGAAAAATTTATCAAAAAAGGAAAAAAAATGTTTAGGATAGTACTTATAAGTTTGATGCTTTTTGTATCTTTGTATGCAAATAAGGTAGAGTCAAAAGCTTGGATGGAAGCAAAGCTTTTATTTCAAAAAGCTAGTCAAGGTAAAGAAGAGGATGTATTAACATCATTGGAGATGTTTAAAAAACTAGAGCAAAGTGCTATAAGAGATGCTCATATTGGCTCACTTACTACTATGTTAGCTAAATATACTTATCTTCCATGGCAAAAGATAAATTATGTAAAAAATGGTAGTAAATTACTTGATACTTCCATAAGGATTGAACCTGATAATTTAAAAGTAAGATTTTTAAGATTTTTTACATATATAAAACTTCCTGATATGTTGGGGAAAGAATCTTTTCTACAAGAGGATGTAAGATATTTTATAAAAATTTATAACACTCAAACACAAGATGAAACTATTAATAATGAGCTTTTAAATGCAATAGTTCAGTTTTTTCACAAGTATGAAGATTTTCAAAAAAGAGATAAATATTTCTCTAAAATAACTGATTCAGATCTAAAAGCAAAATTATCTAAAAAGATAGCAGGGTAGTTTTATGCTAAAAATAAAGAACCTACATAAAAGCTTTAGCAAAGATTCTTATCCTCTTCAAGGCTTAAGCTTAAGTCTAAAAAGTGGTGAAGTGATAGCTTTAATGGGACCTAGTGGAAGTGGTAAGTCTACACTTTTAAATATCATTGCAGGTATTGAGAGTTTTGATAGTGGTTCAATATATTTAGATGATAAAGAGATAGATTATGAAAATAAACAAAGGGTTGAGAAACTTAGAAAATCTGATATAGGTATCATTTTTCAGCAGTTTTTATTACTTGATAATTTAAGTGTAAAAGAGCAACTAAGTCTTACCACAGATGCTTCAAATGAGTTGATTTTAAAATATATTGATGAACTTGGCTTATCAAAACAAATAGATCAAAAGATAGAAGAGTGCTCAGGTGGACAGCAACAAAGGGTATCAATAGCTAGAGCTTTAGTAAAACAGTCCAAACTATTATTGGCAGATGAACCTACAGCCAACCTTGATGCAAGTTTAGCGATAAAATCTCTTGAACTGATGATCCAAATAGCCAAGCAAAATAATACAGCTGTTTTAATAGTAACCCATGATAATAGAATTACACCCCTATGTGATCGTATTGTTCATATAAGAGAGGGAAAGGTATCAAATCATGAAAATTCTTAGATTTGCATGGAAAAACTTTTTTAGAAATTCAAAAAGTAATATCACTTTAGTATTTTTGATGGTATTTGGGGTTCTTGCTTTAATCGTCGCATATGGATTTATCCAAAGCACTTTTACCGGACTCAAAGAGAGTAGTATCCATAGGGATATTGGGCACTTTCAGATCATGGATAAAAGGGAAAAACTTGGAGATACGGATACTCCTTTAGAGTTTGGAATAGAATCAGATGAATATGAAATGATCAAAAAAGCTATTATGAAAAATATTGATAAAGTTGAAGCCATAATGCCTAGGGTAAGTTTTAGTGGGATTATATCTAAAGATGAAAAATCTACAATTTTTATGGGATCAGGTATAGATGTAATAGATGAGAGTAAATTTGCTTCGGTGTTTATAAAAATAATAGATGGGAAAAATCTAGGTTTAGATTTTGAAAATCCAGATAAAAATGAAGTGATAATAGGAAGAGAATTAGCTCTAATCTTAAAAGCAAATGTAGGGGATGATATCACCTTAATGTCAACTACTGTTGATGGTGCCATAAATGCAATTGATTTAGTTGTAAGTGGTATATTTGTTACAGGTATAGAAGAGGTTGATAAAAGAGCTATATTAACTCCACTTCAAGTATCTCAAGAGATACTTAGAACTGATAAGATCACAAAAGTTGTTGTTGGTTTATATGATACTGATGAGGCACAAAGTGTATTTGATGAGACAAAAAAACATATGAAAGATACGAGACTTAGCTTTTATTTTTGGGAAGAATTATCTATGTTTTATAAAGCTGTTGTCTCTTTATATAATACATTTTTTGCATTTTTGGGTGGATTGATCGCACTGGTTGTTTTATCTACTGTTTTTGGTTCTGTAAATTCAAGTGTGATATCTAGGACAAAAGAGATAGGTATGTTAAAATCAAATGGTTTTACAAATAATGAAGTGTTATCTTTGATATTTTTAGAAGTTTTGATTTTATCATTTATCGCGATGATTATTGCTTTTGTATTAGGGCAAAGTGTGATTTATATCATAAATGTCATGCAATTAACAATGCCACCACCTCCAGGTAGTACTGAGGGATATCCTTTACAGTTGGAGCATGTTGTATTTGAATCAATATTGATTTGTGTCACTCTTCCTTTTGTATCTTTATTGGCTTCACTTAGACCTGCATTTAAAGGTGCGAGATTAAAAATTGCACAAGCATTAAGGAGTTGAGATGAGATATGTTTTTATATTTTTAAGCATAGTTTTTATGCATCTACAAGCATCAGATATATTAAAAGAATTTGATAAAAAAAGGATTAATACAGATGAGGGTAAAGTTGAGCTTTCTATTAGTTCTTTTAAAAAAAATAAAACAAAGACTAAAGAATACTCAGTATTTAGAAAAGATAATAAATCCCTTGTAGCTTTTATGCATAAAAGTGAAAAGGGTACCGTTGTTTTAAATAGTTTAAATAATCTATATATTAAAGTACCTAGTTCAAAAAAAGCTATAAGGATCACTCCTATTCAAAGGCTTTTAGGGGATGCATCTATTGGTGATATATTGGAGCTTAGTTTTGATAAGTATTATGATTTAAAAGAAAAAAATGAAGATAAATATATACTAATAGCAAAAGAGAAAACTTCAACATATCATAGGATTAATCTATATACAAAATCTGATAGATTAGACTATGCAGAGCTTTTTTCTTATTCTGGCAAACTATTGAAAACAGTTCATTATATTTATAATGAAAAGCAAGAGATAGATAAGTATAAGTTTGTCTCAAAATCTAGCTATTCAATTGTGCATATAAAAAAAGTTAGAGATATGAAATTACCGAATAGACTATTTAAAAAGTCAAACATAAAAAAAGCTTTTAAAAATGCGATATCTTTATAGTTTGATCTTTTTATCCTCTATACTTTTTGCTGATATTCAAGTGGATAGGATCTACTCATTTATAGAATATACAAAAAAAGATACAGATATAAGTGAAGAGTTTACAAATGTAGGAGTTTTACTTGAGGGAAGCAGCGAAGTTTTTGAGAGTGAAATTACAGGAAGTGTAAGGGCTTTACATGATGAACAAAGTGAGGATGAAAACTATAATAGTGTAGATATCAAAGAGCTTTATGCTAAAAAGTATTTTAGGGATGATATCTATTCTGTGAGTATTGGTCGTGAAGTTAGTAGTTTTGGTGTGGCAAAAACTCACTCTTTAGTTGACTTTTTTACTGCAAAAAATAGTATCACAAATTCAGATGATAAATCACTTGAACTGATAGGAAGTGATGGGGCAAATGTAGTTTATGAAGATGAGTATAAAATTGCTTTTTATTCTTATGATGTGGATAAAGGCTCATCAAACAATATCTTTGAAATCTCAAAAATGTATGATAGTTATACTCTATCTTTCTATTTAAATAAAAACCTAGAAGCTTTTACTAGCTCAATTTCTATAAATGATTATTTTAATTTTAATGGAGAGTTTAAAAATGAGGAAGATAAGTTTGATACTATTTTAGGAGTAGATTATACTCCTACTAGTGATATTTTAATAAGTTTAGAGAAAATATTTCTAAACACAGGTGAAACAAAAGAGCAAAGATTATCAACTCTACAAAATATTAGTAGTAAATCAAAAGATGAAAGAAGTAAGTATTTTAACTCATTAACATCAAAAAAATATACAAATATCTATATTCGTTATAGTGTGGATGATATATCCACTTCATTTTATACATCTATAAATGAAACGGATAAATCAAAAAGGTATTTAGCACAAGTAGAATATTCCTTTGATAGCTACGCATTCTTAGTGGAATATTTGGCAAATAATGGTGAAAACAATAGTGAATATAGTGATTCTCTTATGAAAGATAAGTTATTATTTCACATCTCATGGAGGTATAATTAAATGGAAAAAGATATTGATGCTTTAGAGCAATTGGAACTTATAAAAAGTACTGTACTTGACAAGGGTGGTTCTTTGCCAGTTTCAGGTAAGGACTTAATTATCTGGGGAGTTATATCTATAGTTTTATTTTTAGTGATGCCTTTATTTCATCTTATTCAAAAATCTTCTTCTATTTTAACTTCGGGTATATTTTTATTTATATTATTAATCTTTGGTGTAGTAATGTCTCTGAGGATTTTAAAACAAAAAAATAAAGAAAAAGAGAGAAAGTTTTCTAAATATCAACAACTTATAAAAAATGTTTCAATTTTCTCAATTGCTTTTGGCTTTATTTTAACAATGATTTTATCTAAAGGATTCTCACCTTTTATCCCTCTAGTTTGGATGGCACTTATTGGTATTATTTTTGTTGTTGAGGGTTATTTTGCAAAAGAGATATTGACTAAATATGGTTTTGTTCTTATTGCTTTGTCTTTTCTTATCAATATTATATATCTAGTGTTTTTTTCTAACTATACTATGGCTTTATATGTTTTCTCAGCTATTGTAGCATCTTTATCTATGGGCTTAGGTATGATTATCTTAGGTGTGAAATTTCTAAAAGAAGAAAAACTGAATGTTTAATACTGTTTTACATAATCCTATTAGAACTAAAATAGTTGCTCTTTTAAGCTCTAATGATGAAGTGTCATTTAAAGAGCTTAAAACCCAGCTTGAACTAACTGATGGAAATTTAAACGGACATATAAAAGCCCTAGATAAAGAGGGCTATATAAATATAAATAAATTCTTTGAAGGAAATAAACCAAAAACAGTATATAGCCTAAGTAAAAAAGGAGAAGAAGCTTTTCTTTCTTATCTTGATGAGCTAAAGAGTTTTTTAGATGTAAATCTGAAAAATAAAGAGTAACTATTCAAAAACTTCAATTTATACCTCAGTAAATATAAAACTGTCCCCATAAAATTTTAAAAATTTGGCACTTGTGTCAAATACAGATAAATGATATATTTTCATAAGTACTTAAAACAGCCATGGCCTAAACTAAACTTTAGGAGCAAAAGATGCCTTATTTAAATTGTAAATTAAGTGTAGAAGAATCAGCAGATATTGCTGAGCAGGTTGCAAAGATTTTGCTAAAAAACACCTCTGAGATATTAGGTAAAAAAGCAGAAGTAACAGCTATAAATATAGAGTTTGTATCACCTAAATACTGGTTTGTAGGAAATACATCAAATAAAGAAAGTTTTTTTCTAGATATTAAAATCACAGAAGATACAAATACAAAAGAGCAAAAAAGTGAATATATAAATAGAGTATATAAAGATATGAAAAATATCTTAGGTGAGATTGATCCTACTTCTTATATTGTGATAGATGATGTGAGAAGTGATTCTTGGGGATATGATGGATTTACCCAAGAGTATAGATTTAAAGGAGTGTAGATGAGAAGAAAAGATGTTCAGATCAAAGATAAATCAATTATGGAAGATATCTTAAATACTAGTGAATATGGTACTTTTGCCCTTTGTAAAGATAATAAACCATATAGTTTACCTGTAAATTTTGTATATATAGAGGATAAAGTATATTTTCATGGGGCTAGAAAAGGAAAGAAAAAAGAGTATATCTTAGCTAATCCTTTGGCATATTTAAGTGTGTCCCAACCTTACTCTATGATACAATCTTATTTTAGTACAGATGATGGTAAAGCTTGCCCTGCTACTCACTTTTTTAGATCAGTATTTTGTGATGGTGAGATTAAAATAGTAGAGGATTATGATGAAAAAGCTTTAGCTTTGGAGTTACTAATGCAAAAGCTTCAACCAGAGGGAAAATATATCCCACTAAATG
>CAYFGQ010000063.1:0-20772 GCA_964342525.1 uncultured Arcobacteraceae bacterium
GATTGCATGAATCATAGTTAAGATATCTGGTTGAGAAGTACCACCACTAACAGGAGCAGCTGCACAATCAATACCATCAGCACCAGCTTCTAAAGCAGCTAAATAAGCAGCAACAGAAACACCCGCAGTTTCATGTGTATGAAGTCTTACGTGAGTACCTTCTGGTAGAAGATTTTTTGCCATTTTAATTGTTTCATACACTTTTTGAGGAGATGCTGTACCACTTGCATCTTTGAAACAGATTGAATCATATTTTAGACCTGAGTCTAAGATTTCTCTTAATGTTTTTTCGTAAAAAGCAACATCGTGAGCACCTTCACATCCTGGAGGAAGATCCATAATAGTAACAACAGCTTCATGTTTTAAACCATGTTTGTTGATACAATCACCTGAATAGATTAAGTTGTTTACATCATTTAGAGCATCGAAGTTTCTAATTGTTGTAGTACCATGTTTTTTGAATAATTTAGCGTGAAGATCGATAAGATCACGGCTACCAGTATCTAACATTACAGTATTGATACCTCTTGATAATGTTTGAAGATTTGCATCAGGTCCAACAATAGATCTGAATTTATCCATCATATCAAAAGCATTTTCTTGTAAATAGAAGAATAGTGATTGGAATCTAGCTCCTCCACCAAACTCAAAGTGTGTAATACCAGCTTCCTTAGCAGCTTCTACAGCTGGAAAGAAGTCATCCATAAGAACACGACCACCAAAAACAGATTGAAATCCATCTCTAAATGTAGTATCCATTACATCAATATATTTTTTTGACATATATTAACCTTTTAAATTGTTGTGATGTTGAACAGCAGCGACGATCGCAGCTATCTTTTTTGAATCGTTTGTTGTAGTTTGTGCTTTTTGAGGTGCAGGTTTAGGCGTAGCTACTGGTTTTTCAGGGAAAAACTTTGCTATTAAACTTGCTTGCAATTTTAAAACACCGACCATGATAAGGAGGAATGTAAAAACAATTCCCATACCAAGAGCCATAAATTTTAAGGCCTCGACCGTTAAATTTACTTCCATTGTTTACTCCGTAAGTTTGCATAGAACAATTTCTATATAAAGATTCGTAATTTTATTAAATTTTTGCTTTATTGTTATTGATTTAGTAGTTAATTAACGAAGAAATTACAAAATTATATGAATATGGTTTCAAATCTTGACCTTAAGACTAGATCAAGATTTCCCTATTTCCCTTAGTATTTGGGGCTGAAAGTACCCCTGTAAGCTCGAGCTGCTCGACGATTGTTGCCGCTCTATTGTATCCAATTCGTAGCTTTCTTTGGATATATGAGATTGAAGATTTTTTATCAGTGATAACCACTTGCTTTGCATCTTCGTATAAAGGATCAAGGTCACCAACTTCGGTACCCACATCATTAGATCCATTTCCTCCAGCTAATTGCTCTTGTAAAAAAGATGTATCATAATCAGCATCCCTTTGAGCTTTTAAGAATTCTGCTAATTCATTAATCTCATCCTCAGTACTCCAAGGGGCATGAATACGTACAAGTCCACTCATTCCAGGAGGAGTAAAAAGCATATCTCCACGACCTAAAAGGGACTCTGCACCAAGAGAATCTAAGATAATTTTTGAATCAACTTTTTGACCCACTTTATATGAAATCCTACTAGGAAGGTTGGCTTTAATTAATCCAGTCACAACATCTACACTTGGTCTTTGTGTTGCAACAATCAAGTGGATACCAGATGCCCTTGCCATTTGTGCAAGCCTAGCAATTGAAAGCTCCACATCTTTACCACTTGTCATCATAAGATCAGCAAGCTCATCGATGATAACTACAATATAAGGGAAAGGATCAAATCCTTCTTTTTTAGCCTTTTCATTATAGTTTTCTATATTTTTAGTTTTTGTTTTACTCATAAGAGTATAACGTCTCTCCATCTCTGCAACCATATTTGCAAGAGCATTAATAGCCTCATTTGGTCTTGTGATTACAGGAGTAAGAAGATGAGGGATATCATTATAGATAGAGAACTCAAGCATCTTAGGATCGATCATAATAAGCTTTAATTGATCCGGTGAATTCTTACAAAGTAGTGAAAGGATCATAGAGTTTATCCCCACACTCTTACCACTACCAGTAGTACCAGCTATAAGTAAGTGTGGAAGCTTTTTAAGATCTGTTACAAAAGGTTTTCCAACGATATCCTTACCAAGTACCATCGTAAGAGGAGAACTAGCTTTTTGGAAAAGTTCACTCTCTAATATCTCTCTAATATATATGGTTTGTAGCTCCTCATTTGGCACTTCTATACCAACCACATCCTTACCAGGAATTGGAGCTTGTATCCTAATAGTTTGAGCTTTTAGAGCCATTGCAAGGTCATCTTGTAGATTTAATATCTTTGATACCTTTACATTTGGTGCCGGCTTAAACTCAAAAGTTGTAACAACCGGACCAGTATAAGTTCTTACAACATCTCCTTCGATCTTAAACATAGAAAGCTTCTCTAAAAGATCTTCAATCTTTTGATCGATTATATGTTCATTCACTTTTGATTTTTTCTCTTTAGGTGCTGTTTGGAAAATATGTAATGGTGGCAATTGGAAATCTTTTGGTTTCTCAACTTCACCCTGCTCTACAATTTCATCAAGAAGTTTTTTATTCTCTTCAAGCTCTTCCACAATTGAGCTATGAGTATGTTTATCATCTTCTACGATATTATCAACTAGGTCAATTTTAATTTCTTCTAATTCTTCAAGCTCTTCTATTTCTTCTTGTTTTTTAATTTTTTCTTTTTTAGCTTTAGCTTTCTTTACTTTAGGCTTTTCTTCTTCAATTAATTTGATCTCTTCAATTATCTCAGACTTCTCTTCGATAACTTCAACTTCTTCAATAATTGGCTCTATTTCATCTTCAACTTCTACAGATTTAGGCTGAATCTTCTCTTTTTTTACTTCATTCTCATCTTCTATGGAGATTTCAGCAGTATCTCCCACCTCTTTTACTATAGCTTGTTGATAGTTATAATCCCCATCTTCTCTTTTTTGTCTTATTGAGCTTTTTCTAAGTTTTATAGGTTTTTTCTCTAATTTCGGTAGAGTAATATTTGGCTTAGTTTTTAACTTCTCTATAATAAAATAGATAATTTTTACCAATCCATGCCTAAAATTCTCAAATAAAATCACAGAAGAAAAAATAAGAGTAGCTACACCAATCAACCACATACCAGCTAAACCAATAAAAGGCTTTAGATAATAAACAATAATATCTCCAATAAATCCTGAGAAATCATTATCTACAAGTAAAGATTGAATAACTAATAAAGACACAAAAAATAATATAGATGTAACAGTATCTTTTAAAATTTCTATATATTCATAGGAATAAAAGTTTAACCTATATAAAGGATAAAACAATATTATTAAGTATATATATGAAAAATATCCAAATAACTCTATTGAATACATCCCAACATCAGATCCAATTGCACCCACCATTGCAGGTTCAATTATAAATGTTGCATATGTGAAATAAGAAAATATTAAAGCTATTACTAGCGAAAAAATTTTAGTAGCGATTTTACACCTCTATTTTAAAAGTTTTGAGATTTTACCTTGAAGTTTGAGCCATGTTCTATGCTCATATAATGGGAACCCTGCCCATTGTTTTTTTGGTTCTGTTATAGATTTTGTAACACCACCACGTGCTGCTATTGTAGTAAATGGTGCTATCTCTAAGTGTCCAGATGTGGCACTTTGCCCACCCATAATTACATACTGATTTAAAATTGTTGAACCAGACAATCCAACTTGAGCAACAATAATACTACCTTTTCCAATTACACAGTTATGCGCAACATGTACAAGGTTATCAATTCTTACACCATCTTCAATAATTGTAGATTTAAATGCAGCTCTGTCAATTGTACTATTTGCTCCAATTTCAACATCGCTACCAATAACAACATTTCCATTTTGATAAATTTTAATAAATTTACCATCTTTTGTATGAGCAAAACCAAAACCATCACTACCAATAACAGCTCCAGCATGAAGTATTACATCATTTTCTAGTACACAATCACGATAGATTGTTACATTTGGATAAATAACACAATTATCACCAATTTTTACATTATCACCAATAAAAGCTCCAGCCATTATAGTAGCATTTTTACCGATAACAGTATTTTTACCAATTGAAACATTATTCATTATAGTTGCATTTTCACCAATTATTGGATCAACACCATTTATTTCAACAGTATTTGGAGCAAAAAAAGCACTAGCATATGCTAATGCTAAATAAGGCTCTGGAGTAACTAATGCTATTGTACCCTCAGGTACTAAGTCTTTTAACTCTTCTGTTATAAAAACAGCTGCAGCATTAGTATTTGCTAAATCATTTTGATATTTTTTATTCTCTAAAAAACTTATCTCATTTTGTTCTGCATCTTTTAAAGTATTTAAACCACTAATTTGTATATCTTTTTCACAAGATATCTTAAGTTCTTTAGTTATTTCAAGTAAATTTACCAAAATTCTCTCCAATATTAAAATAATTTACAAGTGTATACTAGCGAGCAATCGCCACAACACCACCTCTTACAATTTCAAGAGGATTAAATTTTTGAATCACTTTTATAAAGTTAGCAATCCTCTGTGGATCATCTGTAGCAGAGATTACAATAGCATCATCAGTAACATTTTGTATAGCACCGTTATATGCTCTTGCTAAGACATCCACATCACTTAGATTTTGATCAATTGGTATTTTTATAAGTACCGTATCTTTCTCAATAGCACTCTTATGCTCAATTACTTTTAATACAGGTATTAACTTATTTAATTGTTTTACAATCTGATCAATTGTTCTAGCATCTCCAATTGTCACAATAGTGAGTCTTGAATACTCAGTTTCTGGAACTGGAGCGACTGTTAAAGAATCAATATTGTATCCTCTTGAAGAGAATAGATTTGAAATACGAGATAAAACAGAATCTTCATTTTTAACTATTACAGAGATAACTTCTCTCTTTTCAGTAGTATCATAAAAATGGTTAAAATTATTCATTATTCATCTCCTTCTAATAAGTGCATCTCATTTAGAGCATGCCCATTTGGAACCATTGGTAATACGTGTTCCATTCTATCAACCATAACTTCAATAAATGCAGTTTTATTAGACTCAACTGCTGCATTTAATGCGTCATCAAACTCCTCTTTTGTTGTAACTCTATATCCAACACCACCCATTGATCTACATAACATCTCAAAATCTGGTTGAATTTCAAGATTTGTTTCGGATAATCTATCTTCATAAAAAAGTGTTTGCCACTGTCTTACCATTCCAAGGTAATTGTTATTTAAGATAATATTTACAACAGGAAGATCATATTGAGTACAAGTCATAATCTCTTGCATATTCATCATAATCGATCCATCACCAGTGAAGTTTACACTTACCTTATCTGGACACCCTCTTTTAACACCCATAGCTGCTGGCAGACCAAATCCCATAGTACCTAAACCACCACTAGTGATCCATTGTCTTGGATAATCAAATGGGTAAAACTGTGCTGCCCACATTTGATGTTGTCCAACATCTGTAGAGATTATAGCTTTTTCGCCTAAAAGCTCACCAGTTCTTTCAATAACCCATTGAGGTTTTAAAGGCTCACCATCTTTTGAGTCATGATACTTTAAAGGCTCCTTTTTTTGATAGCCACTAATATCTTCTACCCATGAAGAATAATCACCAAACTCATGTGTTGAAGCAAATTCAATTAATGATTTTAAAACATTCTTTAAATCTCCAACAATTGGGAAATGAGCATTTACAATTTTACTAATTGAAGCAGGATCAACATCCACATGGATAACCTTTGCACCTTTTGCAAATTCATCCAAACGTCCTGTAACCCTGTCATCAAATCTAGAACCTAAAGATATAATACAATCTGTTTCATGCATTGCCATATTAGCCGCATATTCACCATGCATCCCTAACATTCCAAATAATAATGGGTTTTTACTCCCCATTACTCCCCTTGCCATAAGTGTTTCAACCGCTGGTATACCAGTCATTTTTGCAAATTGTTTAACTTCCTCACCACAATTGGCAAGAATAGCTCCACCACCAACATAAAGTAAAGGTTTTTTAGACTCAGAAATAGCTTCAATTGCTTTTTTAATCTGTCTATTATTACCTTTTTTTGTTGGTTTATATGTTGGTAAATCAATAGCTTTATCGTAATCAAATTCCCCAAGTTCAGCTGTGATATCCTTTGGAATATCAACATGAACTGGTCCAGGTCTACCAGAAGCGGCAACATAAAATGCTTCCTTTAGAATCTTTGGTAGATCTTCAATTCTATTTACTAAATAATTGTGTTTTGAACACGGCCTACTAATACCAATTGCATCAATCTCTTGAAACCCGTCAGTACCAATAATAGTAGTTGGCACTTGACCACTTATAACAACCATTGGAATCGAATCCATATATGCTGTAGCTAATCCTGTGACTGCATTTGTGAAACCAGGTCCTGATGTTACAATTGCGACACCCACTTTCCCCGTCGCTCTTGCATAACCATCAGCAGCGTGAACTGCACCTTGTTCGTGTTTTGTCAAAATATGTTGAAAATGATTTTGTTTATATATTTCATCATAGACATTCATTATAGCACCACCAGGGTAACCGAAAACTACTTCAACCCCTTCCCTGTGTAGTGATTCTATAACCATTTTTGATCCAGTCATTTTCATAGATAACTCCGCTTGTTTTAAATAGGGGAGATAGTATCTAAAATATTATTAATCCTTTATTATAGTTTGATTCTTAAATTATTTGTTTTATATTATTTTTATGATAAAAGTTATATAATAAATAAAACTAGGCTTATTATAGGAGGTTATTATGGATTCACCAGCAATTAATACAAATAACAATATCCCTAGTATAAATAATGTCTCCCAAAATTCTGCAGGAAATGTAGGGGCTGCACATAGGGGACATGTTGATAATGAAAAAGCTGCAAATGACAGCGGAATACTTCAAAGTAGCCTTATATTAAGTAAAGGTGAACTTGCACAAAACCTTAAAAAAGTAAACGATGGAATTATGATCACATCTTTAGCTGATCAAGGTTTACAAAAACAAACAGATATTTTAAATGATATAAAACAAGATCTTATCCGAAGTAGTGAGGATAATACAATAGATATGAATAAAGAACAAATAAGACAAGATGCTATTAAGGGACTTGAAAAATTCAATGAAATAGCAACAAATCTTAAATACAACAATCAAGCTTTATTAGATTCAGAATCTAATCCTACGATAGAAATAAGTACTATGACTCAAACTATTGATGTAAATATACCATCTACAAAAGAGCTTGGAGTTGAACTTTCAAATTATATTAGTAGATCAGATATATCTAATCAAACTATAAATAGCATTATTACAAGAATAGACTCTACTTTAGAGCAAATGGATAAAGCTAGAGGTGAATTTACACAGACTCAAAGAGCTTTAGTAGAAACAGCAAAAGGAACTATTGAAGATCAATCTAGAGAATCAATGAGAAAATCTCAAGTTCAAGATAAAAACTATGGAGTAGAGACTACAGAGTTTTCAAAAGCAAATGTAAATGCTGTAGCTGGGCACCTTGTGGCTTCACAAGCAAATATTCCACAATCACATGGGATGAGACTACTTTACTAAAAGTAATTTAGTCTATCTCTCTTACTAATCTAAATCCATCACTAGCACTAGTATAATTTCTATATTCAAATTCACGCTCACTAGATCTTAAATATTTAGCCTCACTAGCCCAACATCCACCCTTTAAAACTTTATAATCTTTATCGATAACCATATTTGTTTTATGATCTAAGGTATATTCACTATCTACCCATTCCCATACATTTCCATGCATGTCATAAAGACCATTCTGATTTGGCTCTTTTAAACCTACTTCCTGAGGTCCAAAATACTTACTAGATTCCCCAAGATCAAAAGAGTTTTTATCAAACCATGCATATTTACGTAAAGATCTTAATCTATCACCAAAGTGGTACTTTGTTTTTGTATCACCTTTAATGGCATATTCCCATTCAGCCTCAGTTGGTAGTCTATATTTTTTTCCAGTTTTGTAAGAGAGCCATGCAGCGTAATGTTTTGCATCTTCAAAAGATACATATATCACTGGTTTTTTGCCTCTACCCCAGCCATTGTCTTTAGCTTTTACTCTTCCAATATCCTCAGTATATTTATCAAATTCTTCAAAGGTAACTTCATATTTTGCCATATAAAATGATTTTTCTATTTTTAATTGATGTTGTGGTCTCTCATCCATATCGCCTGAATCTGAGCCAAAATAAAAACTACCAGCTTTTATTAATACCATATCTGGTTCAATATACTCTTTTTTAGAAATTAAATTATTGGAGAATAAAAAAAGGGGGATAAAAAGGAGAAGAAAAGTTTTCACTAGA
The DNA here is from genome assembly GCA_964342525.1 of uncultured Arcobacteraceae bacterium. Classification (GTDB taxonomy): domain Bacteria; phylum Campylobacterota; class Campylobacteria; order Campylobacterales; family Arcobacteraceae. The sequence goes on from CAYFGQ010000063.1 coordinate 8,486, forward strand.
AAAACTCTTCTATCAACTTTCTCATTGTTGTGGGATCAGATATGGAATTTATATTTTCTCTAAATTCACTAGCACTATTGTATCCCTTTGAGTATGTGTGTAAATGTTTTCTAAACATCACTACACCATGCACCTCATAAAACTCTATCATTTTATCAAAGTGCTCTAAGATGATCTCTTTTTTTAAAGCATTATCTATATCTTTTACTTGATTTTTTATCTGATAAAATATCCATGGATTACCAATAGCACCACGACCTATCATAGCTCCATCAGCTTTAGTATGTTCTAAAACCCATTTATATTTATCATAATCTTTAATATCACCATTTGCAATTACTGGAATTGACACAGCTTCTTTTATGGCTTTAATTGCATCATAATCTACAGGTGCTTTATAAGCCCCTGCTCTTGTTCTTCCATGAACTGTGATAAAATCTGCTCCACCTCGCTCAACTGCTTTTGCAATATCAACAGGTATCTTTTCATTTACCCCAATTCTAACTTTTGCACTTGTATAGGCTTTATTTGAGGTCTCTTTTATTGTTTCTATAAAAGAAGACAATTTATCAAGATCAGCTAAAAGCATAGACCCTGCACCATTATTAAAAATCTTTGGTGCGGGACAACCACAATTTAGATCGATACCATCAATACCATCTAAAGTATTTATTATTTCAACCGATTTTTTTAAAGGCTCTTTCTCATTTGCTGCTATTTGTAAAAAGTAAGGATCTTCATTTGGCGACTTAGTTGCCATTTTAAGTGTTTTTTCTGAATTATAAGCTAGTGCGTTTGAACTTAACATCTCACTTACAGTAAGATCTGCACCAAACTTTTTTACTACAGATCTAAAAGGTAGATCTGTATAGCCAGCAAGTGGAGCAAGCACTAAAAAAGGTTTTGTAAAATCTAATTTAGTATTACTCACAAACTTACCATTATTTTAAGAAAGCAGTGTGGTCAAAGTTGTAGTGTTTCCCTGCATCTTTAAGATCAAGTAGTGCTTTATATGGTTTATAATCATTTGGAGCACTTGCATTGATAATAGCTCTTGCATCATCTAACATCTCATACTCAAATAATACATATAAATAAGCTTCTGTAGCTTCATCACTTTCAGTTGATAAATCTTCTAATAATTTGATGATTTGATCAGGTAACATTCTAATTTTATATTGCTCAATGATTGTAATATAATCACTAGTATCAAATTTAACTTTTTTGATATTTTCAATAATTGCATCATTTGATAAAGCAACACTAGTAGTCTCTTCTGAGTCTTTTTTAAGTAGTGATAAAACCATCTCTTTGTCAAATTTTAGATTTGGTAAATGTTTTTTAACAGAAGCTAATTCTCTAGCATCTAATACTTTTAAGAAAGCTGCTTTTACTACATTTTCACCATGTTTTTCAGGATCTTTAATAACCTCTAATGCATAAGAATCATCATTTGCAATCTTATTCATAAGGTTTTTTTGCATTAGTTCATTGTCATTTGGTAGTTTTAATTCTTTTGAATTAATATAAATACCTTTATTAATTTGAACTACTTTATCAGCTACATCTGTTAATTCTTTAACATTTGAATGAAAATTAGAATCTTTAATTGAAAGATTTAATTGTGATAATACTAAACTAATCTCTTTATATGGATCAGTTTTAAATGATTTTTTAGCTTCTTTTTTAAGTAAAATATCACTAACTAACTCAACTAAAGTTTGCTCATCTTTATTTAATGATCTAATATAAAGATATTTTTTCATACCATAAAATGTCATATGAATAACGCTAAGTACGAAAAATACACCAATTGGAGCTACAACCCATACTGCAATTGGTAAAGCGATAGACTTTTCTAAAACATTAAGTGTATAAGCATCAGGGATTATACTATATGTATACCCACCTACGGCAGCTGCGAAAATAACTGCACCTAAAATATATTGTTTAAGACCCATATTCAAATCCTTTCGATATAAAAAATAATTATATCAGAAAAAAACTACAAGCTTGTTTATGATTGTTGTTCTGACTCGTAGATTTCTCTACACTCTGTACAAAATTTAGCAAAAGGTTTTGCTTTTAATCTACCAATAGGGATAGTCACATCACACATTTGACAAGTACCATATGTCTCTTCTTTAATTCTTTTTAGTGCATCTTCAATCTCTGTTAACTCTTTAGATTGTTGAGTTGCAATTAACCCTTCAGTAAAACTATCACTACTAACTTCCGCATAGTCATAATCATCTTTACACTCTTGAGCTTTTAAAGAATCAATATTTTCTTTACTCTCTCTAATATTATTTAAGATTAACTCTTTTCTTTCTTCTAGCATATCTTTTAATTCTGCTATTTGTTTTGCCGTTGCCAAATTGTAACCCTTATAAAAAAATTGCGGAATTATACTGTAATTTCTATAAATTACTTATGATAAGGGTGGTTATTATTTATACAAAGTGATCTAAAAATTTGTTCTGTTAATACTAAACTTGCCAGTTTATGAGCCATAGTAAGATCACTTAAAGTTACAACTTTATTACATCTTTTTAAAAAGTTTTCATCAAAACCATAGGCTCCACCGATATAAAAATTTATCGTAGAATTATTTTCAAAAAATTTTGCAAAATTGAAAGTATCAACTTTTTTACCTAAAACATCTAATGCAATGTTAAATCCTGTAGGTAAATATTTTTCATAGGCATTTGTATAAGAAGTTTTTGATTCTTTCTCACCAATGCCCTGCGCTTTTGATATCTCTTTATTAAAAATATAATGTAGTTTTACTTTTGCATATTTTGAAGAGTTTTTGATAAGTTGATTTATAAGTTTATCATACTCATCTGTGGAAGCCTTTGCTATCATATAGATATTAATATTCATATAAATTTGATCCCACTACATTATATGTGATGTTTTCAAGTTTATCCATAACCTTAACACCACCAATAGCACCCACAGGATGTTTAGAGATTTTAGCAAGATAAGATATCTTATCTCCAAGTATATACTCAACATCTTTCGTAGAAGTAGCCTTATATGCACCTAAACCAATATAATCAAGATCAAGAGTATTAGCATGTAAAATCTCAACTTCATTGTGAGTAGAAAGACCAAATACTTTACCTGTATATTTCTTACGTAAAAGCTTAAACACCAACTCATCACTCTTTATTTTTAATTCTTCCTTCTTAATTCTCAAAAGATCTTCTTGTCCAAGATGCAGTCCATCTACATACTCTAAAAGCTCTAACTTATCATTTATAATAATAGGTATATCAGTATTTGATTTTAAAAACTCTAAATTTTGTTTTTGAATTTCAAGTGGATTGATTTTATCACGGTATTGGATAAAGGAAGTATCAAATTTTTTGCAGACAGTTAAGAACTCTGCAAGTGACTTGTCAAACCTTTGTAAGGATTGATAGTCACATAAAGCGTATATTTTATTTGAAGTAATTATGATGCTACTTCTTCTTTTTTCTCTTTTTCAAAAAATCTAAATAAATCATAAAGAGTTTGTTTCATATCTTTTCTCTCTACAACCATATCTATACTACCATGCTCAAGTAAAAACTCTGATCTTTGGAAACCTTCTGGTAAATCTGCACCAATTGTTTGTTTGATAACTCTTGCACCTGCAAAACCTACTAAAGCACCTGGCTCAGCCATAATAATATCACCTAAGAAAGCAAAAGATGCTGATACACCACCAAATGTAGGGTCAGTTAAGATTGAGATATAAGGAAGCCCTGCATTATCCATCTTTTTAAGTGCAGCAGATGTTTTTGCCATTTGCATTAGAGCATATGTACTCTCTTGCATTCTAGCTCCACCAGATGCACTTACAATGATAAGACCTTGTTTATTTTCAATAGCTCTTTCACAAGCTCTAACGATCTTTTCACCTTCAACAGAACCTAAACTTCCACCCATATATGAGAAGTCAAAGATTGCAAGTTGCACAGGAATACCATTGATAGTACACTCTCCACCAATTACAGCTGAAGTTTTAGAAGTTTTTTTATGAGCTTCTTCTAGTCTTTTAATATATGACTTTTTATCAACAAATTTTAATGGGTCTGTTGGAATTAGATCAGCATCATGCTCAATGAATGATCCCTCATCAGCCATTAATTCAATTCTTCTTTTAGCACCAATTCTCATATGAAAGTTACATTTAGGACAAACGTGCTCTAAGTTTTCAACCTCTTTAAAGAACATTAAAGACTCACACTCAGGACATTTTATCCAGTGACTAGATACTTCTGGTTGCCCCTCTTCTGCTTCTTGTTTCTTATCAAGTTTTAATTTATTAAATAGTTCTTTTAAATCCATAATTATAATATCCTTTAAAAATGTTACATAAAATGATACCTAGAAATATTTAATTTCTAAGATATCATTTGGTGGGAATTCTATATCAATATTCCCTTTTAGAGCCCAATTATATCCAAAATGTGCTAAATTTTTAACCTTTTAGTTTCTCGAATAGTTCTAAAGCGTCAAGTTGTTCCCATGGGTAATCACTTTGACCAACTTGTCCTCTACTTGCTACATCTGCATATAGGAAAGTTTCTGGGCTTGGTTTATCAAGATCAAACTTCTTTGTAATCCAGTTTGGAGTTAAAGGGAAGTTATCCATTACAAACTGAGATAATTTATCATCATTTTTAACTGTAAATGTTCCATAAGTATCAACTGCAACAGAAGTAGGTTTAGCTACACCAATAGCATAAGAGATTTGAACAACACATTTCTTAGCAAGACCAGCAGCAACGATATGTTTAGCTATCCATCTACCTGCATATAATCCACTTCTATCAACTTTTGTATAATCTTTTGAAGATTGTGCTCCCCCACCAATAGGAGAATATCCACCAAAACTATCTACGATTAGTTTTCTTCCTGTAAGACCACTATCATGTAATGATGAATGAGATACATATTTACCAGTTGGATTAATATGTATAATACAATCTTCAGGGTTAAATAGGTTTTGTGGTAAACCTGTATCAATAATAAGCTCCATAATAAGCTCTCTAACTGTATCAATATCCATTGAGCTTACACAAGGTGCAGACACAACTATTGTATGAATCTTTTGTGGATTACAAGATTCAAAATTTTCTTTATTTCCATAGTCCATAGTAACTTGTGTTTTAATATCAACACCAAGTTTACTTGGGTGCTCTAGGGCATAGTGATATACTTTTTCCATAAGCATTCTTGCATATGTGATTGCACTTGGCATATAGTTATATGTTTCAGCATCTGCATATCCAAACATAATACCTTGATCACCTGCACCAGTTTCACCATCTTCTTGATCTACACCTTGATTAATATCAGGAGATTGTCTATTTAATAAAACTTGTACTTCAACATTTTGTGGCTTTAAGCACTCTTCATCTGTAAAATTTGGATTATCAAAATATCCAATCTTTTCTAATGCATCTATAGCAATCTTTTTGTATTCTTCAGTAGTAACTTGAGTTTTACTTGTTACCTCACCACCAATTACAACATGTTTACCAGCAACAAATACCTCACTAGCAACTCTTGATTGTGGATCACCAATAATTAATTTATCAACAATGCTATCGGCAATGATATCTGCACACTTATCTGGGTGACCTGGGCTTACTACTTCTGAAGTAAATAAGTATTGAGTTTTGTTTTCCATTTTGTTTTCCATCCTTTGTTTTCCTACAAAATTATATTTCTAAAAAACCGTATTATAAAATGTTTTTCAAAACATTTTCAAAGTTTTAAGAAATTTTGTTTTTGCTTGTTGTCCATTCTTTGTTGTCCATTTTGTTTTCCATATCGATTTGAAATGAAAGTTAAAATTTAAAAAAAGTATGTAGTTTATACATTTGTGTATAAAATTGAAAGATTTTAGTCAAAATAAGCTTTTTTATTGCTTATTTTGATATTTTTAGTATTTATTGATTTCTTTTGTGTTACCAATTGTAAAGGAACTTCTTTATTCTACTGTAACTGACTTAGCAAGATTCCTTGGCATATCAACGTCATTACCAAGTCTTACACTTATCTCCATAGATAAAAGTTGAAGCACCACTAACATCTCAAAAAATTCTAACATATAATGATCTGTTTTTGCAGTTTTTATAAAATCATCTGCTAAATCAAATTCACAAGGAGAAATCGCACAAATAGTACTATCTCTAGCACTTAGCTCTTCCACATTTGATTTGATCTTATCATATAATAGATTTTGTGGCATTAAAGCGATAGTAAATAATTCTGGATCAGCTAGAGCTATTGGTCCATGTTTCATCTCACCAGCTGGATATCCCTCCGCATGAAGATAAGAGATCTCTTTTAGTTTAAGAGCACCTTCTAATGCTAATGGGAAAAATACATCCCTACCAATAAAAAAGAATCCATGACCATGAAGATATCTTTTTGAAAGTCTCTTACACTTTTCATGTACAGAATCTAAAACCTGAAGTGATGTTGGTACTTCTCTTAAGGCATGTAATTCATTTTGTAGTTTATCACTATCTATTGTATTTTTATATTTTGCAAAATATAATGCCATCATCCAAAGTACTACAGTTTGAGTCGAGAAAGCTTTTGTTGAAGCTACACCCTTTTCAATTCCAGCACGAGTAAGTATAGTAGCATCTGCTAATCTTGTCATAGAAGAGTTATCCACATTACAAACTGCTATAGATTTTAATCCAGCATTTTTTGCCATTTTAAGAGCTTCAAGAGTATCTGCAGTTTCACCACTTTGAGAGATTACTATAAATAAAGTATCCTCTTTTAATAAAGGCTCTTTGTATCTAAACTCACTAGCAATTTCTACAGAACATCTAACTTTTGCTAATCTTTCAAAAAGATATGAAGCTGTAAGTCCTGCATGGTATGAAGTTCCACAAGCGCAAATTTTTATTTCATTGATTCCTTCAATTATATCTGCACCAAGTTCGTCAAAAGTTATACCATCATCAACAATTCTTCCAAGCATAGAATCTGTTACTACATCAGATTGTTCATAAATCTCTTTTTCCATAAAAAATCTATATCCATCTTTCTGAGCAAATTGTTTAGAGTTTGGAAGTTTTCCCCAAGATACCTTTTCACTAAAAGTTAATTCACTATCACTTGCAATCCCCCATATACCATCTTCAAGATAAACAACATCATTTGCAAGACCAATAAGTGGAGCATCAGAGCTGGCAAATAAAATTTCACCATCTTCATTACCCTTTGCAACAGCAAGTGGAGATCCATGTTTCATAAAAAAGATTGTACTTGGTTCACTCTTTGTAATTAAGAGGATTGAATATGCTCCATCAAGCCTTTTAATAGTCTCTTCAAATGATTTTTTTGCATCATTTAATTTATTAAAATAACTCTCAAATAAGTGAACAATAACTTCAGTATCTGTTTGAGATACAAAGTTATGTCCTTGTTCTTTTAACTCTTCTTTTAATTCTTTATAATTTTCAATAATTCCATTATGAACTACATATGAATATTCACCTAAATGAGGATGGGCATTTAGTTCTGTTGGTTTTCCATGGGTTGCCCATCTAGTGTGTCCAATTCCTATATTTGATTTTAAACAATCTGTAGTACATTCACTATTTACTTTATCTTCAAGATTTTTTATTTTACCTACTGCTTTAAATACATCAATATTATCATTTGTAAGTACAGCTATTCCTGCGCTATCATAGCCACGGTATTCTAATTCTCTTAGTCCATTTATTAATATTTCATTTGTATTTTGTTTACCTATATAACCAACGATTCCACACATATAATTTATCTCTTTTTTTTATAAAATTTGGGTATTATACCTAAAATATTATTAATGGATAAAAATATGGAGTGGAAAGAGCTTATAGATAATGAAAAACAAAAGGAATACTATCAAAATTTAGAACAGATAATTGATGAAAAATATAAAATAACTACAGTCTACCCTCCTAAAGAAAAAATGTTTAATGCTTTTAGTTTAACAAACTATAAAGACTTAAAAATAGTGATTTTAGGACAAGACCCATACCATGGAGAGGGTCAAGCACAAGGGCTGGCTTTTTCAACACCAAAAGAAATTAAAAATCCACCATCAATGGTAAATATTATAAAAGAGATAAACAGTGATATAGGAGATTCCCAGTGTAGTGATGGAGATCTAACTGCTTGGGCAAAACAAGGAGTTCTCTTAATAAATACTATTTTAACCGTTGAAGAGGGCAAAGCAAAATCACACCATAATATTGGATGGGAAATATTTACAGATACTATTATAAAACATATTTCAGATAGTTTTGAAGATATTATCTTTTTATTATGGGGAACACCTGCTATAAAAAAAACAAAGTTAATAGATAAAGATAAACACCATATATTAACAGCTCCTCACCCAAGCCCATTATCTGCTTATAGAGGTTTTTTTGGTTGTAAACACTTTTCACAAGCAAATGAAATACTAAAGTCGCTAAATAAGAAGGAGATTCTTTGGTAAGTATATATATTTTAATAGATATTTTACTTTTAATCTTAATAGCTTATGCCACATATTATAGCTATCAAAAAAAAATCTATCTAAAAATATTTGAATATTTTAAACTATTTATATTAATCACTCTAAGTGCTAAATTTGCATCAAACACAGGATGGTTCTTACAAGCCAATCATGTACTCAAAACAGATACATATGCCACACTTATCTTAATAGGTTTTTCAATCAATCTAATTTTATTTTATTATCTAACAAAATTTCTTATAGAATTTTCAGATAGATTTATAGATAGCCAAAATATAAAATCATTTTTTGCAAAAACCTTGACATTATTTGAAGTAGTAGTAATAGTAACTTTTGTTCTTTATATGAGCATGCAGCTATATCCATCAAAGAAATATCTGTATCCAAGTATGAAAAAAACTTATTCTTATCCATATGTGAGAAAGTTTTATATTAAATTTTTAAATGATGACTTTATACATATGATTTTAAATTCAGATAGTGGTACAAACTATAAAGAGGTGATTTTCAAAAGCTTTAAAAATGCTTTTTAAAAACAACTCTCTTTGGAGCCTTGATATTATTCACTTCTATGAGCATATCAAGGCGAATTTTATCACCTGAACTTAAAACTAAAAACTCCTCTTTATTTATGTTTTTAAAATCAACAATATAATCTTCCACAATTTTTTTACTATTATCTTCTAAATAGATTATCTTTGATTTTATTTTCCTAACTGCTATGTCTTCTAATTGATCATAAAAACTACAAGATATTGGAATATATGTTTTCATATTTACTCCTTTAATCACATTATAGGATAAGATTTATATAACTAGTCTAAATACTAAATTGTAGAATATTTTTAGTAAATAAAGTAATATAAATTATAGAGAACCCTATTATATAGTTTGGACTAAGAAGCATATACTTAACCCAAACTATTACTATTGATTTATATTTTTATCTATCTCATATCAGATGGTACTGGATATTCTGGATGATCCACAGGAAAAGTTGCATAATATGCAGGTGTAGGTGGCTCCCATTTTGCAACTATTTTTTTTATTTCTTCTTCATCACTACCTAAATCAGATGGATAATCATTCTTCCATTCCTCTGGCCAATCTTCTGGATTTGCTCTTCTAAGTACAAGCCCCATAAGTCTTCTTCTAAGTTCAGCCCACTCTTGAGATTGTTCACCATTTTCAGTTATACCCTCAAATGGTCTTATTTCAATATAAATTGTTCTTCTAACACCATCTGTTCTTTTTGGCTCAGAACCATGTAAAATCATCATATCTTGAATATTTATATCTCCTGCCATAGCTGGAAACTCAATTACTCCAGGGATATCCCAACCATATTCAGCAGATAAAGCTTGAATATCTTGTTTTTCATGTTGAGTATCTGGTACATATCTTAAACAACCATCACCTTCACCCGAATCATCTAAAAAAACCCCTACATTTAAATATGGATATTTTCTTGAGTGTTGAGCACCTTGATGCCAAATTACTACAGGATGTGGATGTTGATGTTTATATAAAATATCCATCTGCATAGGTACTGCACCCCTACCACAAATATCTCTAAATATTGCCATCATAGAAGGACTTGCTAAAAGATCTAAAGTAGTATCAATATCAGCAGCATACACCTCATCATATCTCATAAGCCTATCACCAACAGGATCATTTACAACACAAGAACCATGAACCCTTTCTCCTTGTTCATGTTTTTCCATAATATCTTTTTCAAATCTAGTAGCCATATCTTGTAATCTTTTTAAAAGATCTGGGGATAAAGCATTTTTTATACCCGTATAGCCTCTACCAAAATACTCATTCTTTTGTTCATCGCTAAGACTAAAAGTTGCCATTATTTCTCTCCTTATATAAGTTTACTAAAGTTTATCAAATTAAAATCTCAGCTGCGTCACAATTTTTTAAAATTTTAAAATTTAAAAAAAAAAGGAAAAAATCCAACAAAAAATACACAATAAAAAAATAAAATATTCTACACAAATAAGGAGTACCCAATGAAAAAAATATTTGTACTCTTACTTTTTCTTACAAGTTCTGTTTTTGCCTTTGAAAACCTTACTAGCAAAAACTTTGATGAAAAAGTAAGTGGAAAAAATGTAATTGTAGATTTTTATAAAACATATTGAGGTGCTTGTAAGGTTTTAGGTAAAAACTTACAAAAATATGATGCAAGCAAATCTGAAGATGTTACAATCTACAAAGTTGATCTGGATAAAGAAGAAGCAGTAGGTGATAGATTTGATGTTCAATTCTATCCAATAATTATCTATTTTAAAGATGGTAAAGAAGTAGCAAGGGAGTTTGGTATAAAATCCCCTGAAGAAATAAAAACTAGTGTAAAAAAATACTTTTAATAATATAGGAATAGTTTTTTATTCCTATATTAAGCTAGAGAATTGAAAGTAAAGAATCTTTAGTCTCAATAATTTAAATAAATTCTTCATGACTATAACCTAAATCTTATAGAATTTATCTCAATAATATTTACAAAAGCTTAAATAGTAAGTTCACAATTATAAATAATAAATAATAAATTTATCTTCTTGATATGAAACCCTACTTTGCATTGAAAATTACCTTTTTAATATATTTATTGTCTATGTAAAAAGTGTACTATTTAGTATTTATATTTAATTCTTTTTGATACAATAAAAGATAATAACTAATTTTAACATTTGGAGATGCATAATGAATATTGAAAAAAGCCTAGACTATTTTAATGAAAATTTACATATAAAGATTGAAGATATTTTATCTGAAAAAACTTGTCAAGAATTAATATCTAAATATGAGGAGTTTTCTGTACAAAACCCTATAACAACTATAAGTAATAAAATAATTGAAGAATGTTCCCATCTAGTCTTTAAAGATACACTAAATAATCTTTTATCAGAATATTTCCAATGTAACTACAGCTTTTTATGTTCATCATTTGATGTAGTTGATTCATCTGCCACACAAAATAATTATAGCACCCGTTGGCATTTAGATGGAGGAATGGATAAAACTCTAAAACTTTTTATCTATCTTAATCCCGTATCAGATCATGGTGGAAATACAGTAATGATAAACCAAGAAGTAAGTAAAAAATTAAGAAAAGCAAAAAAACTACCACTAATAGGAGAAGAACGTATAGAAGACATAACTCCTATACTAAAAGAGATGGGAGAAAAAGAGGAAGAATTTTCATATGATCTAAATACAGGAGATGCCCTTTTATTTAGTCCTCTTTTACTTGCCCATAAGTGTTTACCACCTAAAAGTGGCAAAAAAAGATATACTATTTGTTTCACTATAGTTCAAGGCGATATTCCATCCCAATGGTAGTTTTTTAAATTTATTAAATATATTATTTTAATGTTATACGAAAAGATTATAATATATTTTAAAAACCATAAAGGGAAAAAATGGAACACAAAGACCTAGCACTAAAACACCTATCAATTGTAAATGGAAATACATATTTTATATCAACAATCAAAATGGAAGTAAGACACTCATGGATAAATCAACAAAACAATCTTTTTGTTTATGAAACTATGGTATTTAAGATGGATGAAGATGAGATAATCTATCATGAGCCAATAATTAATCAAAGATATAATTCTTATGAAAAAGCTATTGAAGGACATCAAAATACTATTGATAATATAGAGAAAATTATAAAAGAGAATAAAAAGTAAAAAACTTTACTTTAATATTTTATAGATTTTATCCTCACTTTTTA
>CAYFGQ010000064.1:0-20226 GCA_964342525.1 uncultured Arcobacteraceae bacterium
TTCTATTTTCTTTTTTAAAAATTTAAAATTAGAAGATGTTTATGATGGGAAACAAACAAGATATAGAATATTTACTGGTATGACTATTGCAATTATTATTTTTAGTATGTTTGCATTTGTTGGTGTGGGAAAACAAGACTTTGGAATTTCTATTTTAATGGGAGCAATACTAGGTGCTTTTTTATCATTAATATGGTTTACTATACCTAAAAAAGGTGAAAGTGAAATGGAACAAACAAATGATGAAGAAGAAAATGAAGAAATAGACTATACCAAAAAATTAGGGTAGTTATATGAAGTTAAAGGGGGAATGGTACAATAAAAGGTTTACTGGATTTTTATTAGTTACTTCCTAGACAAGATAAATTGTGAGTTAGTGTAGTTACATCACTTTGATTCCTGTGTCTTTTTTTACCGGAAAAAAGGCACCAAAAACCTCTCCACCCGATGAAAATGTTTTTCCAAGATTCCACAAAATATTTACTGCGGGTCAGAACTCGGGAAAAAACTTGCATTTAGCAACTTTCTTTCCCTCAAACAGGTTGACCCTTTTCACCGTAAATATTTTGCTCCACCTTGGCATTTTCAAAGCGTGGATTCTTTTTTTTGGTACACATTTTTCTTTGAATTAGAAGATATATGGAGCTAATAGATATTTTAGAGTGAGAGAGCCAATATTAAATGAGAAGATAAATTTAAGTGGAAGATAATTACCACGTCAGTGTCTGTCCACATCTGCAGAAGCTAAAAATTTCAAATATTTTTTACGTAACAAGCTGAGTATGTTTGAAATAAAAAAGGTGCTAAATGCACGTTTTTTGTTGAGTTACGCAAGCAAGTAAAGAATATTTGAAATTTTTAGGGATCTTTGGCTTCGAAGCCGTGGTTGTTTTTGCCTACTTTTAGTCAATACAAAAGTAGGAAAGCGAAAGGCTAAATGCCTTTCAAGATAAGCCAGAAAATGTATATAAGCCAGAAAATTTAATTTATTAGATAGCTTTGTACTGGCGTAGCTTCTTAGGTTAGAATAATAGATAAAAAGATTCAAAAAATAATATAAATAACTATCTTATTTAAGAGTATTTAATATATCACATTATATCCCATAAATAGGAGAATAGCATCAAAGCAACACAAATACCTTTTGTAAAATACATAGGAATCACAGAAGAAAATAATCAATTAACCCTAGATTTTAAAGATAATGTATTAAACCATATAGAAACAATACATGCGAGTGCTCAATTTACTTTAGCTGAAACACAAAGTGGTATTTATCTTCAAAGCTTATTTCCTGAGTATGAAGGTAAAGTAGTACCAGTTTTAAGAGATGCACAAATAAAATATAAAAAAACAGCAGTGGAAAAAATTAGTGCAGTTGCATCAGTAGATGAAGAGTCACTTGATAAATTCAAAATACAATTTGAGAAAAAGGGTAGAGGCTCAATACAAATAGATGTTGAAATCAAAGATATAAATGATGTTTTAACATCTCAAGGGACTTTTACTTGGTTTATTCAAACTTTTTAAAGATCAACTATTGAGTTCATCTTTAAAAGTGATTTTACACTCACTAATCAGTTCATTTAAGACTTCATCATTTAAGTTTGTTTGTTCATTTTTACTATACATATATAGCAAAATAATAGTATCATTCTTATCTTTATAAAAGTAATAAACCCTGTATCCTGAACTTTTGCCTTTATTTGAGCTAGAATTTTGTAGTCTTATTTTATATACGTTTTCTTTTATAGATGTGGCATTTGTTGGATTTGATTTTAAAGTATCAAGTAGGTTTTGATAATCCTTTTTCATAAAAGGATTTTTCTTTGTATATTGTTTTATCTTTTTAGCAAAGATAGGAAGATATAGAATATTTATCATAACTCATCTAATAAAGAATATGCAGATTTTAATTTAGTAGATCCATTGTTTACTTGTTCTATTTCCTTTTCCATTTGATTTAAATCAGATTTTATCGATTTTAATTCCATTTGGTATAAAACAATATTAGCTAAATACTCATTTGTATTCATATTGTTTTTTTCAGCTTCTTTTGTAATAAAAGCTTCAATATTAGGATTATTAATCTCATATGTTGTCATAATAAGCTCCATAAATTATTAATTTATTTTAAATTATAGCGAATTTACTGATAATTTCAAAGTTAAAAGTTTACCACTTTTAACTTTTACTTTTTAGCTTTTAACTAATTAAAGCCCTTCCATCGTCTCAATAATTATATTAACACTCTTAGAAATAGACTCAGACATCATAGAAGAGATAAAATCCTCGAAACCTGAAGCATCTGTTACAGATATTTTAAACTCTGATTGTGTAGAGTTTATGATCTTTTTTACGATTTTATTATTCTTTTTGATGATCACTTCTAAAGTGACAATACCCTTTAGATTCGCTTCTGTTAGGATATGTCTATGGTATTCTGCTTTTAGATCTAGGATATTGATTTGTACAATTGTTGATTTTGGATCACGTTGTTGTTGATCTAGAATTAAATCAGCTGCATGGAACTCTCTTATGTATGCTTCATTGTACCATGATTCTACATTTTCATTCATCAAAAACTTTGCAACTACAATCTTTTTGTTTATGATATAAGATACTACCGGAAGTAATCTTGTATCTTTTACTCCATTAAAGATTATCTTTTTATTTGATGATTGATTTGTATAAAATGACTCATATGGTTTTACAGTTGTGATATTTTTCTTTGAACATCCTGTAAATATAAATACTAAAATTAGTGATATAAGTATTAACGATTTCCTCATTTTTTCTTTCCTCTTATTGGTGGTTTTATTGTTTTTAAGATTTTCTCTATGATTTTAGAGTGATCAAAATAAAAACTATTTTGATGTTTTTTTAATATACCTTTTATCCAAGGTCTATTTGTATCAAGTTCTATATCTTTTAAAAGGATATATGTTCTTTTGTTTGCTGTAGCCCATTTAAAGCTTTTGATATTTAGCTCTATATTTTTAGCATCAATTAACTCTATATTTATATTGATCTTTTCATTATTTATCTTAAATGTATCAATATTGATTTTTTCTTTATCTACGATATTAGTAAATACTTGGTTTAAATCTTTTTTATCAGATTTTATCCATTTATTTCTCATTTGATCTTTTATATTTTTCCAGTAGATTTGTGTATATTTTTCATCTGAATCATAATTTGTTTCTATTGGTGCTTTTAGTGAATAAAGTAAACTTTGTTTTGAAATAGAGTAGGGTATAGTGATATATCCACTGTTTTTTCCTAGGTAAAAATCTAAAAGGTATTTTATCCATTTGATATTTGCATCATATTTTATATCTTGGAAAACTATATGTTTTTTATTTTCTGATACTGCCCAATTATATTTTTTTATATCTAATATTAGATCCTCTTTTTCCCCTACAAGTTTTACTACCATCTTTATAGAATCATCTTCATTTATTTTAAGCTCTTTTACTTCTGTGGTATTTGTATCTAAAGATAAATTCATAGATGCAAGAAGGCTTTCTTCAAGTAAAAGATTTTTACCTAGGTTTGTATATTTTTTTGTTTCTTCCCAAGATTCACTACCTAGTTCTTTCGATTTTTCCCAAAGGGAGTTTAGGCTTTTTGAAGTTATATTCCAAATTGAGCTATTATCTTCAGCATATAAAGAGCTTATAAAAAAAACAACTAATAATATTTTCCTCATTGGCTATTCTCCTTTTTCTCTTGGGATGTTATATAAATATATATGGATTTTAGCTCACTATTTGTTAAAAAATATGTGGGCATGATCAATGATCTTTTTATATTTTGAGTGCTAAGTTTTTTTTGAAAGTCTTCAAAAGATACATTTGTAATATCTGGGGCAGTTACTACTATCTCTTTATCTTTTTTTGTTTTGTATCTACTTAAGAAAAGCCCTTTAGCATCATCTCCATGGCATTTATTACATCCAATTCCCCTAGGATTGTTATAAAGCATTTGTCCATATTCAAAGGTAGTGATAAATGCATCATCAATATCTGCTGCATTTGAAAAATTAAAAAGGCTTAGGATTAGAAATATTTTAGTTATTATAACTTTCATAAAAACTTTTTACCTTTGTTTTAACTTCATTGTTTAGATAGTTTATATCAAGTTCCATGATGTAGATATCTTTATCTATATCTAAAATGTCTAATTTTACTTTATCTTTTCTTGTTGTAAGTATACCATTTGATTTTATTTGATCAACTTCATCTTTTGTAAAGCTATGGTGATCTTCATATGCTACCATATTTATATCACCTGTAAACTCTTTTAATCTATCAGGTTTTGAGATAGATGTAAGTAGGGTGATATCTCTTGGTAGTTTACTTATTTCTTTTCCATTTTTACTAAACCAAACTTTACGTTCAAAGTCTGTACCATCTTTTAGTACAAGATGAGCAGATGAATAAAGCATCTTAGAGTCTCTATATCCACCACTTGGTAGACAAAAAACATTTGTAGGCTCTACTTTTGGACGAAGTAAGATATCGTATTTGAAGATGTTTACTTTTGAAAAACCATCATCAAGGAAAACTATCTTTGCTCCAAGCTCTTTAGCTTTAAAAATAGCTTCAGCTCTATCTTCACTTACTATTACTGAGGCATTTGGAAGATTTTGAGCTAAAAGTGTAGCTTCATCTCCAGCACTTTTTACATCTAGTTTTATATCACCCTTTAGTGATACGATTTGAAGTCCTTTCGTTTGCCTTCCATACCCTCTAAGTACTATAAAAGCATCTTCATAATCTTTTGCTAGGGATATGGTTACAGGGGTTTTCCCACTTCCACCAACTATTAGATTTCCTATACTTATAACAGGTATTTCAAAATTGATTGGTCTTGCTTTGAGTCTTTTTACTGCTACAATTATGCAGTAGAGCATTGTAAGGGGAAGTAGGGCTATTGAAATAAGTCTTTGGTACCAGTTTGGGAAGAACAAATATTGTTCTACCCAAGCTACAAATTTTGGATTCAAATTAATTGATCCTTATATCCACTCGCTATCTAATTCGATCACTTTATCACAGATATATTCCACATCTTCATCACTTAAAGATGGATATATTGGTAATGAAAGGATTTGCCCATATGAAGATAGGGCAGTTAAATATGTAGTGATCTTGATATTATATTTTTGTTTATAATATTGTAAAAGGTGTAAAGGAATATAGTTAAGTCCTGTAGTGATACCTTTTTCTTTTAGTGTTCTTGCAAATGCATCTCTATTTCTATCAATTTTGATGATAAATTGTGTAAAGATATGCTCCTCACTTGCTTGTGGGATAGAGATATGTTTTGTACCTACTAGTTTTTTAGTATAGATAGCTGCGATCTCTTTTCTTCTTTTTATATTTTTATTTACTTTTTTAAGTTGAGCGATACTAAATGCTGCTTCAAGTTCACTCATATCATATTTATATCCAATATCAACAACATCATAGATATAATCTAAGTGACCATATTCATCATATGTAGTTGTAATAGCATGGTTTTTAAGAAGATTTGCTCTCTCAGCTAGTTCATCATCATTTGTAACAATTGCACCACCATTACTTACAGAGTTTTTAGAGTGTCCAGGGTTTACTGAGAAGATAGTCATATCAGCATTTAGTGAACCAACTGTTTCATCATTGAAAGTTGCACCTAAAGCATTTGTTGCATCTTCTATTAAGATAATATCATGTTTAGCTTTGATCTCATAAAGTTTATCAAGGTTTGGAACTTGACCAGCGATAAATGTGATGATAGCACCTCTTAGTTTTTTAGAGTTATTCTCATCAAGATATTTATCTAATTTATCAAGATCGATATTCATATCTGTATCATTGATATCTACAAAAATAGGCTCAGCATCAAAGTGTCTTACAACCTCAGGGATATTTGGAAATGAGTTTACACTCATTAAAATCTTATCACCCCTTTTAAGATCAATCGCACTTAAAGCAAGGTGTAGGGCAGCTGTTGCATTACAAGTTGAGATAGCATGATCAGCACCTACAAAGTTTTTTAGGTTTTCTTCAAACTCTATAACTTTTGAATTTTTATCTAATGATAAAACACTTTCTATTTGATTTAATTCTTCATTATCAATACTTGGTATGAAAAATGGGATCTCTTTCATTTTTAGCTCCATTTAATATTTGCAATTGTTGGTAGTTTACCTTTAAACTCATTTGCTTTAATTCTGTAAACTAACATGTCATATAGTTTTTCATCTATATCACGACCTAAAATCTCTTCACGTGAAAGTTTCTCATCAACGATAAGCTTTAAAACTTCATCCATAGTTTTATAAGTGTATCCAAGCTCTTCCTCATCACTTTGTCCTTCCCAAAGGTCAGCACTAGGTTTTTTAGTAAGAATAGCTTCAGTAACTCCTAAAAATCTACCAAAGTCATACTCATAACTTTTATACATCTCCCCAATTGGATTGATAGCACAAGCCACATCTCCAAAGATAGTTCCATATCCTAAAAGTAGTTCACTTTTATTACTTGTTCCAACTACTAAAGATCTATATTTTGCACTTTGATCATAAAGTACAGACATTCTCATTCTTGCACTGAAGTTACCAATTCTTAGTTTGTCATCTTCCATTGTACTTTCAAAGGCTTCAACTAAAGGAGCGATAGAGATTGTTTCATATTCTATATCAAATTTTTCACAAAGCTCTTTTGCATCATCGATACTTGCTTGTGATGAATATTGACTAGGCATTAAAACACCTCTCATCTTATCACCAAATACCTCTTTACAAAGTACCGCAACTATGGCAGAATCAAGACCACCACTTATTCCAACTATTACGCTGTCTAATCCAGCTTTTTCAACTTCTGTTTTTAAAAATTGTGTTAATTGAGACTTTATATTTTCATAACTCATATAAGATTCCCCATAATATTTTATAATTTTGGACTATTATATAGTAAGAAATTAATATTTTAGATTAAGAAAAAGTAAATATATGAAAAAAGTAATAAATTTTATTCTTGGAGAAATTTGTTTAGTAATATTTTTAAATTAAGAGCTAATTTGTAGAGTATTAGCTCTTAATTCTTGATTGTTTTAAACTGCTTTTACCACAATTCTGTGACAAGAGTTATTTAGATAACCTCTTGGATTCCATCCGGGAGTTACCATTGGTTGTGCTTTGCCATTTTCATCTACAGCTTTTGCCCAAAGTTCATAATATCCACTTTGTGGTAGTGTAATCTCACCAGTAAACTTTTGCCAAGCTAATCTATTTATTGGTTTTTCCAGCTTTACTTTTTGCCAAGATGCTCCAAAGTCTATAGAGATATACATCTTTTTTACCTTTAAATCACCAGCCCAAGCTTTTCCTCTTATTTCAAAAGGTTTACCAGCTTCTTTTATTTCGCCAGTTTGTGGAAAAGTTATGATTGATTTTACTGGCATTGATTCAATTATAACCATATTATTTTTATCTACAGCCTCACTTGGTGAGATAGGGTTTGCAGGTACTCTATAAGATGAACCTGTCATCATTTTACCATCATGTACAGTATCTCTTATATATAGATCACTTAGCCATTTACCACTAACAGATGCTGGCCATCCTCCAACTACTAGTCTTAGAGGTGCTCCATTATGATAAGGGATATCTTCACCATTTACTTCCCATGCTATTAAGGTTTGTGGATCAAGGGCTTTTTCTAGAGGTATTCCTCTACTTATCACATCTTTTGTAGGATCACCACTTAAGTGAGTATCTGCACCTTTATATCCAATATATACAGCTTTTTGAGTAAGACCCATATCTTCTAATACATCTTTTAATCTTACCCCTGTCCACATGGCACATCCCATAGCTCCATGTTGGAATTGGTTTCCTTGAACTGGTGGATTAAATCCACTTCTTCCATTTCCAGCACATTCTGTTTGTAGGGCATAAGAGTAATTTTTGTATTTATGCTTTAGAGTGTCAATTGTAAATACCATAGTTTCTTGAAGAGCTGTACCTTCATCAGCAGTGATCTTTAACTGCCAACCACTAGGATCTGTATTCATTGGTGCTTGGCCATTATTTCTTATAAAAAGGTGTTTTGATGGGGTGATATCATCATCAAGTAAGTGGGGAGGTGTTTCTGCATTTACTGGTCTATCGTTTAGATAGATAAGACCCTCTTTTCCTTCAATGGCAAAACTCTCAGTTTCATTTGCTAGGGCTGCAGGGATAAGACCTGATGGCATTTTATCTGCAAAGGGTATGTTTGAACCTACCACTGCCATCATTGTTAAAAGGGATGATTTTTTTAGAAACCCTCTTCTTGTGATTGGGTCACTTTCTCTATCAAATAGTTCTAAATCTGCTTTTATTGGATCTTTTGCATATGCTTCATGTATACCTATCTCTTTTTTAGGCATAAGCTCTCCTTGTTTTAGACGATAATGTTTAAAATATAATAATC
This sequence comes from uncultured Arcobacteraceae bacterium, assembly GCA_964342525.1. Lineage (GTDB taxonomy): Bacteria > Campylobacterota > Campylobacteria > Campylobacterales > Arcobacteraceae. Next base: position 8,466 of record CAYFGQ010000064.1, read on the forward strand.
AATTAAAAATATTTTGATACTATATCGAAATTTTTTAACTTAAGGCTTATAAAATATGAAAAAATATATTTCTTATGAAGAATCGTTACAAGAAATTAATAATCTAGATATTAAAACAAAAGATTTTGAAGAGGTTTTTATCTCTGATTCTTTAGATAGAATTTTAGCTGTAGATATTGTAGCAGATGAAAATTCACCAAAATATCCTACATCTGCGATGGATGGATATGCTATCAAATTTGAAGAACAAAAACTAGGAAAGCTTAAAATTCTTAGGGACAATCCAGCAGGAACTCAAGTGGATGATGAAGTGGAAAATACTACTTGTATCAAAACTTTTACAGGATCACTTATGCCAAAGGGCAGTGATACTTTGATTCCTATTGAAAAGGTTAGTGTTGAGGGTGAATATATTATTATAAATGAAGAGGTTCCTTTTAATTTTGCTGTGCGAGAAGTGGGTGAAAACTACAGTGAGGGTGAGATCCTTATAAAAAAAGGTACAAAGATTGGTTACGCTGAGATTGGTGTGATGGCCAGTTTAAATACTGTAAATGTAAAAGTAACTAAAAAGCCAGTTGTAGCTATAGCTTGTACAGGAAGTGAAATCTTAGATGTGGGTGAAGAGCAAACAAATGAAGCTCAAATAAGAAGTTCAAACCATCTAACTATAGAAGCCCTAGCAAAAAAATATGGTGCAGATGTTTATCAGATGGGGATCATCAAAGATGATAAAGAGTCAATAACTAATGGTATAAAAGAAGCTTTAGATAATGCTAATATCGTTGTAACTACTGGTGGAGTTAGTGTGGGGGATTATGATTTTGTAAAAGATGTTGTGATTGAAGAGCTTGATGCTGATCTTATTTTTCAAGGGGTGAGAATAAAACCAGGTGGACATATTATTGTAGCTAAAAAAGGGGATAAAATGATTATCTCTTTACCTGGATTTGCATATTCAAGTACAGTGACATTTATCCTTTATGGAATGCCTTTAGTTCTTAGGATGCTTGGAGGGGATGAGTCTTTAGAGATTGTTGATGCCATCCTTGATGAAGATAAGGCAAATAAAATACCAAAAACAGCTTTTGCAGCTTGTAATCTTACTTTAAAAGATGGTGAGTACCATGTGGATTTTGAGGGTAAAAAGACAGGTTCAAGTGCTATTTTAACAAATATGCTTTATAACACTGCTCTTATCATTCAAGATGAGTCTACTGATCTGAATGTAAAAGGTGATAAAGTAAAAGTTATAAAGATTTAATAGCCTTGGAAAATAAGATATATCATATTGATAGGGATAGTGTAAATGATCCTTATATTATAAATGAATATATCTATAAAAACTTGGAGTCAAATTATTACTGGAGTGATGATTTTTCTCCTGAATTTTATATAGAGTTAGCATATGCTGGCTTTATAACTGTTGCTATAAAAGAGCAGGGTAGATTTCTTCTTTTACCTGAGATGCAGTTTGAATATGCAGTCCTTGATTTTGAAGATTTACATATCTCCAAAAAAGTAAAAAAACTTCTAAATAAAGATAATTATACTTTTTCCATAAATAAATATTTTGATAAAACCATAGAGCAGATAAATACCTACCATGAAGATTCATGGCTCCATGATGAATATATAGAACTTCTTAAAAAATTAAAAAACTATAAACATAAAGATATTGATTTTGAGCTTTTAAGTATTGAGCTTTGTGATAAAGATAGCGGTGAATTAATAGCTGCTGAATTAGGATACAAAATAGCTAAAACATATACAAGTCTTACAGGTTTTTTTAATCGTGAGAAAAAGTATAACAATTATGGAAAACTTCAACTAACACTCCTTGCAAAATATTTACAATCAAACAATTTTAGCTTTTGGAATCTTGGGCATCCTTATATGGATTATAAGTTTGATATTGGTGCAAAAAATTATTCAAGAGATTATTTTTTGAAAAAATGGAAAAGATCTAGATTAAAATAAAAACCTACTGTAATTAAGTTGTAATTATTCTCTATACAAAAAAATTTAAAAAAGTTGCCTACAAAACATACTACAAATATGTAGATAAGGGCTTTCTATAAAAAAATAACTTTACAATTGTATATTTACTATACAAATATGTAGACAAAAATGTAAAAATTAGTGTTAGAATTCTTTAGTTATTATTTATTAAGGAATATTATGTTGGATACATTAGTACAAGATCAAGAGTTTCAAATTGACTCGGAGTTATCAAAGTATATTAGGTATATGTATGGCTTACAAAAAAGTAAAGATGAATTACAAAATTTATCAAAAAGATGGGATATGCTTGCATTACTTTCACAGCTGGGGAGTGAGGGAGTAAATGTAAGAGAGATCAAAGATAATTTTACAAAGCTATCAAATAATCTTATAAACTTTTTAGGAAATGAGCAGTTAAACAAATATAGTGATATTATGGATTCAAAGGCAAGTATTGCAGTTGATATTGTGATAAGAAATCTATTTGAGAGAACTGCCGATATTGGGTTTTTAGCGACTGATGGGGAGATCAGGAACTTCTTAAAATCATTTTCTTCAAAATATGAAAATGGATTTGATGAGAGTAGAAATATTCTAAAAAAGAGATTTGAAGAGTATGTGGCAAAATATAGTGTATATTATGATGTTGTTCTTATGACTCCTACAGGTACGATTCTTACAAGATTAGATGAAGATTTTGGTGTATCAAAATCACACGATTCTATTGTAAAAGAGACTCTAAATACTACACAAGCATATGTTGAAAGTTTTAAATATCACGATTTTATACCAGATAGACCAAACTCATTGGTTTATTCATATAAGGTTACAGCCTCTGATGATGTGGATTCTGAAGTGATTGGTGTACTTTGTTTATGTTTTAGATTTAGAGATGAGATGAAAAGTATTTTTTCTAATCTTGTAAATCCTGATACAAAAGAGTGTATTACACTACTTGATTCAAATGGTATTGTTCTAGCTACTAGTGATGAAAATCATATCCCAAGAGGTGTACAACTTGATATGGTTTTAGATAAATCAAGGGAGATTGTAACTTTTGGTGGTAGAGATTATATGGCTAAAACAAAATCTACACAGGGGTATCAAGATTTCTTTGGTCTTGGGTGGTATGGACATATTATGATCCCACTAGATTATGCCTTTGAAAAAGAGGATGAATTATCTGGTCTTACTGAAGAGTTTTTACTTTCGATTCTTCAAAATGGAAAAGGATTTGATCAAGAGCTTAAAAATATTCCATTACAAGCAAGTAGTATACAAGTAAACCTAAATAGAGCAATCTATAATGGTAGATTAAATCAATCTACAAGTGGAACATCTGATAGACATTTTGCAAAGTCATTATTACAAGAGATTGGTCAAACAGGATCAAAAACAAACAATATTGTATCAAAGTCAATTGCTAACCTTACTCAAACAATGGTATTAGGAAATAGTTCTTCGACTGCAGCACTTATCATAGATATCATGGATAGAAACCTGTACGAGCGGGCAAATGACTGTAGATGGTGGGCACTTACTCCTAAATTTAAAGAGGTATTAAATAAACCAATGGTAAGCCCAACAGAGACAAAAGATATGTCAAAGATACTTGAACATATTAACTCTTTATATACAGTATATACCTTACTATTTATTTATGATGCAAATGGAAAAGTGGTAGCTATCTCAAATGGTGATTATGAGTGGTTATTAAATACAAGATTATCAAATGAGTGGATAGCTGATTGTTTAGCAATCCGTGATACAAACCAATACACTGTATCAAAATTTGAAGAGAGTCCTCTTTATAATAATGAGCACACATATATCTATAACGCTCCAATTTTAGATGATAATAAAAGCTCAATTGGTGGTATTGGTGTTGTATTTGATTCTACTATAGAGTTTAATACAATGATTGAGGAATCAACACCAAACAATAAGGATAAAGATCCATTAGATGGTACATTTGCAGTGATTTGTGAGCCAAATGGTATGATCGTATCATCAAATGAAAAAAGCCATAAAGTTGGTGAATATTTAGATGTGGATTCAAAGCTTTTTGATCTTAAAAATGGAAAACACCTTGATGAGATTATTGAATATAAAGATAGATATTATGCCCTTGGTGTAGTTTGTTCTAAAGGGTATAGGGAGTATAAGAGTAAAAAAGATACTTATGAAAATGATCTACTTACGTTTTATTTCTCATATATTTGTGATGCTGATGATATTGTGATAAAAGAGAATAGAAAATTCTTTATGAGAAGATCAAATGATATAGTACTAAAAGATCATGGTGAAGAGAGTGTGGATATTGCTTCATTTTTTATCGGTGATAAATGGTTTGGTATCGATGCTTCTGATGTGGTTGAAGTGATTGATGTAAAACATATCGAGAGTTCAGTTGATCTTGAATCTGATCAACCATTTAAAGGAAGTCTTATTTATGAAAACCATTTAATTGGTGTAATTGATATAAAACAATTTTTACAAAAAGATGTTGTTGATGATTATGAAGAGGTTGTGATTGTAAAATTTGGTGATAGTAGTGATTATATGGGTGTTTTAGTAAATTCCCTTGGTGATATCCCAGAGGTTGCAAAAAGTAGACTAAAATCTGTGGATCAAACACTTATCAATAATGGAACCCTAATAAAAGGTCTAGTAGCACCTGAGGGGAGAAACAATAATCAAAAATTATTAACAATCTTAGATATAGATAAACTAAGGCGTGAGATTATTGATGCTAAAAGTGCAGATAATCTAAAATATGCTTAAACTTAAGTATGCATAAATTCTAAACTACTAGGGGATATATCAAAGTCCCCTAATAGTTTTCTCTTGATATAATTCCCTTTATTAAAAGGGGAATTATGATCAAAAAAATTTTAAAAATCTCACTCATAATAATTTTATCATTATATGTAATATATGGAATTGGAAGAATTTCTGTTGTAAATTATGATAGTTATGTACATCTAGAGAGGGAACCATATACTACAAATCAGACATATGATTCAATCACAATAAAATGGAATACTACACAAGATGAAAAGTCTTTACTTTATTTTGGAGAAGATATAAATCAATTAAAGAAAGTAGAAATTGATAAAAAAGTAGATAAACACCTAATAAAACTTACAGAATTAAAAGAGTGTACAAAATATTATTATAAAGTGATCTCAAAATATATTGATATAAATAACCAAGATAGAAGTTTTAGAACTCTATGTAAGCAAAAAGAGTTTCAAAGAATTTGGGTTATTGGTGATAGTGGACAATCAGGGGTAAATCAAGACAGGGTTTATACAGAGTTTTCTGATTATATAGGTTTTGATTATGGGAAACTAGATGCTTGGCTTTTACTTGGGGATAATGCTTATAGAAGTGGTACTCAAGAGCAGTATAATAGAGCAATGTTTAGACCTTATAAAGACTTAGTTAAAAGATATACTCCTTGGGTTTTGATAGGGAATCATGATCAAAGAAGATTTACATTTGATGAGATATTTGATTTTCCTGCAAATGGTGAAACAGGTGGAGTTCCTAGTGGTACTGAAGCTTATTATTCAATAGATGATGGAAATATCCACCTTGTAATGCTTGATAGTGAAAGAGTAAATAGGGATAAAGATGGTAATCTGGCTAAATGGTTAGAAAAAGACCTTGAATCAAATAAAAAGCCATGGGTAGTAGTAGCTATGCACTCACCTGCATATACAAAAGGTGGACATGATTCTGATGATGATGGAGATAGTGATGGAAAGCTAAAGGATATGAGAGAAAACTTTGTGCCTATATTTGATAAATATGGTGTTGATCTTGTATTATCAGGTCATTCTCATAATTATGAAAGAAGTAAACTTATTTATGGACATTATGGAAAAAGTGATACTTTTTCAAAAGAACATATCGTAAATGATTCTGATAATTTTTATGATAAATCAAAATCAAATAAAGGAACTGTTTATCAAGTGGCAGGTTCTTCTTCAAAACTTGATGGAGCAAGTCTTGATCATCCCGCTCTTCCTTTTTCATTTAATGAGATGGGGTCAGTTATTTTAGAAGTGACATCCACAAAATTAGTATCCAAGTTTTTAAATATAGATGGAGAGATCAAAGATCAATTTACAATTATAAAGGAAATAAATGAATAATATATCTATAAAGTTTATAAGGCTAGGATCAATTATGATGGCTTTATCAGTAGCACTTGGTGCTTTTGGAGCCCATGCCTTAAAAAATCTTTTAGATGAACGTATGACGGCTATCTATAATACTGCTGTTGAGTATCAGTTTTATCACTCACTGGGACTTTTAGCTGTAGCTTTTGTAGCAAATTTTGTAGAATCAAAAAAAGTAAATTTAGCTGGGAATATTATGTTTGTAAGTATGTTTATATTTTCTGGTAGTTTATATATCCTTACAACTACAGGTATAAAATGGCTTGGTGCTATTACTCCTATAGGTGGTACAGGATTTATCATCGCTTGGCTACTTTTAGCTTTTTCATTAAAAGATCTTAAACAAAACTAATCTTTTTGTAGGGGCAAGTATAAATAAACCTCTACAAATTATACTTAATCAATAAAAATTTTCCACATTAAAACATTATATAAATATAAAATAGTTATACTTTTGCGACAAATTTAAAATTCAAACTCAAGATTTGAATACACATTGGAAAAAGATGGCTTGTAAAGATCTCGATATGATCGAAGAATACGATAAATATGTAATCGCTTCTAAAACTGATTTAAAGGGTATTATCACGTATGTGAGTAATGCTTTTGCGGATATCAGTGGATATACTGTTGATGAGATGGTAGGTAAACCACACAATATCGTACGCCATCCAGATATGCCCAAATCCATATATGAATCTATTTGGAAAAACCTAAAAGAGGGTAAAAACTGGAAAGGTGAAATAAAAAATAGAAAAAAAGACGGGGGATACTATTGGGTATATGCAAATATATCTCCACTTTTTGATGAAGATAAAAATATCATAGGATACAGCTCCGTAAGAAAAGATATCACCGGCGAAAAAACACTTATGGGTGTAAATAAAAGTTTAGAGTATATGGTGGAAGAAAAAGTAAATGAGATCCGCCAAAGGGATAAGATGCTTATGCAACAATCCAAAAACGCAGCTATGGGAGAGATGATAGATGCCATAGCACACCAATGGAAAAACCCACTTGGTGTAATAAATATGCTCGCTCAAAAAGTACAATATGATCTAAAAAGAGAAAAACTAAAAGATGATAAACTAGATGAATATATGTCAAGTACTCTTATGCAAGTAAAACATTTGGTTGAAACTATTGATGAGTTTAGACAATTTTTTAGACCAAATACTAAAACAGAGTCTATTATGCTTAGATCTATGGTAGATTCAACCCTTTTACTTTTAAGTGATGAACTAAAAGCTCATCTGATAAAAACATCTATTTTATGTGATAGTGAAGTGGAGGTATCCATAAATCAAAATGAGTTTAAACATGTACTTATAAATCTTATTCAAAATAGCAGAGATGCCTTTGAAGAGAATAATGTAAAAAATAAACTTATCACATTTTGTATAAACCAAGAGGGTAATAAAGTATTATTAAAAGTAAAGGATAATGCTGGTGGAATGAGTGAAGATATCATCACAAAAATCTTTAAACCACACTTTACTACAAAAGAAGAGGGTAAAGGTACAGGAATAGGGCTTTATCTTACTAAACAAATTATTGAAAAAAACAATGCTTCTATAGAAGTACAAAGTGAAGATGATACTTCAACTTTTACTATTAGTTTTATAAAAGATTGATGATGGATGGTAAAAAAAGAATCCATATAAAACAAGGTCTAAAAGTAAATATAGTACTTAAACAAGATCAACGATCAGGAAAACTCACTGAAGGTATTGTAAAAGATATACTTACAAACTCACCAACCCATCCCCATGGTATAAAAGTAAGACTAACTAGTGGACAAGTAGGAAGAGTAAAAGAGATACTATCTTGAAGTTTTTCATAGATGGTGATGCCTTTCCAAGTCTTCTAAAACCAATAGTTTTAAAAGCCATAGAAAAATATAAATTACAAACATACGTAATCGCAAACAAAAAGATAAATATAGGTAAATCTATCCATATAGAATATATCATAGTAGAGAGTGGTGCAGATAAAGCGGATGATCTTATCATAGAGATGTTAGGTAAAGATGATTTAGTGATAACAGCAGATATCCCATTAGCTGATAGAACTATTGAGCTTGAAGCTTTAGCAATTGATCACAGAGGTGAAATATATACAGAAGATAATATCAAAAACTATTTAGCCATAAGAAATCTAATGCAAGAGATAAGAGATAGTGGAGAGATCACAAAAGGTCCAGCACCCTTTAATCAAAAAGATGTGCATAGTTTTGCATCTTCATTAAACAATATACTTTATAAGAGATTTAAGTATTGAGTTTGAGGTAGAAGATATCTACCTCCTAGTGATTATAATAGCGAGTCTATTTTTTCTTTAAGTACTTGCTCAGACGTAGCACCAACAAGTTGATCTACCACTTCACCATCTTTCATAAATAAAATAGTTGGGATTGATTTTACAGCATATGCTACTGCTAGTTCTTGATTTTCATCCACATTTACTTTACAAATATTTGCTTTACCTTCATATGCTTCAGCTAGTTTATCAATAACTGGAGCGATCATTCTACATGGTCCACACCATGGAGCCCAAAAGTCTACTAGTGATACACCACTTTTTGTTGTTGCTTCAAAATTTGATTCTGTTAATTCTATATATTTACCCATTTTATATCCTTTTAAATAGTCCCTATTTAAAGGGAACCTCATATTAATAAGTTCTTTTAGCGTTGGAAATAAATTCCAGCTAAAGAAACATGAACGCAAGTGAATCCACACCTGCAAAACCCTAAAGAGCTTAACGAGTTAAGCCTAAAAAGGTTCCAAAATTATAGCTACTGAAGTTTAATTCAATAAGAGCTTATTTTATTTAGCTATTTAATTTAATCCTTTTTAAAGAGAATACTCTTTAAGCTAAGTATTCTATTATATCTACAGCCGCAGTAGCACCATCACCAGCTGCACAAACCACTTGTTTTGCCGCATCGATTCTTACATCACCAGCTGCATATAGTCCAGCTACATTTGTTTTCATCTTAAGATCAACAATTATTTCCCCTTGATCATTTGTATCACAAAGAAAAGTCCCATCATCTTGTTTTAGTGGATCATTTAATACATCTCTTCCCACAAATACAAATACACCTGGTACATCTAGGTCTCTAATAGTTCCATCGACTTTAGATTTTACTTTTAGCCCTGTTACACCACTTGTATCACCATATACTTCTTCTACATCTACATTTGTAACCTCTTCAATATTATCCTGAGCTTTCATATGCTCTATTGTAGATGGTGCTGCTCTATATGTATCACGTCTATGTACTAGATATACTTTTTTACAGATTTTTGAAAGATATACTGCTTCTTCAAGAGCAGAATCTCCACCACCTATTAAAGCCACTTCTTTATCTTTGTAAAAGAACCCATCACAAGTGGCACAAGTGGAGATGCCTCTTCCAAAAAATTCATCTTCACCTTTAAATCCAGCACGTCTTGGAACCGAACCAGTAGCTAGTAGAACTGATCTAGCTTCCTCGGTTTTCCCATCAGCAGTTTTGATAGTAAAGATATCACCGTCTTTTGTCACTTGAGCTACTTGATTCATTTCATGTTTTAGACCAAATTTCATAGCTTGTTCAGGCCAAGACATCATAAGATCCATACCAGACATCACAGCTCCTTGACCTGGATAGTTTTCAATCTCAGAACTTCCAGTGATCTGTCCACCTGGCATTCCCATCTCAAACATTGTTACATCTTTTAAACCACCTCTAGTAGCATAAAGTCCAGCTGTAAGACCTGCTGGTCCACCACCAATAATTGCTAAATCTAACATATTTTATTCCTTTTAAAATGTCCCATTTTAAAAGGGACCTTTTTGTTTAATGTCTTCTTTTTATCAGTGGATGTGAAATCCACTTAAAAGAAACAAAACCAGCTTGCGCCAGTTTCCTGAAAACTCTAAAGAGAACAACGAGTTGTTCTTTCATTGAAGCTTTTAAAACAATGATAATCATCACTCTTTTAAAAGCTTATGATTCTAAGAATAGTAGCAAAAGCTACTATTTCTTATAAGCTATCTGCATTTTTAGATAGGTACTCAGCTACACCTTCTGTAGTATCTTTCATACCGTCATCACCTTTATTCCATCCTGCTGGACAAACTTCACCATTTTCATTTGTAAAGATCATAGTGTCTACCATTCTAATCATCTCATCAATATTTCTTCCTAATGGTAGGTCATTGATTACAGAGTGTCTTACTGTACCATCAGCATCTATTAAGAATGAACCTCTTAAAGCAACTTCTTCATTAAATAATACATCATAATCTTTTGCAATTTGTTTAGATAAATCTGCTACAAGTGGATATTCTACTCTTCCAATACCACCTTGATCTACAGGAGTCTCTCTCCATGCAAAGTGTGAGAATTGTGAATCAACAGATACACCGATAACATTTACACCTCTATCTGTAAACTCTTTTGCTCTTTTTGAAAAAGCAATGATTTCAGAAGGACATACAAAAGTAAAGTCTAGTGGGTAGAAAAATAGCACTGCACCTTTTTCACCAATATTTTTATATAGATTGAAATCCTCTACTATTTGACCATCTGCTAAAACAGCTGTTGCTGTAAAATCTGGAGCTTTCTTTGTTACTAACATTTTTTTTCCTTTAATAATTTATTTTATTTGTAGTGAAAGTATAACAGAGTAATCTTAATGAAATATTAATAAAAACTATTAAAGGATAATAATTATCCTTTATGTAAATTTACTTTTATCTTTATGTGACGTTATATAGATATAATTACATCAATAAAATAGGGGAACAATTTGAAGATAATACACTTTTCCGATACACACCTTGGATACAATGACTTAGATATATTAGATGAAAACAATATAAACCAAAGGGAAGCAGACTTTTATAATGCTTTTTCTCAAGTAGTAGATGTCATAGAAGAAAGCAAACCAGACTATATAATACATACAGGAGATCTATTTCATAGAAGTTCTCCAAGCAATAGGGCTATAACCTTTGCACTAAAAGAGTTTAAACGTATAGATGCTCTTGGTATACCATGTATCATGATAGCAGGAAACCATTCAACCCCTAGAACAAATTTAAGTTCACCCATACTAAAGATATTTGAAGATTTTGAAAATATATATGTATCTTATGATCAGAAATATAAAAAGATAGAGTTTGATGATATAGTATTTCATACCTTACCCCATATGAATGATGATACAAAAGCTCTAAATGAGATAGAAGAGTGTGAGAAAAATATAGAAGAAGATAAAAAAAATATCATGATGCTCCACTGTAGTGTAGGGGCATGGTATCTTATGCAAGAGTTTGGTGAGTGGGTATATCCTACTGATAAAGAGTATATCTTCGAATCTATGGATTATGTAGCACTTGGACACTGGCATGGTTTTGGATCTGTGGGTAAACATACAAATGTATACTATAGTGGTAGTACTGAGCGAACATCTCTAAATGATAAGAGAAATGAAAAGTGTTATGTGCAGATAGATATAGAAGATGAGCTTAAAGTAGAGCCAAAATATATAAAGATACGACCTATTATCACT
>CAYFGQ010000065.1:0-20045 GCA_964342525.1 uncultured Arcobacteraceae bacterium
TAACCAACTGAGCTATACCTACCATCTGAATTTTAAAAAATGGTCGGGGCGAGAGGATTCGAACCTCCGGCCCCCTGGTCCCAAACCAGGTGCGCTAACCAGACTGCGCTACGCCCCGACAGACGCTTTTTAAGCTGTTTCTCTCAAAAAGTGGACGGAATTATATCCTGAATATTTTTATTTGTCAAGGGTTTTTCGAAGAAATTTGAAAAAATTTTCAAATTTCTTTTTTTTGCCCCTAAAATTGGATCAATCCATCCACAGGAGAAGATGCTGTCGCGTACGGTTTTTTCGGGATTCTTCCAGCTAAATAAGACATTCTACCTGCAATTGTTGCATGTTTAAATGCTTCAGCCATTTTCATAGGATCTTGTGCTTGTGCTATAGCAGTATTAGCTAAAATACCATCTGCACCTAGTTCCATTGCATATGCAGCGTCACTTGCACAACCTAATCCAGCATCAACAAGAACAGGTACATTGACAGCATCTCTGATAAATGCAATATTATATGGGTTTTGAATTCCAAGTCCAGATCCAATAGGAGCAGCTAATGGCATAATAGCATCTGCACCAGCTGATTCTAATTGTTTTGCAATGATTGGATCATCTGAAGTATAAGCCATAATAGTAAAGCCTTCTTTTTTTAATACTTCACAAGCTTTGATTGTTTCAATCACATCTGGGTATAAAGTTTTTTGTGCATCACCAATAACTTCTAGTTTAATAATATCAATACCAGTAGCCTCTCTCATAAGTCTAAAAGTAGTGATAGCTTCCTCTGCTGTAAAACACCCTGCACTATTTGGTAAAAGTTGTACATTTGTATCTTTAAAATAATCTAATAGATTCTCTTCATTTGGATTTGTAATATTTACTCTTCTAATTGCAACTGTGATAAGTTCACTTCCACTTGCTAGTGTTGCTTCTTTTGTAGTTTGGAAATCTGTATATTTACCACTTCCTACGATAAGTCTACTATTAAATTCATATTTACCAACTTTTAAAGTTTCACTCATTTATATATTCCTTTATTTATTTTATATTATCATCTAGATATTTCAAATATTGCTTACTAGTCCCCGCAATATTTATAGCAATAATTTCGGGCAAATCATAACTATGATTTTCTTTAATTATCCTTTTGATTTTTTTAAAGTTTTCTTTTTTAGTTTTAATCACAACTTGGAACTCAATCTCATCATGGATTTTATCTTCCCATGTATATATAGAGTCTATTTTTTTGATATGTACACAAGCTGCTAATTTATCTTTTACTAAGATTTTTGCTATCTTTTTTGCTTCATCTTTTGAAGCACATGATGTTTGTACTATTATGGGTATCATATTTTTTTTACCTCTTCTATTAAATCTTGTGGTTTCATTGAGTAGTTATTTTTACTATAGTTTCTTCCAGCCATCGATAAAGCTAAAGATCCATTTATAGCTGAGCTTAAAGTATCATAGCCTTGAGCAAGTAAAGCACCAATAAGACCAGATAAAACATCTCCTGTTCCACCTTGTGAAAGAACTGATGTTCCAAAACTATTTATATAAATAACTCCCTCTTTACAAATAAGTGTATTTGCACCTTTTAAAAGTATAACAACCTTTGGAAACATTTCACTAAACTTTTTGATAAATTTAAATCTATTGTTTTGTAAAGTGGGTACATCAATATCTGCAATCTCGCATATTTTAAGTAAAGAACAAAACTCTTTAGGGTGTGGGGTAAGAACAAGATTTTCAGCATTATCACTTCGTAAAATCTCTAAAATAAACTCCGTATAAAAAAGATCAGCATCTATCACTTTAGGTATGTTTTTTTGAAGAATAGTTCCTAAAAACTCCTTATCAAAACTACCAAGTCCCATACCAACTGCTATGGCTGTGGCATTATCTGGGAGTTTATTATCCCTCATAATATGAAAAGGGAAAACTAAAGTATCACTACTTATAGCAGTAACTAATCCTGTACCAAAAACAAAACCAGCCTCAGCACAAAGGGTAGCTGCACCAACCTTTTCACCCGCTACAACTCCAAGGTGTCCATAGTTTCCTTTATGGGATGAATCAAAAGTACGAAAAGGAAGTTTTAAGTCCTCCTTATCTAAAAGTAGATAATCACTAGACTTATCCTCATATAACTCACGGCTCACACCAAGATCAGCCACTATTATTTCACCCACAAAATCCTTTACCAAATCACCAAAAAGCTGATACTTTAAAGCTCCCATTGTGATTGTAGTATCTGCATTAAAGATAGCATCGTAATTTGATACTTGTAAAGAGGAAGGATTTACTATACCTGATGGGATATCACAAGCTATTTTGTAAGCATTTGTATGTTTATTTAGGGTTTGAATTATCTGCACACACTCATCTAGAAGTGGACGCTTTAATCCACTACCAAATAAAGAATCAACAATCACATCATAACTATTTAAAGGTAATTTATGGTTTTTATCTTCTATGATATCTACACCAACTAATGTAGCTCTTTTTTGTTGTAGTTTTCCCAAATTGGAATTTGTACCAAAGGGTAGATATATAGTTACTTTATAATCTTTATGTAAAATTCGCCCTAGTGCAATACCATCTGCACCATTGTTTCCAGTACCACATACTATAAGAATCATTGAGTCTTTTTCAAACTTCTTTTTAATAAAGTCCGCCATAGAATTTGCTGCATGCTCCATCAGCAAATCTTCACTCATAAAAAACTGCTCATAGCACTTTTTATCCAGTGAATTAACCTCTTCAAAAACCTTTTGCATAACTTCCCTAACTTATAAACCCAAATATGGGTTAATTATTTTTATGCTAATATTCTAACCAAAAAAAGGTATTTATGAACTTAGTATCCCTACAATTTATCACAAGTGATCATTATAATAAAAATCTAAACACTTTAGTAAAACTTATTAAACAAACTCCTGCAGGATCTTTTATCTTAGCACCAGAACTTTGTTTAAATGGATATGCTTATGATAGGTTGGATGAGGCTGTAATAATTTCTGCACAAGCGATACCTATTTTAAAAGAGCTAAGTAAAAATAAAACCATAGCTCTTACAATGACCACTAAAAGCCCAAGAAAACATCTAAATACTCTATATATCTTCCATAAAGGTAAAATAGTTCACACCCAATCAAAACATCATTTATTTGTGATGAATGATGAGAAGAAGTATTTTAAAGCTGGTGAATTAGAAGATATAAAACTAATAAATATAGATGGATTAAAGGTTGCTTCACTTATTTGTTTTGAGATCAGATATTCTGAATTGTGGACTAGGATAAAAGGTGCAGATATTATCCTCGTGCCTGCCATGTGGGGAGAGCTTAGAAAAGATCATTATGAGAGCCTTACAAAAGCTTTAGCTATCTCAAATCAATGTTTTGTAATAGCTAGTGATAGTGCAAATAAAGAGTGTGCTAAAGGTAGTGGTATCATTACACCTTTTGGTGAAGAGTTTAGGGATGATACTAAAGAGTTGATACAAAAAGATGTGGATCTAAAAGAGATCAAGAAGATGAGAAGATATTTAAACGTAGGTATAAAATGAGAAGTATAATTTTTGTATGTTTAGGAAATATTTGTAGGTCTCCATTGGCTGAAGGTATTGCAAGTGATTTAAATAAAAAATATGATTTAAATCTTACAATTGAGAGTGCTGGTACAGGTTCTTGGCATGTGGGTGAGGCTCCTTGTGAGAATTCTATCCGTGTGGCTAAGATGAATGGTATAGATATAAGTAAACAAAGAGCAAGACAAGTTAAGAGTGAAGATTTTTCTAACTTTGATATGGTGATAGGACTTGATTCTAAGAATGTAGCAAATCTAAAATCTATGGGATGTAAAGATGCCAAACTTCTTGGGGATTATGGATATGATGGTGCAGATGTACCTGATCCTTATTTCTTTGATGGATTTGAAGGATTTGAAAAAGTTTATGAGCAGATTGAGACTTGTGTTAAAAACCTACTGGATGTGAAATAGTGTTAGCTGTAAATGAGATCTTTGGACCGACTATCCAAGGTGAAGGGAAAAAGATAGGAACTATCTCTACCTTTATCCGTTTTGGGAAATGCAATATGAGATGCCCAGGATTTGGTGTAGAGTATGAAACACCAAGTGGTATTAAAAAATGTAGCTGTGATAGTTTTTATGCTGTTGATCCTAGCTTTAAAGATAAGTGGGATAATTACACATCAGCAGAGCAAATTATAAAAGAGGTAGAGAAGTTTCTTCCCCCAAATAATAAAGCAGATATTGTTATCACTGGTGGTGAGCCATTACTTTATTGGAGAGATGAAGAGTTTCAAAAGCTTTTAAAATATTATATTGAAAATGGTTATGCTGTAACTATTGAGACAAATGGAAGTTTGGATATAGAACTTACGCAAGAATATCAAAAGCAGATACTTTTTTCTATCAGTGTAAAACTAAGCAACTCTGGGGAGAGTGAAAAAAAACGTATAAATATAAATACCCTAACAAATATCATAGATTTTTGTGATGATTCATACCTAAAGTTTGTAATAGGAGCAGACTTTTTAGATCAAGCATCTACTGAGATAGATGATATCTTAAATAAAATCCCAAAGGTTGAAACATATATCATGCCTTTAGGGGATGATGCTTATACTATTGATAAAAATAGTGAAGCTGTGATAAATCTAGCTATAAATAAAGGTTTTAAATATAGTGATAGACTTCATATAAGGGTATGGAACAATAAACGTGGAGTATAAAGCCTAAAGCTTTATACTAACCCAAGAACTCTTTTATATAAGTATCCTCTTTAAACCCTATAGTAAATTTCTCTTCACCATTTAGGCCATGTTCAATAATTGGTCTTTTAATAATCAAAGAATCCTCAAGCATAAGTTTTGATGCTTTTTTATCAGTGAGTTTCATCTCTTTTACTTTTTGATCCCTATATGATTTACTTCTTGGATTTAACATAGAAATAGGATCAATAAAATTTTGCCAATAATTTAACTTCTGCTCATCTATTTTGTTTTTACTAATATCTATAAACTCATACTCAATATTGTGTGAGTCAAAAAAGACCTTTGCTTTTTTTACACTTGCACAGCTATTTACTCCATAAACTCTCATTTTTAACCTTTTAATTTTCTTTATATTAAATGGTATTTAATTTTTATTTCAAAATAGTAACATCCACAAGAGGCATCTTTTAAATAACTATATATCTTACTATAAAAACTATTTGATTATTTTTTGAATATTTTTCCATATTTAAATTATATTATATTAAAAATGGCACTATTTTGTTACATTCTGAGAACTTTTTTAGGCTACCATATAAATTATTATATTAATAATTCTTATAAATAGGGGATGTTTTGGAGAAGGAAATAGTATTAGATAGTACAGTTATGATTGTATCTGAGACTGATGAAAAAGGGAATATCTTATATGCAAATGGTGATTTTTGTAAGATATGTGGATATTCAAAAGATGAGCTTATTGGAAAGCCTCATAATATTGTAAGACACCCTGATATGCCACGTATTGCTTTTAAAGGATTGTGGGAAGATATAAAAATAGATAAAGAGTGGAGAGGTATAGTTAAAAATAAAGCAAAAGATGGTTCATACTATTGGGTTAGGGCTTATGTATATAGCGTAAGTGACGAAAAAGGAAAAAGATATATCTCGGTAAGAACAAAACCAACACAAAAAGAGATAGATGAAGCCCAAGCTCTTTATAAAACTTTACATTAGGATTAAATATGTTTCATACAAAAAATGATATAAATAAAATTTTAGAATCAATAGATACTTTAGAGGAGTACATAGAAGATCAAAATGGTCAGCTTCAAATAGAATCTACCATAAAAAAACAAGACTTTAAAATCATAGAAAATAAGGTGATAGAACTAGCTAAAAGAATCCAAGAACAAAGAGATAAAGATATGAAAGTCTTTGGGGAGATGATGCTTGTATGTGAAAAAGTATCTGATGGTTTTACAGAGGATAAAATCACCCAAACCACAACAGATCATAAGATAAACTATATTGCAAAATCTGTAAATAGTATGGTTGAGAAATTAGATACTTCTTTAAATAAAACCTTTGAGGTATTAAATCAATATAAAGAGCAAGATTTTAGAAATAAGGTGGATATAGAATTCTTTAGAGGTGGAAAACTACAAGAGCTTTTAGTGGTGATAAATAGCCTACAAGAAGGGATCATAAAAAGGATAAAAGATAGTTATGAATCTGGGAATATCCTCCTTAAAGATGCAAATACACTATTTAGTGACTCCCAAAGTCTATTAAGCTCAAGTAAGAGTCAAATTAGAGAGATAGAAGAGACTATACAATCCTTAGAATCCATAAAAAGCAATATACAAAATAATATCTCAAATACCTCAAAGATGCAAAACTCTGCAAATGATCTAAAAAAATCATCTAAAAAAAGTAAAGTGATGATAGAAAAAACAAATGAAACCATGAAAGCAATAGATGAGACAACTATAAAAGTAACAGATGCTATTAGTGTCATTTCACAAATAGCATTTCAAACAAATATCTTATCTTTAAATGCTGCAGTTGAAGCTGCTACAGCGGGAGAGGCTGGAAAAGGTTTTGCTGTGGTTGCGGGGGAAGTTAGAAACTTAGCAAGTAGATCAGCAGATGCAGCTACACTTATAGGAAATCTAATGGATGAGCTAAAGCAAAAAACCCAAGAGGGATCAAACACTTCCATAGATGCCCTAAAAGAGTATGAAACTTTGGATAAAAATATTGATAATACCTTTGAGCTTATACAAAATGTTGTACAAAGTATAAATCAACAACAATCTTTAATCTCTACTATGAATGAATCCATAAAAAGAGTAGAGAGTGAAGCAAAGGATAATGAGCAAATTTCAACTAAGATAAAAAATATATCAAAAAACAATCTAGAAGCAGCAAATGCTCTAGTACAAAGTACTCAAGATGTAAAATTTTAGTTCTTTTAGGCTTTTTTTATTGATATATAAATTATGGTATAATTTAATTATTAAATAAAAAAAGGCTTTAGTTGAATAATATCTATATCAGTACAAAACTACTACTTTTAGCTACATTACTTAGTATAATAGGAATATATTATTTTTTATTTTCATATGATAAGATCATTGAATTATTTAAGGATCAATACATAGTATTTGGCATCATTTCTCTTTTATTTTGTACATATGTTTTTCAAAATGTAAAACTAAAAGGGTATGATATTTTACACTTTTTACCAAACCTAAATCATGTACCTTTAAAATCTACAATTTTGATCTTTATTATCTTCTCTATCATAGATTTTTATATGGAAGATGGACTAAAAGCAATGATCTCCCTTTGGCTTACATATTGGTGCTTTGGCTTACTTGCTTACCTTCTTACTATAAATATAAATCTATACAAAAATTTAAGATATTATAATTATAATGAAGAAAAAAAGAAGGATAAATAATGGGTTTTATAAAAAGCTATAAAAATATTATTATCCTAATTGTTATAGTTACTAGTATAGTATTTAGTACTGGTATTGTTGATTTTGCAAAAGATATGGCAAATAAGGTTGGAGAGATGTTTAGTGCTTCAAAATCAGATTATTCAAACCTTAGCAATGCAGGATACAAAGTACAAAGTAGCTCAAAAAATACTCAAAGTACAAAAAGCACTAGTACTTCATCTAGTAGTTCCCAAAACGCAGGAGCTAGATCAATGTTTAAAAACAATAAAGAAGAGCCAAGCCCTGAAGAGCTAGATAAACAGATCATGCAACAAAATCAAAGTGATGAGCAAGCTAGAAGAAAAGAACTATTTGAGCGCTCCACTAGACAGTTTGATAAGGCTGTTGATCAGAAAAAAATAGCCGATGAAAAATTTAATATGGATATGGAAAAAGAGTTTAAAGACTTTTAATACATATCTTTAAAATATCATTGAAGGGATTGAAGCTAAAGCAACAAAAATAGCCCCTGATATTAAATATAATTGAATTGTACTTTTATCACTTACTTGCTCATTTGATCTATATTTGATTGAATAAATACTCATGTTTTTTTCCTTTTATATTTATGGATTTTATATGTAATTTTACTACATTTTATCTACTAAAGATTTATTTTCAATCTTTTAGTAATAAATTATTACCATTATAGATATTATAATCTTAGAACTTACTTAGAACTATTTAGAATCTAGGGATATTGTTTTAATTTTTTAGAATAATTTAGATTATATTAAAGGGATTTGGATAATAAATTTAGCACCATTATTAGTGTTTTCACAGCTTATTTCACCATTTAAACTTTTGGTAATGATCTCATAACTCATAAAAAGTCTAAGTCCTGTGCCTATATCTTTATCTTTTGGTATTTTTTAAATTGTTTCCAAAAATAGGTTCTAAAACTATCTAAATATTTTACATCAATGGAGAAAATAAAGTTTTTCTCATTTCTTCTTAGGGTAAGAATGTCAATATATAATTGTTTTGTATTTTTTAGGTTATTGAAATTATTTAATGTAGTATTTTCATACTATTCTAAAAAGATAAAATAAATTGTCACTACTAAAAAGAGTTTAGATTTTATGTTCACCATAATTCATAATTACAAAAAAATTATAAATCACAGTATCATAAAAGTACCTAAGAGTATATGATTTTTTTCATTGATTAATTTATTTTTCTTTTTTGATACTCAGCTTTTGATATATATTTCCCTTGAGGTTTTGCACCTTCTCTTACAATTTCAGAAGATTTTGGTACATATCTAGTATGTAAAGTTTTTTTAGCATCACTAGAGATATTATCTATAAGTCCTGCTTTTAAATTATCTAATATTGTTAATACAGTATCAAGATTTTCATCTTTTACATTTAAAATTATCTGTTTCATTTGTATTCCTAGAGTTTTTTGGAATCATAGAATAATCATTTTAAAAAGTCAATAATATATCTTTGTTATAATATATCCAATCAAAATATAAAGAGTAAATATGGCACAAAAAGATAAAGAGAAATGGAATAAAAAATATCAAGAAACAGAGTCCCTAACAAAAGATAGAGACCCATGTAGGAAACTTGTACCAGCAATAAAAGAAGCAAAAATAGGAAAAGCTTTAGACGTGGCCTGTGGAACAGGAAGAAACTCTATTTATTTAGCTTCACATGGTTTTGATGTGGATGCGGTAGATATTTCTGAGGTGGCAATTGAGATATTAGATGAAAAGAAGATTCAAAATATATCTAGTAAAATAGTTGATTTAGATATATATACCCCTAAAGAGGATCATTATGATCTAATTGTTATGTCAAACTTTTTAGATAGAGATTTAATACCATCCCTTAAAATTGCGCTAAAAGTGGATGGTATTTTAGTGATTGAGACATATATGAACCATGAAACAAATATGAAAAAAAGTTCAAATCCAGATTTCTTATTAAAAGAGAATGAACTAAAAACATTTTTTGATAAAGGGTTTGAATTAATTGAATATGCTGAGTTTTCTAATGATCAGTATGAATTATATAAGATGATGAAACAATCTATCATCGTAAGAAAAAAAGCTAGTTAAAACTAGCTTTTAAATTTTACACTCCTAGAATATCTAGGACTTTATTCTCCACATCCCTTAAAGAGATAAATGGTTTAGTAATATACTCATCAGCACCTAAAGAATCACACTCTATGATTCTATGTTCTGTTGAGAAGGCTGTCATAATTATAACCTTTTGAGATGGATTATGCTCTTTTATCTTTTTTAAAAGCTCTACTCCATCCATTTGAGGCATCATAATATCACTTATAATAAGATCATACTTCCCACTATTAAGTGAACTTAATGCAGCCTCAGGATTTAAATAAGTATCTATCTCAAGTTCTTCTCTACGAGATAAAAACCTTTTTAACATATCTAAAATCTCTTGTTCATCATCTACAACTGCAATTCTTGCCATAAATTATCCTTTTGAAACTTCTATTTTAATATTATCAAGACAATCAAATACACCTTTTGTATCATCTTCAATTTTATTACCTATCTCGATTAATTTTTCATTTGTTGCATGATCACAACTATTATTTACATAGTTCTGTACCCCATCATGCACATTTTCGTGATATTTCTTTAACTCTGCCCAATTTGGAGATTTTGTATAGAATTTACCTTCACCCTCCATTTGAACTAACCATCTACCTAATTCACACTCTTTTGCACTTGTAACTGTAAATCTATTTCCATCTTTTAATTTTGCAAAAGATGTCTCTTTAAATACTATATGTTGTAGTTTTAAATTATTTAACTTATCTACTAAAGTCATATCTGCGATCTGATTTCTAGATTTTTCTTTAAATTTTGCATTATTTGCAACTATTAATAGTCTATCAGAAAGATCTTTAACTTCATTTGATAGATCAGCAATATTTGATGCCTCAGCTGCATTTTCCTGTGTATTTTTATCAAGATCATTAATTGCATCATTGATTTGAGAAATTCCAATCTCTTGCTCTTTACTTGCACTTGCAACATCTTCAATAATCACTTTAGTATTATTGATAGCTGATTGAAGTTTAGTATATCCATCAATCATCTCATCAGCAATTGTTTTACCATGATTTGCTTTTCCATAAGCACTCTCTACAAGATCTTTAATCTCTTTAGCTGCTTCAGCAGATCTTGCAGCTAGATTTCTAACCTCTTGTGCAACAACCGCAAAACCTTTTCCTGCTTCACCAGCAGTAGCAGCCTCAACTGCTGCATTTAAAGATAAGATATTTGTTTGGAAAGCGATTTGATCAATAACTGTGATTGATTCATTGATCGCTGTAACCTCTTTATTGATCTCATCCATTGAAGAAGCTGTTCTTTTTGCAAGATTTTCACCCTCTGAAGCATGTTCAAGTACTTCCTCTTCGATTCTTTTCATTTCTGCAATTTTCTCAGAATTGTTTCTGATATTTCCATTGATCTCTTCAACTGCTGCTGCTGTTTCTTCTAATGATGCCGCTTGTTCATTTGATGAAGTTGAAAGATGAGTTGATGACTCTGATAGTACTACAATATTCTCAGCAAGTTTTTCACCAGAGATTAAAATTGTAGCCATGATTTCAGATACATTATCCCCGATAGACTTTGTAGAATTTGTGATAGACCCAACTGTACCACTTACATTATCAATTCTAATATCATAATCAAAGTTACCCTTAGAGTACTCATTTAGTGCCCCGTTAATTGTAGTAAGCTTATCATTCATATCATCGATTAAGTCATTGATAGAATTTTTAAGATCGTTTGTTGATCTATTTGATGAGCTACTATTTACCTTATAGATAAAGAATCCAGCCCTTACCATCTGAATTGCTTTTTCACTCTCTTCAACGATTTTTTGATCTTCTGCTGCTATTTTTCTAACATTTGCTAAGAACTCATTGAAGTATTTTGCAAGTTGTCCGATCTCATCATTTGAATCAATATTGATTCTTTGATCTGCACTTGAATATTTTGTAAGTGCTTTAACTGTACCTGTTAAGATTTGGATAGGTTTTACAATCATCTTATTTGCTAAGAATGTTACAATTAAAGATATAACTACAACAAGTCCTAAAACAATAAGTAACATTTTAATTGTAATAGAAGTGATCTCTTCACTAGATTGTGCTTTCATAGCAGCAACATTTGCCTCAACATCATCAAGGTAACTACCAGTTGCAATGATCCACCCCCAAGGTTTAAATACTTCTAAATATGAATATTTAGCCACATTACCATCTACACCTGGTTTAGCCCACACATATTCAATAGTACCCTTACCATGATCTTTTGCAACATTTTGCATCTCAATAAAGATCTCTTTTCCAGCTGGATCTTTTACACCACTTACATCTTTACCTACTAAACTTTGTTTTGGGTGTGCTAACATGATAAGATTAAGATTTTTTACCCAAAAGTAATTATCCCCTTCATATCTTGCATCCCCAATTGTTTTAAGTGCTTTAGCCTTTGCCTCATCTTCAGTAATCTTTCCACTTTGATATTCAGCATATGCAGCTTCAGCTGTTTTCATTTGTAAGGATATAAGACTCTTTAATCCTCTCAATTTAGCTTCATATGCTTCTTTTGTAAAATATTCAATTCTATCGTCACTTACGGTATTGATAGCACCAATAGAAGCAGCAAACATTGCCAGTGAAACCACTATAATTGTAGTAAGTACAATTATCACCAGTTTTAGTTTTATGGTAAGGTTTTTCATTAATAGTCCCCATATCTTTAAATTAAATTAAAGTATAAATATTAATACAATTTTTATAAGAAAGGTATAAATTTTGATAATAATTGAAAAAAAAATTATTATCCTTATTTTTTTATCTCTAGAAAGCCTAATTTATGGGCTTTCTTATACTTGAGTAATATGGTAATATTGATTATTTTATAGTTAATAATTATTTGATTTTTAACACTTTTTTTCAATTTTCATAAAGTACATATTGGTTTCTACCACTTTTTTTAGCTTTATATAAAGCTTCATCTGCATAATTATATATATCTTTATCAGAGTCAATACTTGCTCCAATTGCAGTATAAAGTCCAATTGAAACTGTAATATATTTACTAGCATCATTTAGTTCATGTTCAATTTCAAGCTCTTCTATTTTGTTATTTATAAACTGAGCAAATTTACAAGCTTCCTCTTTAGAGTTTGGTGTAAATACTATTCCAAACTCCTCTCCACCTATTCTAAATGGAGTATCTGTTGCCCTTTGACAAGCAAGAGAAAGAGCCTTTCCCACACCCCTTAATACCTCATCACCCTTTTGGTGACCATAATGATCGTTATATTTTTTGAAATTATCCACATCCAAAATAATAAATCCAAAAGATTGATTTAATCTTCTTGCTTTATTTAACTCATGGCTAAACACTTCATTAAAATATCTTTTATTATAAAGGGTTGTTAACTCATCGGTTATAGATAACTCTTCAATTCTTTTTTTATCGGTGATATTATGTCTAATAGCAGTATAACCCACTACTTTATTTTTATCATATACAGGAGAGATTGTGGCATCTACCCAGTAGTAGTTTCCATCTTTCTTTTTATTTTTTATTTCACCTTTCCAAGTCATACCATTAGTTATAGTATTCCACAACTCTTCATATGTCTCTTTTGGCATATCTGGGTGTTTTATGATTCTATGATTTTCACCTATTAACTCTCTCTTAGAATAACCGCTGATCTCACAAAAGGCTTGTGATACCTCAGTTATATTTCCATCTAAATCAGTTGAAGAGGTGATCACATGTTTATCAACCACATCAATATATCTTGAAAGTTTTTCATTTATCTCATTTATGGCTCTATTTTTTATCACAATGATCAAAATAATAATAAAAGCAACAAAGGCTACTATTAAAAGGGTTCTATAATCAATTTGTTCTTCATATTTGATTGTTAGCCATTTACTTAATATCTCATTGTTTTTCTCTTTAGAAATAGAGCTTATCATAGTATTAAAGATATCAACTAGATGTTTTTCATCACTTCTAGTTGCCATTGGAAAGCCTATAGTATCTTCAAGCTTACCATCAATCTTTAGGTTTGATCCGAAGCTCTCTTGGATATTGTAACCAATCACAGGAAGAATACCAATAAAACCGTATATCTCACCCTGATTTACTTTTGTAAGCCCCTCGTTGGCATTTTTCACTTCTATTAATTTTAGATTTGGATGTCTTTCTTTTAGTGTTTGTGCATAAGCAAAACCTTTTACAATACCTAATTTTTTATCCAATACATCACCAATGGTATTAATAAATGGCTCATTTTGTTTTGTTGCAATAACTACAGGTACATTCATCAAATTTTGAGTAAAACTAAAAAACTCTCTTCTATCTGAATTTTCTCCCATCATCGTTACAAAATCACATTTACGATCTTTTGCAAATGCCATTGTTTCAAGCCAACCTTTAGTCTCGATTAGTTTAATAGGGATAGGTAAATGCTCATTAAATATCTTAATATACTCAGCAGTCATACCAATATGTTTGCCATCTTCTATTTTCTCAAAAGGTAACCAATCAGGATCAATACACATATTGATCACTTTTTTATTTTTTAGATATTTGTATTGTTCATCAGTAAATCTGATCTTCTGATTTGTATCTAACCACTTCTCTTTTAATTTAAGTAGTTCACTATAAGCTACACTTTTTTCAGCTTTTTCTAAAATACCCTTTAAGAGTTCATTATCTTTATTTACTCCCATATAAAGGATTGCAGAGCTTGGTATATTTTTATTATCTGTTACTTTTATGGTTTGAAGATTACTTAACCAGCCTGTTTTTTTATAATACTCTATAGTAGCAAGGTTATCAAGTACTGCATCTGATTTTCCATTTGCCACTGCTTCAACTGCTTCTTTTATAGTAGCTGTAGCAAAAAGTTTTTGTTTTGGATATTTCTCTTTTAAAATTGTATGTAAAAAGGAATTATCTAAAACAGAAATTGTTTTATCTTTTAAATCATCCAATGATTTTATATTTGATTCTTTTCTTACCCCTAATGCCACTTGATATAATACATGCTCTATGTCGGTAAAATTTATAAATTTTTCTCTATATTCATTTTTTGCTATTTGAGGGATAAGATCGATCTCTCCATTTTTAATCATATCTAAAGATTCTTTCCAAGTTATATCTGTAACAAACTCTATTTTCTTATTTAAAATCTCACCCATAAGTTTTACATAATCTATAGTAAAACCAGATGGCTCCTTATCATCATAATAAAAATTATATGGAGGAAATGATTTTAAAGTTTGAACTTTTATGGAATCAATAGAATCAAGATACTCCCTCTCAATCTCTGAGAGACTTAGATTTGCAGTATTTTGTATATAATCTTCAAAAATAAAACCACTATTTACAAAACCTCTTTCTATAAGTCCATACTCTTTGTATAACTCAAAGATATACTGTATCCTACCCTCATCAATAGTTCCCAAGGGTGTTAACTCTTTTGAGATCAGATTCTCTATGGCATTAGCTTCATATCTTAGATGTTTTAAGCTTTTCCCACTATTATATTTTGTATATATAAGTTGAATTATCTCTTCTTTATTATCTAAGGCATATTCCCACCCTTTTAAAGAGGCTTCTTTAAACTTTTGTACCCTCTCAGGATGATTTAGGCTTTCAGCAATATTTGTAAAAAGCATATCCCCATATAGATCAAAACCATAGCTTGAAGGATTGATTATATTTATATCTATACCTTTTTCTTTAAAATAAAAAGGCTCATTGGATAAATATGCAGGAATAGCTTCAACCTCTTTATTTATGAGTTTCACATAATCATTTTTTTCCCGCTCACGTATAAGGTTTGGTCTTTTATTTAGCTTTTTAAGCATTGCTAAGATTGCAAAACCATCTGTATCATTTGGATAAAAAAGAACATCTTTTCCATCTAATTCATAAGGGGATTTAGAACCACCATTTTTTAAAGATAATAAAACCCCTGGGGAGTGTTGAAAGATAGGTGATACTACCACTACTGGTAAATCTTTTGCCTTATATAACATAAGTACAGAATCACCTATACCATATTCAGCCTCACCTATTATTACTTGTTCTATGTTATTGTATTTTAGATCCCTTTGTTTTATCTCCACATCTAAACCAACATCAGAGTAAAAACCTTTCTCTTTTGCAGCATAATAACCTGCAAATTGAAATTGATGGAACCACTTTAATTGTAAAGTAACTTTTTCATTTGCATTTGCAAAAATACCAAGAAAAAAAATAAGTATAAATTTTATAGAAAAAACTTTTGTATTCATCACTTCACTTTTTATTATTTTACTATCTTAACTCACTAAAATAGTCCAGATAAAAGATTATAACTTATAATAAATAAAAAGACCTTAGCTATATAAAACTAATAAGTTATAGGAAGTTCTATAAAAAATTTAGCACCAGCAGATGTATTTTTAACGTACAGATGTCCTTTTAAATTTTTTGTAACAATTTTATGACTCATATATAAACCAATCCCTGTACCAGCAGATTGATGTTTAGTGGTAAAATATGGATCAAATATTTTTGGTAAAATATCTTCTGGTACACCTCCACCATTATCTTCTATGGTGATTATTATCCTATCATCTTCACTTATCGTCTTCAATTCTACCCACTTTGAAGAGATCTTTTTCTCCACTAAAATATCTTTTGCATTATTTAAGATATTTAATAATACTTGAGATACCTCTCCAGGAATAGAATCAATCTCTTTATCGACTTTTTGGACCTTTAATTCTATAAAATTATGTAAATAAGTATCTTTTATGATCTTTACCACTTGATCTATTGTATCAGATATATTAAATAGTTTTCGAGATTTATCCTCATTTATAAAATCCCTAAAATCATCAATAGTATCAGATAAAAATTGAGATGTACTTACAATCATGTCTAGATTTTCATGAAGATTTTCAGAATCCAATAACCCTAACTCATCTTGCATCTGCATACCACTTGCACAAGTACTGATTGTAGATAAAGGTTGTCTCCACTGATGGGCAATATTTCCTATCATCTCACCCATTTGTGCCATCTTTTCCCTCTCAAAAAGTTGTTTCTCTTTTTCTCTGTTTTTCTCAACTTCAGTTTTTATACACGCTTCAAGATTTTGATTAAGATCTCTTAACTCTTCTGTTTTTAAGCATACTGTATCTTCTAGGTTATTTTTTAAAAACTCTAGTTCTGTTACATCACTAAAAGTGATTATCTCAATGGAGTTTTTAGCATCATACTCTTTTATATTTACAATAAAAATATGAGTTTCCCCCTTAGCATCAGTCATCTTAGCCTTATGGGTTTTATTTGGATTTAAAAGTACATATAAAGCCCAAACCTTTCCATTCACTTCTTCTTGTAGATACTCATATTTATCATCAGCTTCAAAATACTCACAAATACAATCATGCTTCTCTTTAAATCTCTCTATAGATTCAAAGTCAAAAAAATCTAAAAATCTTTTATTTCCATCAACTATATGTTTACCATCAGTAAGAATCACTATAGAGTTTTGGGAATCAAGAATATTTCTTATCTTTTTTCTCTCCTCATCCATCTCTTTATTGTGTGTTTCTAAAAGGTAAGTATATTTTCTACTATATGCCACATACCCAACTAGAAGAATAAGTAAGATAGATCCCAGTAGATACCAAACTCTAGAAATTCTTTTCTCTTTTATCTCATCTTCTATTTGTGATCTTTTTAGCTCAATTACTACTCTTACATCATCATTATTTTTAAAAGTAGTATTATTTATATAAAAACCATCTGTAATTAGTTCATTTTTTATATCTATTTTTTTCTCTAGATTTAAAGTATTATATATGCTTTTATCAGTTTTTAGATATTTACTCCAAGAATATTTATCATTTTTCGCATGTTTGATAAAATATCCATCTTTATCAACTACATATATATTATAGTTTGAGGATTTTATAAATTTATTGAAAAAATATTCTATATTTATATTTAAAATCAAAATACCTTTTTTATCTCCATTTATCTCTACAGGAGTACCTATTCTTAGAGTTGGTTGGATTGGTTTTACTATCTTATTATGTTCCACATTTAGATCAATATTTGAATACCAAATATCCCCATAAGATTTATTTAGAGTTTGTGTAAAATAGTATCTATGTTTTTTATTTTGAAGTTTTTTATTCTCTACTATCACATAAGAATCATTGCTTTTATCAACTCTTATATCTTCATCCCCAGAGATATTGATATATCTTAATTGAAATATCTCTGGTGTCGATTTCATAGAAGACAAAAAAAGCTCTTTTATATATTTTTGATTTTCATTTGTTGATAGATAATTTTGAAAATAATGATTATCCCTTAAACTTATAAGTATATTCTCCAGCTTATGGGTATATCCATTTAAAAGATCATCTTTTTCATAAAATGTAGATTTAGCTTTTTGGATAAACGATTCTTTTATCAATTCTTTATCATTATTGTTTTGATATTCAAAAAACAAATACGCAATAAAAATAAATAAAAAGACAAAAATAAGATAAATTTTTGTTTTCATGACTTCCCAATTCCATTTCACACATGTATCATTTATGTAATCAAAGTATAACATAAATTAATTAATAAATTTAATAAAAATAAATAAATAAATTATAAGATTAGTACAATACTCCTATTTAGCAATTTTATTCTATTTTTATTTTTTTGATTTAGATATAATTACCCTATGAAATTAGAATCTTTAAATGAAACTATCTTTGAAAATATAAAAAACTCAAATGGAAAATTTACAAAACATTTTCATGATACATATACTATAGGTTTGACGCATGATGGATTATTTAAATCTATAAATCAAAATAAAACAAATGTTTCATATAAAAACTCCACTAGAATCATTAATCCTGGTGAAGTACACTATGGAGATTCAAACTCATGGAAATATACAAATTTTTATCCAAGTATGCAACTTATCAGTGAAATATATGAACAAATATTTTTTGAAAAAAAGATACCAGTTTTTAAAGATCACATTATTGAAGATCAAAAGCTATATAATCTTCTTTATAGTTTTTTTTATACTGCTTATAAAAATGAAGATAAGATGTTAATGGAGACTAATCTAATAATAGCCCTATCTTATCTAATAAAAAACTATACTAGCCAAACCAAAATATATAAAGCTCTATTTGATGATAAAACAATTATCAAAGATTCAATCGAGTACATACAAGATTCATTGGATACAAATATTTCACTTGATGAACTTGCCATAAATTTAAATATTAGTAAATACCATTATCTAAGAGTATTTAAAAGCCATACTGGTATTACTCCCCACCAATATATTCTAAATAAAAGAATACAAAAAGCAAAGGAGCTGATATTAAAAGGAACACCTTTAAATGAGATTGCTATTGAAGTTGGCTTTTCTGATCAATCCCACTTCATAAGATCTTTTAAAAAAATATATGGCTATCTTCCAAAAGAGTTAAAAGAAAAAAGCAATTTTATTCTATACCACTCTTAGCCTAAGCTGATAAAATAAAACAAAAAGATAAATATGACAACACAAAACAAAAATATTTTTTATATCCTACTATTTCTTGCCATGTGGGCATGGGGTGCATCTTGGGTAAATATAAAAATCATAAGTGAATATATAAATGAATATGAAACTATGTTTTTTAGATTTGCTTTTACTGCTCTTACTATGATACCTATTATTATAATTTTAAAAAAATCCTTTGTACTAAGTATCAGAAATCTATTTTGGATATTTTTAACTTCTCTAGCTATGATAGCTTATATGAAATATTTCTATTTAGGTACAAAGCTGGGAACAGCCTCTTTAGGTGGAGCCTTTGTAACATCTTTGATCCCAATAAATACCTTTTTGATCTTAGCTTTATTAAATAAAAAAATGATCACAAAAAAAGATAGTTTTGCACTAATACTGGGAGCAGTTGGTGTTATGACCATATTAAATATTTGGTCTTTTAAAAGTGAAGAGATATTTTTATATCAAAATTTATATTTTATCTTAGCAGCAATATTTTGGCCTATAGTTACTATACTTAGCTCAAAAGCTCTTAAAATATCACCAATAGTTTTTACCTTTTATCTATATATCACCTGCTCTATTTTAAATATTATATTTTTTGTGGATCTTTCAAATGTAGAGTATGAAAAGTTTGATAGTCTGTTTTGGATAAATATGACAGCACTAATACTCTTAGCTTCAACCTTTGCAAATACTATCTATTTTTTAGGAATTGAAAGACTTGGAGCTAAAGAGGTGAG
Source organism: uncultured Arcobacteraceae bacterium (assembly GCA_964342525.1). Taxonomy (GTDB): domain Bacteria; phylum Campylobacterota; class Campylobacteria; order Campylobacterales; family Arcobacteraceae. The sequence continues at coordinate 19,879 of CAYFGQ010000065.1, forward strand.
TTCATTTATATTTTTAGTACCTTTTGCTGCAATCACACTAAGTGCTATATTTTTAGATGAGCAAATAAGTTTTTCTATAGTAATAGGAACTATTCTTACTCTAAGTGCAGTAAAGATACTAAATAATATAAAAATATTTAAAAAGAGTTAGAGCTAAGATCTATTCT
>CAYFGQ010000066.1:0-19565 GCA_964342525.1 uncultured Arcobacteraceae bacterium
CACCAACTATGATAGAAAAAAGTAGTGGAAATATGATGATAGTAGTAAAAGAAAGCATTTTATAGTTTTTAGTAAGAGCCCATGATTCTTTAAAACTCATATCTTCATCTATTGAGATAGCTGGAAATACTAAAGATATCCTACTGATGATTATTAAAACTAGAGTCAATACAAATAGTGCGACCATGTAAAAGATAGGACTTTGTGAGAAGATTAAAATAGTAGGTACTAAACACAATACCACAATACCAATCATTCCTAAATATTTTAATACAAATTTATACTCACGTTTTGTATAACTTCGTATTCCCCACGTGGGTACCGAATCTCGTCCAAGTATAAGTATCCTATGTACACTTATAAGTATGATCATATCTACAAGTAGACTAAGTATCACTAATACTATACTAAATACACCAAACTCATTTGGTTTTGTAAATTCATTTGATACATATTCTATTAAAAATAAAAGTATCACAGGGATAATAAGTGCCTTTAATATGGCATCATAATTTTCAAAAACATCTTTTAAAGATTTAGTGATGATCTCTTTATACATTTGCAAACCTATTTTTATTTTTTTGATTAAAGATATAAACGCTTAATAGTACCACAAAACTTATAAGTACCATTATACCGCTATAGATGTGGGCTGATTCATAATCAAGCACTTCTACAAACTCATAAATAGCGACTGAAGCTACTTTTGTTTCCCCAGGGATACTACCACCCACCATAAGAACTACACCAAACTCCCCTACTGTATGGGCAAAGGTTACTATGATAGCTGTTAGAAGAGCTGGTTTGATATTTGGTAGTGCCACTTTTAAGATAGTCTCCATTTTACTTTTCCCAGCACAATAGCTGGCCTCAAGCATATTTTTATCCAAACTCTCAAAACCACTTTGCATAGGTTGCACCATAAATGGTAAGGAGTAAAAGCAACTAGCTATAACTAATGAAGTAAAGTTAAATACCAAAGCAATACCAAAAGTGTTTTCAAAAAACATCCCTAAAGGGGAATTTGCCGAAAGTGACACAAGTATATAAAAACCTATAACCGATGGTGGCAATACAATCGGTAAGGCTGTAAGTGCTTCTATAAAAGGTTTTATTTTTGATCTTGTCTGAGATAGATACCACGCAAGAGGAACACTAAAGATAAATAAGATAAGTGTAGTAATTCCAGCTAGTTTAAAAGATAAGATAAAAGGTTCAAAATCAAGATTTGCCAATACTTCACTCATCTAAACACTCCACAATATATATCTCACTAGCTTTTATAAGGGCATTTAACTCTTCCCCTTCTCTTAAGTTCATTTTCTCTACATCCACTGAAGTGAGTAAGGATTCCAATTGAAAGCCTTTAAAATCAAGGGTGATGATACTTAAAAGTTCACCTTTTAGTATGGATATGATCTTTACATCTAATTTGTTTGAGATACTTATTTGTCCTTGCAAATCACGTGCAAGGGATATGGATGAGGGTTTTGTATTTAAAAGTACTTTTTTACCCTCTTTTATATTTACATTTATATCCAGACTCATCATCTTAAGCTCCACATCATCACATAAAAAAGTCACGATGTGTAGATTATCGATATTTTGTATCTTTTGTACTGTAGCTACTATTTTACTCATAAAATATATCCATATTTTTCTAAGACAGTTTTAGCTTTGGAGCTAAGCATAAAATCATAAAAAGCTTTTGCTTCATTTTTATCTTTTGCTTTTTTTAGTATCACTAGTCCTTGATCTATAGGGGTGTATAGTCTATTATCTACTTCCACCCAATTTATATCTTTTTTGAATCTAGTCATTTTAGGGCTATATAGGGATGATTTTGCCACAAAACCAATATCTGTAGCCCTTGTGGTGTATGCTACTGTTTGTGATATGGACTCCCCATATACTAGTTTGGATTTTACATCATCTAATATATTTGCATTTTTTAAAACCTCAAAAGCTGCTATACCATAAGGAGCTGTTTTAGGGTTTGCTATGGCTATCTTTTTTATAGATTTATCTTTTAAAAGTTCTATGCCTTTTGAAAAGTCTAGTTTTTTTCTACTTAGATATACTAAAGCACCCCTAGCATAGATAGTTGGTTTTGTAATAGCTAAAGCATCTTTATAAAGTCTTTGTGGATATTTCATATTTGCAGAGATAAATATATCATAAGGAGCCCCATTAAATATTTGTGCAGTTAGTTTTCCACTGCTTCCTAAGGTATAGCGAATCTTTATATCTGGATATAGTTTATTGAACTCTTTTTTAAGTTCAGGCATTGCATAACTTACATTTGCAGCTACAGCTATATTTATAGTTTTAGCAAAAAGTAAAATAGAAGTGAATAGTGTTAAAATAATTATCTTCATGGTATCTTGTATTCTTATTTAATCTAATAAATTGTCTGCAAGAAGTGTACCCTTATATATCTTAAAAGGCGATAGATTAGGCATAAATTAGCTTTATAAACTAATTTATTGCATAATAGAGTGTTTATGTTGCTATGATATAATCCAACCCATATTTTTAAAAAGGTATTACAAGTGTATTATGAAAAAGATGAGATAGTTTCTCAATATTGTGAATTTCACTTTGGTGATGAGTATTTTGGTGTAAAAAATTTTCCACTCAAAATTGCTGAGATAGCAAATAAATATGCCATAAATAGATCAAAAGCCCTAGATATTGGTTGTAGTGTAGGAAGAGCTTCTTTTGAGCTTACTAAAACCTTTGATAAGGTAATAGGTGTAGATTTCTCCCAAAGTTTTGTAGATACAGCAAATAGATTAAAAGATGAAAAGGTTTTAAAGTTTGATAAAAAGATCGAAGGTGACATAAAAGAGCCAAAATCTTTTGAGCTTGTAGATATAGATACTTCAAAAGTAAGCTTTGAACAAGGTGATGCTTGTGATTTAGATGATGAGCTTGAAGGTTTTGACTTAGTGATCGCTATAAACCTTATAGATAGACTTCATACTCCAAAGAAATTTTTAGAAGATATCAGATCAAGGCTTAATAAAGATGGTATCTTAATTATTGCTAGTCCATATACTTGGATGGATGAGTATGTAAAAAAAGAGAACTGGCTTGGTGGTAAGATAGAAGATGGTAAAGAGATTTATACTATTGATACTATAAAAGAGGTTTTATCTGATGATTACGAGCTTTTAGATGAGCCTTTTGATGTTGAGTTTGTGATACAAGAACACGTAAGAAAGTACCAACATACTTTTTCTAAGTTTTGTGTGTGGAAAAAAAGATAAAAAAAGGCTAGAGCAATAAGCTCTAACCTTTTAGGTATATTTTTGTGTTTTAGAATCGATTATCTAACTGCGTCAAAGAAGTAGTCAGTTTTAGCGATATCACTTGTTTCTTCATCTAAATGATCAAGAACAGAGTTTGTGATCCAAGTTAATAGGTTTAAAGCACCTTTATATCCACTCATAGAGTATCTATGTAAGTGGTGTCTATCAAAAATTGGGAAACCAATTCTGATTAGAGGTATTTTTGTATCTCTATATAACTCTTTACCATATACATTTCCGATTAAGAAATCTACTGGTTCTGTAAATAATAATGATCTTAAGTGCCATAAGTCTTTACCAGCCCAGATTTGACAATCTTCTGACCAATCAGATTTATCAATGATAGCTTTCATATCAGCTTCCCAACCTTTTCTTGGAGCATTGTTACATAATACGTGAGTTGGGATACCACCCATTTCAACGATAAATGAAACAAGACCAAGTAAGAAATCTGGATCACCATAGATTGCAAACTTTTTACCATGCATATATGGGTAAGAATCTTGCATAGCATCTACAAGTTGCGCTCTTTGCGCTGCAAGTTCTGCAGGTACTTCTTTACCAGTTAATTCAGATAATTTCATTACGAACTCATCTGTACCAGCTAAACCGATTGGGTTACAAGTTTCAAATCCTTGTTTCCATTTATTTTTGATAGTTTTAGCTGTTTGAACAGTTGAATACTTTTGTAAAGAGATAGTAGTCTCAGCGTTGATAGCAGTTTTAGCATCAGTTAAAGTAGTACCACCAGCATAAAGTTCATATCCACCTGCACCAGTATTCCATTGAGCTTCATGATCACCTAACATTACGATCTTGTCAGAGAACATTGCAGAGATCTCTTTAATCTCAGATAATGAACCTAGGTATGGCTCGAAACCTGGGATAATATTGATTCTACCCTCATCAACAACCTTTTCAGATCTAGTTGGGTTTAATTGCTCTAACATAGATTTCATCATGTTATCATATCCAGTGATATGAGAACCAACGAAAGATGGTGTATGAGCATAAGTGATTGGTAAATCATCTAATTCACCCTCAGCATCTTCTCTAGCACCAACGATAAAGGCATTTAAGTCATCCCCGATAACCTCTGCCATACAAGTAGTTGATACAGCAATATGCTCAGGTTTATACATAGCGTTACAGTTTCTTAAACCATCTTTCATATTTGAAAGACCACCAAATACCGCTGCAGATTCACTCATTGAATCTGAAACACATGGAGTTGGTTCTTTAAAGTGTCTTGTAAAATATGATCTAAAATATGCAACACATCCGTGAGATCCATGAACGTAAGGCATAGTGTTTTCAAAACCAAGAGCAGCCATGATAGCACCTAGAGGTTGACAAGCTTTAGCAGGATTAACTGTGATAGCTTCTCTGCTCAAATTTTTCTCTCTATAATCCCAAGATTTTGTCCACTCTTGTACTTCATCAACTTTAGCAGGGTTAATTGCACCCATACCACCTTCAAACTCTTTTTTAGCTTCTAGTGATGTTTGATACTCTTCTTTTAAGAAAAGCTTTTGTCCGTTTACTATATTATCTACGTCTTGCATATTAAGCTCCTACCTCTTCTTTTTCCCATGGAGCTTTAGTGTGTCCCCATACTGGTGAATTCATAGCTAAATCCATATCTTTTGCGAATACTGCGAATGCATCATAACCATGGTATGGTCCTGAATAATCCCAAGAGTGCATTTGTCTAAATGGTAATCCCATTTTTTGGAATACATATTTCTCTTTAACACCTGCAGCTACTAAATCTGGCTTTAATTTGTGTACGAATTTTTCTAATTCATATTCGTTAACATCATCATAGATTAAAGTAGATCTTTCGATATCTTCTTTTGTTCTTTTATAGTCATCACCATGAGCAAACTCATAACCTGTACCGATAACTTCCATACCTAGGTCTTCATAAGCACCGATAACGTGTCTTGGTCTAAGTCCACCAACATAAAGCATAACTTTTTTACCCTCTAGTTTTGGTCTATATTTCTCAATAACAGCATTAGTCATAGCTTCATATTTAGCGATAACAGCTTCAGCTTTTTCAACAATCTCTGGTCCAAAGAACTCAGCGATTTTTCTTAAACTTGCACTTGTTTTACTTGGTCCAAAGAAGTTGTATTCCATCCAAGGTATACCAAACTCTTGTTCCATATGTCTAGAGATATAGTTCATAGATCTATAACAGTGAAGTAAGTTAAGTTTTGCTTTTGGAGCAATTGCCATCTCTTTATAAGTAGAGTCACCTGACCATTGAGCAATAACTCTTAATCCGATCTCTTCAAGAATGATTCTTGTAGCCCAAGCATCTCCACCGATGTTGTAATCCCCAATAATAGCAACATCATAGTCAGTAGCTTCGAAATCTTTTCTATATGAAGTATCTGGCATAACTTCATCTCTAATCATATCATTTGCAATATGGTGTCCTAAAGATTGTGATACCCCTCTAAAACCTTCACAAGATACAGCAACTGTAGGCTTGTCAGATTCTTTTTTGTGTACTTTTGCAACTGCTTGAATATCATCCCCGATTAGACCGATTGGACACTCAGATTGGATTGAAATACCATTGTTTAATGGGAATAACTCATCAATCTCTTCAAGAGCTTTTTTAAGTTTTTTATCTCCACCGAATACAATATCTTTTTCAGTAAAGTCTGTTGTAAAGTTCATAGTTACGAATGTATCAACTCCAGTTGTTCCAATATAGTAGTTTCTTCTACCAGCTCTAGAGTATTGACCACATCCAACAGGTCCATGAGAGATATGAATCATATCCTTGATTGGTCCCCAAACAACCCCTTTAGATCCAGCGTATGCACAACCTCTTTGTGACATTACACCTGGTACTGTTTGTTTGTTACTTCTTGTTTTGTCGCACGCCCCTTTAACACCTTCTGGTGAATCTACACCTAAGTGTTTGGCTCTATTTTTAGCAGCTTTTGCAGGATATATTTCTAATACTTCTTCAATAGCTTCTTTTTGTAACGCTTCTAATGTTTCTGGTCCCATAAATTTCTCCTTTTAAATTGTTCCAATTTATAAGGGGACCCTTAGAGTTAACTTCTTTTATCGCTATAGCAAAGCTAAAGCTAAAGAAGCAAATCCTAAAGAGACAACGAGTTGTCTTTTTTTCCTTATAAAAATTGGTTTAAAGTTAAATAGCTTCTTACGCTACTTTAACTCTATAAAGATTCATATCGTCTAGTTTTTTACATAAATCTTTTGTAGTTTCACCATCTACTGATTTAGAAATCTCAGAGATTTGGTATTTATTTGTGTAATAAACCATTTTGAAACCATCAGTTGCATCCATATCTGCATTTTCAAAGAAATCTACAAATGCAGTGTGAGCAAAAGTACCAGCTGGAACTTCTAATTCTTCTAATTTAACACCTTCTCTTGTTTCACTTGTTAATGTAACTGTTTTTCCAGATGCATCAATACCTTCTTCAACTTTTTCGATTACTTTGTCAAAAGAAACATCGTTTCCTTCGCTCGCTGGGAAATGATAACCACATACAAACATAATTTTTCTCCTATAAAATGTCCCATTTTCTAGGGACCTATTGTTAAATGTCTACTTTTAACACAGAGAATGAATCTCTGTTAAAGTAGCAAATCCTAAAGAGGTGAAAGATTTCACCTTCATATTTTCGTTTTACATACAAATTTTTATTTTAGTTTTTAGCTTTTACTTTTTAGCTAATTACGCTTCTTCTGCTTTTTGACCAATTGCATCTTCATCAACTTCTTCGTCAAGTCCGAATTCCATTAGTAAGTTTTCTAGGTCATCCATCTCTAGTGGAGTTGGGATAACTTTAAGATCATTTTCAATGATTTTTCTTGCTAACTCTTTATATTCAAAAGCTTGCTCAGATTTTGGTGAGAACTCAACAACTGTCATTCTTCTTAACTCAGCTCTTTGAACGTGGTTAGATCTTGGTACGAAGTGAATCATTTGAGTTCCGATTTGAGTTGCTAAGTTTTTAGCTAGATCGTACTCTCTATCTGTCATTCTTGCATTACATACTAAACCTGCTAGTCTAACACCACCAGTGTTTGCATATTTTAAAATACCTTTTGAAATGTTGTTAGCTGCATACATAGCCATCATCTCACCTGACATTACGATATAAATCTCTTGAGCTTTACCTTCTCTAATTGGCATAGCAAATCCACCACATACAACGTCTCCAAGTACGTCATAAGAAACGAAATCTAAATCGTCATCATAAGCACCCTCTTCTTCAAGGAAGTTAATTGCTGTAATAACACCACGTCCAGCACATCCAACACCTGGCTCTGGTCCACCAGATTCTGTACACATAATGAAACCGTCTGTAATTTCTTCGTTATCAGGGTGGAACTCATCCGCACCTGGCTTACATACATCTTCTAACTCTAGGTCTTCAACTGTACCAGCTTCTGAAGCAAGTTGCATAATAGTAGATTGTGCTTTCTCATGTAAAATAAGTCTAGTTGAATCCGCTTTTGGGTCACAACCAACAATTAGAATTTTCTTTCCATAGTAATGACACATAGCCGCCAGAGTATTTTGAGAAGTAGTAGATTTTCCAATCCCACCTTTACCGTAAAATGCAATTTGTCTTAATTCAGACATATCGTCTCCTTTTTTCTTTTTGATTTAATTTGTTATCGAAAATATATAATACAAGTAGCGTTCCACAAGATGAAAAAAAAGATATAAAATTTTGAAATTTCTTTGTAGCTATTGGGATATAGGCTCTAAGGGATATTTAGGACTAAAATAATCCTATTTTATAATATTTATAAGGTGTGTTTAAAGGGTGAACATTTTTGCAGTTTTTTACATTACAAAAATGTTTTTATGAATTTATTGGAATAAAGATGGAAAAATTTGCACCAGTATATTTTTGTTTTTTATATGCAAAGTTTTCATTAAAAACACTAATCTTACCATTGAGATGTTTTTCAATGATCTCTAAAGACATATATAAACCTATACCTGTACCTTGAGATTGATGTTTTGTAGTAAAATAAGGATCAAATATCTTATCTATAATATCTGTAGGAATTCCTCCTGCACTATCTTTAATATTTATTTTTACTAATTTTTGGCTCTTTTTTACTTCAATAAAAAGAAATCTATTCTCTTCATTTGTATTTACAAGTGCATCTTTTGCATTGTTTATTATATTTAATAGTACTTGTTTTAGCCCATTTTCTAGGGTATTTATTTTTAAATCTTCTATATCTAATATGATATGAATATTATCACTTTTTAGGTTTGCTGATACTATTGAGATACTTGAATCTATAAGTTGTTTTGTATTTATTTCTTTTATCTCTTTTTGAGATCTAAAGAAATTTCTAAAGTCATCAATAGTATTTGATAGATATTTTGTGGTTTCGACTATTTTTACTGTACTTTTATCTATAAGTTCTGGATTTATTTGTCCAAGATCTTTTTGAAGTTTTATAGCACTTGCACTCATAGATATAGTAGATAAAGGTTGTCTCCATTGGTGGGCAATATTTCCAAGCATCTCACCCATTGATGCCATTTTTGCCTTTTGGTGCATAGATACTTCTATTCTTTTAGTTCTTAGATTTTGTCTACTTATTAAATATAATAGTATAAATGAAACCATCACATATAAAAAAGTAAAGATATAAAAAGTTTTTTCTACTTTTGTGATAAGTTTATTTAAAGATTCCCTTTTATTTGTGATATCGTAATATACTTCAAATGCTCCTATAAACTTTTGATCTTGCATACTTGGAATATATATCTCAGCCACATCCTTTGGCACAACTCTACCTTCTAGGGTTTTAGTTCCTTTATGGGCAATAATATGAAATATATTACCTTTTGCAACTATATTATAAAAGTAGTCATGTTTATTTTTAGAGCCTATATCTTTTTTTTGTATAGAGTATTTTATATATCCATTTTTATCAAAGATTTTTATTTTTTCAATATGAAAGTCTTTTTTTAGCTCTTCCACTGCTTCATGCAAAGAATGGTTATGGTGTGTTTTTTTATTGTATCTTGATATATGTGTGCCTACCCTTTTAGCTTCATCTACGAAGTTATTGATCATCTCGTCATAAAAAGATGGCATAATCACTTTAAAATTGATCCAAACTAAAAGTAATACAGAAAAGATAATTGATAATAGTACACTTATGTAGATTTTATTAGTAACTATATTTTTAAGAATCTGTTTGCTTGTAATTTCACTATTCATAAATTGATTATATCAAAAGATTTATAAATAATAAAATTACAAAAAAATTACAAAATAGTAAAAATCAATTTACTGTTTTTTGTTCCTCAAGTTTACATAAGAAGCAGTTTGATTGTGTAGGACATGTGGCACATGCTGGGGCTACTTCATTTATAAGATCGTAAATATATTTTTTCCAAAGTTTATCGGCTGGTTTTTGTTTAGCTAAAGATGGAAAATGCTCTTTCATATATTTACCCATTTGGATTCTATTTTTAAAACCTAGGTCTTGATATAGATGGTTTTCCATTAAAGATGTTTTTGCCACATGGGGTGCTATTACATCTTTACTATACTCATCTTTTGCATGGTATTTTAAAAGTTTTGTAACCTTATCATCTAAGATATCCAAAGGGGTTGTGTTTACTGTTATTGCTAAGGGTTCTATCATAATGTCATCTCCACCATTTTTCCATTTACTATCTCACCAAATTCAAAACCAAAATCATAACAATTTAGTTTTTCTATATCTGTAGGGATAAGTTTTACTTTTAAAGGAGCCAAAGGCACTCTAAATTTTAAAGCTTTTAATCTACTATTTATCATATCTATAGCTTCCCCACTCCATCCAAAGGATCCAAAAGATCCACCAAATTTACCTCTTTTCTCTAAAAGCATCATACAAGATAAAAGATCCCATATAGGTTTTGGGGCATCCCCATTGATTGTAGGTGCTCCAATTATAATACCTGTACTCTCCTCTAAGATCGTAAGCATATTTTGCTCATCTAGGGCTGTAAGATCATAGATATTTGCTATAAGGGATTCATTTGATTCTATACCATTGTAGATGGCTTCAGCCATCTCTTTAGTGTTTTTGTAGCTTGTTACATAAAAAATAGATACTATTTTTTTCCCATGAAGTCTATCAGATTTTGTACTCCATTTTTTGTATAGCTCTATATATTTATCTGGATTATCCCTTATAATTGGGCCATGTAGGTTACAGATCATAGAAATCTCTTCTTTTTCATAAAGCCTTAGGGCATTTAACACATCTGTTTTAAAAGGTCTCATAATATGTTCATAATAGTATTTAAAAGCATAGTCAAAATCACCCACAAGATCATCAAATAATCTATCATCAAAATAGTGGCTTCCAAATACATCCCCAGAGAAAAGTATCTTATCTTCTATAAGATAAGAGCTTAAAGTCTCAGGCCAGTGAAGATTTGGAGTGCTTAAAAACTTTATGGTTTTTTCACCAATCTTTAGCTCTTTATTTGTCCAAACATTCTCTAGCTCTAGATTATCTGTGTGGGCTATGGATTTAAGCATAGGTCTTGCTTGTGGAGATACAAACACTTTAGCATTTTTTGCTCTACGGGAGAGTTCTGGCAATGCTCCACTATGATCAGGTTCAAGGTGGTGCATTATGATATATTTTATTTCGTCATATTTACATAGGGATTCTATTTTTTCAAAAAATTGATCTTGAAATTCATATTTTACAGTATCAAAGATCACTATTCCATCGGATGTTTTTAATAGATATGCGTTATAGGTAGTTCCATTTGCAGTTTTCATTATGATGTCAAATGTCCTAATATCAGGATCACTTACACCAATATAATATAAATCTTTTTTTATTTTTATTGCATCTCTTTTCATACAAAGAGATATGCAATTTTTATACCGTGATCTCAAAGACTAAAATAATCTTCACGATATTAGCATAAATCATTGGCACTACAACATTCACAAAAAATCATCACCTAACCTCTGGGTTAAGCTCAAATTTTTTATAAACATTGTAGCACCAAGCATTCACGCTACTTTCATAAATCTTATTTCATTCTTTGTGATTTTTTCTTAGGCTTATTGACAACTCGAAGAAGTTACTTTTTATTTGACTATTCTTTATTCTTGCAGTAGCCATGATTTGGTACGTTTTTGATGAAGTCTTTAGGTAGTTTTTTTCTTAGGTTTTTGATAAAAAGTCTTAGGGCATTTTGGCTCATCTCTTTACCATCCCAGATATCAAACTCTATCTCTTCATAGGAGATGATTCTATTTTGATTTATGATCTTATCTAGAAAAAGGTTTTCTTTATAATTTAATGTATGGGTCTCCCCTTGTAAAATAACTTCACTTTTATTTTTGTTATAAGAAAACTCATCATTTGAGGTTTTTAATAAAAACTCTTCAAATACCCCTTGGAGTTTTTCACTATTTAAAGGTTTTACCACATACTCTATAAGATTTAGTGGGATACTCTCTAAAAGTAGTTCCACTTCGGTGTGTGCAGAGATTATTACTATAGAAGTTCTAGTGTCATTTTCTCTTATCTTTTTAACAAGTTCTATGCCATCCATTCTTGGCATCTTAATATCTGTGATGATAAAATCTGGTTTATGCTCTTCATAGAGTTCATAGCCATCTTGTCCATCTATACCAATATGTACGTTTTTAAAAAGTAATTTAAAGTATTCTTCAAAATTATCACGTATACCTTTTTCATTTTCAACAAACAATAGGGTATAATTAGATAGTTTCTTTAATAAATTGTTATTCAAAAAGGTTTCCTAATTATGATATTTGGTTATAAAAATATTTCAAAACTGATCATGACCACAACCATATTATTGATCATGTTAAATACGGTGATAATATCTCTTTTTTATTATAAAAATCAGCTTAATATACACGAAAACAACCTCATAAAATTAAAATATGAGAAAATACAGAAACAAAAGGACAATCTTAAGGTAGATATCCAAACCATGATAAAAATGATCGAGTTTAAGTTTGACTATGATCAGGACTTAATAAGAAAAGAAGCGGAATATATAAAAAGATGGATAAAAGAAGATATAGCTTTTGATATGAGCAAAAGTGATTATGTTTTTATTTATGAACTTATAAATAGAAAAGGTGGTGATGATTTTGCTAGATTATTGGTAAATCCAAATCGTCCTGATCTTGAAGGCAAACTTATCTCTTCAAATTATACAGATATTCAAGGTTATGCTTTTAGAAAAAGGTTTTTAGATGGTATAAACCTTGATGGGGAAGCTTTTGTAAGGTATAGTTATGAAAAGACAGATGATTCAATAGCTGAGAAGATATCATATTTTTACTATTATGAACCATTAAACTGGGTAATAGCTAAGGGTGTATATGTGGATGATATCCAACAAGATATAGATTATGAAAATGGTATTTTAGAAAAACATGTAAATATGCAGATAAATCAAAACCTTTTCTTTTTCCTTTTCTTTTCTGTTATAGCTATTATTATGGCTTTTATTATTGGTAAAAAACTACAACAAATCATTATCAATAAAGATAGAAGGGTTAAAAACACCACAAAAGCCCTAGCAAACTTTAATAGAAAGCTTGATCTTAGGGTAAAACAAGCCATAGAGAAAAATAAAGAGCAAGAGAGAATCTTAACTCAAAAATCAAAATTTATTGCTTTAGGAGAGATGATAAGTCTTATTGCCCATCAGTGGAGACAACCAATTTCAGAGTTAAATGCCATAGTTATGAATGTAAAACTTCACCATGACTTAGGTAAGCTTGATAAAGAACATATGGATAAAAAGACTTCAGAGATGGAAAAGCTTCTAGATTTTATGTCTACAACTATAGATGACTTTAGAACCTTTTTTAAGCCAGATAAACAAAAAGAGAAGTTCTATTTCAAAGATTCTTTACATAGGGTATTTAAAATCACTTCAGCTACACTTATTGAGAATAAAATTGATCTTCAAACAAATATACAAGAGGATCTTTGTATAAAAAACTATCAAAATGAGTTTGAGCAGGTTGTATTAAATCTTATTACAAATGCTAAGGATGCTTTAGTATCTGATGGTATAGAAAAACCATCTATCCACGTTGAAGCATATGAGCAAGATCAAAAGATATTTATAAAAGTAAAAGATAATGCCAAGGGGATGAATAAAGAGATCATAGAGAAGATCTTTGATCCATATTTTACCACAAAAGAGGAAGCTGAGGGTACTGGGATTGGTCTTTATATGGCAAAACTTATTATTGAGAAAAATATGAAAGGTAAACTAAGTGCCCAGAGTTCAGAGGATGGTTCATGTTTTATGATCACCTTTAATAAAAACTAGGCATATTTACAAAAACTATTTAAAGTATATCCAAAGCCAGTAACGATCTTGATACTATCTTTGGGTAGCTTTTTTCTTATCCTTTTAATTAAAGCTCTTATATTATCAAGATTTGATATCTCCCCTTCCCAAACATATTGTTCTATTTCTTCATAACTAACTATTCTATTTAGATTGTTTATAAAAAGCTCTAAAAAAAGTATCTCTTTTTTAGCCAAGATAATTTTCTCATCATCTATATATAAGGCGTGTTCTATAAAGTTGTATTTGCAGTTTGATCCAAATTCTATGGATTGGTATTCTATTTTACATAAGTTTTTAACCTTTTGTATAAGCTCATAAATAAAAAAAGGTTTTTTAATATAATCATTGCAACCCTTTTCATAAGAAGCTTTTATTTTATCCAGCTCATGGTTTGAGCTTATAATTAAAACTGGTGTTTTTTCTCCTAGATAATCCCTTACATTTTTAAGTAGTGTGATACCATCTAAGGAAGGAACATTTATATCTAAGATAAAACAACCATAACCATTAGAGATAGCTTCCAATGCTTCTTCCCCATCATTAAAACAATCCACTTGGTAGTTTTCATTTTCAAGTCTTGTTTTCATCAATTTAGCTAGAGTTTCATCATCTTCTAGAACTAAAATCTTCACTTTTTTTCCTTTATATAGTTTTGTAGTATTATTCTAAAGTGGGAACCTGGGTTTATATTCTTATAAGAGATTCTCCCATTTAGTTTATCTTGTATAATTAGTTTTGACATATAAAGCCCTATTCCATGTCCTGATTCTTTTGTTGAGAAATATTGTTGAAAGATCTTCTTTTGAATCTTATCTGTGATACCAGGACCATTATCGATTATATCTAATACTAAGATATTGTATTTATTTTGCATAGATATGGCTAGTTTTCTATTTTTCTCACTATTATTTAAAAGAGCATCTTTTGCATTATTTATGATATTTAAGATCGCTTGCATAAACTCATTTTCATAGCCATAAATATCTAAGTTTGTACTCTTTTTTACTTTTATATCTATATCAATATAGTTGTATTTCATATTGTGTCTTACTATATTTAAAAGATTTTCTATGGTTTTATGGGCATCAAAGATGGTTTTTTCTTTTGATGGTACTATAAAATCTTGAAAGTCATTTATGGTATTTGTCATATAATTTGCTTGAAGCATTATATTTTTTATATGATAACTATCTTCCTCTTTCTCTTCTGTTTTATTTGAGTAAAACATATCTTGAGCTAGAGCTGTTATAGTTACTAGTGGTGATTTCCATTGGTGTGCTATGGATGAAAATACCTCCCCTATTTCTGCCATTTTTGATTGTTGTATGATGTATTGGGTTTGTTTTTCTCTTTGTCTTTCTATTTCTATCTCTTTTGTGATATCTGTAAAGATTGTAACAATACCATCTTCATGTTTTTGGGATTCAAAGCTTGCTTGTTTAATATAATAGATTCTTTTCTTACCACTATTATCCCTCATGGTAAATACAGCGTCCTCTTCAAGCTCCTTATCTAAATACTCCAATACCTTTTTTACTTTTGAGGAGTTTTCTTTAAAACTATTTAGATTTTTACCAATTAAATTATCATATTCTAAATCAATTAATTGGCAAAACTTTTTATTTAAATCTAAAACTACCCCATATTTATCTTGCCAAAAGATAGGTGAATCGATAGCATTTAAAAGTACATGGTCAAATTCTAATCTTTGCTTTAATTCACTTGTGGCTTTACGCTTAGAGTTTAAAGCTTCTATTAGACCAAAGATGATGATCAAAAGTAAAGGGGTAGTTAAAAACACACTATTGATAAGATCATTATATCTATCAAAGAAACTCTCAGGGGTATTTATCATAGCTACCCTTGATAAGCCCCTTGGTACTGAGATATTAAATCTTTGTAATTCATTATAATCAAAGATATTGCTATATGAACTATAGCTTTTGATAATAGGCTCTTTTCTATCTCTTTTAAGTAAATCCACTGCGAAATACCCAGCTATTACTCCAAGCTTATCCATAGATATAAGTTTACCACCAACTATTCCTTTATCTAAAAATAGATTGTCCGTAGCAAAGGTAGGTAGAGAAAATCCTTTTATGGCTGCAGCTACTTCATTTGTTCTGTAATAGTTTCCTTCTATGTCATTTGAAAAACGGATAAATAGTATCGCTTCATCTTCTCTAAAAATTTTAAAATACTCTTTTAGTTCTTCTAAGGTATGATCTCTGAGATATTCTATCTCTATATCTTTTTTAAATTTTTGTATAGTTTTTATGATATAAGCACTACTATCATTGGCATTTTCACTTCTATCATTTAATATATATAGCTTTTTAAGCCTTGGCATCAGTTTTTTAATAATTTTTATATTATCATCTATTGCTAGCTTTTGAATTATCCCATTTACTTTATTTTTAAGCTCATAAACTTTTATAAGTTCTTGTGAATATTGTTCTACCCCTATAAATAAAACCTTTTCATCTTCAAAAAGATTATGGTAATTTTTTACTACAAATTTATAAGCAAATTGATCTATGGGGATTACAAGGTCATAGTTTTTATTTTCCAGCTGTAAGGTATATAGATCATTTAGTCTTTTTCTATAATCTCTAGTATATATTTGTTTGGAGTCCATATATAAGATATCTAGATTTATATTTTGATTGTTATAAAATACTTTTTCTATATTTTTTATAATAGTATCACTAAACTCAAAACCTTTATGGTAGGAGTTTAAAATCAATACATTTTTTGTAGTATTTGAAAATAGATTAGTTTTTAAAATAATTATAAAAATCAATATATAAAAAAATCTCATAGCTCTACCTTTTTTAAATCGCAATCATACTATAGATAACATATAAAAATGACATCAGTATGACTTTTTAACATAATAAAAAGTCCTTTTTATGTCATTTTTATACATTATCATTTTCTCGTTTTATAAAAAAGGAGAATAAAATGAAAAAAATCGCTAGCGCAGTTTTAATATCTGCACTGTCAATCCCAGCTTTTGCTGCAGAGTTTATCACTATTGGTACAGGAAGTGTAACAGGGACATACTACCCTACTGGTGGAGCTGTTTGTAGACTTGTAAATAAGTATAAAAAAGAGACAAAGATCAGATGTTCTGTTGAATCAACTGGTGGATCTGTTTACAATATCAACACTATCAAAAATGGTGAGTTAGATTTTGGTATCGCTCAATCAGATGTTATCTATCAAGCTGCAAATGGACAAAAAAAGTTTGCTGGTAAGCCAGTTAAAAACTTAAGATCTGTTATTGCAATCTATCCAGAGCTATTTACACTTATCACTAGAAAAGATGCTGGTATCAAAGAAATTATGGATATCAAGGGTAAAAGAATCAACCTAGGAAATCCAGGAAGTGGTAATGAAGCAACAGCTTTAGGTATGTTTAGAGCTTTAGGTATGAGCAAAGATGATTTAGGTTTTGCAGGTGTTTTAAAAGCTGGTGAGGCTCCAGATGCTCTAAGAGACAATAAAATCGATGGATATTTTTATATGGTTGGACACCCAACTGCAAATATTAAAGATGCTTCAAACTCAGTAGATGTAGCTATTACTCCTATTAAAGGAGCTAAAATTGATGCTTTTGTAAAAGCAAACCCATATTTTGCACAAGCTGATGTTCCAGCAGGATTATATAAAGGTGTTGATACTCCAGTTCCAACTTTTGGTGTTAAGGCTGTTTTAGTAACTAGTACAGATGTTAGCGAAAAGGCTGTTTATACTTTAGTAAAAGCTATTTTAGAAAACTTTGATGATTTTAAAAGATTACACCCAGCATACTCAAATATCACAAAAGAGTCATTACTTGATGGTTTAAGTGCTCCTCAACATGAAGGTGCAAAGAAATACTTTAAAGAGGCTGGATTACTGTAACACATAGTTAATTCAAACACTAATTCAAAGGCTAAAAGCCTTTGGATGTTTTATTAGACCTCATTTAAAAGATAAATGATATCTAATAAAATCAATCTAAATTATGTCAACCATTGTGAAGTTTATTGCTTAATTTGGATTTAACTACTACAAGGAAATTTTATGGCTATTTATGAAGAAAAACCCCATACTCTCCAAGAACTAGAAAAAGAACAAGCAGAAGAATCTCAAAAAGTTCTAAATGAGTTAGAGGGGCAAAGGGTATTTGGAACCCAACACTACGAATTTTGGCTTATCTCAGCTATTGCACTAGCTTGGTCTTTATTTCAATTATATATAGTAATTGAGCCAACAAACTCAACAATCTCAAGATCTGTACACCTATCATTTGCACTAGTTTTAGCATTTATGGTTTATCCAATGATGAGAAAACCATATTTTTTAAGCAAAATTAGATGGTTTGGTTATAGTTTTGCACTTATTGGTTTATGTAGTGCTGGATATATTGCATTTTTCTTTGAGGATTTAGCTCAAAGACCGGGTGATTATTTGCCTATAGATATTATTATGGCACTTATTGCTATAGTTATCTTACTTGAGGCTGGTAGAAGGGTTTTAGGGCTTGCTTTATCAATTATCGCAATTGTGTTTATCGCTTATTGTATTTTTGGACCTTATATGCCAGAACTTATTATCCATAAAGGTGCATCATTAAATAAACTTGCAGGACATATGTTTTTAACTACTGAGGGTATCTTTGGGGTTCCACTTGGTGTATCTACTGGTTTTGTATTTTTATTTGTACTTTTTGGATCACTACTTGATAAAGCGGGTGCTGGTGAGTATTTTATAAATCTTGCATTTGCTATGCTTGGAAAATTTAGAGGTGGTCCCGCTAAAGCTTCTGTTGTAGCATCTGGATTTACTGGTATTATGTCAGGATCATCCATCGCAAATACAGTTACAACTGGTACCTTTACAATCCCATTGATGAAAAGAACAGGATTTAGAGCTGAACAAGCGGGAGCTGTAGAGGTAGCATCTTCTACTAATGGACAGCTTATGCCACCAGTTATGGGAGCTGCTGCGTTTATTATTGCTGAATTTTTAGGTCTGGCATATACTGATGTAATTTTTGCTGCTTTTATCCCTGCTTTTGTATCTTATTTTGCTTTATTTTATATTGTGCATTTAGAGGCTTTAAAGCTTGGTTTAAAAGGTATGGATGATGCTGATCTTCCACAAAAATGGAAAACTTTTGTAAGTGGTATGCACTATCTAATCCCTATATTCTTTTTACTCTATACTTTAATGGTATTAAGGGAATCTGCTGCAAGTGCAGCGTTTAATGCCATAATGCTTTTAATGTTGCTAATGGTAGTACAACACCCATTTAGAGCTTTTATATCAAAACAAAAGATTACAAAAGAGATTTGGTTATCAGGTTTTGTAGATATTTTAGCAGGTATGATCTCTGGGGCAAAAAATATGATCCCTATCGCTGTTGCTACTGCTTTAGCTGGTATTGTTGTGGGATCTATTACTTTAACTGGTCTTGGGCAAGTATTATTGGATGTGATTGAGACATTATCTGGTGGAAATATTTTCCTTATCCTTATTTTAGCTGCTGTTATCTCTCTTATTCTAGGTATGGGATTACCAACTACAGCAAATTATATTGTTATGGCATCATTAACTGCACCAGTTATTATGATCTTAGCTCAAGATAATGGATTTATTGTACCAGCTATTGCTGCTCATTTATTTGTATTTTATTTTGGTATTTTGGCTGATGATACTCCACCTGTTGGTCTCGCCGCCTACGCCGCCGCTGGTATAGCTAAAGCTGATCCTATTAAAACAGGTATCCAAGGCTTTAAATATGATATAAGAACAGCGATCTTGCCATTTATGTTCTTTTTTAATCCAGAGCTATT
>CAYFGQ010000067.1:0-19293 GCA_964342525.1 uncultured Arcobacteraceae bacterium
TATATGGTTCCAAAAAATCAGGATCAATGACAACTTCCCACTTAAGATTTGGACCAAAACCAATCAAAGCTACATATCTTATCCCAAAAGCTGATTTTGTTGGTGTTCACCAAGCTGTATTTTTAGAAAAGCTTGATCTTTTAGATATTGCAAAAGAGGGTGCAGTATTTTTACTAAATACACCATATCCAAAAGAGCAAGTATGGCAAAGATTGCCAAGGGTGTCCCAAGAGCAAATTATAAATAAAAAGCTCAAATTTTATGCTATAGATGCTTATAAGGTAGCTAAAGAGAGTAATATGGGTGCAAGGATCAATACTGTTATGCAAACTTGTTTTTTTGCTATTAGTGGTATCTTGCAAAAAGATGAAGCTATAGAAAAAATCAAAGGTGCTATTAAAAAGACATATGGATCTAAAGGTGATAGAATAGTTGCTATGAACTATAAGGCTGTTGATAATTCATTGGCAAATTTATATGAGATAGAAGTACCAAATGAAGTATCAAGTGATACAGAACTAGTTCCTGCACTAAAAGGTGAACTAAGTGAGTTTGCAAATAGTGTAATCAAAAAAATCACTGAATATAAGGGTGATGATATCAAAGTATCTCAAATGCCAGATGACGGTACATGGCCAACAGGTACAACCCAATATGAAAAAAGAAATATTGCTAGGGATGTTCCTGTATGGGATGCAGATGTATGTATTCAGTGTAATAAGTGTGTATCTGTATGTCCACACTCAGTTATTAGATCAAAAGTGTGTGATGTTTCACTACTTGAAAATGCTCCTGAGGGATTTAGCTACAAAAAAGCTAAAGGTAAAAAACTATTTGGTGAGAATGATGTATTTAACATCTCGGTAGCAGTAGAGGATTGTACTGGATGTGCTTTATGTGTTGAAGTTTGTCCAGCTAAAAATAAATCACAAACAAATCTAAAAGCTATCAATATGAGACCACAGCTTCCTTTAAGAGAAGAGGGGATTAAACAGTGGGATTTTTTTATGGACTTACCAAATGTGGACAGAGATATTTTAGATCATGCAAGTGTAAAAGAGTCTCAATTTCTTGAGCCACTATTTGAATTTTCTGGAGCCTGTCCGGGGTGTGGTGAAACTCCATATGTAAAACTTACATCACAATTATTTGGTGATAGGATGATTGTAGCAAATGCTACTGGATGTTCTTCTATTTATGGTGGTAATTTACCAACAACTCCATGGAAAAAAGATAGTACAGGTAGAGGACCAACATGGTCAAATTCATTATTTGAAGATAATGCAGAGTTTGGACTTGGATTTAGATTAGCTATTGATAATCACTATGATAAATGTATTGCTCTAATTGATAAGTTAGGTGATTCTTTAGATGCTACACTTGTGGAAGCTATAAAAAATGCTGAACAAACTACCGAGATACAAATTAATGAGCAAAGAGTTAGAGTTGAAAAATTAAAAGAGGCATTAAAAGATATTGATTCAGATGATGCAGAACAATTAATTGAACTTAGTGATTATTTAGCTAAAAAATCTGTATGGATCATGGGTGGAGATGGCTGGGCCTATGATATTGGTTATGGTGGATTAGATCATGTTATGGCAAGTGGTAAAAATGTAAATATTCTAGTAATGGATACACAAGTATATTCAAATACTGGTGGTCAACAAAGTAAAGCTACTATGACAGGTGCGGTTGCTAAGTTTGCTGCTGGAGGTAAACCAACAATGCCAAAAGATTTAGCAGCTATGGCTATCAACTATGAAAATGTATATGTGGCAAAGGTAGCACTTGGTGCAAATGATAAAGCTACACATAAAGCATTTGTGGAAGCTGAGTCTTATGATGGTCCATCAATTATCATCGCGTATTCACACTGTGTGGCTCATGGATATGATCTAAGATATGGAATGGATCAGCAAAAAAGAGCAGTGGATTCTGGGCTATGGCCAATTTTTAGATTTGATCCAAGATTAAAAGCAGAGGGTAAAAATCCACTTATGATTGATTTTAAAGGTCCAAAAATTGACGTAAAAGATTTTATGTACAATGAGACTAGATTTAAAATGGTTGAAAAAATGGATAAAAATGAGGCGGCTAGATTTTTAGAGACTGCTAGATATACAGCTACAAATCTTTATAAAAGATATACAAATTTACAAAAACAATATGAGAGTGAGGAGTAAGAGATGATTGATTTATCTACAAAATATTTGGATTTTGATTTAAAAAATCCCCTAATTGCAAGTGCATCACCTATCACAAATTCAATTGATGGCATAAAAAGATTAGAAGATAATGGTATCGCTGCTGTTATTCTTCACTCTTTATTTGAAGAGCAGATCAATCATGAGATGCAAGAGCTGGATCATTTTTTATATTCACATAATGAATCATATGCTGAAGCAACTGAGTATCTGCCAAATGATTTAGATTTTGATAATATTGAAGCGGATAATTATCTATCTGATATAGAAGAGATCAAAAGAACAACAAATCTTCCTATTATTGCTAGTTTAAATGGTGTAAGTGTTGGTGGATGGGTAAAATATGCTTCAAAACTTCAAGGGGCAGGAGCAGATGCTCTGGAGCTTAATATCACATATATCCCAACTGATCTTGATCTTGATGGATCAAAGATTGAAGATATGTATGTGGATACAGTAAAACTTGTAAAAGAAAATATCTCTATACCTTTAAATTTAAAAATGAATAGTTACTTTTCAAATCCAGCAAATATGGCAAAAAGATTTGTTGAAGCTGGTGCTGATGGGCTTACATTATTTGATAATCCAGTTAGGGTAGATATTGATTTAGAAAATCTTACAGCTACACAAAGGGCAAATATCTCAAGTGAGAAAGATATAAGTGAGTCTTTAAGATGGGCTGCTATCCTTTATAATAAACTAAATGCATCACTGTGTGTAAATACTGGTGTTCATTCTGGTTTTGATGTGTTAAAAGCTATAATGAGTGGAGCTGATGCTGTTTGTATGGCTTCAGTACTTCTTCAAAAGGGTGAAAAAGAGCTTCAAAACATCCTTTATGAGATCCAAAATTGGATGGAAGAAAAAGAGTATGAATCTATTTCACAAATGAAAGGTAGTATCTCTTTAAATCATACAGATAATCCAGCGGCTTATGAGAGAAGCTCATATATGAGTGCACTAAAACACTTTACAGGTGCACCTACTTTAAATAGATTATAAGAGGAACTCCTCTTATAATTCTTTTGTAAATACTTTATAAAATTTAATTGTGCAGACAATGTCTGCATTTTTAGAAAAATAAGATCTTAATTGTATTTATCATCACTATTATTCAAAGTATCAAAATAAAAAAAGGGAAGTGATTTATCACTTCCCTTTTTAATGTAGAATTTTATCTCTATACTATTTTAAGTCTAGGTAAGTCTCTTTTTTTACTTGCTATGGCAATCACAATAAATACTAGGGCTGTAAGTATATATACCCATGTAGGAACTGGTACTGGATCACCTGTAGCATATGAGTGCATTCCTGATAGGTAGAAGTTTACCCCAAAATATGTCATCAAAATTGTTGCAAAAGCTAATAATGAAGCTGTAGAAAATACAAATGGATTATCTAACTTTGGAATAAATCTCAGGTGTAAAACTATGATATATGCTACGATAGCCACATAAGCCCAAGTCTCTTTTGGATCCCATCCCCAGTATCTTCCCCATGATTCGTTTGCCCAAACCCCACCAAGGAAGTTTCCAACAACTAAAAATGAAAGACCAATAATAAGTGCCATCTCATTGATAGCTGTCATTTGACGAATAGAATCATCTATATTTGGTTTCTTTGGATCTCTTATGATAAACAAGATCAATGACATAAATCCAAGAACAGCACCAAGTCCTAAGAATCCATATGAACCTGTGATAATAGATACGTGTACTGTAAGCCAGTATGATTTAAGTACTGGTACAAGTGTAGTGATTTGTGGATCGATATGACTTAGGTGTGCTGTAAACATAAAGATAGCAGCTACAATAACAGATGCTGCTAAGGCTAAAAGGTTTTTTCTAAAGAAAACAACCCCTGCAAATAGTCCAGACCAAGCAATATAAAGTAGGGACTCATAAGTATTACTCCATGGTGCATGTCCACTTACATACCATCTTAGACCCATTGCATATGTTTGCATTAAAAATAGTAGTGCTAAAACTCCAAAGAAAAATAGCTCTAGTTTTTTTGATTGTAGGTTTTTATTAAGTACTGTGGCAAAAGATATCACAAGCATAATCATACCAACTAAGATATATGCTAAAGTAAGTTTAGGGAATAGATCTATATTATTAAAAGTGATCTCATTTTCTAAGATAGATTGTGATGGCATCACATCTTTACCTAAAGTGTTTTGGTATCTTGCAATAAGAGCTAAATACTCATCTGCTTTTTCCCAGTTTCCTTGGGCTACAAAACCAACAAATCCACCAACCATACCCTTTAGGGCATCTGCAGCTGCTTTGTCTGATTTTTGGATCGCTTCTAGAGGATTAAACCATCTATCTGTAGCTGAGTTTTGCTCAGGGAAAGCTTTAAATAAACTTCCATAAAATACCATATAAGCGATATTTATTCTCTCATCAACTCTGATTACATCTTTTTCAAAAGTACCCCTTTTAGCTGGGTTTATTTTACTTACAGCTTCTATATATGGAGCTAGTTTATATTTGTTTTCTTCAAATACTTCTGAAAATGCTACATACTTTGTACTCTCATCAAGTCCTAGTACTTTTTTAAGTTTTGGAGTTTTTATTTTGATCATTTTTACAGCTTGCCAAACCTCTGGTCTTGACATCATACCCATAACTACTTGATCTGCATTTAATCCCACAAGCTCTTTTTTACCAGTAAGTTTTTGTACAATTTCCATATTTAAAGAGTTGTTTGGTTTCATTCTTCCTGAGCTTTGTACTACTAGTTTTCCAAATATCTCTGCAGTTTTTAAAGACTCAGTTTTATATTTATTTGTATACTCTTCAAAGGTCTCACTATAAGCACTTGTATTTAAAAAACAGGCAGCTATAGCAATCACGGCTAGAGAGTTAAATTGTTTTACATATTTGGATAGTTTCATAAATCTACTTTTTCTATCAAATAGGTTTACAAGTAGTCCTAATGTAAGTAAAAAATATCCTAAATAAGTAGGCCATTTCCCTGGGTCATGGTTTACTGATAAAACTGTACCTTTTTCATCTTGGTCGTATGAGCTTTGGAAAAATAAGTAGTTTCCAAAATGTAGTGTATTATTCATAAATATCCTATAATCAAATGGTTCATCATCTTCTGGAAATACTGTAACCTCACTAGCATAAGAAGATGGAGACATACTTCCTGGATAACGATCTAGTTGGAAATCCCTAAGTCCTATTTTAAATGGAAGTTTCATGATTTTTGATCCATATTGAAGGTTTACTTTAACTGCACCATTATCAAAAGCAATAGATTTTGGAACACCTCTCATTCCACGTTTACCCACAAGTTTTACCCTTTGTGTTTCACCTTTGTATGTTATATCTGCATGTAAGATACCCATCTCACTTTTACCTTTTTTAGCAAAGGTATAATCAGCATATTTTACATTTAGTTTTTCCCCATTAAACCCAATAGTATGATTAAAACTATTTACAATACTAGATGCAACGGCACTCATGTTTTTTTGGTATTCTTGATAGAATTTTTTATTTTCTTGTTGTATTGTAACTTGAAGATAAGGCTCTAAAGAAATCATTTGATCAACTTTTTGACCCTCTCTAATTTGCATGATCCCCTCAAATCCAACATATCTAGTAACCCCAGCACCAATTAGAATAACCACAAATGAAAGGTGAAATACAAATCTTCCAAATTTCTTCCACATTCGGGTTTTGTACATAATCCCAACCATATTAATTGTGGTTGCAATCAATATAACTTCATACCACATATGTTTATAGACTAATACTTGAGCTGTTTCTGTTCCAAAGTCATTTTCTATAAAAGTTGCAACAGCTGCACCAATAGCTAATAGTGAAAGTAAAATTACTGTAGTCCAGTAGGAAAAAAGAAAGTTTTTAGCTTTTTTCAATATATATCCTTATAACCCAATTAAAAAAAATTATCAAATAACTTGGGTATTTATTTAAAAACGACATTTTACCCAAAAGTGTATTGAATTTTGGTTGATTTTAGTCAATTAATTGTAAAATTCAAAAAAAATTTTAAGGTTATATAATTGGATTTAGAATCGATTAGAACTGAACGTAAGAAATGGTTCACTTGGAAGAATATTGAACCTAAGATAGATGCATTAAATAAGTTTTTAGATTCGGTAAAAACTGATACAAAAATCTCTATTGACGATATTGTGAAAGTAGAAGCTGAGTTAAGTGATGAACAAAAAGAGTTATTGGTAGATGCAGCTAAACATTTAATGCCTTGGAGAAAAGGTCCTTTTGGTCTTTTTGATCTTTTTATTGATACAGAGTGGAAGAGTTTTATAAAGTATAATTTAATAAGACCACACTTTAGAATAGATAATAGAATAGTAGCTGATGTTGGGTGTAATAATGGATATTATTTATTTCGTATGCTTGAAGATAAACCAAAAAAGATAGTTGGATTTGATCCTGCACCCCTTTATAAGATGCAATTTGATATGGTAAATCATTTTGTAAAAAGTGATATTAAGTATGAGCTTTTAGGGGTTGAGCATATTGAATACTATGAGCATAAATTTGATTTTATTTTTATGCTTGGTGTTTTATACCATAGACCTGATCCTGTGGGTACTTTAAAATCTTTAGCAAAAGCTCTTAATAAAAATGGTGAGATATTAATAGATACTTTTATGATAGATGGGGAAGAAGAGGTTGCTCTAACTCCTAAAAAGACATACTCTAAAATACCAAATATCTATTTTGTACCAACAATCCCAGCACTTAAAAACTGGCTTGATAGGGCAGGTTTTGATAATATTGAGGTTTTAGAAATCACAAAAACTGAACTTGATGAGCAAAGAAAAACTGAGTGGGTAGATACTGAGTCTTTAAATGATTTCCTCGATCCAAATGATCCTACAAGAACAGTGGAAGGTTATCCTGCACCAAAAAGAGTATATATGAAAGCTAGGCTAAAACCTAAAAAGCCAAAAAGAGCAAATCTTATGGTAAGTTCAAATCCTGTTAAAAGAGCTAGAAAAGAGGCTAAATTAAAGAAGGAACAAGAGAATAAAGAGAACTAAAAGGCTTAGAAAAAGTCTATAGTACTCTCTTGTTCTTTTGTAAATTTGAGGTAAGAACTTCTAGAAATATTTCTTGCCTCATTTAGGGCGATATCTGCTTGTCTGATAGCTTCAAATACATCACAAGCATCATTAGGATACATTGAGTATCCTATACAGATAGTTTTCTTTAGGGTTTGTCCTGTAAGCATATTTACTGTTACTTCAGCTTTAGCAAATCTATCGATCATCTCTTTTGCTACAGACTCTGCTTTTTGCTCATCTGTATTTGTTAAAATTACTAAAAACTCATAACCTGTAAGTTTGATGATAATATCATCTCTTTTTATTATTGAGTTCATGATTTTAGCTAGTTCAATTAAGACATCATCCCCAATCTCATAGTCGAACTCTTCAATTACAGCTTTAAATCTATCAACCTCTACAAGCATAAAGGCTACGTTTACATCCCCATTTTTTTCACAAACATAAAGTCTATTTCTAATAAATCTATCTAGATATTTTCTATTATAATATCCTGTGATATTATCTTTCATGGCAAGATCTTCTAGTTGTTCTAAAATGATAGAGTCTTTTATAAGTGGTGATACTACAAAAAACATAGCTTGAAAGGTTTCTTCCATTGACTCTAAAAAAGCAAAATGATCTTCATCACTGGCCTTTAAAAGTACTAAAGCATTTTGTCTATGATCTATTTCAATAATATACATTTTTATAAGATCACTATTGATATCAAAATCTTCACCGGCTCTAAATATGGTTTTATTATGATCTATTTCAGCATTGTAAAGATTGATTTTTAGATTTTCTATGGCAAAGTTTTCATTCATCCAAGAATTAAATTCTTTTAAGATAGGATCTTTTTCTTTGTAGTATTGGATCTGTTCATACAGATCGTATATATGCTCTACGGCCTTACTTGCACTAGTGGAAGTGGCCGATTTTTTAATTAGTTGAAGTAAATCATTTTTCATATTATTATTTTAGCACTTTATTTTTATATATAGCTTTAAAAAAGGTCAATCATCCCTTCTTGTTTCTCTTCAAATTTTAATACTTGGCTTCTTCCATTATTTCTTGCTTCATATAAAGCAATATCTGCATTTTTCATTAATTGATCTACAGAGGTACTATCATTTGGAAACATAGATATCCCAACACAGATAGTTTTCTTTAGGGTTTGACCACTATATACCCCTACATCTATTTCAGTATTTGCAAACTCTTCTATAAGCTTTTTAGCTACCATTATGGCACTATCTTCGTTTAATACATTTGCTAATACTACTACAAATTCATCCCCATCAATTCTAGCAACTAGATCTGAGGTTCTTGTATGACTTTTTAAGATATCTGCTAAAGCAATAAGTACTTTCTCTCCAACCTTATAATCAAACTCATCAATTACAGCTTTGTAGTGATCTATACCTATTGATAAAAATGCTACTTCTTTATTTTCACGTCTAGCTAGTGGTAGAAGTTTTTCAAGGTGTTCATCTAAACCTCTTCTATTATAAGTATGTGTTACACTATCTTTTATAGATGAAGCTTGTAAGAAGTTGTTTATGATACTATTTTTAATCACTAGGGCAGCTTCACAAAGTAGGGCATCTATATATACAAAGTCTTCTTTTGTTCCTTCAAAGTGTTCAACAGAATCAAATAATAGACTTAAATCACCCCTTAAAAATGGTTGAATAACAATAGAAAATGAATAAACAATATCTTCATCTTTCTCAAGGTCTATCTCTAAACCTTTATGGAAAAGAACATTTCTTTTATTCTCTTTTATATCGTTTGTTTCAAATTTTACATTTCTAATTTTATATTTTTCATATAACCATTTAGATAAATACTCTATTACCCCTTTAAATCCCTGAAAACCTTTTATTGTCTCAAAAACAGAGTATATCTCGTCAATTTTATCTAAAGATAGTTTTTGATTATATACTTCATTTATAAAAGGTCTTATAGAAACATTATCCATCTATTCTCCTAAAAAAGATCTACACTTGAAACCTGAGATTGCTCAAATCTTACAACCTGATTTCTTCCTGTATTTTTTGCTTCATATAATGCAATATCTGCATTTTTAATAACTGAGTCCATGTTTTTTGAATCATCTGGGAACATAGAAAGACCAATACTAATAGTCTTTTTAAGTTTATTTCCAGCATATACATCGATCTCATTTTCACTTACTGCTACTCTTATTTTATTTGCTACACCTAGTGCATCAGCTTCTGATTTTACACCCACAAGTAATACCACAAACTCTTCACCACCATATCTAATAACGATATCAGATTCCCTAACATTCTCAAGTAGTATTCTTGCTAACTCTTTAAGTACCTTATCCCCAATATCATGACCATATTCATCATTAACAGCTTTAAAGTGATCCATATCAAGTAGCAGTACACCAACATTGATCCCTTCTCTAAGTACTTGAGGAACAAGTTTTTTGATATGTTCATCCATGAATTTTCTATTGTAAAGACCTGTAAGACCATCTCTAAATGCTGATTGTTTTAATTCATCTAGTAGGTATTTTACTTCTATTGCAGGTGCTGCTTCACTTAGGTAACTTTTCATAAATGGTACATTTTTTTTCAGTTCAACTAACTCTTCTTTATTCTCTGTTACAAAGTTTACTACTAAGATTAGGTTTTTACCTATACGTATATCTACACAATAATAAAAGTGATCTTTTGATTTAAAACATGCACAAGCAGAGTGATGTTCTAGTGATGTAACATCTCTAGTATTTCTTGTAACCCTACAAGCACTAGAATCTTCTATAATATCATCACAACAAAAGAAAAGTTCACCTTGTGAAAATACTTTTTTAGAAGTTTTATTTGTGATATCTACTTCCATCATTGTGAAGTTTTTTAGATTGAATTTATTTTGGAATATCTCTGACATTCTAAAATAGATCTCTTCTTTTGTATTATCTAATTCTATCTCTTTTTTAAATTGGAAAATATTTGAAAGATTTGAGATAATATAGTTTGAGTTATCTAGTGAACTATTTG
Source organism: uncultured Arcobacteraceae bacterium (assembly GCA_964342525.1). Lineage (GTDB taxonomy): Bacteria > Campylobacterota > Campylobacteria > Campylobacterales > Arcobacteraceae. The sequence continues at coordinate 10,293 of CAYFGQ010000067.1, forward strand.
AATAATCATAGTTTGTACCAACAAAACCTTTTAGCTTTTCATCAATCTCACTAAATGTGATATTTAGTTTTTGAACTAAAGAATTGTATTCTCTTGTAAGCTCTTTTGCTTCAGTCGAAATATTTGATTCTTCTTTCATAGGTTTAAATACACCTACTGAGGCTTCTTTAATTCTTGAGCTTAATACTTCTATAGTATCAAGATATGGATTAAGTGATTTGTTTGTGTAAAGTATGATAAGTGCTATTGTAAAAAGTGTAATTATGATGATAATAGTTACACTATTTATGGCAGCATGTTTAACCTCTGAAATATCAAGTACCATAGATACAGCACCTAATGTATCATTTAGTTTTACTTCGTGACATTGGATACAGTTTATTTGTTGGGTAATAGTTGCTTTAAACGGGATCGTAACCCTAAGATTTGCTTTACTTAGGGTTTCATCAAGTTCATAATAGGTTTCACCTGAACTCAATACTTTTTTATCAATATCATCCCTAGCTTTTTCTATCTCTAAAGATTCACCATATTGAGAATTTACTTTTTCGCCTCTAACTATCCAAATAGAATCTATATTTTCAATTTCTGATATGGATTTTAAAAAGGTACTTCTTTGATTTGTATTTCCATTTATCATATGGGCAGTAAGACCACTTTTTACAACTTCTGAGATCGCTTCTGCTTTGTGTACGGAAGAATTAATAGTGAAGTTTCTAAAATTTATCAATTCAAAAATTGTTAATAGGATACCCAATATAACAATAATGATGGTAAATCTTAAAACTATCTTTTTTTTCATTCTCTCTCCGTAATAATTATGATTATCTTAACAAAAAAAATTATTAAATATAATTAATCCAAGCTCTTAGTGAGTCTTTTTGTTGAAATAAGGTACTAAAATTCCCATGACCTGGGTAAACTTTATAATTTTTTTCCCAAGTAAGTACTTTTTGTATACTTTTTACCATATCTTGTGGACTTGAAAAGGGAAAATCTACTCTTCCAATTGATCCATCAAAGATAAAATCACCAGTAAAAAGATGCTCTCCCATCTCTATGGCACTACACCCTGGAGTGTGTCCTGGGAAGTGGTGAAATTTAAATTTAAAACCTTCCAATTCAAATTCTTGGTCACCATCAACTTTGATATCCACTTTACAATCAGGTGTACCCCTTTGCATAGCGTCATCTTCAATAAGCATAATATCATCAGTAGGTGCATAAATAGGGATATTTAGTTTTTCTTGAAGCTCCCCATTGCTCCATACATGATCAAAGTGACCATGTGTATTTAATATGGCTATGGGATTTTTTACATTTTGTAAAACCCAAGCAGTTGCATCAACCCCTGGATCGATTATGATATCTTTACCTTCAAATGTTACTATAAAACAATTTGTTTGGTAAGCACCCATAGGTCTGTGTATTACTTCGTATTGGCTCATTTTGTTACAACCTTATTTTTACCTGTTCTTTTTGCTTCATATAGAGCTTCATCTGCTCTTTTTATAAAGCTTTCATTTGTATCTTCATATGTTAATTGAACCACCCCAAAACTAGAAGTTATTTGAGGTGTCTCTTCATCCTTATGCCTTTCAATTGCTGCTCTTATCTTCTCTGCAACTTGAATTGCTCCTTTTATATCAGTCTCTGGTAGTAGTACGATAAACTCTTCACCACCCCATCTAGTGATACTATCATGTTCTCTTACATTCTCAGTGGATATCTTAGCTATATTTTTTAGTACAATATCCCCCACATTATGACCATAAGTGTCATTTACATTTTTAAAGTTATCTATATCATATAAGATAAGTGATACAGAATGGTTATATCGAATATCCCTTTTTAATTCTAATGAGAAGATTTTATTAAATGCAGCTCTATTTAGCAGACCTGTAAGTGGATCATGATTTGCTTGATATTCAAGTAGGGCAGATTTTTTTCTGATCTCTGTAATATCTGTAAATGAAACTACAAATTTTGAATCATCTTGTTCATACTTATCTGCATTTACTATAAATGTTCTAAGAGAGTTATCCTTATCACTTAGTTTTATGATTCTATTTATTTCACTTAGATTTTTGATTTGTTCTATCCAGTTTGTATTTTCTTCCTCATCGAAACAAAATAAACCAGCTTCTTTAAAAAATAAAGAGTGAACATTTTGATGTTTTACTAAAAAGTCCTCTTTTGATTGAACATTAAAAAAATCTAGGAATTTTTTATTTACAATATCCATATCTGTTCCATTTGAAACAAATACAATATTCTCTTGGGAGTCAAGAATCTTTTTTAAAGCCTCTAATTTAGAGTCTATGTTTTCACTATTACTTTGTGAGTTCTTAGAGTTTTCTAGCTTATTTCTTAAATACTGTGGTTCTGCCGCTTTTATGATACTCTCTATCAATTGATAAAGATCAATCGGCTTCATAGTATAAGAAGATACTCCAACTTCTATGGATCTTTTTAAGAAGTTTTCATCACTATGTGCACTTGTGATTACAATAGGGATGTTTGGATTTATTTTTCTGATCTCTTCACACATATCAAGACCATTTAGTTTTGGCATATTGATATCTGTGATTATTAGATTGAAATTTTCAGGGGACTCACTAAATGTCTCAAGTCCTATTCTTCCATTTTCTACAGAAACAATATTTGCCACTAATGTTTCTAATGTTTTAGTAGTAAATATCCTCACATCATCTTCATCTTCAGCATAAAGGATATTTAGCTCTTTTAAAATTTCTTTTTTCATTTAAGTCCCTCAAAGGTATAAATGTCTGGTTTATTTAAAGGTGGTGCAAAATAGTACCCCTGTGAATAATCAGCCCCAAGCTCTTTTGTGATAGTAAAAATCTCTTCGTTTTCAACAAACTCTGTGATAGTTTTAAGATTTAAACTTCTTGCAAAATCCATGATAGTTTTTACTACTTTATAACTATTTTCATCTGTTGCAACATTTTTGATTAAGGATGCATCAATTTTAAGATAATCCACATCCATTTTTAGTAGATGCTCAAAGTTTGAATAACCACTACCAAAATCATCTATGGCTACTTTACAACCTAAAGCTTTCACTTCACTGATAAATGATAAAAGCACATCATAGTTTTTAACATCTTCATCTTCAAGTATCTCCCAAACAACTCTATTTGCAATATCGTAAGTTTTCAATTGTTCTTTTATAAAATCTAAAAATGAAGGATCTTCAATATCCTCATAGGATACATTTACTGAAAATTCAAAAGGAAGATTTTCAAATTGTGCAAAGGATTTTTCTATCACTGTTTTTGTGATCTTTGAGTATTGATTTGCTTTTTTTGAAATCTCTAAAAAGAAAAATGGTGATACAATTCTATCTCCATCTATCATTCTAACTAGACATTCATATTTATCCACTTGCATGGTTTTATTATTTATAAGTGGTTGGAAATAAACTATGATTTTATCCAGCTCTAAAGCTTGTTTTACTTTTTTAGTCCAAACCATATTGTTTTGGTATTCTTTTAAATTATCAAGCTCATCATAAAAAATTAGATAATCTTTATGATCTTTTTTTGCAGCTTGCAGGGCAAGGTCTGCTGTGATAAGTTTATTGTTTTTGGTTGAAAATGAGATACCTACAGTTGCTCTAGTATCTATTTCATGTTCCCCTTCATGGAAAACTTTATTTTCTATTGTAATAATTATATCTTTTACTAAATCTACAAATTTCTCTTTTGCTAAAGTTTTATTTGCAAGACAATACGTATCTGCTGGAAATTTATAAAGTATTAGTTCATCTTTATATCTTTGGATAAGATTTTCTATAATATGAGCAATACCTTTTAAAATATTATCCCCAATTTTATGTCCAAAGAAATCATTTATCTCTTTAAAAGAGTTGATATCAACTATCGCTAAAGATGATATCCCTATATTATCATTTCTTACATCTTCAATTAGTTTTGTTCTATTGGGAAATTTTGTAAGATTATCAATATAAAGTAGTTTTTTTACTTGAGTTTCATGCTCTAATTCTTTTTTATAAAGATTTTTGCAAAATTTTATCTTATTTGAAAGTTGTAGTTTTCTATCTAGTGAAACAAAATCACAGATCAAATTTTCACATTTATATTGCTCATCTTCACAGTATTCACCCAAGATCAAAATAGGGAGGTTGTTGTTTTGCTCTACCATTATATTTGGTAAGTCTTTTACACACATTGTCTCTGGATTGATTACTATAGCGTGGATGTTTGATTCAGTGAATAATATTTGTAACTTTTTTGTATCAGACTCAAAAAATAGTTCTTTGTCTGAAAGGTTTTTAAAAGTGTCAATATATTCTTCTTGTGTATTATTCTTGTCAATAATTAAAATATTATAAATCATTTCGTGGCTTATTTCTCTTTTCTAAATTAGAAATATTATATCTGTTTTTATGTAATATAAAACTAAATATCATCCCTAAAAATTGAATTTTTAGGGATGTGAGTATTTATTATGAAAAAATCTTAAGAGCGTTGTTTAAATCTTCTTGGGTATCAATTCCAAAAGATTTTGATTCTACCTCTACCATATTTATTGTAAGCCCATTATCTATGGCACGAAGTTGTTCTAATTTTTCTATATTTTCAATATTTGACATTTCAAGTGAGCAAAATTTATTTAGAGATTTTTTAGTAAATCCATAGATACCTAGGTGACCATTATATGATGAGTTTGCATAGTGGTCTCTATGGTATGGGATTTTAGATCTTGAGAAATAAATAGCATCTCCCAATGAGTTTAGTAGTACTTTTACATGATTTGGATCATCAGCAAGCTCAGAGCTTATCTTTTTATAACAGCTTACCATATTAAACTCTTCATCTTTTCTAGATGCTACTTGATCAATCACAGCTTTTACTACTTCTGGTTCTATAAATGGCTCATCCGCTTGTACATTTACAATCACTTCATCTTCTGGAAGATTCATAATATTTGCTGCTTCATTTATTCTATCTGTACCACTTTGATGTGTATCACTCGTCATAACAGCTTTTATACCATGCTCTTTTGCTAATTCAATAACCTCTTCACTATCTGTAGCGATAAGTACATCATCAAGCTGGGATACTTGTTTTGCTGTTTTTATAACCATAGGTAGACCTAAAATATCTACTAAAATCTTATTTTCAAATCTACTACTTTTTAATCTTGCTGGAATTATAATCATAATAAAGGAACCTTTTTTATTTTTTGTTTGATATAATACCGAAAAATTTATAAGTTATAGAAAATATAATTAATTATTATAAGGAAATATATTGACATTTGGAATTGTTGGACTGGGTCTTATGGGCGGTTCATTTGCAAAAGTAATTAAAAAAAATAACATATCATCAAAAGTATATGGATATGATCATAATTTAAAACACCAAAAAGAAGCAATGGAGCTTGGATTTGTAGATGAGATAGTTGATTTAGAAAAACTAAAAGAAGTGGATGTGATCATCTTATCTATTCCTGTAGATGGTATCATCAAATTTTTAAATAATTTAGGTGAAATAAAAAATGACACTACAATCATAGATTTTGGTAGTACAAAAGAGCTAATCGTAAAAAATGTACCACAACATTTAAAGAAAAATTTCGTACCAGCACACCCTATGACAGGTACAGAAAAATTTGGACCAAAAGCTGCAAAAGATGGCTTGTATGAGGGAAAAATCATAGTTTTATGTGATCTTGATGAGTGTGAAGAGATACATAAAAATAGGGCTGTAGAGATATTTGAAAAAGTGGGTATGAGACAAGTCTATATGGATTCAGATGTACATGATATCCATGCTTGTTATATGAGTCATTTACCCCACGCTATCTCATATGCCTTAGCAAATACTGTTATGGATCATGAAGATCCAACAGATATCGTATCTTTAGCTGCTGGTGGATTTAGGGATATGAGTAGGATTGCAAAATCTTCACCAGAGATGTGGACAGATATTTTTAGACAAAATAGAGAAAACCTTATAGAGTCTATGGATATCTATATGAAACATTTTTTAGAGATGAGAGAGTTCCTAGAAAAAGAGGATTATGATAGCATAATCAAAAAAATTGAACACGCAAATGAGCTAAATGAGATATTATAGCTATCACACATCAAATTCACGAAGAAAAGAGATATAGTAAAAGAGAAGATTGTGAAAAAAATTAATTTAAACTAGCTGGCTAATTTGAATTAATTTTTTTTGCAAGATGCCTTTTAATCTGTCTCCCGAAGGGTAGCATAGTTTGCACTCCCTAGTTTCTAAATTTTAAATTAACATATTTCAATATGCCAATTTAAAATTTAGAAACTATGAAGCACAACTTATGCTATTTTATTCGCGAATTTGTTGTGGGCGTAGCTATAGTTTAGTAAACATTTAAGTTTATTTGATTATAATCCCATTTCCAATTTAGTAGACAGGTGGCCGAGTGGTCGAAGGCGCTCGCCTGGAACGCGAGTATAGTTCACGCTATCGAGAGTTCGAATCTCTTCCTGTCTGCCATTTTATTCCTTTCTTGAATAAATTAATTCACTAAATTATCTTTATTAAATTTAATCATTTTATTTATCCATAAAATTTATCTAAAATTTTTTCTTTTAAAAATACAAAATTGCCAAAACTTGCCAAAAGATTTACATACAATACTCTTAAACTTATTATTTTTAATTCTAAATGTATTAATTCGTAAGTAATTAAGTAAAACTATTATGAAAATAAAATAATAAGGTACGTCTAGAGTTGATAAATTATATTTAATATGTAATTTATTTAAAAAAATAAAAAAGGAAAATAAAATGAGCACAAAAAGTATTAAAGTATTAACGAATGGTACAAAATTAGAAGGAAAGTATGTTAGTAATGCAAGCGCAGATACTAAGGTATTCTTTTATAATGGTGATGGTGAATGGTCTTTAACATATGATGAAGTTAGTATAATTTATGCAAGAAAAGAAGTTTCTGTAACAAGTAGTAGTAATAATTCTAGTTGTGGATTATTTAGTATAGGAAGATTTAAAAATTGGTATTATAGCCACTCATTATTTAGTGCACCAGATAAATTGAAAGATGAGATCGAAAAGTTACTTTCATTTACTCTTACTGGTAAATAAAAATAATACTTTAGTACATTATTGAAATAAAAAGGGAAATGGGAAAAAGGGGAATGGTTGTTTATGATATATTTTAATTAACCACAACCTTATTTCTCCCCGTTTCTTTTTTAACCCTATTAGATATGGTTATATAGGTACTTGTCTTATTTTTTTCATGTTCTATATTAATCTTTCTATATTTGTTCTGATCTTATTTTCAAAACGTAAAATCCTTTCTTTTGAGATATCTAAGGTGATTACATAAAACTCTTCACCATCTAATCTAATCCCAATCCGAGACTTTTAAACAACTTTTTTTTGTTATTGTTGTGTATGGAGAGTTAGCGTATTTATATTGTTTTTATTGGACATATAAAGGCTAAATTATGAACACATCAAAAAATGAAAAAATTATCTTATCAATAATAAAATATAGTCCTATTATATTTGTTATTGTGCTGTCTTTTTTTATAACCAATATCCTTCTAAAAGATAAAAAGTTGGAGTTTGAAAAAGAGATCCAACATTTTCAAGAAACATTTTTGGTAAACAATAAAAAAAGAATTCAAGAAGAAGTAAATAAGGTTTATACTTATATTGATGAAGAAAAAAAGAATTCAGAGATTGAGTTAAAAAACTTTATTAAAAATAGGGTTTACGAGTCTCACCAAATAGCTACAAATATCTACTTAAGTGCTACAAAAATTGATAAAGATATAAGTAAAGAAAATATTTTAGATCTAATAAAAAGTACATTAAATGGCATAACATATAATAATGGAAGAGGCTATATTTTTATGGCAAGTCAAAATGGCTCAGCCATATTACAGCCACTAAATAAAGAGCTAGAAGGAAAAGGGTTTTTAGAGTTTAAGGATGAAAAGGGATATCATTTTGTAAAAACCATAGTAGATACTATAGAAAATAAAGCTGAAAACTATGATTCTTACTATTGGTATAGAAATGGTAATAAAGAAGATACGTATAAAAAGATTAGTTTTTATAAATATTTTGAGCCTTTAAATATGGCAATAGGAACAGGGGAGTATCTCTATGATTTTGAAAATGAATTAAAAGAAAGAATTTTAAAAAGAATAAGAAAAATAAGATATGAAAATAAAGGTTATATATTTCTTTATGACTTAGAAGGTAATTGTTTATCCCATATAAGAGAAGAATTGATTGGTAAAAATAGAATGGATTATCAAGATAAAAATGGGAGATATCTAACTAGAGAATTACTTACTTATATGAAAGATAAAAAAGAAAGTTACGTTTCTTATAATGCCTCTATAAATCCTGTTGATTCTGCTGCTTCACTTTCAAAGGTTTCTTATCTTAAGAAGTTTGAAGAGTGGGGTTGGATTATAGGTACTGGTTTTTATACTGATACTTTAAAAAATGATGTTGCAAAAAAAAGAGAATCTTTGATCGCATCAAATAATGAATCTTTAGAAAAGATAGTTTATTATAGTGTGATTTTTACTTTTATTTGTATTATTTTATCATTTTTTGTTTCTAAGTTTGTGGAAAAAAGATTTAAAGAGTATCGTTTAAGCATAGCAAATGAAGTAAATAAAACACTCGAAAAAGAGAAACTTTTAATACAACAATCCAAAATGGCAACAATGGGTGAAATGCTTGCAAATATTGCTCACCAATGGAAGCAACCCATAACAGTTATCTCTATGGCTAATGGATTGATAAAACTTAGTAGGGAGAATAATTCACTAGAGATAAAAGCTCCTGAGATAAAAAATGCAATAAATAGTATTGATGATTCTATATCAAATTTAACCCAAACCATTGATGATTTTAAAAATTTTTTCGATCCCAATAAGAAAAAAACTTTATTTAATATTGAAGATGCCTTTATTCAAA
>CAYFGQ010000068.1:0-18618 GCA_964342525.1 uncultured Arcobacteraceae bacterium
TTACTTGCTCAAAGTAGTGATTGGGCATTTTTGATGACCACAAAAACAGCTGTAGAATATAGTGAAAATAGAACAAAAGAACATATCCATAATTTTTATAAATTAAAAGAGATGTTAGATAATAATAAAATAGATTCAACTATCTTAGATGAGATAGAGTATAAAAACTCCATATTTGATTTTATATCTTACAAAATCTTTTTATAGGTAAATCCTAGGGATTTACCTCTGTAATCAAATTGTTACCCTACTTTCTTAAAATTCCGCTTCAAATTATTTAATAAACTATTTAAATAAAAATTTAATATAAGTGATCATTTGTGCTATTTAAGAAATTAGAGAAAAAAGTCTCAAAAATGGATTTTGCTTTTCAGCCTATTGTAGATATATATACAGGTGATGCCATCGCATATGAAGCACTACTTAGAGATTATGATAAAGCAGGTTATAAAAGTATCGATAGTGTTTTTGATAATGCTTACAAAAGAAAAACACTTCACGCTTTGGATCTATTATTAAGGGAAAAAGTTTTAGTAAAAATAAAACCTATATATGAAAAAAATAAAAATTTCCAAATCTTTTATAATCTTGATAATAGAATCATAGATATGGATAACCTAGAACATGGAATGACGAAAAAACTATTATCAAAACATAACTACGATCTATCTTTTTTTACCTTTGAGATATCAGAAAAACACCAATTTAAATCCTTTGAAAAAGCTCAGGCTGTTTTTGAGTTTTATAGTAACCAAGGTTTTAATATAGCCCTTGATGATTTTGGTATAGGATACTCTGGGCTTAAAACCCTATATTATTTAGATCCCCAATATATAAAAATAGATAGATTTTTCATAAAAGATATACTTACAGATAAAAAGAAAAAACTCTTTTTAACAAATATTATAAATATCGCCCACCAATCTGGTATAAAAGTTTTAGCTGAGGGTGTTGAGACCTACGATGAGCTAAAAGCTTGTAGGGATATTGGCTGTGATTTAGCACAAGGCTATTATATACAAAGACCTGTAACAAATATAGATGAATTAAAATTTGAGTATCTACATATAAAATATGCTCAAAAGATGGGTGAGTTTGAGCAGATAAAAGAGAGTGATGTAAATCTTGATTATATCTACCAAGCTACAAATATATATAGTAAAATTTTTGATAAATATGTGATCTCCACAAAAACAGATCTAAAAGGAAATATTACCGATGCTACAGATGCTTTTTGTAAGATAAGTGGTTTTTACAAAGAAGACTTAATAGGTGCACCCCATACAATAGTAAAAGAGAAAGATTTTGATAAAAAACTTTATAAACAGATAAGAAAAAGTATAAAAAATGGTGAAACATGGCAAGGCTTAGTAAAAAATATCTCTAAATGTGGTGCTATATATTATCTTGAAACCTCCATATATCCTCAATATAATGAGGATAGTACTATCTCAGGTTATGCATCTATATGCAATGATGTGACCTCTAAGTATGTAACCCAATAGTAATAACTTAAGTGTAAAATCAATAATTAAACTATTAGGATCTTGTTTTGGATATTTCATATATTAAAAATTTAAAAAGTTTCGCAGAGACTTTGACTCTACTCTATGTAGAAGATGATGAAGCTTCAAGAAATGAGACACTGTGTGTATTAAAACTATTTTTTAAAAACATAATCACAGCAGTAGATGGAAAAGATGGCTTAGAAAAGTATAAAAGCTCAAAAGTTGATCTTATAATCACAGATATTAATATGCCAAAAATGACAGGTATAGAGATGATTGAGCAAATAAGAGAAGAAAACTTTGATATACCAGTATTTATAGTTTCAGCCCACAATGATACAAGCTATTTTTTAAAATCCATAAGACTTGGAATCGATGGTTATCTTATCAAACCCCTTGAAGCAGATCTATTTATCCAACAAGTATTTAAAAGGGTGCAAAGGGTTTATCTACAAAAACAAGTAAAAGATTATCAAAATAACCTAGAGCAAAAAGTAAAAGAACAAGTTGAACAAATAGTACAAAGAGATACCTTCTTAGCCCAACAAACAAAACTAGCAACCATGGGTGAGATGATAGATGTGATCGCCCATCAATGGAAACAACCATTAGGAATACTTAGACTAAATTTAGCCCTACTTGTTGAAGAGAATGAAAGATTTGGTGTAGAAATTACGCCAGAGCGTTTAAAAGAGTGTCAAACAAATGTAAATGATCAAGTGGATCATCTAATCCAAACCCTTGATAACTTTAGGGCATTTTTTAGACCAAATGAACAAGTAGAAAAGATTGAGCCAAAAGAGTTGATAGATTCTGTTTTAAATCTTATGAAAGATGAACTTATAAAAAACAATATCTTTGTGCAACTTGATATAAAAGATGAGATTAAAATCGAAGCAAACTCAAATGAGATAAAACATATCTTTATCAATCTTATCAATAATGCAAAAGATGCTTTCATCCAAAATAATATATCAAATAAACAAATTACTATAAAAACAAAAAAACACAATGATAAAAAAATCATAGAAGTGATAGATCAAGCTGGTGGAATCCCAGAAAATATCATAGATAGTATATTTAAAGCAAATTTCACCACCAAAGGTGAATCTGGCGGTACAGGTATTGGTTTATATATGTCTGAGTTTATTGCAAAGAAAAATAATGCTACTCTTAGTGTTAAAAACCATGAAGATGGGGCTGTTTTTACTTTAAGTTTTAATTGATATTTTTTCTATTCTATCAATTTTAAGAAGGAAAAATAAATTTTTCCTCATGCTATTTTTTTATCGTAGTGTATCGTTTAAGTGACATGAATATATAATGTATCTTTAATAAATAATTATTTAAAGGATAAAAAATTGTTTAGAATTATATTCATAATGGTTTTTATATTTACATTTGGAAATAGTGAAGTAAATAAGTTATCAAAAAAAAATATTAATAATTGGCTTACATATTATTATTTAGATCCACAACCTGAACTTACAATGGATGCAATTAAAACATTTTCAAATCAAAAAGTTTTATCAAGAAAAAATTCTCTTGCACCACTAAGTTCATTTTTATCTAGTATATTTGAACAAAATCCAGATTTAGTTAAAACTAATATTGATGAACTTATAAAATATTCTGAAGCAGAAAGAAAAGTATTTATATTAGCTATATATTATTCTGATATGAATAATAAATTCAAATTTATTGAAAAACTTTCACAAACAGAAAAAGAAAAATTAATGTTAGAACGAATGAATACGGCTAAATTTATTAAAATTATTGATATGGATGCTATTTCACCTACTATTTTAGATCAACATTGGGCGGGTTTTATGGCTTCAGGAAACAAAGTGCACATTTTTAGAATAATTCAAGCTTTAGAATTCATTGATAGCAAGAATGGTAGCCATGTAATTACTGGAAATGCTGCAAGATGGTCTTTAATATCTAATAGTGTTCAGCATAAAAAAGTTTTAGAGATTTGTAAATCTACATTAAAAGAAGTTCCTAAATATATAAAGAAACATTTAGAAGAAATTATTTCTAGTGTGGAATTAAAATTAAAAGATAGTAAAATATAAATAATAATTGTTAATTAATAGTTATACTCTATATTCTCTTTAGGTTTCCCAAATAAGAAACCTTGGGAGTATTCAATCCCAAGCTCTTTTAATCTATCTTGAATCTCCCTAGAACTTACAGCCTCAGCTATCACCTTTGCCCCTAAAGAGTGGGCTAGTTTTATTATGGATTGAATTATATGTTCTGTATTTTCATTTGATAGAACTTCTTGGATATAAATACCATCTATTTTTATAAAATCTACATGTAATTTATATAGATTTTTGATATTGGCATGGTTTGTACCAAAATCATCTAGTGCTATTTTAAAGCCATTTTCTTGTAGTGACTTAAAGTTTTTGATTGTATCTTCATCTTTTATTATACTTATGGATTCTGGAAACTCTAAAATCACACGGGAGGGGTCGATCTCATATTTTTTTTGTTTATGGATTATATATTTACAGATACTTTCATCTTCAAGATCATCGATAGTAAGGTTTATAGATAACATATGTTTATTTGTATTAAATAGTTTAAAAGCTTTGGCTACTATTACTTTTGTAATATTTGGTAGTAGTTTAAAGAGTTTTGCATTTTCTATAAAATAGTGGGGTTTTATCACCCTATTTATCTCGTGTATTCTTGCTAGACATTCATAGATAGTGATTTGCTCATTTGTATTATCAACTATTGCTTGATAATAAGGGGTGATAGCATCCTCTTTTATAAGTTTTTTTATCTTTTTTAGCCACTTAAGGTTATTTTGTCTTTGCTCTTCTAGGGCTGAATTATTCATAAAAATACTAAACTTTTCTTTTCCTATAAATCTAGTCTCTTTTAGGGCTATATTTGCATTTCTTAATATCTCTTGCCCTATTCCACTACTTATACCTATGGAACAAGATAGATTAAAACTTTCCACATCCGTATTAAAATCATAGCTTTCTATCTCTTGTACTACTTTTTTTGCTATATTTTCCAGCTCATCTGGATTTTTCTCATCAAAGAGTAAAATAAACTCATCGGAGATTAATCTAAATAGTTCACATCCATACTCTATTTTGATTTCAAGTAAAAGTTCAGCAAATCTTTTGATGATCTGATCTCCTGTTTTATATCCATATTTACAATTTATGGAATCAAAATGATCAATATTTACCAAAATCACGCTATACTTTATATCTTTTGATAAGAAATAATCTAGCTTTAGTTTATTTGGTACTAGGGTTAGGGCGTCTATTCCATAGTCATTATGGTATTGTTCTAAATCTTTTTCTAGATATTTTCCCTTTTGAATGGTTTGATGTATATAAGTGATAGTATTTACAGCACTAGTAAGTATCTCAAATAGTTTTTCTGAAAAGATTGGTTTTACCACAAGACCATTTAGTCCTAGGTTTAAACATCTATTATAAAGTTCTAAATCTTGATGGGCAGATATCACTACTATATATTGTAAGGGATTAATATTTTTTATCTCTTTTATCATCTCGTAGCCCGATAATACAGGCATATTTATATCTGTAAAGATGATATCAATATTTGATCTATTTTCCATATATAGATCTAACCCCTCTTTCCCATTTTTTGCTATATACACTTTATTAAAAAGGATAGTAAAAAACTTTGTAAGGTTTTTTAGTGTTTCTTCATCATCTTCCACAAACAAAACATTGTATGATGAGAGTTGATCTTTTAGTATTTTTAATTTATCCATCCTTATCCCCCTATTCTTTAGCTTCTTGATTTAATGTTATTGTAAATATTGCACCATCGTCATTATTACTAGCATCGATGGTTCCATTAAAGTGTTGCTCTATAATTGTTTTTGTCATATATAAACCTATACCTGTACCTTTACCCTGCTCTTTTGTTGTAAAGTATGGATTAAATATCTTATTTAAAATGGAGTTTGGGATACCTCCAGCATTATCTAAAACTTGGATAGTGACCTTATTATCTTTCATCTTCCCGATCACTTTTATATATTTTTTATCCTCATTTGAGTTTTCAAAGGCATCTTTAGCATTATTTACAAGATTTAACATTATATGCTCAAACTCATTTTTAAAACCATTCATTGTGATTTTTTGTGTATCTTCTAGGGATATTTCTATATCTCTGCTTTTTAATTGTGGGTTGATAAATTCATTTATATTATTATAGATATCTTCAAGACTAAAGTCTGATTTATCCTTTGATGGTTTAAAGAAGTTCATAAAGTCATTTATAGTCTCAGACATCTTTACACTTTGTTTTTCTATAAATTGAGTTTTTTCTATTAGCTCTTCTTGTTCTAACATATCAAGTCTAGAAGCGAAGTTTAAATTCATTGCTGCTGCATTTATAGCATTTAGTGGTTGTCTCCATTGGTGAGCTATGGCTCCTATCATTTCACCCATCTCTGCCATTTTTGCCTGTTGGGCGATGATCTTAGAGTTTTTGATCTGTTCAAGCTCAAGCTCTTTTAGTTTGGTAATATCCTCAAAGATAAATAATCTAAAAGTCTCACCTGCTCCATCTTTGATAAGAGAAGAAGAAGCAAATACATTTACCTCTTTATTGTCTATAGATACAAAAGTATACTCATGGGAGATCTCTTCTTTTGTATTAAATATCTCCTCATGTTCATTTCTCATCTCTTCTTCTATCTCTTTTGGAGAGATTGAAAAAAAGTTTTGTTTTCCAAATTCTGCTCTTTTATATCCTAGGCTTCTATAAAAACTTTGATTGTATTTTATAAGTTTTCCATCCCTATCTATAATAGAAATACCCGCTTTTGCTTTTTTAAAGATATTTGCTAAAAGCATTTGCTGTTCACGTTTTTCTTTTTTTAGTTTTACTTTTTCATCAATATTTTGAACAAAAATGATCACCTTATACTCTTTTGCTATCTCTATAAGTTGGGCATCGATTTTTACACTATGTTCTATATCTTTTACTTTTAGTTTTTTAATATATGTAAGATGGGTTTTTGTATATCTTTTTGTTTTTGAATCATAATCAAAATTTACCCTATCAAATATTTTATTTGGATCTTTTTTCTTAAAGTTATAGGTTTGTAAAAATTCATTTGCTGTTTTATTTTTACTAATAAGCTCACTTAAAAAACCTTCATTATCCATATTGTATACAAACATTGCATCGTGGATATTATTAAAAATAGTTCTAAACTTTTCATCTATATTGATCTTATCTTTTATCTCATCAAGGATTTCCATTTTTAATTTAGTGTTTATTTTTGCTAGTTCATTTTTCTTATTTACTTCTGAGGAGATATCTGTAACAAAACCTAAGATCATTTTCTCTTTTATAGGATATGCATAATTTTCTAGGGGTACTAGGATGATCTTATAATATTTATCTTTTATTTTTTGGATATCTTTTGAAACAACTTGACCTGAATTTAAAGCTTGAATCTCCTTTTGATAAAGAGATCTACAGTAGTTATCTGCTAAGGCTAGATTTTCATCTCTTTTTCCTATTAGTTCATCTTTACTTAAAAGATCAAAAATATATGCCATAGAATCATTTGCTAAGATATATTCATGTTTGTCATTTTTTACAAAAATACCACTTGGGGAAGCATCAATGATAGTTTTAAAAAACTCTTTTTGTAAGGATATTTTATTATCAAGGTATTTTTCTTTTGAGATATCCTTTGCTATACACATATATATTTTTTCATTTTCATCTATCCTTTTGATAGTTAGATCAACATAATAATTTGTATCATCCTTTCTTGTAAACATAAGTTTAAAGCTAGATTTTTTATCTCTGAGATTATTTTTATATTCACTTAAATAGTTTTCTTTTATAAAAAAGTCTATCTTTTTACCCTTTATCTCTTTTTTTGTATATAAGATATTATTCAAAAAGGTGGTGTTTGCATACTCTATTAGATCATTTTTTAGATTTATGATGATAAGTTCATCGTTTGAACTCTCCATAAAATTACCCACTTTTTTAAGATTTTCTTCTGTTTTAAAACGACCATAAAACATATAAAAAAAGATAAGTAGTATCAAAAAGCTATAAAATATCTCCCTTGAAAGAGTAGCCTTAAGTTCGCTAAGTTTTGAGCTTTTTAGTTGAAATTTTAATGTGTAAGTTGTATTTTTATTATATGGATAAAGGTTTATATAAAAACATAAAATATCATCTTTAAACTCCATAGTTTTTTCTATGTTTTGAGTTAAAATAGATATCTTATATATATCATTATGTAAAAAGTGTCTTGTAAAATTATCAAAGGAGATACTTTTTTCTTCATAAGCTATTATCTTTTGATTTAGGTATACAGGAGAGATCATTATAAAATTGCCCCTTTGATTATCAAGGGCTTCAAAAAGGATATTATTGTCTGAGATTATCTCCCTTAGAAAATCTTTTCCAAAGTTTTTATGATGTTCTTTATTGTTTAGAGTATATATTTGCTCCCCATTTTTGTTATAGAAGATGATGTTATCAAAGGGATATTGTTGGTTTTTGATCTTTTGAGATAAAGTCACATCTAAAATAGCTTCAAGGTCTTTATTTTTTTTAGTATTTAAGTCTTTATTATTTATCTCGCTTAAAATCTTAGATATATAATAGCTTGAAAAGTTTTGAAGATGGGTATTTTCTAACTTCGAGCTAGCTAATTCTATAGCTAGATTATAGTTGTTTAGAAGTTTTGAATATTGGTTATTGTTATACTGAGTAAGTGCATTTGTATAATTATGATAAAAAACAAAACAAAGAACTCCCCAAAGGAATAAAAAGATAAGGATAAAATATTTTTTCATAACAACACCATTATTATTTTTTATTTTCGTCATAAAATTTTAACAATTCACCATTACCCCTAGGTTACAAAGGAGATAAAAAAATTATGTAATCATTTTGCAATATATGAAGAGTAAAATTTACTTAATATGTAAAGGATTAGCATGTATAAAAAGTTTAAAGAAAAAATAGAAACCTTCTTATCAAAAGATATAAATAAAAAAAGTAAATATGAAGCTATCCTAAAAGATTTAGAATCAAGAATAAAAAAGCTTAAAGGTAAAGATGATAAAGAGTCTCTTCAAGAGATAAAATCCCTTGAAAAGCTTAAAAAGAAAACTAAGCTTATGATTGAGTCTTTAAAGTGAAGATCTAAAAGCTAAATAATCTTCCATAATTTGTCTATGATCAAATACAAGTAAATCTAGAGGAATTTCATCAGTAGTATAAACATATGCTTCTTTAGCATCATCCCCTGCTTTGGGTAAAACATCTGCTCTTGCAATATATACTACAGATGCAGTATGAAACCTAGGATCACGGGAAGGATCAGAATATACACCTAAAAGGGATGTTAATTCTATATCCACATTTATCTCCTCTTTCATCTCCCTAATACAAGCATCTTCGATTTTTTCACCAACATCAACAAAACCTCCTGGTATTGCTAATCCTAGTGGTGGATTTTTTCTTTTTATTAGTACTATACCTTTAAAACTATCTTCTTGATATATTTCAACTATAGCATCTGTTGTTAAGTATGGTGTTTTGGGTGTAAATGGCATTTTTATCCTTTAAAAATGCCATTCTACCATAAAAAGATTACCCAAATCTTGAAACTGATATTTATACTCTAGCACTTATCATTGCAACATATTGAATTGATAAAATTCCTTACATTAGCTACGGCTAGTCCTTCAAAATTTTATCAATCCACTATATCACAAGCATAAGCACTATAAAACATATCTCTATTTCAAGATTTGGGTTTTAGGATAAAAAGCTTGCCAAGCAAACCAATACACAAGTACACTAGGTATCTCTTCACCCATTTCATTTGTGATCTTATGGTATTTTGTATCTACATTATAATTGATTTTTATTTTTATTCCAGAGATAGTATCATCTATCACAGATTGTTTTTCTAAAGAATTCAGGCTATAAGCTTTGGCTACACCATTTATCACTATACCAACTACCCATGCTTTTTGTGGTAATTCATCACGGTTTTTATCCACAGGAAACATTGTTTGATCTGATCTAAAATATCTCTCATAAGCATTGGCATTATAATCCCTATAAAAACCTGTATCTGTTGATAAAACTAGGGAGTTTGGATATTTTTGTTTCCATGCTTTCCAAGTCATAAACTCACTTCTTAGCCATTTTAGTTTACTTCCTACTGCTGTTCCACTAATAGCTTCCATTCCGAGCTGAGACCAAAGAGAATCTGTTTCTTTATCATACATCAAAACATCACTTTGATATAAAAGTCCAGATACTCCAAAGGTTCTAGTAATACCTCCTATATCCCTCTCAAACACCATAGCTGTACCACATAAAGGACAATAAGTGATAGCTACATTTTCACCTTTTATGGTATCGTTTACGATCTCATGCCAGATAAGTATTCTAGTAGGATAAGCTTTTGCTATATCTCCTTTAAGCATTCCTATAATAATATCTTCATCATTTAGATAAGTTACATCTTTGATATTTATAAACTTTGGATTATTTATGGCTGGTATGCCATCTTTTGGAGGTCCACCAGAGAAGATTTGGTCTTTATCTATGATTGCATTTGAGATATCAAAACCATTTTTTTGCTCTGCTTTAAGCTCTAGAGATCCTACGAAAAAAAGTGTAATAAAGAGTATTACAAATAAGTGTTTATATTTATTGATCATCTTATCCTCCTTATTGTGGGGATATTCTGTATACATTTCCTGAATCTGTTGTAAAATATATATAACCTGATGGGGATTCTGTTATATCTCTTATTCTCTCCCTTATACTTCTTGCTATTCTTTGCTCATCTATTACTTTTAGATTTTTATCTATTTTTAGCACATTTATATGTTGAAGTTTTAAAGCCCCAGAAAATAGATAACCACCCCATAATACAAATTTTTTACCACTATAAGAGATGATAGAGCTTGGTGCTATTGAGGGGATATAAACTTTTAAGGGATCTTCATAACCAAACTTAGAAGAAAACTCCGATACTTTTGCCCCTGAAAAATATTCTCTACCATGGGAGACTATAGGCCAACCATAATTTCTACCTTTTTTTATGATATTTATCTCATCGCCACCCCTAGGTCCATGTTCAATAGACCATAAAACATCTCTTTTTTTATCATAAAATAATCCTTGGGGATTTCTATGTCCAAAACTATAGATTTCATTTAAAATTGCTTTATTATTAAGATATGGATTATCAGATGGTACACTTCCATTTGTGTTTATTCTAAGTATTGATCCTGCATGATTAGAGGTATCTTGAGCACTTTGTCTTTCACCCCTATCCCCTATACTAAAATAAAGGTATCCATATTTATCAAAGGTGATTCTACTTCCAAAGTGTCTATCGGTATCACTTAAGGCCTTTGCTTCAAAAACCTCTTGAAAGTTTTTAAGATTGTCATTTTCAAATATAGCTTTTATAAGAGTTGTAGTTCCATCACCTCTTATGGATTTTACATAGGTGAAATATAGGGTTTTATCCCATTTAAAATTTGGAGATAAAGCTACATCCAAAAGACCACCTTGCCCATCATCCCTTACTGATATTGGGTTTGTTAGATTTTTTATACTCTTATTTTTTAAATCCACAAGAACTATCTCACCATTTTTTTGGGTAATTATAAATTTATTTTCTTCTATAAACTCTATAGCCCATGCCACGTTAAATCCACTAGCAATATGCTCTATTTTATATTTTTCTCCATATAATTCACCCATTTGGATAACTTTAGCAAATATGGAGATTTGAAACAGCAATAAAAGTAAAATAATATTTTTTATAATTGTTCTCATAAGATAATTCTTACATCTTTTACATTTTTATATTCTTATATATTAAATTAGTTGATATTTTTATTGAATATTAAAAAAGCAAGTAGTAGAATTCGAGGTATACAATTTTATTACATTAATGGAAAATAATAGATGCAATGGTTCTCAACTGGTGGGATCTTTTACATAATAGACAATGTTATTTTACCTTTAGGTTCTACCATATTATTATTGGTTTTTTTACTGTTTTTAGTTCGTGTGATTAAAAAAGATCAAACAGATATATTTGATAATGCGCAAATGATGAATCCAAAAGATGCAAAATCATATATTAAAAAAATGCGCAAAGAAAAAGCAGAAAAAGAGTTTGATACACTTTTAAGGTATGGTAAATTAAAAGAAGGTGATAGTGCTGAATACCTTAAGTTAAGGGAAGAAAATATGGCTATTAAAGAGATTCTACATAAATTAAACCCTATAGATGAGGAAGAAGACAAGAAGTAAAACTACTTCTTATCTTTCTTTTTTTTATTACTTTTTTTCTCTTTTGTTTTTTTAGTTTCTTTTTTTTCTGGCTTTTTATCTTTATTTTTTTTACTTACTTTTTTTACTTCGATAACTTTTTTTTCTGTTTTTTTATCAACTTTTTTAGTGGCTTTTTTCTCTTTTTGTTTCGGAGCCTCTTTTTTTTCTTTTTTCTTTTCTTTATCTTTTTTAGTAGCTTTTTTATCCTTAGTCTCTTTTATCTCTTCTTTGGGAGTTTTCTCTTTTTTTGCTTTAGCTTTTTTCTTTGCTTTTTTAGGTTTTTCTTCTGTAGGAGTTTCTTTTTTTATCTCTTCTTGTACAGGTTCTTCTTTAAGCTCTTGTGGTTTTTCTTCAATAACTTCCTCTTTTATCTCTTCAATTATCTCTTCTTTAAGCTTTTCGTCTTGAACCTCTTCACTAGCTCTAACACTTTGGGGAAATACATCTATACCCATATTTTTATATCTTCTATATACATATCTTACTTGACCAATAGAAAGACCAGTTTTTGTACCAGCATTTGCTTGGGTAGAGCCACTATCAATTAATAATAAAACTGTAGCCCTTTGTTTATGAATAGAATCTTCACCAATTGATATTTTTGTACATATCTCTTTATCTGCCTGTGTTAGTAAGTTAGCCATGATTTTCTCCACTTTTTTATATGGCTAAATAATAGCATATAATAATAAAAAAATCCAATAAAATGGTTACAAAAGTTATATTTTATAACCATATTCTATAAAAATGACCTACTTTTTAGCTCTTATTCCAATATTTCCATATCTATGATATGAATAGGAAATACTTTGTTCTATAAAATAATTTAGCAATTCTAACCTACCCTCTAAAAGTGGTTTTTGTCTTACTATAAAAACCCCATTTTTTGAGCTTTCTTCATATACTATATGGGGTATCTGAGTGGTTTTAGAGTATATGATACGTTCATATTTATTTAGATTTTTAGAAAACCTTATATCATCTTCAATTACTATGTGGCTATTTCCCCTAAAGAGGCTTTTATAATTTTTTTCTAAAAACTCTTTTATTTTAATATTTTTATCAATAGAGATAGTAAAATCTACTTTTGATACAAGAGCAGCTAATATTCTTGATAAAACCTCAAATAAACCATCTTTATCTAAAACTCTTATAACGACATGTTTTAATGGTATATATTTAAAGTGGTTATCCTCCCCTCTTATCTTTACATAATCTTTTTCTTTTGAAAATTCATTTTCATAATTATATAGATATGATTGTAAAGCAATCTCTAATTTATGAAAATCATTATCTTGGGGATATATCTCTTTACATTTTGATATAAATCTTGTAAGATCATTTTCATATTTTTTATTTATATTTGGCATAAATACTTCTATAAAATCTATAAATTGAGTGATATAGTTAAATATACCCACCTTTCTTCCTGCTCCTATGGCTGACTTACCCATACCACCAAAGGGCTGTCTTAAAACTATCGCCCCTGTTGTACCCCTATTTATATAAAGATTTCCTGCTTTTACATGCTCTTTCCAGTAATTTATTTCCCTCTCATCTAAAGATTCTAAACCAGATGTCAGACCATAGCCAGTTGAGTTCACTATATCAATGGCATCTTTTAGATTCTCAGCCTTCATCACTGAAAGCACTGGACCAAAAAGTTCATTTATATGGCAAAAAGAGCCTTTTTTTACTCCCCATTTTATAGCTGGTTTTAGTATATATGGATTTTGCTTATCTATTTTTGGCTCTAGTGCCCACGCTTCATCCTCTTCTAAAGTATCTATGGAGTACTCTAATTTTTTAGATATGGGA
This sequence comes from uncultured Arcobacteraceae bacterium, assembly GCA_964342525.1. Classification (GTDB taxonomy): domain Bacteria; phylum Campylobacterota; class Campylobacteria; order Campylobacterales; family Arcobacteraceae. The sequence goes on from CAYFGQ010000068.1 coordinate 13,698, forward strand.
TTTGCTAAGGTTCCTATTTTATTTGATAAATCCCAAACAGAGCCTACTTTTAAAGATGATGCCGTATCTATTAGTGCTTTTTTAAACTCTTCATCATTATAAACTTCATCTTCTAAAACTAAAAGTGAAGTGGCTGAGCACTTTTGTCCAGAATTTCCAAAAGCACTTTGCACTACATTTTTAACTGTTTGATCCCTATCAGCTAGATTTGTCACTATAGTAGCATCTTTTCCACCTGTCTCAGCGGTGATAAAAAGATCAGATCTTTTTTTAAACATTTCATATACACTTTGTTCACTCCCCGTAAAGATGATGAAATCTATATCTTTATTTGGTATAAGTTCTTGCCCTGCAAATTCCCCAGAACATGGTAAAAACTGTAATGTATTTTTAGATACTCCAGCTTCCCAAAAACATTTACACATCTCATATGCACTTAAAGTAGCTGCACTTGCAGGTTTAATGATCACAGTATTTCCTGAAGCTAAGGCTGCTGCGATACCTCCAAGTGGTATGGCTATAGGAAAATTCCAAGGTGGTATCACCACCCCTACCCCTTTTCCTCTTAATTCAAGATTTGTATTTTTATCAAAATACTCTATTGAATAAGGATAAAACTCTAAAAAATCTATGGCCTCAGATACTTCTATATCAGTCTCAGTAAATACTTTTCCAGTTTCTGCAGCACTTATACCTATAAGATCAGCTCTTTTTTCCCTTACTCTAATGGCAACTTGTTTTAATATTTCTGCTCTTTGTTTATGAGTTTTATCTCTCCATCCATCAATATCTTTTTTTGCAGTATCTATGACTTGTTTTATATCTTCACTATTTGCTATAGCAAATTTACCTGCTAATATTTTTTTATCAAATTGGGATTTATCTATAACTTTATAGACATCTCTATTTTTAGATATCTCTTTATTTGCTATCACAATAGGTACTACTGTATGTTCTGTATCTTTATCAAATTTCCATTTTTTTACAATCTCTTTTGCCCATTTTTGATTTTGAGGTAAAATAAAGTCCGTATCACTTTCATTTTTAAATATACAAGTATCAAAAGAAGAGTCTTGATAATCTTTCCAATTTTCACTAAGTCTATCTTGGTCTCTTTTTGAGCCTACAAAAGATGTTTTCTCATGCTCAAAAGATTTTAAAAATAGGTCTTTTTGATTTAGCCAATCCTTTGATCCCACCTCTAGATTAAAAGAGTATCTTATAAAGTTTTGAGGGGATGTATTTTCATCTAAACGTCTTACAAGATATGCTATAGCATTTGTAAATTGTTCCTTTGAAGCTATTGGTGCATAAAGAGTTACTTCTTTACTTATCTCTTTTATTGCAAGTCTAGAAGCTTCACTCATCCCCTCTAACATCTCAATGGTATGATATTTCTCAACACCATTTTTTTTTGCTAAAACTGTTGCAAAGGCAAGCTCAAAAAGATTATGGGAAGCTGTCCCAAGATGTACATATGGTGCATTTTGTGGATCAAGAAGATATCTTACCATTCTTTTATAGTTTGAATCCGTATCAGATTTATCTGTATATGTTACCATCTTCCAACCCCTATGGGAGGATTCTGTTTCTTCCATTTCCATATTTGCACCTTTTACAAGACGCACTTTAATAGGACTTCCTCCATTTTTTACCCTCTTTTTTGCCCAAACTGTTAGCTCTTTTAAATAGATAAATGAATCTGGTAAATATGCTTGTATAGCTATACCCCCATAAAAATTTTTAAACTCCTCTTTCTCTAGAGTCTTTTTAAACATCTCTACAGTGATAGCAAAGTCTCTATACTCTTCCATATCTAGATTTATAAATTTATTTGTAGATGTACCATCAGGTTTTATATATGGATATTTTATAGCTTGTGCATAGATTTTTGATAATCTTTTTACAAGCTCATCAACCGTACCATCAAAATCAAGTATATTTATCTGAGAATACATAGTAGATATTTTTATGGATATATAGTCAATATAAGGGCTTTGTAAAGCATTTAGATATTTGTCCATCCTCATAGAAGCTTCTTTTTCTCCAAGTACAACTTCCCCTATAAGATTTACATTTACCCTTGTACCCTCAGCCCTTCTTTTTTCAATATGTTTATTAAAAAACTCATCTTCACCTTTTATCACTACATTTTTTGTATCTTCTCGTATTTGATCTATAAAAAGTGGTACAGAGGAGTTTGGAAAGTATTTACCAATATTTTGAAAAAACCATAAAAGTAATCTATCTTTTGAGCTAAAAAAGTTTGCCATACCATATTTTTGAAGTAAAAAAAAGATTTGATCTATGATTCTATGGGGTGATTTAGATCTAAATGATTGATCCATAAGCTCAATAAGAAGAGCTTTATCTTTAGGGTGATCAAGCATCTTATGAATTTTTGTACTAAATTCCCTATCAAAATTGTTTTTAAGTTCATTGGCTCTATTTTGCCAAAGTTCAGCTAGTTTTATAGCTTCGTTTATTAGTTTATTATCTAACATGCTATCTCCTTTTTTACCCAAAATTGGGTTTGGAGATATTTTTATCTATCTCCAACTAAACTAAAAGGTGCCCAAAATACAGGATGAGCATAAGAATATAACATTTTCCCATTTTTTAAAGTATATCCTTTATTTTTTATCATATCAAGTTGAGACAATCTTAATGCCTCTGCTTTACTTATATCATTATTTACCCTCTTACTAAACATCTCTGTTGTAAGAAGTTTTGCACTTATTGTCTCCACAGGCCAGTGGGTTACTAAAAGTGATCTTGCTCCTGCATAAAAAAAAGCTTGACCTAGACCTGAGATTGATTCATTATCTCTACCATCTGATGTGGCTGTATTACAAGCAGAGAGTAAAACCAAGTCAGCATTTAAGTTAAGACCAAATATTTCTCCCATTGTTAGTAGACCATTTTCTTTGGGATAGTCTTCTTCAATATAAGGGTTTGTAAGGGCTAAAGCTGGTTGGCTAAGTCCATCAAGATCACCAGGGATTAGTCCATGGGTTGCAAAAACTATTACATTATATTCTTTAAGTTTTTTTGTTTTTACATTGTTTTCTGTTGCACTCATTTGTAAAAGTATAGAATCCTTTGATTTTATATTCATACTTTTTGCTATTGCTTCTATCTCTTCAGCAGTGTCTGGAAGTCTAGGAAGTAGTGATATATCTACTGATTCTTCTTTTTGAAGTATTTTAGGAGTATTTCTTCTTCTAAGTTCTAGACCTCTTGATTTTATATCACTAAAGTTTTGTTTTCCATCATCATTATAAGCAAAAAGAGGATCTGCAAAACCAATAAGTGGTTTTGGTGCTTTTTTTACTATTTTATGATCCCTTAGGGATTTTAAAGAGTTTATTGATGGTAGTTGAGTAATAGAGTGATTATTTATAAGCCACTGTATATTTTGATATTCTTTAAATAAAACCCCATTTTTTAGTAATTTATTTAGTTTTTTTGCTTTTTTACTTTTTAATCCTCTTGTATCCACACCAGTTTTTGATAATTTACTTTTAGAAAAATTTTCAAAACTATCAGATACAGGTATCACACCCATTGGTAAACGAGATAAATCACCACTTGTTACAAATAATAGATGACTTGAATCATTCCAGCCCTCTTTTATTGGTTTTAGTAATTCACTATAAAGTTTATGTGCTATTTTTAGATTAAAGTTTGGTATCTCTTCAAGAGTACTAGCACTTGGATCTAAGGCAACTCTTAACTCTTTCACAATATCTTTTATATCTTTATCATTTAATTGTGAATAGTGAAATTTAGCTTTTTCTTTTCGAGGGATAGCCCAAATAAAACTTCCTTTTTTATTTGTTTTTATTACTATCATTACCTCTTTGTTTTTTAGGATATTTTGTATATCTTTTATACTTGAAGCTTTTGGATTAATAAGGCTTGCATATTTAGGGAAATTATCTTCAATCTCTTCTTGTAGGGTATTTTGTATAGATTTTAAGATTTTTATTTTACTTTCCATCTCTTGTAATAGTTTTTGATCCTTTTGATCTTTTTCTACACTTTTTAAGAAAGCTAGTTTATCAAGTAATGTTTTTAATTGTTCCCTTGTATCTTGCTCTTTTCTTATTAGTTTTTCTAGTTCTGGATCATTTGCAGCAATCCTTGCACTTGAGGCATTAAGAGCATTTTCAACAATACTATTATTATTGTATTGAATTGTCTCAAATAATAAACTAGCTATGTCAACACCTAGATCAATATTCTTTTTATTTATTTGTATTAAGGCTTCAATAAATTGGCTTTTTATAATATTTACTCTATTTTTAAGCTCTAAAGATGCTACGCCTTTTATATTAACCTTTTTCATTAAAGGCACAAAGTTTTCATTGAATAGTTTAAATGCTTTTTTATAATTTTTATTATTCATTTCTATTAAAGCTAAGAAACTATTCTCTTCTAACTCTATTAGTTCATCATTAAAAATCAAGTTTTTTTCTTGGGGAATAAACTTAAAACTTTGTTTTAGTAATATCTTACTTAATATTATATTTTTGTTACTTTCATATAGTGTATAAAATTTTTCTTTTTGATTAATAAAATCTTTTTTTGTTTTATCATATATTTTTGATATCTCTTGATAGTTTTCTTGGGCTAAAAGTATCTTTATCAAATTAATTTTTGCATCAGCTACAGTATATCCATTATTAAAACTACACTCTTTTTCATAAAGTTCTAAAGCTGCTAGAGCGATATATTTAGCATCCTCTAATCTATTTTGATAAAATAGTGTTTTTGATAAGGAAACTAATAATAAGGCATTATTACTTTTAAATTTATCATAACTTGATTGAATTGATTCCCTTGCAAAAGTCTCAGCTTCTACAAATCTATTTTGTAAAATAAGATTTTCTACAAGTTTATTTTTTATTAGGTTTTT
>CAYFGQ010000069.1:0-18489 GCA_964342525.1 uncultured Arcobacteraceae bacterium
TTCCAAGCAGATTGTCGCGAGTTCGAGTCTCGTCTCCCGCTCCACTTTTTTCAAATAACTTAGTAATGTTTAAATATATCAACAATACTATTTTATTCTCAAATTTATTGCTGCTGTAGCTCAGTTGGTAGAGCACCTGATTTGTAATCAGGCGGTCGGTGGTTCAAGTCCTCTCAGCAGCTCCACTTTTTGAATTATCAATATTGAATTAAATTTTAAAAATCAGTTTTATTTTTTTAGATATTTTGTAGTACTCTAAATAGTACAAAAGTACTATTTAAATTGTAGTTTATTCTGCTTTTGGTTGTAAGTTTATATTTAGTGTTTCAAAATCTTCTATAAAATCTTCACCAGCTTCTAATGCTGTTTCATTCTCTTCATCATATATCCAGTTGATCACTATATCACTAGAATCCATATTCTCTTCAACTAAATCAAAAAAATCAAATAGTAGTTTTGAACTACTAGAATTAAAATATGATATCTCTATATTGATTGATGTTTCTTCTTGTACAGAATTTTCAAAATAGTCTTTTACCCAAGTCATCACTGGCTCATAAAACTCAAATGTATTTTCTGGATATGATTTACCTATGATCTCTAAGATACCACTTTTTGCATCTAAAAATATTTTTGGTGTATATTTAGTAGCATCGATATGTAGGTTTTCCATTAAATTTTCTCCTTATTAATTTTTATATATGCTTTAAACTGAAAATAGTATTTTTCATCATTGATTGGCTTAAAATTATACTCAAAATCATCAGCTCTTTTACCAATCTCATAAAAACCTATTCCTCCACCTTTATGGTGAGTATTTTTTCCACTTCGTCTTAGCTCTCTATATCTTTTTTTGATACCATCTCTATCAAGAGATAATATCTCTATAAGTTTTGGTTCAATCTTATCTTTATCGATCCCTGAGACTATATTTTGACTTTGGATAAAATATGTATCATCCTTGGACTTTCCAACTACTATCAAACCTTCTGATTCAATCTTATCAGAATTTTCCATTATAGCTTTAGAGTAGTTCATCATATTTTGAGAAAGCTCAATAAATATTGTAAATATATTATTTGAATCCCCCATACTTAGATCATTGGAAGAGGCTTCTTTTTCTAGGGCTTCAGTCATACCTGCAATCAAAGCTTGTGATAAAAAACCACCATATGTTAGAAAAACAATTCCTTCTTTTGTAACGATATCACGTATCTCTTCAATATTCATATCTTATTCCTCTATCTTAATAAGCTCACTTATGGCATATTCAAGTTTTTCTTTATTTACTGGTTTTTGTAAAACCTTCTTTACTCCAAATTTTATAGCACTCAATAACTCTTTTTTATCCACAATAGATGTAATAAGTATAATATTTACATGAGAATCAAGTTCTAATATTTCTTGTGCTGCTACATTACCTCTTTTAATAGGCATCTCTAGATCCATAGTTATAAATTCAGGTTTATGCTCTTTAAATTTATCTACAGCTTCTTGTCCATCACAAGCAGTATCTATTACATCATGTCCAAGTTCAGTGATTATATTGCTTAGTTTATTTCTTGATAATCTTGAGTCATCTGCAATTAGAAATTTCATTACATAATCTCCTGTCTAAATTCAAACATCGCACCATCATCTACATTTTGTACACTTAAAACCCCATGGTGTTTTGTAGCTATTTGGGAACTCATATAAAGACCTATACCTGTTCCTTTACCCTCTTCTTTTGTAGTTACATTTGCTTTAAAGATATCTTCTATTACATTAGCTGGTATTCCACCAGCATTATCAATAATCTCTATGGATTTATAAGATTCACCTTCTAAGATATTTATCTTAATATTTCTATCTTCTATATTATTATCAATAAAAGCATCTTTTGCATTATTGATTATATTTAAAATTAGGTGTTTAAACTCATTTTCTACCCCTAAAATACTAAAAGTACCATCATTTACATTAATAGAAATATTATGCTTTATAAATTCATCTTTTACAAGCAATAATACTTTAGAAATCATCTCTTTTACATCAAACTCTTCCACATCTTTGTTTGGTCTAAAAAAGCTTCTAAACTCATTTAGTGTTGATGTCATATGTTGTACTTGGCTAAATACACTTTTTTGAAACTCTTTTATCTTTGCACTATCAACATTTCCATCTTCAAAGTCATAACCTAAAAGATCCACTTGCATATTTATTATATTGATAGGTTGTTTCCACTGATGAGCTACCGCGTCCATCATCTCACCCATGGCTGCTAGTTTAGATTGCTGAAGAAGCATTTTCTCTTTCTCTTTTCTTTTTGCAATCTCCTCTTCAACCTTATCTTCAAGATGATTTTTATACTCATCAAGTTGTTCATTTAAGTGTAAAAGTGTACTTTGCTGTTTATCACTTTGAGCAATTATCCTATCAAGTCTTTTTGATTTTCTTTTATAATCTTTTAGTAAACTTGTAAGATTTTCTTGTAAATGGGTATAGTCATTTTCTAAAAAACTTTCAATATAAGTTATAGTTTTATCATTTTTTGTTTCCATATACCCCTCTTTTTATTTTATATTATAAGCAATTGACAATAATTATCAATATTCTATAAAAATAACCTTTAAAATCATATTTTTAAACCAATTAATGTAATATCATCATTTCTTTCTTCATCACCTTGATACTCATAAAGTTCTTCTAAAAATACCTCTTGTTGATCTGCAAAACTCTCAGAATAATACTCTTTGATTATATTTCCAAATCTTCTTTTACCAAAAGGAAAACCTTTATGACCACCATTTTGATCAAGATACCCATCTGTAGCAAGATAAAACTGCATACCCTCTTTTACTTCTATAGTATGCTCTTTAAATTGAAAATCACCATCACTTTTTTTGTAACCAACTGAATGCCGGCTACCTTTTATAGTTTTAAACTCACCATCTTCCATATAAAATAGTGGTGTTTCTGCTCCAGAGAATTTTATAATTTTCTCTTTTTTATTGTAGTATAAAATACCTCCATCAAAACCAGCATTTGAGATACTATCCGCACCCTCTTGACGTAAGAGGTGTTTCATACTTCTATTAAATACACCAAGAAGATTAGCTGGACTTACCACTTCATCAGGGTCATGATTTATCTTTGCAATAATTTGTCTCTCTATTGCTTTTACTAGCATGGTTACAAAAGCACCTGGTACACCATGACCTGTACAATCTATAACCATAAGTAAACACTCATTATCATTTCTAAGCTCTTCAAATAAATATATATCTCCCCCAACCACATCTTTAGGATGCCAAATAGCAAAATAATCAGAAAAATATTTTCTAAAGCTTTCATTATTTGGGATAATTGAGTGTTGAATCAAAGAAGCATATTCTATAGAGTCTCTTGTTTGTTTATGGATAGTTCTTATCTCTTCTTCAATTGTTTTTTGATGGGTAATATCTGTAACCATACCAATAAAAGCTTCTTGCCCATCATAAATAATAGGTTTTACAGATAAAAGCCCTATAAACTCTTTACCAGAAAAAGTTTTATAATCTTGCTCAAGATTTTCCACAAAACCTTTTTCACTTAACTGTCTAAGGATCTCATCTTTTTGATCAAAACTAGTATATACAGTATCTATACTAGCACCAACTAGATCTTCTATTTTTGTTTCATATTGCCGTTCTGCATATTTATTTGCATATAAAATTGTCCTATTCTCTTTTGATGTAATCAATACAGGCAATAATATATTTGCTAAAATAGTTTCTATTTGTCTTTTTTGATTATCTATCTCTTTAGTTCTCTCTTCAACCTTTAGCTCAAGATTTTTACTAAAATCCTCTAACTCTTTTTTCTGTTTTAATATATCTGATGTTTTTTCTTGAACTTTTTGGTTTAACTTTGCATTATTTATAATTAAAAAGATGACAATTAAAGAGATTCCACCTACAATTTTTAAGATAAAAGACCAATCGGTTTTTTCTGTTATAACTATATTTGTCCACTTATGGTGAATGTCACTTATATCTTTTTGAGAGATTGTAGCTAAGGTTTTTTCTAAAATTGGAAGAAATTCTTTAGGGGCATTATTTGATACTGCCATTTTTAAAATATATGAAAAATCAATTTTTGTAGAGACCTTAATATCATCAAAACCTTTTGTTTTTATAAGATACTCTGCGGTGGAAGCATTTATCACAAATAGATCAATCTCACCAGAAGAGAGCATCTCAAATCCTTCAAGATTTGTAGCCACTTTTATGGTTTGAACTTCTTCATAATTATCTTTTATATAACCATCTAGTGCACTACTTTGTACAACTCCTATTTTTTTACCAATTGCATCTTCTAGACCAAGATAGATATTTTTATCATCTTTTCTAGATACTAATACACAAGGTATCTCAAAGAGAGTTTTTTTAGTATATTTTATATTATTATCTTTTAGTTGGTTTTCTGATACTGCACTATATAATACGGCATTGTTATTTTTAACATTCTCTATAGCTTCATTCCAAGTATTTGAATGAACTGGCTCAAACAAGATATTTGTTTTATGTGAGATCATTTTTATAATATCATCGGTCATACCTTTATGTACACCAACACTATTTTTCCACTCAAATGGTGCCCAATCAGGATCATAAACATATTTTATTTTTTCTTGTTTCTCTATCCATTTTTGCTCAGTTTTTGTAAACTTTAACTCTTTTATAGTATCAGATTCTGCCCAGTTTTTATCCCTGAGTTTTGATATCTCATTTCTCGGGATTAATTTATATGCTTTTTGGATAATAGAGCTAAGTTCAGGGTATTTATGATTTATCCCTATGGCAACCTCACCATATCTTTCATAAACCACCTTTGCAATCTTTAGATTATAATCAGCTAATTTCTCTTTATCAATAAAATATGAAAGCATCGCATCAGCTTCATTTGAATTTGATAATTTTTCATACATAGTTTCAACATCAGGTAGATCAAAAACTTGTGCTTGTGGTATTTTATCTTTTACAAGTTTATGGGTGATTGCGTTTTCTTTCAAATAGACTTTTTTATCTTTTAAATCATCTAACTCTTGTATATTTTCCTCATCAGCCCTTACTACTAAATACGCTGGAGTAAAATCATATGCTGGGGTATAAAAGAAATATTTATCTTCCCTCTCTTTACTCCATGAGAGTCCCATTATACCATTAAGTTTTTCCCCTAAAACTGCATCTTGAAAACCATCTCTCCATCTGTCATATCTCACTGCAACTAAGTTTGTACCCACATATCTATTGATAAGTTTTAATACTTCTGTATGTAAACTATTACCCTTCTCATCACCTGGCCAATAGTTCATTATTGCTACTCTAGAAATTGGATTGTTATAAAGCCATCTTATTTCTTCATCACTTAGAAGATTTTCTATACTATTTTTATAAAATCTGTCCTCTTGATTTAAAATCCAATTCTCTTCAATCTTTAAAAGTTTAGAGTTTGGAATAACTTGGAAACCTTTATTAAACTCTTTTATCTTTTTTGTATTTTTTGATATCACTTGAATTGTAGAAAAGACACTTAAACTATCTTTTTTCTCCACCAAATGATTTAATCTACTTTGCATAAGATAAGTATCTAAAGCTATTTTATCATCATAGATTAAATCCACCCTACCAGTAATTAAAGCATGGGTGAGTTCTTTATAATCTTCAAAAGAGATTACTTTTGATGTAGTACCTTTTAAATCCTTTTCAATAACAGATTTATAATCATCAGATATGATTCCTACTACATTTTTTTTCTTATCATCTAATTCTTTTAATTTATAAAGGGCTGTTTTTGTTTTATAGAGAATAGAAGAGCCTTGCATCCAAGATTCATAAGCTTCACTTCCAGCAAAAAAATCAACTTTTTCATTTTTTACCAAATCTATAGCATCATCCCATGATTTGGCTTCTATAAACTCTACACTATGCTCATTTACCTCTGCCCAAGTTTTAAAGATATCTATAAATATTCCATAGGGTTTATTATCTACAGTATAAGAAAATGGTGCATAATCAGGATCATAGGATATTTTATACTCTTTAGCTAGAGCTAAATTAAAAGTTGTAATTATAAAAAAGAGTATTATTAATGTTTTATTCATAATATTTTTACCTAGATAATAACTATATAGGCAGATATTATATCGAAAAAAACTTTTAGATTTATTTCTTAATAATTTAAATTATTTTAGATTGTTATTAAAGGCTTCTATTATAGATTGATCTACATTTTTTGTACAAACCAAATATCTATCTTTTCCCTCTGGCATTCCTGCAATTTGTACAAACTTAAATCTACTTCTATATTTATGTTTTTGTTCAAACATTTTTCCTTTTTCATAGGAGATAAAAGTATAATCCCCTCTTCTTTTAGCAATAAGATTTACCATATTATGATCTTTGTTTGTATTTACTATTTTTTTTGGAAGCATATTTAAAATAGAGATCATCTCTTTATCAAAGCCATGCTGTTTTTTTATCATTACCCTATATTTTCTCTCTTTTATAAATTTATCTATATGGGTATTTTCTTCTATTTTATATTTTTTTTGAGTAATGATTCCAAGAGGTTTATCTTTATAAATAGAATCTGAATAATTTACAAGATCATTCATTTCATCATTTTTAAACCAGCCTATAGCACAGATTTCACTATCCATAGTTTTCATATATACTATTTGATTTTTTAATGGCTCTTCATGCAAAGTATAGTTTATATTTAATTTATCTAAAGCTTTTATAGCTGGATCAGCTACTATTCCAGAGATTGTATTGTTTTGTTTTTTAATAAATGGAGGATTTGCTTCATAATAAATTTCTAAAGCGTTTAATGCGGAATACATCAATAAAAATAATAAAAACAACTTTTTCATTTTAGATCCTTCACTTCATTTTAGGGATTCTAACGAAAACAAGCTTTTATTATTCCATTGATGTAACATTAGTGTAATTTTTATATTACTTTTTTATTACTTCTCTAAGTAAAATTTGGCTTTATCCACCAAGATATTTTTTCTTGATCTCTGGATCATCCATTAGTTTTTTGGCATCCCCATCAAGAACAATTTCACCATTTTCAAGTACATATCCATAATCACTAATTCCAAGTGCAGCAAAAGCATTTTGCTCCACAAGTAAAATAGTAAGTCCTTCATTTCTTAGATTTGAGATAATATCTATCACCTCCCCTACGATCTTAGGTGCAAGACCCATACTTGGCTCATCTAGCATTAAAAGTTTTGGTGAACTCATAAGAGCTCTAGCAATAGCAAGCATCTGTTGCTCACCACCACTCATAGTTCCTGCTAGTTGAGATTTTTTAGATACAAGTCTAGGAAAAAGCTCATACATATGCTCTTTTTTCTTCTCAAAAGCTTCTATATCATTATATGCACCAATCTTTAAGTTTTCTTCCACAGTAAGATTGATAAATACCCTTCTTCCTTCAGGCACTAAAGATAGTTTATCTTGCACGATTTTATGGGTAGGTACTTTAATGATATCCTTATCATTATAAAGGATTTGTCCAGTTTTTTTCACATCTCCAACTATTGCATTTAGTGTTGATGTTTTACCTGCACCATTTGATCCTACTAAAGATATAATCTCACCTTTAGGTACATCAAAACTTATCCCCTTAACTGCTTTAATAAGTCCGTAATAAACTTCTAGATTTTTTACTTTAAGCATGTTTAAAATCTCCTAGATAAGCTTTAATAACCTCTTCATCTTCAATAGCATCTTTAATATGCCCCTCAAAGATAGTTTTACCATAATCAAGTACCATCACCTTATCACAAAGGTGATTTACAAACTTCATATCATGCTCAATTAGTAAAATAGTCACATTAAAATGATCCCTAATACTAAATAAAAGCTCTGCCAACTCATGGGTCTCATTTGGGTTCATACCAGCAGCTGGTTCATCTAAAAGTAAAAGCTTTGGATTTGTTGCTAATGCTCTTGCAATCTCAACTTTCCTTTGTGCTCCATAACTTAGACTTGATGCTAACTCATCTTTAAACTGATCTACACCTAAAAACTTCATAATCTCTAAGGCTTCAGCTTTTATCTTTTTCTCACTTGAGAAATATCTTGGAAGCCTAAACATAGATTCTAGATATGAATATTTAGCCTTGTTATCAAATCCTATCAAGATATTATCCATTACACTCATAGATGAGAAAAGTCTAATATTTTGAAAAGTTCTAGCAATACCATCTGCTACAATCTTATAGTTCTTTTTATTTGTGATCTCTTTACCATCTAGGAAAACCTTTCCAGATGTTGGAGAGTAGTTTCCTGTGATGATATTAAAAATAGTAGTCTTACCAGCACCATTTGGTCCAATAAGTCCATATATTTGTTTTGGCTCAATAGCAAAAGAGGTATCATTGATAGCTGTAACCCCACCAAATTTTTTGGTGATATTTTTAAGTTCAAGTATCATTTTTCATCCCCTTTTTTAGCTTTCTTCTTTTTGAATATATCACTAAGCTCTCTTTTTCCCATAAGTCCTTCTCTTGCAAAAAGCATTATGATGATCAAGATCACTGAGAATACAACCATTCTAAGACCTGGATGTGCTCCAAAATCCATACCAAACATAGATATAGGACCATCTAAGAATCTTAGCCATTCCATACCACCAATAACTAAAATAGTACCAATAATAGCACCAGTCATAGAACCCAGTCCACCAAGTACAATAATGATAAGTAATTGGAATGTTAAGAAGAATGTAAATAGATCAGGTGAGATAGTTGAAAGAAGGATCGCTAAAAGACCTCCACCAACACCCTCAAAGAAAGCACTCGTACCAAAAGCTAAAGTTTTAATTTTAAAAGTATTGATACCAATAGCACTTGCCGCGTCCTCATCATCCCTAACAGCTTTCATAGCTCTTCCATATTTAGAATAAACTACATTAAGCATAAAAATAACAGTTAAAATAGCAAGACCACCTGTCCAGTATAGATTGATAACATCGGGGATCTCATTTAGACCAATTGATCCATTTGTAAACTCTGGATTATTGATAGCAATTACTTTGATAATAAAACCAAAACCAAGTGTTACAATAGCAAGGTAATCACCCCTAACTCTAAATACAGGAGCAGCTAAACAAACAGCCACAAATGTAGCAGCCAATCCACTAAGTAATAAGGCAGGTACTAAATCTAAACTAAGTGCAAGTACCCAAGGGTGAGGATCATCTAGCTGGAAAAGCTCCCACTTCATATCCTCACTTAAAAGGGCTAAAGCAGTTACATAAGCACCAATGGCAACAAAACCATTTGGTTCTAGTGAAAACTGTCCAGTTACACCATTGATCAGGTTATATGAAGCAGCTAAGATTATAAAGATCGCAATATTGTTTAAGATTCTGATTGTGTAGTCATTAAAATTGTTTTCTGCTACAAAAAGAAAAGCAACAGCCATCATTATGATGATAAGTTTTAATATATTGTTTTTAGATAATGGCATATTAAAACCTCGCTTTCTCGAAGTTTATACCCATTATACCCGTCGGTCTAAAAAGTAAAACAAAAATTAAAAATATAAATGCAATAGCATCTTTATATCCACCATATTCAGGGAAGAAAGCTACAAAGATTACTTCTGTAAATCCTAAAATAACTCCACCTAAAAATGCCCCATAAACAGAACCAATTCCACCAAGAACAGCTGCAGCAAAAGCTTTAAGTCCGATCATAACACCCATATATGGATAAATAATTGGATAAGAGATAGCCCAAAAAATACCCCCAATAGCAGCTAAAGAAGATCCTATGATAAATACATACATAATGATTCTATTTATATCAATACCCATTAGAGATACTGTTTTTATATCAAAAGCTAAGGCACGGATTGCGATACCATATTTTGTACGGTATAAAAGGGCAAGTAAACATAAAAGTAAGATTACAGTTACGATAGGCACGATAAATACAAGTGGCGTAAAAATAGTTCCACCTATTTCAAAAGTTTGTTCAAAAAACTCTGGTGCTTTAAATGATTTTGGTGTACCACCAAAAACAACATTTACTATATTTTCTAAAAAGAAACTAATACCAATTGCAGTGATTAGAAGTGAAATTCTGGGAGCGTGCCTTAAAGGTTTATATGCAATTTTATCTGTTAATACCCCTACTACTACAGATATAAGCACTGCAAAAGCTACGCTAGCATAGATATCAAGTCCAAGTACACTCATCCCAAAAAAGGCTGCAAATGCACCAACCATCATGATATCACCATGGGCGAAGTTGATAAGTCTAAGTACTCCATATACCATTGTATAACCAATAGCTATAAGTCCATACATAGATCCTAGGCTTACCCCGTTAACTAACTGTTGAATAAAAGTTGAAAAATCCATATCATTCCTACGAAGCAGTAAAAACTGCTTCTATTAAGGATTTACCGTAGTTTTATAAACTAGTTTACCATTCTTAACTTGGTTAATCACGGCACTTTTCTTAGCATCACCATTTGGCTCAATCGAGATCACACCTGTAACCCCTTGGAAACCTTTAGTTGCTTTAATTTTTTCATTGATACAAACACCATCTGTTGGATCTTTACACTCATTCATCGCTTTTACAATTAGGAAATAAGAATCTGCACTTGCAGCAGCGAATGGGTGGATTTTTTCATTATATTTTTTAGAATAAGCATCAACAAAGCTTTTACTAAGTTTAGTAGTCATTGGTGCATCTGAGGAGAATGTATCACTATTATAGAAACCTTCTACAGCGTCTCCACCAACTTCAAAGAATGTATTATCTGCAGCCATACCATCTGTACCTACAAATGGAACATTAAGACCAAGTTGTTTTGCTTGTTTAGCAATTAGACCAGCTTCTGCTGAATAGATTGGGAAAAAGATTGCCTCTGGTTTTAAACTTTTGATTGTAGAGATAGCAGCTTTAAAGTCAGTATTACCTGAAGTGATTCTAACTTGTTTTAAAACTTTTCCACCCATTTTTTTGAATTTTCTTTTAAATACTTTAGAAATACCAATTGAATAATCTAACTTAACATCTGTAATAACTACAACATTTTTTTTCTTAAGATCATTCATAAGAAAGTTTGCAGCAACCTCACCTTGAAATGCATCTGTAAAACAAACTCTATTTGCATATTTTCTATTTTTTGTTACTAAGATATTTGTTGCAACTGGTGCAACTAATGGAGTATTGTTCTCACCAGCTATTTTTGTAATAGCCATAGTATTTGTTGAAGTAAGTGCTCCAACTACAGCAGCTACATTGTCACTTGATATAAGTTTTTGCATTGCATTTGCTGATTCGATTTTATCTGATTTGTTATCATAAAGGATAACTTTAATTTTATCACCATTTTTTAGTGTTGGTTGTAACTCATGTGCAAGTTCTACACCTTTGTTTGCACTTTGACCATATCCACCAATTGGACCACTCATAGGCATTACAACACCTATTTTTACCTCTTTTGCATAGGCGAGCCCACACATCATAGCAGCACTAAGTGCTAAACTAGTTATTTTCTTCATCTTATCTCCTTAAAAATGTCGTTAAATTTTAACTTTTTTTTGCTAAAAATTCTATAGAATACTCATTCACTCAAGTTTCAATTTAATACTTGTTACATAGCTTAACATACATAATTTTTTCTTATATATCATAATCATATAACATTCGTATAACAAAAAATGACATTTAGATTATATTTAATATACAACTTTGTAACATATAAATATTTTATTAAGCTAATTATCTAAATAATTCAAAAAACAATTATTTAACAATCATTTAGTTATAATTTTTTAAACTTAGAAATATTTTTAATTTAATAAATCAATAAAAAGCGCTTACATGATTGAAATAAAAAAGATAAATTTTAATAAACTATTTTTATCTATTATCACTATTTTCCTATTACTATTTACAATAACTACATATATGTTTTATATTGTAGATAAAAAATCTGATGAGATGCTTTACCATAAAACAACCCTAGTAAAAGGTATCTACACTATAAAATACAATCTTACTTCTATTCACCTATGGTTTACAGAGATTGCTTCAGGGGATGATTTTGGAGCTAGAGAAAAAATCACAGAGAATTTTCAAATCATTCAAAAAACAATAAAAGATTTACATAAACTCGAATCATCTGAAGCTGATATCCATAGCTCAAAAGTAAGAGATGGAAAACTTATTTTAAGTAGTATATCTGATATACAAGAAAGATTAATAGCTTTTGAAAGACTAACCTCTATCTACTTAAATAATGAGATACTATTAAAAGAGTTTAATGATATAAATTATGATACAGATTATGAAATACTAATTGATGAACTACAAGTGTTTGATGAACTTATAAATCACACATATCAACTACTATCAAAAGAATTAGGGATTTATAAAAAAAATATTTATATGTTTATCTCTTTGCTTATACTTTTAACTATTATCTTTACATTTTATATATTTAAAAATGAAAAAGAAAAGATTGAACAAATAAGAAAAAAAGATGAATTTATAGCAGATCAATACAAACTAGCAGCCATGGGTGAAATGATAGATGCCATAGCTCACCAATGGAAAACACCTTTAGGTATTATAAGAATGCATGCGGATTATACTCAGATGACTATAGAGTTAAATGAAGCAAAACTCCCAGAAATTGAAAAAGATATGAATAAAATGATGTATCAAATTGATCACTTGGTAAGTACTATAGATGAGTTCAGAAGTTTTTTTAGACCAGATACAAAAACTGAAGTTTTACCTTTAAAAACAGTAATAGACTCCACCCTATTATTAATGAAAGATGAACTTAAAAAATATAATATTTCAACACAAATTGATTGTGATGAAAGTATCAAAATTGAAGTAAATCAAAATGAGATTAAACATGTTTTAATAAATATTATTCAAAATGCTAGGGATGCTTTTATTGAAAATGAGACTAAAAATAGATTAGTAACTATTAGTAGTATAAAAGGTAAAGAAGAACATATACTAAAAGTAGCTGATAATGCTGGTGGAATACCAGAACATATCATAGATAAGATATTTATACCCCATTTCACAACAAAAGCTGAAAATAAAGGAACTGGTATTGGTCTTTATTTGACAAAACAGATTATAGAGAAATATAATGGTTTTGTTGATGTACAAAACCAAAATGATGGAGCCTGTTTTTATATCTCTTTTAAGGCTCCACTAAAAGGGTGAGTTTAAAAACTCTCCCATTCATCAGTAGCTGAACTATCACTTACAATATTTTGTTTTGGTGATACTTTAGGCTGAGTATCTTTTACTTTTATATTTTGTCTTACTGGTGCTGTTGAGTCTTGCCTACTTTTCACATTAATCTTTCTAGCTTTTACATCATGTTTACCAACAAACTCTTTTTCATCTGCACTCTCAACAATTGTTGTTGCTATTTGAGAAGTTTGTTCTGCTATATCATTTGTTTGACTAGCTACTGCTGCATTTTGTTGTGTTTGTTGATCAAGCATATTTACAGCATCATTGATCTGTACAATTCCTGCTTGTTGTTCTTTACTTGCAGCTGATACATCACCAATTAACTCTATTGTTTTATCAATATTTCCATTTAAGCCATTATAACCCTCAATCATCTTATCAGAAATAGATTTACCCTCATTTGCTTTAACTGTAGCAGTTTCAACAAGATCTTTGATCTCTTTTGCCGCCTCAGCTGATCTTGCAGCTAGATTTCTTACCTCTTGTGCAACAACCGCAAAACCTTTACCAGCTTCACCAGCAGTTGCTGCTTCTACAGCTGCATTTAGTGATAAGATATTTGTTTGGAAAGCAATTTGATCAATCACTGATATTGCATCATTGATTGCAGTTACTTGTCCATTTATCTCATCCATTGCTGATGTGGTTTTTGTAGCTAACTCTTGTCCTTGACTTGCTGAGTTTGTAACCTCATTTGCTAAAGATGACATAGTAGCAATCTTTTCAGAGTTTGTATTTACAGTTTCTGTGATTTGCTCTAGGGCTGCTGCTGTTTCTTCTAAGGATGCCGCTGCTTCATTTGAAGCTTTATTTAATTTATCAACATTATCTAATAGGATATCTGATGAGTCTTGTAAAGTGATACCATTTGTTTTATTTTCTACTAGCATTTGAGTAATAGAATCTCCAAGAGAGTTTACACCACTTGCAAGTTTTTCAAGGTGAGCTTTGATACCGTGTGTATCTACTTTACTTACATAATTATAGTTTGAATATTGCTCAAGTACATCAAGTACTCCATCAATATTTTTCTCCATATTATCACCCATTTGGTTTAGAAGTTTAGTTAACTCTTGAAGTGCTGGATTTGTACAGTTTGTATGTACCCTTTGACATAAATCACCCTGCTCAAATTCACCAAGAACTGCAATAGTGTTATCAATAACTTCCCTATCCTCTTCGATACCTTTTTTAGCTTTAATGATATTTTCATTTACAACCTTAGCCATAAGACCAATCTCATCGAAGGTATCTGTCTCAAGACTTTTTACATCACTAGCTTCTCTATTTACATAATTAAAGAACCCTACTAATCCCTCTTGGAATTTTAGAAGTCTGTTTACAACCATTTTATTGATAAATACAATTGTTCCAATCACAACAAAAGCTAAAAGGATTAAAGATATTATGATAATAAGTTTTGCGATAGCATTTGGTGTATGTAAAACTTCAGCCTCATCAATCTCTGAAAGAATAGCCCAGTGGAAATCTTGTCCAACCATTATAGAAGAGTAAGCAGAAAGAACTGGATTACCATTATAATCAATCACTATTTGAGTATCTGTTTGTTTATTGATAGCATTTCTAGAAGCTTCTGTATCTACATTTCCTGTATTTGGATTTGCAAATGAAGCTTGTAGTGAGTGTCCCTTAGGATCAAGAAAACTATCACTTCTCATAAGTTTATCTTCACCTACTAAATAATCTTCTTGAGAATCACCATACCCTTTTCTAAATTGCATGATTTTATTTATACTTCTATCAGATATTTGAAAAACAAGTACCGCTTTAAATACTCCATGCTCCTTAATAGGTGCAGCTAAAAACATAGCAGGGGCATCATTACTTGGAGCATATGGTTTCATATCAATAAAAACTGCTCTTTTTAGATCTACCGCTTTTCTCCAAGCTTCACCAAGTCCACTATTGCTTAGTGATCCAGAACTAAGATTTTCACCATAGTCAGATTCCCTTGCTTGGGTATACATTACATGAC
This sequence comes from uncultured Arcobacteraceae bacterium, assembly GCA_964342525.1. Classification (GTDB taxonomy): domain Bacteria; phylum Campylobacterota; class Campylobacteria; order Campylobacterales; family Arcobacteraceae. Next base: position 15,288 of record CAYFGQ010000069.1, read on the forward strand.
CTTTTTTACTTATCACAAAAACATCATAATAACCATACTCTTTAGCATAATTTTGGAAAAACTGATCATGCAATGCAGTTTTTTCTTGTACCTGTTTATGATTTACTGGATATTTTTCATTTTCTTTTACATCCAGTTTTTCTTCAAGTTCAATAAGATCATGAGTCAACTCTACCACATCAGCACTTTGGGATAATACATTTATATCCCCTATTCTCTCAGAAAAAAAGTTCGTGATTTGATTTGATTTTGAATCCCTCGCTGCAGTTAGCTTAGAATAACTTTCATCCATTAGAGCGTTTTCTACCTTCACAACCGCAAAAACACCTAATACAACAGTCAAAGTGGTTAAAGCTCCCACGACTAATGCTATCAATTTGGCCTTGATAGTTAAATTCTTTTTCATAGTTTTCCCCCTATCCGTAAACTACACTTTTGTAATAATTAATTATTATAATACAAAAATGTAGCATAAAAGTTATTTATAATACAAAATAATATTATAAAAAGGCTCATCTATTTACTTTATGTAATATAATTGTAACATTATTTCCCATTATTTTTCTTCTATTTCTTTTGTTTAATATAAAGATTTTATTTTTTCCTTATTTTAGCTACAATTTAACAATTATGTAACATTTTTGTAATAAATAAGGATAATCAAATGAAATTAAAAATAATTGTTTTACTATTAATGTTTTCTATTTTAAATCTATACGCACAAAATACAAAAAAAATAGCTTACTTAACAGCTGACATAAACATCCCTTTTTGGAAAACTATGGCTGAGGGAATAAAAGAAGAAGCAAAAAAATATAATTATCAAATAGATATATACGGATCAAAACATAATTCAAAAGATGAATTAATAAACTTAGCAAAAATATTAAAATCAGACTATTCAGCACTCATCACCTCTCCAACAAACTCTTCAAATGCAGTTACAATTTTAAGAATGGCAAAAACAAAAAATATCCCAGTAGTAATCGCTGATATAGGAACAGAAGCTGGTGAATATGTATCATATATCTCATCAAATAACTATAAAGGAGCTCAAGAAGTTGGGAAAGCTCTACTAAATAAACTAGAAGGAGAAAAAGGTTCAGTAGGAATTATATCTATTCCCCAAACAAGGGAAAATGGAAAACAAAGGACAAAAGGTTTTCTAGATGCAATTAAATATAGTGGAATAAATGTTATAGGTATCAAACAACTTAAAGAGTGGACTTATGATGAGAGTTATCTATTTACAAAAGATTTTATTAAAAAACATAAAGATCTAAAAGCTATTTGGGTTCAAACTTCAAATACAGCCCAAGGGATACTTGATGCTATAAAAGATGAAAATAAAGAAAATGATGTACTATTTTTTGCCTTTGATGCTGAGCCTGATTTTTTAAAACTTATAAAAGATAAAAAAATCATAGCAACAGGTATGCAACAACCCTTTTATATTGGACAAAAAGCATTAGATACAGTACATAAACACCTAAATAATATAGAAGTAAAAAGAAAAATACAACTTGATATCTTACTTGTAAGCTCTTCAAATATTGATCAAAATATGAAAAAAATCAAAAGAAATGTCTTTGGAATGAATGAATAAATGATAAGAAAAAATAACTCCTTTAAACCCTCTATAAACTCCATAGTAATTCCACTAATAATCTTTAGTGTAATATTATCTATAACTATAAATATCTTTATCTCTTACTTTAATATAAAAGATAAGTATCTAGATGATGTGAAAAACAATCTAGATAAAAAAGCTATCATCTTATCAAAAAGTATTTCAGGTTTTATAGAATCATATAATATAAATGAATATGCAAAATTAATCAAAAATGAGCTTAAAAATGATGATATAATCGCAATTATAGTAAATGACTTTAAAACAGCAGCCATTTTAAATGAAAACTCTTTTATAACAGGTAATATCCATATAGATAATAAGATAGCTTCATACAATATAGACAATCCTAAACATGTAAGGATAATAGAAAAATCCTTTTACCAAAAAAAGATAGATATCACAGATGAAGAGAATAACAATATAGGTGAGCTTTACCTTTATGAATCAGATGAAAAACTAAGTAAAAAGATACAAACTATTATCAGTGATAATATTATCTATGGTTTCTTTAGTGCCATATTGATCATAATATCAATTTTGGTTGTTCTTAGAATCTACCTATCAAACCCAATAGAATTAATTATAAAAAACTTAAGAAGTAAAGAGATTGAAGATAAAGATTTTGATAAAATTTCAAAAGAGATTTATCTAAAAGAGATTGATATTTTATTTGATGCCATTGAAAATATGTATAAAAATGTAAAAAGCTCAAATGAAAAACTTAGCCATACAAAATCAGAACTTATAAAAGCACAAAAAGTAGCAAAAACAGGACACTTTGTATTTGATCTTAAAACCGATGATTTTGAATCCTCAGAGGTATTAAATGAAATATTTGAGCTAGAATCTGAAGATAAAAAAAGCTTTAATACTTGGATAAATCTAATTGATCCAAAAGATAAAGAAAGCATGATGGAGTATTATAACTTTATCTCAGGAAATAATCTAAATTTTGATAAAAAATATAAAATAATCACCCCAAGTGGAAAAGAAAAATGGGTACATGGAATAGCTATCTTTGAGCGTGATGAAAATAATAAACCTACAAAACTATTTGGAACTATTAGAGATATCACTAAAAATATGGAGTATGAGACAAAACTACATCAAGCCCTAACAGTATTTAATAATACCCATGATGGAATTATGATAACAGATAGTGATGCAAATATAATAAATGTAAATAGATCCTTTGAGAAAATCACAGGATACAAACTCCAAGAGGTAATAGGTAAAAACCCAAGAATACTAAAATCAGAAGTTCACGATAAAGATTTCTATAAACAGATGTGGGATGATATCTTAGAAAAAGGTAGCTGGACAGGAGAAGTTACAAATAAAAATAAAGAAGGAGACTATTTTCAAGAACTCCTTACAATAAATAAAATTGAAGATAATAATGGAAATATCATAAATCACATTGGTGTATTTAATGATATCACCATACAAAAAGAGCAAGAAAAGATTTTATTACAACAATCAAGAACATCAGCTGTAGGTGAAATGATAGGAAATATTGCCCACCAATGGAGACAACCTTTATCTGTAATCTCTACAGTTTCATCAGGG
>CAYFGQ010000070.1:0-17987 GCA_964342525.1 uncultured Arcobacteraceae bacterium
AATAAATACTTGGGAACCCTTTTCTATCATATCTACAAAAGGCATAAGGCCAAGCAAAGATGCAGTAGGATAACATCCTGGATTTGCTACAAGTTTTGATTTTTTTATCTCATCTTTATAAAATTCTGGAAGTCCATATACAGACTCACCAAGATGCCCAATATCTTCATGTTCACAATAGTGTTTTTCATAAGTTTCAAGATCAAGTCTATAGTCTGCTGAAAGATCCACAACCTTTATACCAAGAAGCAAAAGCTCCTTTGCAAAAGACATGGATGTTTTGTGAGGAAGTGCAAGAAAAGCTACACCAGCAACCTTTGCCACATCCCTAGCATTTGCCAGTTTTACATCAAGCTCAATCACATCTTTTAGGGATGGATGAAGTTCACTAAGATGTATACCTCCCTCACTATTTGCGATATATGTTATTTTGAAATTTGGGTGTGCTACAAGGATTTTTACAAGCTCTAAACCTGTATAACCACTAGCACCTATAACTGCTACATTCATTATAACTTTAACTCCTCATAATACACAGAATCTACTTCAAACTCTTTCTTTCCACCAGGAAGAGTAGCTGTAAATTCATCACCTTCGCTTTTTCCTAAAAGTTGTTTTGCTAAAGGTGAGTTAAATGAGATCATTCCAACATCTGGGTTTGCTTCTACTCCACCTACTATACTATATTTAAATTCCTCTTCTGTCTCAACATCTACTAATACAACTGTTGATCCAAAACTAACTCTATCATGAGGTAATGAAGCAGGATCAATTATCACTGCTTTGCTAATAATTCCACCAAGTTCAGCTATCTGTACATCTATAAGTTTTAATTTTTCTTTTGCAGCATGATACTCAGCATTTTCTTTTAAATCACCAAGTTGCCTTGCTTCATCTAGGGCAATTACAGTTGCAGGTCTCTCTTTTGATTTTAAAAATTCTAATTCACTTGTAATTTTTTCGTAACCCACATTTGTCATTGGTTCTTTGTCCATAATAAGTCCTCATAATTATTTTCTTTTGTTTGTAGCCCAAATTTTGAAATAGAAATATGTACTAAAGTGCTTATGCTTGTGATATAGGGGATTGATAAATTTTTGTAGGACTACCCCGTAGGTAATTCAAAAAAATTTATCAATGCCCTATGTTACAATGATAAGTGCTAGAATGTAAATTTCTACTTCAAGATTTGGGTCATAGGTCAATATTATATAAAATTTTGGTTTAAACCTTGTAAAAATAGTTAATTGTTTGATTATTTATTGGGTAATGGTGGTTTATTATTATGAATCTTTTGTTCATCTTTCCATAAAAAATATATAAAGATTATAACAATTAAAAAGGCAACTAAAAAAATTTCTAATAACAACATATGGGGTTCTCCTTTTATGCTGTTATTCTACAATTAAAAAAGAGAATATTTAAAAAACATTACAATTTGTAATGTTTTTTATAAAGTGATTTATTTCTTAAACTCATCAAAAGTAAATTCATCCACTGTACAGATTTTATTAAACTCTTTTTGATTATCAGCTTTTTTTATCACATTATAAAGATCAAGCTTTTGGGTTTTATAATCAAGCTCAATTTCTTCTATTATCTCAACCTTACTCATCACTTTACAATCATCTGTGGGATTTTCACCACATTTAGCAAAGGTATAAAAATCTTCCATCAAATATACCTATCCACTAATCTTTTTAGATTTACTTTATCCATAGCACCAGATATCCTATCCACTTCTACTCCATCTTTCATCACTATTAAAGTCGGAATACTTCTGATAGCATATTTTGCACCAAGGTTTTGCTCCACCTCAGTATTTACTTTTACAAAAAGCGCTTTTAGGGCATATTCAGATGAAGCCTCTTTAAAAACTGGTCCCATCATCTTACATGGTCCACACCAAGGAGCCCAAAAGTCAATGATCACTGGAAGATCACTATTTACTACTATCTCATCAAAGTTTTGATTTGTTGCATCAATTAAATTAAGTTCAAGAAGTGAGTTTCTACAACCACCACAATTAGCTTTTTTATATTCATCTTTTTTAGGTATATTATTTACCTTTAAACAATGGGGACAAACTACTCTCATTCACAAGATCCTGCTAATAAACCATCTTTTAGTTCATTGTATTTTTCTTCACCTACAAATTTTTTTACAATATGTAGAGCAAAACATATGGCTGTACCAGGACCTCTAGAAGTCAGAACATTTCCATCCTCTACCACTTTTTGTCCCGGCTTATATCCTTCTATCCCTATTTTTTTCTCAAAAGATGGGTAACAAGTATAACTTTTTGATAAAACACCTGCAGTTTTTAAAGCATATGGTGCAGCACATATTGCACCTATGGTTTTATCTTCTTTCTTCATATCTTTTAAAAGCTCTTGGGTATAGCTATCTTCACTTAGAAGTGTAGTTCCTCCAGCTCCACCAGGTAAAAGTATCATATCAATATCTTTTGCTGTGATAGTTTTTATAGAACACTCACTTTTTATTGATATACCATGGGCACCTTTTACACTTTTAGCTTCATCTAATGCTGCAACAATCACTTGAATATCTGCACGTCTAAGTACATCTATTAAACTTACCGCTTCAATCTCTTCAAAGCCTGTGGCTAGTGGTATTAGTATAGTCGCCATAAACTACTCCTTAACATTTTTTGGGTAAAATATAGGCATATATTGAATTTATTAAAAGAATATTATAACATTTAGAGGATTAATTTTGAAAAAACTCGTAGGCTTTATTACATCATCATTACCAGACAATGAATTTTCTATTGATTTAGCATATGCTATGAAAGATGCTGGTGTAGATACAATTGAACTTGGTATCCCTTTTTCAGATCCAGTAGCAGATGGGCCAGTGATAGAAAAAGCATCATTGCAAGTATTAAACAATGGTTTTAAAATGGATGATCTATTTTATGTATCTGAGAAAATTGGAAAAGATATAGATACTTTATGGATGGGATATATGAACCCTTTTTATGCTAAAGGCATGGAGTTTTTCTTACAAAAGGCAAAAGAAACAGGAATAAGTGGTATGATCATACCTGATCTTCCATATGAAGAGACACTTACATATACACCACTATTTGACAAATATGATAAATCACTTATCTCTTTTGTAGCACCTACAGATCCTAAAGAGAGAATTGAGCTTATCACAAAAGATGCAAAAAAATTCATCTACCTAGTAGCATATGCTGGTATCACAGGAAGTGGACAAAGTGAAGACCTTACTCAAATCATTGCAGATATAAAAGCAAGTACAGATACACCAGTTTATACTGGATTTGGTGTAAATGAAAAAACAGCTAAAGAAAAAGCAAAAGGTGTTGATGGGGTTATCGTAGGTAGTGCATTTGTAAATATTCTACTTGATAATTCACTAAGTAACAATGAGAAGATCAAAAGAGTATCTTCAATCGCTAGTAATATAAAAGATTTAATTAATCAATAAATATTAAATTAGGTCAAAATATGAAGTTTTTAAATTTTAAAGCCTTACATACAAAAGTTGTAATTTCAGCTTTTGCTTTATTATTAACAACACAGGGCTTATCTAGTACCACTAAAACTGTTCAACAATTACAAAAAGAGTTCATCGAAAAAGTGATTGTTGAAAGTAAATATAAATCAAGATTTAAAAACTACTTATCCAACTTATGTGGAGATATTTATCTAAATGATAAATGTGTAGAACAAAAGATAGCCTTTATCAAAACTTGGGATACAGTTATAGAAGATCAAGTTTTACATAAATCTTTAAAAAAAAGAATAGAAAGACTAGCTTTAGATAAAAACAAATTTGATAACAACATCCTTGAACTTGATCCCCAATATTGGGAAAAAACAAAAAAGAAACTCAAAGATAAACTACTCTATGCAAATTTAGATAAATCCCAGTTTGTCTCAATCATCGACCTATCTCGCCAAAAGATCATTATAGCCCTATATGATTTTGAATATGATGACTTTTTTCCTGTAGGAGTTGATCTAATCTCAAGCGGAAATATGGACAGAGAAGCCTCAGTACAATATGGGGAAGATCATTACTTTGATTCACCAAAAGGTATCTTTAGAACACGTGGTGGATGGAGAAGTGATGGGGAAGTAAATGAAAATGGGACATTAGGATATGGTGCTAAAGATAGATATATATTTTACCTAGGTCGTCAATCATCTGTAAGGTACAATACTTTTGATAAAGAAAGAAATAAAATACAAGATAAATCAAAATGGAAACTTATCAAAGATGAACTAGAATTTGCCATGCATGCCCATGAATCAGATATGCCCCTTGGTGGTGCTTATTCTCACGGATGTATAAGAACCTCAAATGAACTAAATAAATTCCTTGATTCAAATCTAGTACTTCATAGAAACAATCTAGATCAAAATAGTTTATCTTGGAAACAAAGATATGTACCCTCACCAAAAGAGCCAAAGAACCATACCTTAGCTGGTGAGTATGTTATCATAGTGGATAAAATCTAAAAAACTTTTATACTCTTTTTATAAGACCAAACACCCACCCAATAATAAATCCAATAATATGCCCATACCAAGCAATAGGTAAGCCAATTAAAAGTGGTAAAAATGATATTAAAAGTATCCAAACAACGATACCTTTTCTTTGATTTTCATCAAATAGTGCAATAAAGCCTAAAAGTACACAGATAGCTCCTGAGGCTCCTACTAAGGTTGTTGTAGGCTCAAACATATATATGTATCCAAAACTTAAAAAGGAGGTGATTAAACCACCTATAAAATAAAGCATAAATAGTTGAACTTTTCCTAGATAGTGTTCTATTAGATTTCCAAATTGATATAGTACAAACATATTCATTGTGATATGTAAAAATCCACCATGGGTGAACATTGTACTCAAAGGTTGCCACCAAAAATCATTGGCAAGAAAATACATATTTAAACCAAGTATCAAACTTCCATATTGCATGGTATTTTGCACAGCAAACATAATAAGTGTAATAACTATAATAATATTTGTAAAAGTCAATGGTTTAAATCTTGGCATATAATTCCTTAACTAGCATTATGGATAAATGATTTAATTACACAATCTATCCGTTCTTTGATCTCATTTTTATCATATGAGTGAAAATCTATTTGTATTCGATAAAGTTGTTTATTGTTTATTCTAAAAGATACCAATACATATCCAGCATATAACTTACAAGCTTTTGAGTCACTTTTCTTTTTTGGATCTGCTTTATCGTTTTCGATTATCTCATAATTTATATTAAGTTTTCTTATTGAATCTTTATTTTGTTTTATATCTAAGGCATCTAAAAAGTATTTGTCTGTATGACTTAAGGTAATATGTTTTTGTAATTGTGTTGGCATATGTTCAGCTAATATCATACCACCATTTAAAGTATAATCACCCTGCTTTAAAAGAGCTAAGCCCTCTTTTATTTTTTTATGGTCATATACTTTATCAAAACAAACTATTTTACCAAGTTTTGTAGAATCTGTTTGACAAGAAGGTTGATTTTTCATTGCTGCTTTTTTTTGCTGTTCGGGGGCTATATATTTTGAATAGAGTACTAAGGTTACACTTATTATGATGATACTTACAAAAGTAAGCCAATTATTTATACGAATACTATCTCTCAAGGAAACTCCAGTTATAATTTTTTGTTAATCATATCATAACTGCAGTTAATATATACCCAAATCATAAAATATTAATATATAATATAGTGCTTATGCTTGAGATAGAGGGGATTGATAAAATTTTGAAGGACTAGCTATAGCTAATTGTCCTCCTTCGTGCGAGATTGCATCAAGAAATTTTATCAAGTCCATATGTTACAATGATGCGTGCTAGAGTGTAAATTTCTATTTTTGAATTGGGTACTAATTACTAGTAAATTTTTGTGAGATTTTACCTTTTTTATTTTCACCAAATCCATTTACAAAAACTTCATAGTTCCCACTTAATGAACCAAAAGCGTTTGTCTTTGCACACCATCTTTTTCCATCATCAAATAGTTTTGCATTTGTAGATTCTACTAGTGCTGTATTATCTGTATCTATTATGAAAAACACTATTTTCTGCGCTTTTCCACGTAGTACATTTCCACAGATTGTATCTGTTTTTACTTTTGGGAAAACATCAAAGCTAAGTTCTATATTACACCCTAGTTTATCAGGTGTTGAAGTTAATAGCTCAGCTAGTTCTAGATTACCTTTTTGAGTACTATATTGTAAAGCAGAGATATTACTTAAATCTTTTGTGTCATATTTTGCACCTGAACATAATAATTCTTTTGCTATATCAGTATTTGCATTTCTTGCAGCTATTATTATAGGTGTATCACCAAAACTATTTTTTACATTTGTATCCACATAATTATCTAAAAGTGTTTTTACTATCTCTAGATTGTTTGATCTTACGGCAAGGTGAAGTGGTGTATTTCCAAACTCATCTTTTCCCTCTTTATCTAGATCAGTTGAAAGTAGATGTTTTAAAAGCTCCATATCTTCATATCTAACTGCATCATGAAGCACAGAGTCTTTTATATCTACCTTATCACTAGCAAACAAACTCAACTGTAATACCATAAAAAACAAAACAAATTTTTTCATATCAATACTCTTCTATAAATCTAACATAGATACGACGATTTAATCTTCTACCCTCATCCGTATCATTACTTGCAATAAAATCTTTAGCCCCAAGTCCATCATAAGATAATCGGTTCGATTCCACACCATGTTTTATAAGTGCCACATAAACATTCTCAGCTCTTAGTTTTGATAACCTAACATTTAAAGCTTTACTTCCCCTACTATCTGTATATCCAACTATTTGAGCATTGAAGTTTTTATTTTCTTTAAGGTACTTAGCTACTTTAAGAATATCTGCATCCTCTTCATCTATAACAATCTCATTTTTTACAAAATTAAATCTTAAATGAAATCCAGATGGACAACCACGGTAATCAACTAAAAAGTCTTCTATAGTATTTGGACACTCATCAAGAAAATCTAAGATACCATCATCATCACTATCAGCTTTTATCGCTTTACACTCATCCCTATCTATACCATCTAAATCATCACATGAAAATATTTTTGGATCGGTAGGAGCTTTATCTGGCTCAACTGTTGTACTATATCCCTTATCAAGATTTACACTTTGTCCAGTAGCTAAAGATGCAACTGTGATAGCACCATCAAGACATGCGATCATATCCCCAAAGCTATCAGTTTTTGTATATATTTCAGTACCTCTAATCCCCATAGAGGCTGTTCTTGTTTTAAGTTTATAGTTTACTCTGTTTAGTTTTCCTATCTTACCACTTACAGTTCTAAATATACCCCGAGAATAAAAAAACTCTGCTTCACTATCCTCAATATTTTCTTCATCATAAAAATATTCTAAGATTGAAAAGTCAGAGTTTTCTCCAATTGTTACTTGGGTATTATCATTAAAACTTAGTATAGCTTTTGAGCCTTTTTTTGTAGATAAAAGATCCTCTTTTTCCAATCTTGTATCTTTAGCCAATGGGTGTAAAAAGTTATCCCTTATAAGATAAGCTTCACCATTTACACTCTTCACAAATCCAATATCTGCATATGCAAAAATACAGGAGAAAAAAATAGCCAATAACCATCTAAACATAGTAATACCTTTTAAACAAGTGCTTCTTTTAAAACATCCTCAATTTTATCTACTGCTACAATTTCTAGAGCTTCTTTTACCTCTTCAGGAATATCATCTAAATCCCTATCATAATTTTTTCTAGGAATAAGTGCTTTTTTCATCTTAGCTTTATATGCAGCAATAAGTTTCTCTTTTAGTCCACCAATTGGAAGAACTTTACCACTAAGTGTAAGCTCTCCAGTCATAGCTACATCAGCTTTTACAGGTTTATCTGTAAATAATGATGCAAGAGTTACAGCCATAGTGATACCTGCACTTGGTCCATCTTTCGGTGTAGCTCCCTCTGGAATATGTAAGTGAATATCATATCTTTTATAGATTTCACTACACTCAGGTTCAGTCTCTTCTTCTTTTTCTTTTGATGTTTTAGGGATACTCTTAGTACAAACTACAAGTTTCTCCTCATCGATTAAAACCTTTACAACACTATGGGAGATTTTAGCTGATTCTTTCATCACATCACCCATATTTCCTGTAAGGGATAAGATACCTTTACCATTTAATTTAATAGCTTCTATCTTAAGTACATCTCCACCCACAGCAGTCCAAGCAAGACCATTTGTGATACCTACAGCATCTTTTTTATCTGCTGGATCGATCTCAAAGATTGGGTTATCTAAAAACTCTTTTATATTTTTTGTATTAATTGATACTTTTTTAGTATCCTCTTCCCTTAAAAGTGTTGTGGCAACTTTTCTAAATAGTTTTCCAAATACACGTCTTAGATTTCTAACCCCAGCTTCCCTTGTATATTTAGAGATGATAGTCTCAATAGTTGGTTTACCAAGAGCTATCTCAGATTTTTTAAGACCATGTTTTTTAAGCTCTTGAGGTATTAAATAGCTTGAAGCGATATGATACTTTTCACTTGGAGTGTATGAGCTTATTTCTATAAACTCCATTCTATCCTTAAGTGCTGGTGGGATTCCCCTTACATCATTTGCAGTTGCTACAAATACACACTGAGAAAGATCGATAGAGAAGTTTAAGTATAAATCTCTAAATTCATGATTTTGTTCAGGATCAAGGATCTCAAGCATAGCAGCTGTTGGATCACCACGGTTATTTTTACTTACCTTATCGATCTCATCAAGTACGATAATTGGGTTCATTTTCTTTGCATCTATAAGTCCAAGAACTAAACGCCCAGGCATTGCACCAACATAAGTTCTTCTATGACCTCTAAGCTCATTTACATCTTCAAGTCCACCAAGAGCAATTCTCATCAATGGTCTATCAAGTGCTTTAGAGATAGAGTTTGCTAAAGAAGTTTTACCAACCCCTGGAGGTCCCACAAAACATAAAACTGTACCTTTATTTTCAGATGAATCTATCTCTCTTTTTTCTAAAAGTGCTTTTACCGCAAAATATTCTACGATTCTTGTTTTTGCTTCTTTTAGTGAATAATGATCTTCATTTAATTGTTTTTCAACATCATCAATAATAATTGCAGATTCAGCATACTGACCAAATGGTATATCAAGTACTTGTTCAATATATGTTTGAAGTAAAGATGCATCTGGAGAATCTGGACTCATACGAGATAATTTTTCTATTTGTCTTTTTACCTCTTTATGTCCATCTTTATCCATATGTTTTTTTATTTTCTTAAGCTTTTTAAGATAAGTTTTTACATCTTTTTCTTTTTTATTGTCTGTCCCAAGCTCTTTTTGAATAGCTTTGATTTGCTCTTTTAGAAAATAGTTTTTATGAGTTTTTTCAATTTTTGAGTTTACTTTTTGAGTGATCTCTTTTTGTAAAGAGTAGTTTTCTATCTCTTTTTTAATAGTCTCAATAAGTAAAGATAATCTAACTTCTACATTTTGCTCTTTAAATAGATTATATGCATCCTCTTTTGCAAGCTTTAAAACAGAAGAGATAAGATCAGAACTTCTTACAGGATCATCATTTTCATCAATAGTTTTTAAAAGATCTGCTGGAAATTTAGAGTTTATCTTAGATAGTTTTTTAGTTAAATCCCTAAGTACTTCTAAATAAGCATCAATAGCTGATTGATCTGCTTTTATTGGCTCCAAAGTATCAACTGTTACAAAGTTTGTAAGACCCTCTTTAAACTCTATGATTTTACCCTTTGCTAATCCTTGAAAAAGTATTTTTATCCTACCATCAGGTAAGGTTACCTTTCTCATTATATTACCAACTACACCAACATCATAACAACTCTCTTGGTCACGTTTATGTTCATGTCCTGGTTTTGTTACAGTGATCAATACTAGTTTATTATTATCCATTGCATACTGAATTCCATTTAGGTTTTGCTCTTCACTTAAAAAGATTGGAGCTATCATAAAAGGGTATAAAAATACATCATCTTCTATGATTAAAGGTATCTCAGTAGGAAAGCTATCGTAATCTTTTAATTCCATTTTAATCCTTCTCTATTCAAAAATCCATCTATACCAAGGCACATCCACAGGTTCAACTTCATCTAGATTTTTCCAGCTTTGTTTAGCTTTATCTTCATAAATCACTGCTGCTTTTGGTTTATCAATTCTAGCATAAAGTTCTGATATCTCTTTATCTAATGAAGCTTTTGCCATAAGTAATCTACTATTTATTGTTTGTACTAGGTATATGTATGGTGAATTTGGAAATTTTTGTATAAAATTTTCTGTCTCTTTTATAGTATCAATCACAAGTTTTTGCTCACGAAATTGATTTTTAAAAGCTAGAAATTTTGATTTAATTTTTAAATATCTTATATAATCAATATTTTTACTAAAACCATATCTTTTAATATATGTATCAAGATAATAGTTTGCCATTAGATACTCTTCTTCTTTTATATGAGCATCGGCAAGTATCATCAATGCTGTTGCGATCAATGGTGAGTTTTTGTGTTCACTCTCTAATGATGTAAAAGTATCATCAGCTTCATCAATCTGAAAGTTTTTAAGTTCGTTTACCATTTTATTGTACCAATAAAGAGCAGGTTTATTATACTCCTGCTCCTTTTGGCTACATCCACTAAATATAAATATAAATATAAAAGCTATAAGTGGAAATAAATACTTTATCATTTTTTAGTGAAGTTCCTCGTTTAATTTTACTTCTCTAGTACTTCTCATAGCAATTGTTTGCCCTGTAGTTGAATTAACTCTAAAGTGTACACCATTTACACCTTGGAAATCTACACCTTTCATAGAAGTAGAGATCTCTTTACCTGGGTTGATCTCTTTTAACTGCTCAACAGCTTTTTCAGATAATCCGATTTTTGTTCCTGGTAAGATTGTAACACCAGCATCAATGATACAAGAATCACCAATAGCAGTACCAGTACAAGAGTTTGCACCAAGAAGTGTATTTTCACCAATAGAAACAGGTACACCATCAGTTCCTGAAAGTACACCCAGTATTGATGCTCCACCACCAACATCAGATCCAGCACCAACAATAGCAGAAGATGAGATTCTACCTTCAACCATTACAGAACCTTCTGTACCAGCATTGAAGTTGATATAAGATGCACCAGGCATTACAGTAGTACCACCAGCAAGTTGAGCACCAAATCTTACTTTTGAAGTCTCTAAGATTCTTGTATTATCAGCAGGGATTACATGTCCTAAGAATCTTGGGAATTTATCTACCATATCAATTGATGGATATTTATTAGCTAATTTTAATGTGATCTCATTTTCTCTTAACCAATCTAATTCAATTGGTTCATTTCCTGACCACGCACAATTGTGAAGTTTACCAAATGCACCATTTAAGTTAAGACTTCTAAGTTTAGCTTTTCCTAAAGATAATGCATAAAGTTTAAGGTATACAGTCTCTGTAGACTCTGGATTTGCATCATCAAAAATAAATACTACTTTGTAGTTATCAGGTGTAAGACCACTCTCAATTGGTAATGAAGCTAGTCCAGATACAACTTGAACATTTTTATGAGCTTCACCCTTAGCTTCAGGAATATAAGGTCTAAAAGACTCGATACAATTTGCTAAGAAATCATCACTTAAATCAGCTACGATTTCAGATTTAGAAGTATCAATATCTGCACCTGCTTTTTTAAGAGCATCTAAAAAGATTGCTGCACTACCAAAGTTCTCTTCCCAGTTTACTACAGGGAAAGTAGCTTGTAAAATTTTGTCTGAATTTAATTGACCTCTGTCAACTCTTGCTATACCAAATCCAATTGGATTTCTATACCAATCTTGCTTTTGAATATCTTCAACAAGACTCTTAAATTCATCTTTTGTATATACCATTTAATTCTTCTCCAAATAATAATTTTTTATGGTGGATTGTACCTAAATTTTTATTTGTTTTAAGTAAGGAATTTTTTTTTAGGAATAATTTTTAAATTTTTTATAAAAAAAGTTGTATAATAAGAGTTCGCTTTTATGAAAAAGCCTTTATCCCATACACAATAATTTAGTTCATAATTGGAGTAAGCTAATGTCTAGTCTAAACGAAAGTTTAGTAATAAACAACGAAAAAGTTGATACCATTGTTAAAATAGTAAATGCCATAAGAATGGATAAAGACTATGCAAAAGCTGCAATTATTTTACAAGATAGTGGACTAACTTTATTTCAATTGTCTTGTATGACCCTTAGGCTTTCCATGTTTGATATTGCAAAACTTGGGGATGAACTCAATAAGATTTAAGAGCTAAAAAGTAAAATCTAAAAATTTTAAGACTCTAGTTTTAATATACTCTTTTCCAAATCATATAAATCATATCTGATATTTTTAAAAGTGCTACTATCTTCACCAGAACTCAATTTTGTAAACTCTTCTAATACCCTTGCTGATTCTTGGGCTCTTTTAAAATTTGAGATAAGTATTGATTTTAGATCATCGCGGGTTTCTTCACTTTTTGTGGTATCTTTTAATACATCACCAATAATATCACGGGAATCTAAAAGATCGTCGTAGTTTTTAAGTCTTGATTTATGTCTTATTGATTTAAGTTTTGAAGAGGTTTGTTTGTCGTTGTAGATATATCTGTAAATATCTTCTACGACCCTGATGCCCTCCCTTAGTCTATTAAGGTTGGCATCTAAAAGTCGTAAAGTATCCTTAGTCATCGCTATTTAAAAATCCTAAGATTTGTAATAATGAGATGAAAAGATTAAAGAAATCAAGGTAAAGTGCGATTGCAGCCATTACTGGTGTTTTAAATCCACCTTGAATAATTTGCTGTGTATCATATAAAATAAATGCACTAAAAATTAAAGCACCTGCACAAGCAATTGCTAATTGTAAAAGTGGTAATTGGAAGAAAATATTACTAATACTAGCTACAATTAGAATAATTACAGCAATAAATAGCATTTTCCCCATTCCTGAGAAATCTCTTTTAGTTGTAAGTGCAAACATTGATATAGCACCAAATGCTACAGACGTCATTAAAAATGCTTGTGCAACAATAGCTGCACCACCTGGCATCATAAAAAACTTACTTAAGAGTGGAGTGATTGTAAGACCACTGATAAAAGTAAATCCAAATAGTACAGCTAGGTTAATTCCTGGCTTATCCTGAACTGCATATAATGCAAAAAGTAAAACAAACATTAAGATTACAAGTCCCCAATACCAGCTTTGAATTGTTGAAACCATATCAAGACCAATATAAGCACCTGCAGTTGCAGCTAATAAAGAACTTGCAAAAAGTCTATAAGTATCTTTTAGAAAAGCAACTATATCAGCTTTGCTTCTTTGCTCTGTTTGCTCCGTAGCTTGTTCAGCATTGTTGTATGTACTATTATTGTTTGACAAATAGTCCCTGTTGTACATTTTAATCCTTTTATTTAAAATTATTGTTGTGAGAATTTTAATATTTTTGACTTAATATAAGCTTTAAGAAATCAAACTAAATCTCTTATATAATCAGATATTTGTAGATTCGAGTATAAAATTATTACTTTGGTGACCACAGCTGGACTTGAACCAGCGACCAACACCATGTCAAGGTGCTACTCTACCACTGAGCTATGCGGTCTTAAATTATTGAGTTAAAATCTTATCCTATAGCAACTTAAAAATATTATCTTTGAATGAATTTTTCTTCATTACTAAAAATTAACTTTTTATAATTAAATTTTAGATATAATCCTCGAAAATTACAAATCATACAAAGGCAAAACTTTATGCAAGAAAAATCACTAGAAGAGATAGCATTAGCTCACTCACTTACTTTAGAAGAGTTTGAAAATATTAAAACTATTTTAGGAAGAGAGCCAAACTATGTAGAGATTGGTATCTTCTCAGCTATGTGGAGTGAACACTGCTCATATAAATCTAGTAAAAAATATTTAAATGGCTTCCCTACAAAAGCTCCATGGGTTATCCAAGGTCCAGGTGAAAATGCAGGAGTTATTGATATCGGTGATGGATACGCTGCTGTATTTAAGATGGAATCACATAACCACCCAAGTTTTATTGAACCTTACCAAGGTGCAGCTACTGGTGTTGGTGGTATTATGAGAGATGTATTTACAATGGGTGCTAGACCTGTTGCATCACTAAACCTTATCCAATTTGCTGGAATCGAGGGTGATAGTGAAGTAGCTAAAAAACATAGATATCTTTTAAGAGGTGTTGTTGAAGGTATTGGTGGATATGGTAACTGTATGGGTGTACCAACTATCGGTGGACAAACAAACTTTGAAGAGTGTTATGCAGGAAACAACCTAGTAAACGCATTTAACTTAGGTATTGCAAAATCTGATGAGATTTTCTACGGAAAAGCTGAAGGTATTGGAAATCCAGTAATGTATGTGGGTTCTAAAACTGGTAGAGATGGTCTTGGTGGAGCAGTAATGAGCTCAGCAGCTTTTGATGAGGATAGCGAATCAAAAAGACCAACAGTACAAGTGGGTGATCCATTTACTGAAAAACTTCTACTTGAAGCTTGTTTAGAGTTATTTAAAGAAGATCTTATCATTGGTATCCAAGATATGGGTGCAGCTGGTCTTACTTCATCTTCATTTGAGATGGCAGGTAGATCTGGTTCTGGTATGATCATGAATCTTGATAAAGTTCCAGCTAGAGAAGAAGGTATGACTCCTTATGACTTTATGCTTTCAGAGTCTCAAGAAAGAATGCTTATCTGTGCTAAAAAAGGAAGTGAGCAAGCTATTATTGATATCTTTGAAAAGTGGGAGCTTGATGTAGCTGTTATTGGTGAAGTAACTGATACAGGAAATATGGAGCTTTTCTGGCATGGAGATAAAGTAGCTGATATTCCAGTTCAGCCAGTATCTGAAGAAGCACCAGTTCTTGATAGACCAGTAGCAAAACCAGCATATTTAGCTGATCTAAATCCAATCGATCTTGAAGAGCTTGATGATATCTCAGCTCAAGATGTTTTTGAGTCTTTATGGAGTGATGTGGAAGTTGTAGATAAATCATTTATCTATGACCAATACGACTCAATGGTACAAACAAATACAGTAAAAGGTCCAGGTAAAAATGATGGATCAGTTATTAGAATCAAAGAGACTGGTAAAGCTCTTGCTATGAGTGCAGATTGTAACACTAGATATTGTTATATCGATCCTAAAAAAGGTGCAGCTGCAGCAGTAATGGAATCTGGAAGAAATGTAGCTATGACAGGAGCAACTCCAAAAGCTATCACAGATTGTCTAAACTTTGGTAACCCACAAAACCCTGAAGTTATGTGGCAGTTTAAAGAAGCTTGTGAAGGTATCAAAGAAGCTTGTGCAGCTTTAACAACTCCAGTAATTGGTGGAAATGTTTCACTTTATAATGAAACAAATGGTGTAGGTGTATACCCTACTCCAGCAATCGCAATGGTTGGTGTAAATGATGATGAAAATAAAGTACTTCCATCTTCTTTCCAATCAGCTGGAAACTCTATCTATATCTTAGGTGAGACAAAAGAAGAGTTTGGTGGATCACTATTTGTTAAGAAAATCTATGGAAAAGTAGATGGTGAGATGGCTGACGTTGATTTTGACAAAGAGCTAAAATTATGGAACATAGTAATCGAAGCAAATAAAAAAGGTCTATTAAGATCAGCTAAAGATATCAATGTAGGTGGTATCGCTATCGCTGCAGCTAAAATGGCAGCAGTTGGAAATAAAGGATTTGATCTTAATATTGCACTATTAAATGAAGAGGACCTATTCTCTGAGTCATTAAGTAGAGCTATTGTAGAGGTTACTCCACAAAATGAAGCTGAATTTGAAGCTTTAGCAAAAGAGATTGGTATCAGATTTAATAAAGTTGGTACAACTGGTGGGGATAAAATCTCTATCAACAACGATATCCATATGTCTATGGATGAATTAAAAGACACTTATTTCAATACATTTAAAAAGATTATTGAACAAGATTTATAATTTTTAACCTAAAAAGCCCAAGATGATTTTTCATCTTGGGCTTTTTTAGTTTAAATTGAAGCCAAATTATAAAATAAGATTTGCAAGGGTAAATATTATTTTATAATTTGGCTTAGCAAATAAATATTCGTTCAAAAAAGGACTAACATGTTCAAATTAGGACATCATAACACAACAGTAAAAACAGAGTTCATTGCAGGATTTACTACATTTCTTACAATGATGTATATTGTTCCAGTAAATGGTTTTATCTTAAGTGATGCGGGACTTCCAATGGATGCTGTTATCACAGCAACTGCACTTATCACAGTTTTAGCAACACTTTTCTCAGGTATTTGGTCAAACACACCTATCGCTATGAGTGTAGGTATGGGTTTAAATGCATACTTCTCATATGGATTAGTTTTAGGTATGGGATTAGCATGGCAAACAGCTTTAGGTATTGTATTTCTATCAGGTATAATCTTCACAGCCCTATCATTTACAAACTTTAGGGTTTGGATCATGACTTCTATACCTGTTGATTTAAGACGTGCTATTAGTGCAGGTATTGGTGCATTTATTGCATTTATTGGTCTTAAACAAATGGGAATCATTGTAGATAATCAAGCTACATTAGTAGCCTTAGGAAACCTTAGTGATAAAAATGTACTTATTGGTATTTTAGGACTTCTTTTATCATTTGGTTTATTTGCCTACAATGTAAAAGGTGCTTTTATCTTCGCTGTAGCTCTTACTTCAATAGTAGCATGGGTATTTGGTATAAATCCAGTACCTACTGAAATATTCTCAACACCAGCATCAATAGCACCAATCGCAATGGAACTTGATATAATGAGTGCATTATCACTTGCCCTACTTCCAGTTATCATCACATTTCTTATCACTGATATGTTTGATACACTTGGAACACTTACAGGAGTGGGAGGAAGAGCAAACCTTTTCCAAAAAAATTCAAAAGATGATAAATCACTACAAAAAACTCTTGAAGCAGATGCAGTTGCAACTGTAGGTGGATCACTTTTAGGTGTATCAACTACTACAAGTTTTATCGAAAGTGCAAGTGGAGTTGAAGCTGGTGGACGTACAGGACTTACAGCAGTATTTACAGCAATGTTCTTCCTAACAACCCTATTTATGCTACCACTATTTAAAGCAATCCCATCAAATGCTATCTACCCTATTTTAGTAGTTGTTGGTGTTTTAATGTTCTCTGAGCTTGGAAAGATAAACTTTGAAGGAAGTGACCTAGCAACTAAAACAGCTGCATTTATGATGGTAGTGCTTATGCCTTTAACTTTTTCAATCACAAACGGTATAGCAGCAGGATTTGCACTATTTACAATCATCACTCTTATAAGAAGAGATTTTGAGAAACTAAATCTTGGAATTTTAGTAATCACACTGATTAGTTTACTCGCATTTATATTACATTAATAGAGGTAAATAAGTTTAGCTCTTTAGATGGGATTCACTCCCATCTATAAAAATCAATAAATAAACGAGTCCCTTTTTTAAGTGGGACATTTAAAAGGAATACAATATATGGAAAAATATTATTACGGATACGATGAATTTTTAAGAGATTCATTACAGTTAGCAAAACAATTAAAAGAATACGAGCCAGATACACTACTAGCAATCGCAAGAGGTGGTCTTACACTTGGTCACTTCCTAGCAAGTGCTTTAGATACAAGAAGACTTTTTACAATCAATTCTATCCACTATGAGGATACAAAAAAACTAGATACTTTTGATATTTTTAATATCCCTGATTTAGCTGATGCTAAAAAAGTGGTTTTAATAGATGATATTGTTGATAGTGGTGAGACTATGAGAGAGATCGTAAAACTTTTAAGTGAGAAGTTTCCTCACGGTGAATTGAAAATAGCTACTATTTTTTATAAGCCTACTGCTGTTATTGATGCGGATTTTAAG
>CAYFGQ010000071.1:0-17015 GCA_964342525.1 uncultured Arcobacteraceae bacterium
CATTAAAAATGCCCAATCGCTACTTTGAGCAAGTAATAGCTCCCTAGTCATTTGATTTAACACCCTAATAGTCAAAGAGCCAACACCCTCATTGTGCTCTTTTGCTAAATCACACATATCATCAGCCATAGCGTGTAGGTGTCTATATATCCAAGAGTTTCCTTCATTTAACCACACATCATAATAGCCTTGATCACCCCAAGATGATGGGGATGGATTTACAACTTGATTTTTTGGATACATATTTAGATACTCTAGTGGGGTTACAGCTTTAAATACTTTATGTTCATCAATCTCTTTAAATAGATTATATAAAAACTCTGGACCTTCAAACCACCAGTGACCAAAAAGCTCCGCATCATAAGGGGAAACTACCATAGGTGTTCTATCCATATTTCCACCCAAGTGCTCAAACTGTTTTACTCTTTTATAATGGAAATCTTTTGCATGGGATGTAGTTGTAAGTTTTGCATCACTTGCATTATAAACCTCTTTATAATCTGTATCCCCAGTTACCTTATGGTATTTAAATCCTGTAAATACTCTAGAGCCATCAGGATCAATATAATCTTTTATATAATCATAATCAAGGTCATATCCAATATCCCTGTAAAAATCCCTATAAGAATAATCCCCAGGATATCCCTCTTTTGAACTCCATACTTGTTTAGCTGATTGCCCATCCCTTGCAAAGGCAGCTACAGCTTTTGGAGTATATGATGGGGTATAAACACCATAGTTTGCAGTTGGCTCACCATAAATTAAAGCGTGCGTATCCACAAAGAAAAACTCAATACCATTTTCTTTTAATATCTCATCCAAACCATTATAATAAGCACACTCAGGGAGCCAAATACCTTTAGGAGCTTTTTTAAAGTGTTTTTTATGGGCTTTAACTGCCACTTCTATTTGAACCTCTACTGCTTTTTCATTTACACTTAGTAGGGGTAAAAACCCATGGGTAGCACCACAGGTGATCACTTCAATCTTACCTAAATCATTAAAATATCTATATCCATTTAAAACATTTTGATTTAAAAATCCATCAAAAAAATGTTTTGAGGATTCAAATAGATTAAGGTAAAATTTAGCCACATCCTCATAAACTTCATCACCTTTTGTTCTTTGTACTTCT
This sequence comes from uncultured Arcobacteraceae bacterium, assembly GCA_964342525.1. Taxonomy (GTDB): domain Bacteria; phylum Campylobacterota; class Campylobacteria; order Campylobacterales; family Arcobacteraceae. The sequence goes on from CAYFGQ010000071.1 coordinate 1,136, forward strand.
TTATGACCAAGCTCTATAAGTTTATCAAGGTATTTAGAGTATTTATCCATAAGATTATCATCATCAAGCATCTCCGCAAGAGGTGGAGTGATAGATGTGGTAAGTCTAAAATCAACTCCCTCTTTTTCTAATCTTCGTAAGTTTTTAAGTAAAGGTATATAACACTCAGTGATAGCTTCAAAAAGCCAATGCTCTTCTAAAAAGTAGTCATATTGTGGATGTTTTACAAATGGCAAGTGGGAATGTAATACAGGTATCCAATATCCAGTAATCATTTTAATTTCCCTCCACTATATCTTTTGAACTCATTGAGTGTATCATCTCTTGTTCATACTGTTTTAGTCTTTCTATCTCTTCCACATAAGATGCTGATGACATACCTATGGTAAAGTGTTGTAAAGATGCTCTTATCACTTCTGTAAATCCTTTTTCTTTTTTGATCCACACATCTTTTTGATCTTTTTCTATTTTGATTTTTTTATCAAAAATATTGATCTTATTTGATGGTTTTAAGATATCTATAAATTTACCCTCATCATTGTAATATCCTGCTATAGCTTGAACACTAAATGATTCAAACTCTTTATTTATAAAATATTCACCAATAGCATATTCACTAGTAAATTCAAAAAGTATATTTGAGTTTTGATCAATTATATGAAATACAATATCTTTAGTTTTAAGCTCTAAAGAGTCTAGAAGTTGATCTGTAAGTTCCCAGTAAACATAAAATCTTTTTACATTTACTGGCAATAATACTACCTTTGATTTGTAATATTTCTCAGGGATAGGAAAATCCCCTGGACTTGCATGATTTGCTAAAGTTACTTTTTCAATCACATGTACATTACTTGAAAAATCTGAGCTATTTATAAGGCTCTGTTCAATTATCTCTTTATTATCCATTTATAACCCTGATATTTATCCCAAATTATGCAATAGCCTTCACAATTATAAATCTTATTGCATAATCTGGGATTATTTATATCTATTTTATCCTATCTTGGAAACTATTAAGTTACATTATAAAATGATCATCTCCGCAAACCATAAAAAGCTAAAAAAACCTATGATATCTACTAGGGTTATCACCACTACAGAACTAGCAACAGCTGGATCAAGTTTGATTTTTTTAAGAAGTAGGGGGACTGATGCTCCCAGCAAGCCAGCACTTAAAAAACTAATAAACATTGAAAAACCAATAGCTAAAGCTATAAGGGTTGAATCAAACCATACCCAAGATACTATACTACTTAAAGCTGCAAATAAAACTCCATTTAAAAGTGCCACATTCATCTCTTTTTTAAATAGGGGTTTTACATCACTAAAGGTAAGTTCACCTAAAGCCATCTGTCTTACAACTACTGTCATGGTTTGAACTGAAGCTGTTCCAGCCATATTTGCAACTATTGGCATAAGTACAGCTAAAGCTACTATTGCATCTAGTGCCTCTTCAAAGATACCAATTACAAGTGAAGCAAGGATTGCATTTACTAGATTTATACTAAGCCAAATGGCTCTTGTTTTACTTGTTTGAGAAAAACTTTCTTGAATCTCCTCTTTTCCATCAAGTTTATTCAGTGAGTAGATCTGTTTTGTGGCTCTCTCTTCCATAATATCCACCACATCATCATGGGTGATTCTACCAATTAGATGTCCCATCCTATCAACCACACCTAAAGATGTAAGATCATATTTTTCGATGGTATTTAACACTGTATCAATATCATCATGGGCTGAGACTGCATGAGAAACTGGAAACTTATCAATAATATCTGAAAATTTAATCTTTTTTTTCTCAATAATCAAATCATCCAAAGCAATTGTTTTTAATAATTTTCCATGATTATCCACCACAAATAATGATTGAACTGAACCTATACCAGCTTTTTTTAATTCTATAAGCCTATCAATTGCATCATTTATACTCTCATCAATACAAGCCTTTAAAAGCTCTGTTTGCATAATAGAGCCTGCTTCCTCATCACTATAAACCAAGAGCTTTTCTATGGTCTCTTGAATCTCATCTTTGAGTAGTGAAAAAACAGCTTCCTCTTTTTGTTTATCAGCTTTTGCTATGGCTATCATAAGATCAGTTGCATCATCACTATCAAGATTTTCCACAATAACAGCAAGACCATCAGCATCAAATTTTAAAATAAGTTCAATCTGAAAAGAAGTGGGAAGTTCTATAAAGGTTTCAGCTCTTACCTTAGCAGGTAAGGAGATAAGGTATTCAAAAAATTTATCTTCATCTTTTTGTTTAACCTCCTCAAGGTAGTCAGCGATATCCGCATCTTCTACCTTTTTGGAGCCATTTAATCCATTTTTTAATCTATTTAAATATAGATCTATCGCTTTTACATTCATATACTATTTGTTGTACATTTTTTTATAATATTTCTCAGCCATTATGCTTGAGTCAAAACCTTGATGAACATCATCCATAGATTTTTTCATCATTTTTGCCCATTTTTTTGGAGAATCATAATATAGTGGGATGATTTGATCTTCAAGTATATCCATCATACTTTTATTATCATTATAATCTTGTACTTCAATAGGTGATTTTGCATCAGATCCAGCAATAGTAAAGCTATTTTTCCCCTCTTTATTAAACTCAGGATGCCAACCATCAGCAATAGAGAAGTTTATAGCACCATTCATAGCAGCAGTCATACCCGATGTACCAGATGCTTCTCTTGTGATTCTTGGTGTATTTAGCCAAATATCTGCACCTTTTTTAAGCATCATTGAAAGTTCTAACTCATATCCAATAAGTACAGCTACATTTTTATACTTTCTAGATATGAAATTTAACTCATTAAATAGATTTATAGCGTTTGAATCGTGAGGATATGGTTTACCTGCCCAAATCACTTGAATAGGTTTATCTGATCTTGTTACTAATCTTTCAAATCTTTCAAAATCATATTTTAATAAGCCGGGTCTTTTATATTCAGCAAATCTTCTTGCCCATACAATAGTAAGAACATCTTCATCAAACATTTTCCCAGTTTGGTTTGCCACTTCATTAAAAAGTTTTCTTTTTAAATGTTTTTTTCTATCAATTAGTGCTTCATCATCATTGTCATCACAAGCTTTATCTAAAGGTTTATCAGCCCAAAACTTTTTATTTTGTGCATTTGTAATAGGAAGAATTTCACATGTATCCCCATACTCTTTCCACATATCAGTAGCAACATCCGCATGCATTTTAGATACACCATTTGCTATTTTTGCAATTCTTAGTGCTCCTACAGTTAAACTAAAGCTCTCATCAGTAATCTTTGTAAGCTCTTTTATCTCATCAATACTCAGTCCTGCAAAGAATCCCATTCTATGTAATAGGTGTATATTATGCTCTTCATTACCTGCAGCCTCAGGAGTATGGGTAGTAAATCTCACATGTTCTTTTAAAACATCTTTATCTCTATTTAGTTTATTGTTATAAAGCTCAAACACCATTGGTAGGGCATGACCTTCATTCATATGATAGATATCAACCTTATGATCCAAAGCCTCTAGCACTTTTGTCCCACCAATACCAAGAACAATCTCTTGAGCGATTCTTGTCTCTTCATGGGTATCGTAAAGTTTATGTGTGATTGTACGTGAAAGATAATCGTTGTGTTCTACATCAGTTGAAAGTAGAATAATTGGGGCTGAACCAAAAAGATCAGCTGGTACTAGGTATGCTTTTACATATACAGGTTTAGAGTTGATCTCCACCATAACTTCGATATTAAGATCTTCTAAGAAATGATATCTTTTTCTTCTAAATTCTATTCTAAGATTTCTATCTTCATCTCTACCTTGATCATAATAACCATAGCTCCATAACATACCTATACCAATCACATTTTGCTTAAGATCATAAGCACTTCTCATATGTGATCCAGCTAAAAAACCAAGTCCACCAGAATAAATTTTTAAAGCTTGATGAATAGCAAACTCCATTGAGAAGTATGCTACACCTTTTTTATAGTTTTTATTAAACTCATATTGTGCTATTTGCATTTTCACTACCTTTTATTTAGTGAGAAAAGTTTAATATATTTTTATTTCTTAATGATTACATTAGTGGTGTTCTAGTATATGCTCCATTGTAACCTTATCTAGCACTTTTATATCATTTGTTGATCTTTTTACTGTAAGTGGTGCACCAATAGTAAGAACATATCTTTTATCTAAGGATACCTGCTTATTCTCTATAGCTTCTACTAGGAAGTTTTTGATAAGTTTTATAGGATCATCTAACTTCTCTGAATGGTAAATAGCATTGATCCCCCATACCACTTGTAGTTTTCTTAGGGTACTTTTATGGTAAGAACTTACAAGGATTCTTTGTTTTGGTCTATATTTAGCCATAGCCATAGCACTACTACCACTTCTTGAAAAGGCAATAAGAGCATGTGGTCTTAAACTTTTTGCTAGGGTTGTTACAGCTGCTGCTATTGCATCATCATTTGTAGCAAACTCATCTGTTGATCTATAAAATGGATACTCTTTCTCAGCTTCTATGATTGTTTGACGTAGGGTATCAACCGCTTCAATTGGATAACTTCCCACTGTTGTCTCATCACTCAGCATAACAGCGTCACTTCCATCAAGTACAGCATTTGCTACATCTGATACTTCAGCTCTAGTTGGGAATGGTGAGTTCATCATAGATGTAAGCATTTGAGTTGCAGTAATAGTTGGTTTACCTAATTTATTTGCTTCAGCTATTATCTTTTTTTGGATATTTGGAACCCTATGCAGACCAAGCTCCACACCCATATCTCCACGTGCAACCATAATACCATCAGCCACTTTTAGAATCTTTTTGATATTTCTAATAGCCTCAGGCTTTTCTATCTTTCCAAAGATAAGTGGATTTGCGTCATGTTCATCTAAGATAGATCTTGCTTTTAAAATATCCTTATCGTTACTTACAAAGGATAGGGCTACAATATCTATATCTTGAGAAGCACCAAAGATAAGATCCTTTTCATCTTTAGCTGTAATTGCATCTATATTTAGTTTAGAGTTTGGAAAGTTTATCCCTTTTCTAGAATTTAATGTTTGGGCTGTTTGTATTTCACACTTAACATATTCACTAGTTTTTTCTACGATCTTAGCTCTTATAATTCCATCAGCAAAATATACGGCTTCCCCAACTTCAACCCTATCAATAATCTCAGGATAAGAGATAGTAACACTTTTAGCATCTTCATCCACTACTGTTTTAGATAAAGTAAGGATATCACCATGTTTTAAAGGGATAGGCTTTTTTAGTTCACAGATTCTGATCTTTGGACCAGAGATATCTTGTAAGATAGCTACTTCTTTGCCAACATTAGCAGAAGCTTCTCTAATCTTTTTGATACACTCACCATGATATTCATGGGTTGCATGGGAAAAATTTAATCTAAATACATTTACACCATGTGTAATTAGTTTTTGAATAGTTTTAATATCATCAGTTGCTGGACCAAGTGTAATAACAATCTTTGCTCTTCTCATTTTACTGCCTTTTATACGTATATATATTTATTATATCTAATATTATAAGAGTTTAAAGCCACATATTGGTGACAAAATAACCAATTATTACCAAATTGAAATTGTTTGTAGATTAAGAAGTGATTGTAATCGTTTAGAAACAGTATAGCTATATAATTTTCTCAACAATAAAAAAAAGGATTTTTCGATGGCTTTAAAAGTAGCAGTTAACGGTACAGGTAGAATTGGTATTATCGCAATTAAGATAGCAATGAGTAGAGATGATATTGATCTAGTAGCTATTAACTCAACAGCATCTATGGATATGCTTCAATACTTACTTAAATACGATACGGTTCATAAAGGTATCGATGCAGAAATTATCAATGATGATACTATGAGAATTGCTGGTAAAGATATAAAAGTATTCTCCACAAGAAACCCTGAAGAGTTAGGTTTTGGTGAGTGTGGTGCTAAGGTAGTATTAGAGTGTACAGGTGCGTTTTTAACAACTGAGAAATGTAAAGCTTATTTGAAAGATGGTGTTGAGAAAGTTGTAATGTCAGCTCCAGCTAAAGATGATACTCCTACATATGTACTAAATATCAATACTGATGAATATAAAGGTGAAGATATCATCTCAAATGCTTCTTGTACTACAAACTGTTTAGCTCCAATTTGCAAAGTGCTTGATGATGCTTATGGAATTGAAAATGGTCTTATGACTACTATCCACTCTTATACAAATGATCAAAATGTATTAGATGTAAAACATGCAAAAGATAAAAGAAGAGCAAGAGCTGCAGCTCAAAATATGATCCCAACTACAACTGGTGCAGCTAAAGCTATCGGTCTTGTAATGCCTCATCTTCAAGGTAAACTAAATGGTTATGCTATGAGAGTACCAACAGCTGATGTATCTGTAGTAGATTTAACAATCAACCTTAGTAAAGAGGTAACTAAAGAAGAATTAAATGAAGTTGTAGCAAAAGCTAGTGAAGCTGAGTTTGCAGGATTAATTGAAATTGATAATGATAAAAGAGTATCAAGTGATTTTATTGGAAGTTCTTATAGCTCAACATTTGTTCCAGATATGACAAGTGTAGTGGATGGTAAAACAGTTAAAGTTCTTGCTTGGTATGACAATGAATGGGGATATACTAGTAGATTATTAGATATGGCTAAGTTTATTGGTGAGAAATAGACCCAAATTAGAGTGTGGATATTATCAAGTATCCACACACTATAAAAAACTCCAAGTCCTGAAATAGAGGTTTAAATATAAATCTCTATTTTAGGATTTAAAACAAAACAAAACAAAAATAAGGATTGTAATGAAAGCAATAGTTTTAGCAGGTGGATTTGGAACTAGAATTCAGCCATTAACAAACTCTATTCCAAAACCAATGTTACCTATTTTAAATAGACCAATGATGGAGCATATAATCATAAAGTTAAGGGATGAATTAAAAATCACTGAGATTGCAGTATTGTTATACTTCAAACCTGATATTATAAAAAACCATTTTAAAGATGGTAAAGATTTAGGTGTAAATATAACATATGTACAACCTGATGATGATTATGGTACAGCTGGTGCTGTAGCATTTGCTAGGGAGTTTTTAGATGAGAGTTTTATTATTGTAAGTGGGGATTTAGTTACAAACTTCAATTTTAAAGAGATCAAAAAATTTCATGAAAAGAAAAAATCGAAACTAACTATCACCCTAACTCCTGTGGAAAATCCACTAGAGTTTGGTGTAGTTATAGCAAATGAAAAAACAAATAGAATTGAAAGGTTCTTAGAAAAACCAAGTTGGGGAGAGGTGTTTAGTGATACTATCAATACTGGTATCTATTTAATAGAACCTGAGATTTTAGATCATATCCCATATGGTGAAAACTTTGATTTTGCAAAGGATCTTTTTCCTAAACTAATGCGTGAAGATATCCCACTATGGGGCTGTCCTATCAAAGGATACTGGAGAGATGTTGGTAACCCTATAAGTTATAGGGATGTATATAAAGATATCTTTGCTGGTGAGATGGCTTTACCATTTAAGGGTGAAAAGAAAAAGATTGATAAGGCTACTGTTTATTTAGAAGAGGGTGTTAAAATACCTGAACAAGTTAGAATGGATGGTGTAGTTGTTATAGGAAAAGATACAAAAATCTCTGAGGGAGTAACTCTAAGTAATGTATGTATAGGATCAAATGTAGTAGTAAAAAAGCATACTGAACTTATTGATGGCATAGTATGGGATGATGTGCAAATTGGATCAAAGGCAAAGATCAAAAATTCTGTGATCTGTAATGACAATATGCTAAAAGATGAGATCAAAATCCCACATGGTGCAGTGATCGCAGAGAAGTGTGAAGTTGGTAAAAAATCAAGCTTTGAAAAAGATCTTGTGGTTTGGCCTGAGAAGATTATGGATGCAAACTCTGTCGTTACAAATAATGTAATTTGGGGAACAAAATATAAATCATCAATCTTTGAAAATGGTAAGGTGATAGGGAGGACAAATATTGAACTTTCAGTTGATATTGTAACTAGAATAGCTGAATCTTTAGGATCAACCCTTCCTATTGGATCATCTGTATTTTTATCTAGAGATTATCATAAAAGTTCACGTATGCTTAAAAGAGCATTTGTTTCAGGTATGCTTTCTACAGGAATAAATGTAATTGATCTTCAAAGTACCCCTTCAAATGCTATGAGATATTGTTTACAAAATACTCAAGAGGTGGTAGCAGGTATTCACTTTAGACAATCAGTTATTGATCCAATGGATACAGAAGTGATTCTTTATACAAGTGATGGTTTACCTATCGATCCAAAGATTGCTAAATCTATAGAGAGAATTTATTTTAAAGAAGCATATAGAAGAGTAAATCATTCAGAGATTGGAGAACTTACCCTTGAAAGTGGAGTTGAAGAGAAATATATAAAAGCAGTAATTGATAATTTAAATATTAATCTATTTAAAAACAATGAGATTAAAGTTGCTACAGATATTATGTTTGGATCAACCTCAAATATTTACCCAAGAATAATGAATGAACTTGGAATAGAAAATGTGGTATTAAATGCCTATAAAGATGATAAAAAATTATCAGGTGTAGCAGTAGAGGTTGAAAAAGCTCAAAAGAATATGGAAAATATCACAAGAGCTATGGGGCTTGATTGTTCGTTTTTAATCTATCCAAATGGACATAAATTACAAATCATAGATGATAATGGTGAGCTTGTATATGATTATATAGCACTATTAGCTGTTTTAGAGATGATAGATAAATATTGTGATCATAAGATGAAAGTATTACTTCCAGCTTGGGGACCTGACTTCATCAAATATAAAAATATCAAAGTTGTTAGGGATAAGATAGAGAATTTTAAAGCGAGTGAATTATTAGAATTTGATCTTATTGCAAATACTGATGGTAACTTTGCCTTTACTAAATTTGGACTAAATAGGGACGCGGTTTATTCAAGTTTTAGAATTTTAGAGATTATGCAAAAAGCTGATAAAAGTTTATCTAAGATTATAGAAAAACTTCCAAAGTTTAGCTTCAAAGGTGAAAATGTAGCTTGCCCTAGTACTTACAAGGGAAAAATGATGAGAAAGTTCCTTGAAGATGCAGGGGAAAATGAAGTATGTACAAAAGATGGTGTAAAAACTTGGCTAAGTGAAGATGAGTGGATATTAATGATTCCAGATGATAATAGGGACTTTTTAAATATCTATATCCAAGCAGAAAATGAAAAAAGTGCAAGTAAAATTTTCTGGAAATACCAAGATAAAATAGAAAAGTGGTTAAGTGAATAAAAAACTAAAACTAGCTTTTTTATGGCATATGCATCAACCTTATTATAAGGATGATGCACAAAATAACACCCTTATGCCTTGGGTATTTTTGCATGCCATAAAAGATTATTATGATATCCCTTGGTATTCCTTAGATTTTAAATTTATCAGATCCACATATAATCTTGTACCATCCCTTATTCTTCAACTAAATTCTTATATAAAAAGAGAAGCTAATGATAAACTTCTAGATATCATTGAAAAACCTATAAGTTCTTTAGATGAGAAACAAAAAAAGTTTTTACAAACATATATTTTTTTATCCAATGAAAAAAATATGATAAAACCTCTACATAGGTATTATGAACTATATCTAAAATATAAAGCCCACAATGATATTAAATATCTAAGTGATCAGGAGATACTTGATTGTGAAGTATTATTTTTACTTTCATGGTGTGGAAACTATTTAAGAGCTAATGATGAAGTTGTATCAAGATTATTAAAAAAACAAAGTTATTATAGCCATGAAGATAAGATTGAGCTTTTAAACTCCTTATATGGTTTTTTACCAAAGATTATAGAACTATATAAAATGCTTGAAGATAAAAATATTTCTCAAGTATCTACTACTCCATATTTTCATCCAATTACTCCACTTTTATTAGATACAAATTCTGCAAAAGATGCTAGAGTAGATGTAAATCTTCCAAATATGGATAGTTCTTTTAGAGAATTTGGCATACAAAATACTAAAATGGCAATATCTAGCTACAAAGAGATTTTTGATAAAGCTCCTACAGGGTTTTGGCCTGCTGAGGGAAGTGTAAGTATAGATACAGCAAAATTATTTATAGATAATGGTTTAAAATGGTTTTGCACAGATGAAGAGATATTATACAAAACCCTTAAAAACAATGACAAAACAAATATTTATAAAAACTATAAGCTAAATACGGGGGAGGGATCAATTGATATAAGATTTAGGGATCATTACCTTAGTGATGCTATAGGTTTTGAATATAGTAATATGGATCCAAAAGCTGCTGTAACTAGTTTTATCAAGCACCTTAAAAATATTTACAATTCCACAAAAGAGACACCTTTAGTAAATGTTATTCTTGATGGAGAAAATGCTTGGGAGTTTTTCCCTAATAATGCACAAGATTTTTTCTTACTTCTATATAGAACTATTGAAGAGTGTGAGTGGATAGAGTGTGTTACTATGGATGATGTCTCAAAGGATGAACAGATAATCACAAATGAGATATCTCACCTATCAAGTGGAAGTTGGATAAATGGAAACTTTGATATTTGGATAGGAAGTGAGCAAAAAAATAAAGCTTGGGAACTACTTGATCTTACAAAAAAAGATTATGATAAATACAAAACTAATTTAGATGAGAATACAAATAAACTTATTATCCATGAGTTTAATGTAGCTTTAGGTAGTGATTGGTTTTGGTGGTATGGGGATGATCACTTTACTATCCTTGGTTCACAATTTGATGAACTATTTAGAACCCATCTAATCAATATATACCACTATATGGGTATAAATGTACCTAGTGAGCTTTTTACTCCTATCGTATCAAAAGATACTAGTCATAGTTTTCATACAAAACCTAAAGATTTTATCAATCCAAAAATAGATGGCAAAAAAAGTAATTATTTTGAGTGGTTAAATTCTGGAATTATTGAGACAAACAAAGAGTTCTCAGTGATGGATTCCAAAAACAATTGTATAGAGATTGTAAGGTATGGGTATAATTTTGATAAGATATTCTTTTTACTTGAGGGTAAAATGGAGCGAATAGCTCAAAATACACAAATGGTATTTATCCTAAATGGATTTACTTTCAATATAACTTTAAAAGATGAAAAACAAAATATACAAACTGATGGTGTTGATATTGAGCTATTTAAAGGCGAAAATGATATAGAGATAGCTTTTGATAAAAAAGATTTTAAATCTAAGGAGATAAAATTTGGATTTGAGTTAATATCAAAAGATAAAGTGATACAAAAATTTCCTATCTATGATGATTTTTATCTTAAAATCGATAATCTTGCCCTTAGAAATTGGTATGTTTAAAGTGTTTAGTTTAAGGAATAGAATTGTCAGAATTTAGATATAACAAACTAACAAAACAATGGGTACTATTTGCACCAAATAGGGCAAAAAGACCCTTTGAACTTCAAAAAAATAAAGAGATTTTATTACAAGGAAAAGAGAGCTGTCCCTTTGAGCCTGGAAATGAAAAGATGACACCAAATGAGGTGGCAAGATTTGAAGATGAAAATGGAAACTGGACATCTAGGGTTGTTCCAAATCTTTATAATGCTTTATCTATAGAAGATGATATAAACTCCCAAAGGCAAAATGGTTTTGAGAAAAGATCTGGTTTTGGTGCCCATGAGATAATCATAGAAACAAGAGAACACCATCTTCAAATGTTTGATTATAAAACCTCAAATTTTATTGAGTATTTTAATATCATTAAAAAAAGAGTAAATGATCTTAAAAAAGACAAAAGATTAAAATATTTCTCTATTTTTAAAAATAATGGCTTGGATTCTGGTGCAAGCTTAGAGCACTCCCACTCTCAACTTATTGCTATGCCTTTTTTACCTACAAGTATAGAAAGTGAGTTAAAAGAGTATAAAGAGTTTAAAGAACAACATGGAAGATCATTTTTTGAAGATCTTATCTATGATGAAAAAAGCTTTGAAAAAGCTATAGTGATAGAAAATAGCTCTTTTATAGCCTATTGCCCTTATGCTTCATCCTTCTCATTTGAAGTGATAATTATGGCAAAAGAGGATATCTCAAATATTTTAGAGTGTGAAGATAGACATACTTATGCTTTAAGTGAGATTATGGAGTTTATTTTCTCTAAATACAAAAAAGCTTTAGGGGAGATACCTTTTAATATGCTTATTAAAAATGGTGATCTACAAAACAAAAATAATACAAATAGATTCCATATACAAATATGCCCAAGAATCTACAAGATGGCTGGATTTGAGCTAGATAGTAAGATACAAATCAATACTATCTTGCCTGAATTGGCAGCTCAGATTTTGAAAGAATAGAAGAAAATTAAGAATTAAAAGAAGGAAATAACCCATAATGAATATATTATTTTGTGCAAGTGAAATGTACCCCTATGCAAAAACAGGTGGGCTAGGGGATGTGGCTCAGAGTCTTCCTGAAGCACTAAGAAAAAAACAAAAAGTATATACAATACTTCCCCTATATAAAACCATAGATAGGGATAAGTTTGGTATTGTATATGATGATTTTAGCTTTGATTTTTATCTAAATGGTATAAGACATCAATTTGATGTTTTTGTTAATAAAAATGATAAAACAGAACTATTTATATACAACCCAATCCTTTGTGATAGACAAGGTTTATATTATGATGATAATGGAGACTTTGGAGATAATGCTTTAAGATTTGGTCTATATTCTTATGCTTGTATTGAACTTATGCTAAAATGTGATCTTAAGATTGATGCTATTCATGTAAATGATTGGCAAAGTGCTTTAATTCCTATGCTATTAAAAACAAAATATAAACTACCACAAAAAACTGTACTAACTATTCATAACCTTGCTTATCAAGGAGTGTTTGATAAGGTTTCTATGGATGTGTTAGAGCTTGATTGGGATCAGTGTTTTAAACATGAAGGTATAGAGTATTATGATAATGTAAACTTCTTAAAAGCTGGTATCTATTTTGCCGATGAAGTTACAACAGTAAGTCCAACTTATGCCAAAGAGATACAAACTCCACTATTTGGAAATGATCTTGATGAAACATTAAGAACTAATTCATATAAATTATCTGGTATCTTAAATGGGGTAAGTTATGAGATGTTTAACCCAAAAATCGATGATATGTTGTATAAAAACTTTGATGTTAAAGAGTATGAAAACAAACATGTTAATAAAAAGAAACTGCTAAAAGATGTAGGATTTTCTGAAGCTGATAAACCACTATTTATATTTATTGGAAGATTTACTTCCCAAAAAGGTGTAGATCTTTTAATAGAATCACTAAATCAATTTAAAGATTTTGAAGCAAATATGGTGATCCTTGGAAGTGGTGAAGATCACTATAATACTGTATTTAATAATATCTCTGTATCTTATCCAAATGTATTTATAAAAGTAGGCTATGATGAATCTTTTGCAAGAAAACTATACGCAGCCGCTGACTTTTTACTTATGCCTTCAACCTTTGAGCCTTGTGGCTTAAATCAAATGATCTGTATGAAATATGGGGTATTACCTATAGTTGCTAAAACAGGTGGTTTAGCTGATACTGTGGTTGATTTTACAGATGTGGATTATGATAGATTAAAAGATTATATAGGTATAGGTGTTACCTATGAAGAGCACAATAATTTTTGGTTTATGCATGCCATAGCAAAAGCACTCTCAATGTATGGAAATCATAAAAAATTTATCAAAACATCAAAACATAATATGAAAGTAGATAACTCTTGGAAATCTTCAGCTAAAGAGTATATAGAGCTTTATAAAAAGTGATTATAACCATATTGACACTTTAGATAGATATCATACTTAAAAATTTTTAAAAGAACAACTCGTTGTTCTCTTTAGGATTTCAAAGAAACTGGCGCAAGCTGGTTTTGTTTCTTTAAGTGGAGTTCACCTCCACTGTTAAAAGAAATTATAATTTTGGTCCCTTAAAAAATGGGACATTTTTTAAGGATAATGAATGAAACAAACATCCCTTCTTTTAGGTATACACTGCCATCAACCAATCGATAACTTTGACTGGGTTTTATTTGATACTATCAAAAAATCCTATAAACCATTTTTTGAAGTACTTAAAAAATTTCCAGAGTTTAAAGTAAGTGTTCACTATAGTGGTTGGCTTTTGGAGTTTATTGAAAAACATGATGAAGAGCTATTTTCACTTATGAAATCCCTATCAAATCAGTTGGAGTTTTTTACTGGAGGCTATTATGAACCAGTTCTTGCTTCAATACCATCCCAGGATAGAATTGCTCAAATCAAAAAATTAAATAAATATATCAAAAAACACTTCAATCAAACACCAAAAGGATTATGGCTTACTGAACGTGTTTGGGATAATTCAATCATAAAAGATCTAAAAGAGTGTGGCGTAGAGTATGTGATAGTGGATGATTATCACTTTATATCAAATGGTTATGATAGCTCAAATTTAAATGGATACTTTATCACAGAAGAGGGTGGAGATGAAATAGCATTATTCCCTATCAATCAAGCCCTAAGGTATGCTATCCCATTTTATAATCAAAATAAAACAAATGAACTTCTTAATAGTTTTGTAAATGATGAAGGTAAAAATGCGGCTGTGATCTTTGATGATGGTGAAAAGTTTGGTGTTTGGCCAAAAACATATGAGACTGTATATGAAAAACAATGGCTTGAGGCATTTTTTATAAAAACCCTCAGGGATGAAAAGATAAAAACTGAGACTTTTTACGAGTTTTATAAAAACAATAGCCCTATCTCTTTAGCTTATCTTCCTACCGTATCTTATCAAGAGATGGGAGAGTGGAGTGTAAGTGCTGATGATACTTTAAAGCTTGAAGAATTATATAAGTCTAATCCTAGTGAAGCAAGATTTATCAAAGGTGGTATTTGGAAAAACTTTTTTACAAAATATCAAGAGAGTAATTGGATACATAAAAGAACTCTAGAGTTATCAAAAAAACAAATAGAAAAGAAAATATATCAAGATGCTCTATATAAAAGTCAATGCAATGATGTACTATGGCATGGTGTATTTGGAGGAATCTATTTACCAAACCTGAGAGATAATGCCTATAAATATATTATAGAGTGTGAAAAGATAAGAGATGTTGAGTTTGAGATTTTAGATATTGATTTAGATGGTTATGAGGAGTATAAATATAATAAAAATAAACTACTTAGTATCATCTCACCAAAGCAGGGTGGGCAAATTTATGAGCTTGATATAAAAGATGATAACTTCAATCTTCAAAACACCCTTACAAGATATAAAGAAGCATACCATTCTAAAATAGAAGTGGGTAAAGATGATGAAGAAGAACTAGATCTAACAGAAATTGATATAGAAAATGATGATATAGAAACAATCCATTCAAATGTACTTTATGTGGATGAAGAGGTACCTTTAAATTATGATTGGTACTTTAAAAAATCTGCCATAGATCATATATGTGATGAAAATTTTAATATTGAAAGCTTTGAGACAAATACATTTAGGGAATATGGAGACTTTGCAAATCAGCCCTTTGATGTGAAACAAAGTGATAAAAAAACTTTAGTATTAAATAGAAATGGTGGTATTTATACAGATACTAAATTTGATACAAGTATAGAAAAAGCCTATAAATTCAAGAAAAAAGAGATAATTTTAGATACTCTTATTGAAACAGATTTTAAGGAATCTATAAAACATGTAAGTGAATGGAATTTTCACTTTTGTGATATATATCAAGTAAGTTTTAATAGTAAGTTCTTAGGGGATAAACTTATCTTTAATACTTCAAGATTATTAATAGAAGATTTT
>CAYFGQ010000072.1:0-16822 GCA_964342525.1 uncultured Arcobacteraceae bacterium
TCCCCTATCTCCATCCACATCTAAAACCTCACCACAAAAGTATAAATCTTTTACTATTTTAGATTCTAGAGTTTTACTATCTATCTCATCTACATTCACACCACCAGTGGTAACCTCAGCAGTATCAAAACCTTTATCACCAGTAATATCAAACTTGAAATTTTTAAGTAGATATACTATTTTGTTTATCTCTTTTGTATTTACTAAACTCGCTTGTTTTGTACTATCCATTTTAAGCTCTTCAATTATCACTGAAGCTAGTTTTTTATTTATTACCCCACCTAAAGCAGTTACTATATCATTTACACTAGTTTTAAAACATTTAGCTAATAGAGCCTTTAACTTATCATTTGAATAATCTTTAAATAGATCTATAGATATTTGAACATAAGCATAATTTGAAAGCTCCTCTATTGTATCTCTACTTATATCTAAGATAGAGAGTCCAGATAAACCATAATTTGCAAAAAGAACATCTCCACTAAGTGATTTTAACTTTTCATTATTTGATATAAGAGTGATGTTTGAGTAGTGCTTTACACCACTTAGTTTCTTTAGATATTTTGAGTCAGATGTTAATTGTACTAAAGCTGGTTTTGTATCTATGATAGTGTGACCCAAGCTCTTAGCAAAATTATATCCATCTCCAATAGTTCCAAGCTTTTGCATTGATTTTCCACCAGTGGATATTATCACTTTATCAGCTTGTACATCTCCACTATCTGTTTTGATAATAAATTTATCATTTTGCTTATTTATATTTTCTACACTACACTCATATCTGATCTTTACACCTAAAGATTTCACATAATTCTCAAGATATTCTACTACTGTTGAAGCTTGATTGGACATAGGAAACATCTGTCCATCTTTCCCCACATATAAAGGAAGCCCAAGTTTTTCAAAGAATTTTATAGTTTGATCTTTTGTAAATCTATTTAAGATGTTTTTTGCAAACTCTATGTTTGAGCTATGATAGTTTTTTATTGAGATATTTTCATTGGTAATATTACATTTTCCATTACCACTTATAAGTATTTTTCTTGCTAGTTTTTGGTTTTTTTCTATTAGAATTATATTGTATTTATTTGTATCTATATGGGATGCACAGATCAGCCCACTAGCCCCTGCACCTATTATCACTATATCTTTTTTCACTATTCATCTTCCATATTTATTTATGGAAATATATCATAAGAAGATAAAAGAAGGATTGAAACTAGGAGAAAGCTCCTAGTTTTTTATTTACTTACAAGAAGTAAGTTATATAGTTTTGAATTTTCTCCAGGGTTTTGACCTACACAAAATAGGAAATTTTTACCTGAGTTATTAATATTTGTATTTGCCATACATTGTACAGTACCACTACCATCAGAAGTGATTGTACCATTAATGAATCCATTTGATGGTGAATTTATTGTTCCAAGGGAAATAGTTGCCCCATCAGATCCTAAAGTATTATTATCTATATCTGTAATAGGAAAAGCTTGTCCTGTACCACTTGAAAGAGTAGTACTTACAGCAAAAATATTCTCACCACTTGAAGATTCTTCAAAAACAAGTCCAGCATAATTTCCATCTAATTCAGACAAGCTAGTTATTGTATCTTGAGAAAGACCTACTATAAACTGATCATCTCCTCCACCAGCAGCACCATTTTCTCCAAAAGTTCTTACAATTGCACCACCATTTGAAGTAAGATACATTTTAAAATCACTACCACTTACAATACCATCATTACAAGAAAGTGTCCCTAAATTAGAATTATTATCACTTACTGCACTACCACTAACAGTATACTTAGAAGGTAATGTTCCTGAAGTAGTTGAATGAGTATAAACAAACGTTCCCATTACATCACCAGTTGTAATATTTAAATCCTTATATGTATTTACCCAATTTGCTGTAAAATCAGCACTTGGACATGAACCACCCACTACCATATTAATGATTTGTGTGTTTGATCCTATAGGTTTAAGTAAAGTAACTGTACCTGGTATTTCTAAGATATAAGCACCACTTCCCACTGCGACACTAGAGCTATCATTTGTTGTTGAGACAGTTAACTTTTTAAAACCACTATTTAATGAAGCATATGTACCTGTTAAAGATAAATTTGAATCTGCTTCAGTTAAAGAAAATGTATTATTAGATTTTAATGATAATGAATAATCTGAACCTGGTCCATTATAAGATGTAGTTGTTACTTCTTCATCATCACTAAAGGGATTATCACATCCTGTTAATAAAACTCCACCTACAACTAATGGTGCGATCCACTTTATAATTTTCGTATTTTTCATAATATTTCTCCTTAAGTGTAATATTAATGTAAGAATCATACACCTTTTAATTTAAAAATAAACTTAAACATTTTCATTAAAATAATTTCCTTTAAAGCCCTATTTTAAGGCAAATAATCGATTTTGTTATCATTTCAAAAATAAAAATAACTTATATTTCAGTAGATTTTTTACACTACATTTTTTCCTATTTACTTTTCATTTACTATTGTTCAAATCTTTTAGTTAAAATTATAAATACTATTATAAAAAGAGATGAGTTATGGAACAAATTATAGAAAGAATTATAAAACTAAAAAACAAAATCAATCTTTTTAAGAACATGGAAGATAAGGATATTAGACTTATATTAAAAGATATAAAGTTTGTAGGTTATCAAACAGGTGAAACTATTATCAAAGAGGGAGATACTAGTGATGAGTTATATATACTCCTAGATGGTAAATGTAAAGTAAATGTAGGCACAACAAATGTGGGTGTTATTGAAGTAAATCAAGCCTTTGGAGAGTTCTCTGCAATAACAAAATCACCAAGACATGCAACCATAAGAGCACTAAAACCATGTAAAGTTATCTCCTTTAAAATAGCCTTTGATATTTTAGAAAAAGAGCTAAAAGGCTTTTCAATTTTATATAAAAACTTTGTAGATGAGCTAATTTTAAAGGTAGATGCTACAAACTTAGAGAAAAGAAAAGGAACATTTGTATAATGGAATTGGATTTAAAACAACTAAAAGAGCAAAAAAATCAAGTTGAAGATATCATTTCAAAGATATTATTCCCCCTACTAATCACTTCAAAAGATACCAGAAAAGTAGTATATGCCAATCCATATGCCCAAAAGGTATATGAGATTCCTCTAGAAGAACTTATAGGAACTAGTATAGATACCTTTTATACCCATGAAGATCAAAGGAAAAAGATACTAGATAATATCAATGATGAAGGTTTAATTGAAAATCTAGAGATGAGTTTTAAAACTACAACAGGCAAAACCTTTTATGGACTTTTATCTTTAATAGATATCACCTTTAAAGATGAAGAGTGTTACCTTGGTATGGTTACAGATATCACCGTACAAAAAGAACAACAACTAGAACTAGAAAGACTTAATAAAGAGCTAAACGATTATAAAAACCATCTTGAAGAAAAAGTGACTGAAGAGATAAATAAAAGAAAAGCAAGTGAACTAATACTAGCCCATAAATCCAAACTTGCTTCCATGGGTGAAATGATAGATGCCATAGCTCACCAATGGAAACAACCTCTAAACTCCATAAACCTTTTAGTACAAATGTTAAGCCATGATTTTGAAGATAATACTCTTACAAAAGATAGAATGACAAAATTCACTGAACGCTTTAACAAACAAAAAAATCATATGTTAAGTACTCTAAATGAATTTAGAGGTTTTTTTAGACCAAATAAAGATATTCAAAACTTTAATATCACAAAAGCTATAAATAGTATTTTAGTTCTACTAAAAGATGAACTAATGACTAATAGAATTGAGATAAAAATAGATACAAAAGAGCCATTTGAAATAAATGGAAGTGAAAATGAATTTAAACATGTGATCTTAAATATCATAAATAATTCAAAAGATGCCTTTATAGAAAATGATATTAAAGCTAGAGTCATAAATATAAATATCTATAAAAACAAATATCATAATATTATAGAACTTATAGATAATGCAGGTGGAATACCTGATTATATTATAGATGATATATTTAAAGCAAATGTTACATCTAAGATGGAAGAAAAAGGTACAGGGATTGGATTATATATGTCTAAACAGATACTTGAAAAGATTCATGGAAAAATTGAAGCGATAAATATTGAAAATGGAGCAAAAATACTAATAAAAATACCAAAAACTATCTAGTGAAAATAAAGACCCTCTTGGGTCTTTATTTTATTAAAATTTGATCCGCTTGGAAATACTCAAATCTTTTTTCTTGTTCAGCTAATTTATTTGCTAAAATTTTATTTTGTTTTTTTAGCTCATGTAGTTCAAATATAAGTTGTTGATTTCCGTTTATACTATCATCAAGTTTCTTTTGAAACTCTTGGGTTATTTTTTCTATTTGAGATTGTTCATTTTTTTGATCTAAATTTGATTTAAATGATTCACTTTTTAGTGATAAAATACTTTTCTTTAGGGTTAATATCTCTTTTTCATATTTTGTTGTTAAAGTACCAAATTCTATAAATTTTTTAATCTTTCCCTTAGTACTATAAATAGGGATAAAAGTTGAATGGGTATAAAAAGCTATTCCAGCTTTAGTCATTTTCTTTGATTCAGTAGTTTGGATATGTCCACCTTGGATGGAATCCATAAGTTCACAATAAGCATCTTTAGGAGTATTGTGATGATTTAAATCTTGATGTTTTAAACTTAAAAGTTCATCTAAGCTATATCCTGATGCTGTAAGGTAAAGATCATTTGCATAGGTGATATTATCTTCCATATCAAATTCACATATAAGGTTTTGAGAATCTAAAATAGACATAAATTGTTGAAGCTCATTCTCCCTTATTTTTAACTGTCTTTCCCTCTCTTTATCTTCCATAATATTTGAAATAATTTTAAAAGTAGTATTTAACTGCATAGGTTTTATGATATAGTTTGTTACATTAAACTTGATAGCTTTTAATAAAACATCTGGTTCTTTAAACCCTGTAGTGATCAATATAGGTACATCCCAATCAATCTCTCTAATATGCTCAAGCATCTCTAAACCTGAAAGCCTTGGCATATTTATATCTGTAAGAACCACATCTATCTCACCCATGTGATCTTTAAATATCTCAAGTCCCTCTTGTCCATCATTTGCAACATATATTTGCTTAAATAATCCTAGAAATATTTCTGTGGCTTCTTCCCTTATTATCTCTTCATCTTCCACATAAAGTAAAGTGGTGTTTGCCAAAACATCTCTATTAAAAGTACACTGTCTAGGTATAGCCATATTAGCTCTCCTTGCTCGCCGCCAAAAAATAATCAATCATTGTAGCATCTTTTTTATTATAAAAACTATTTAAAAAACAAGTTTATCAATTTTAAATCATATAAAAAAGTTCCAAAACTTAATAAATCTTTTAATTTATCAATACAATGAATAACATAAAACTATAACAAAACAAAATTTGGATATAATACGCGCTTATTTAAAAAAGAGGTACAAAATGACCGACACAATCAAAATATTTAACGCCAAAGAAAATAATCTAAAAAATATAAACCTTGAAATACCAAAAAACAAACTTATAGTTTTTACAGGACTAAGTGGTAGTGGTAAATCTACTCTAGCCTTTGATACTCTATATGCAGAGGGTCAAAGAAGATATATAGAATCCCTATCAGCATATGCTAGACAATTCCTTGATAAAGTAGGAAAACCAGATGTGGAAAGAATAGAAGGTCTTACACCAGCTATTGCTATTGATCAAAAAACCACATCTAAAAATCCAAGATCAACAGTAGGAACTATTACTGAGATATACGACTACTTCAGACTTCTATACGCAAGAGTTGGAAAACAACACTGTCATAAATGTGGGGAACCTATCTCTAAGATGAGTTCTTCAGATGTAATTGAGCAGGTTTTAAATCTACCAGAAGGTGCAAAACTTGTAATCTTAGCTCCTTTAGTAAATCGTAAAAAAGGAACCTTTGCTGATCTTTTAGAATCTCTTAGGGGAAAAGGATATGTTAGAGCACAAATTGATGGTGTAATGACAAGACTTGATGAAGAGATTGAACTAGCAAAATCTAAAATGCATACTATCAAAGTGGTAATTGATAGGGTTGTGATTAAAGAAGAGAATAGACAAAGAATCGCAGAAGATGTGGAAAAAGGTCTAAAAGAGAGTTTTGGTGAACTTGAAGTGGAGATTATGAACCATGCAGATTTAGGATGTGAAAAACATATCCACTACTCTGAACATATGGCGTGTTTTGATTGTAAGATCTCTTTTGAACCTTTAGAGCCTTTATCTTTTTCATTTAACTCTCCAAAAGGTGCTTGTAGCTCTTGTGATGGTTTAGGTATCAGATATACCTTAGATATGAAAAAAGTTATTGATGGGGAACTTAGTATAGAAGATGGAGCCATAAGAGTTATCTATGGATTCAATAAAGGATACTATTTTAAAATGCTTCAAGCATATTGTGAAGCTGCAGGTATTGCAACAAATGTACCATTTAATGAACTTGAAGATCACCACCAAAAGTCTATCTTACATGGTGGAGTAGAAGAAGCTAAATTCACATGGAAAAGACATAAACTTACTCGTAAATGGGAAGGGGTTATCAAATTAGCTTATGACATGATCAAAGATGAAAAAGAGATGGCTGAGTTTATGACTGAAAAGGTTTGTAGTGACTGTGGTGGACATAGATTAAAACCTTCATCTTTAGCAGTAAGAGTTGCTGGTAAAGGTATAGCTGAAATCATAGATATGCCTATTGAAGATAGTCATGCATTTTTCCATGAAATATCAAATTTTGAATACCTTGATAATCAAGGTCAAATGATCTCAGCTCCTATTTTAAAAGAGATTCGTGAGAGAATCTTTTTCTTAAATGATGTGGGTCTTGGATATATCACTTTAGGGAGAGATGCAAGAACTATCTCAGGGGGAGAAGCTCAAAGGATTAGAGTAGCTTCCCAAATCGGTTCAGGTCTTACGGGTGTAATGTATGTTCTAGATGAGCCATCAATTGGTCTACATGAAAGGGATACTGCAAAACTTATCAAAACCCTAAAAGCCCTACAAGAAAAAGGTAATACAGTAATTGTGGTTGAACATGATAAAGAGACTATGGAAGCAGCTGATTATATTGTAGATATAGGACCAAATGCCGGTAAATATGGTGGAGAGGTTGTATTTAATGGAACTATGAAACAACTACTTAGATCAAAAACCCTGACAGCTCAATACCTAAATGGTAAAAAACTAATCAAATACCTTCATAGAAGACCACAAGAAGAATTTATAGAGATAAAAGATGTAAATATCAATAATATCAAAGATCTATCAGTAAAACTTCCACTTAAAAATCTATGTGCTATCACAGGTGTAAGTGGTAGTGGTAAATCATCACTTATCTTACAAACCCTACTTCCTGTGGCAAAAGAGCTACTAAACCATGCTAAAAAAGTAAATAAGGTAGATGGTGTAACAATAGAAGGTCTAGATAAGCTGGATAAGGTAATCTACCTAGATCAATCCCCTATTGGAAGAACACCAAGATCAAACCCTGCAACATATACAGGTCTTATGGATGAAATCAGAGTACTTTTTTCAAAAACAAAAGAAGCGCAACTACGTGGATACAATGTGGGAAGATTCTCTTTCAATGTAAAAGGTGGAAGATGTGAAAAATGTCAAGGTGAAGGTGAGATCAAAATTGAGATGCACTTCTTACCAGATATTATGGTAAAGTGTGATGACTGTCATGGACAAAGATATAACCCACAAACTTTAGAGATCCTATATAGAGGAAAATCTATCTCAGATGTATTAAATATGAGTGTAGATGAAGCAGCAGAGTTTTTTATAAAAGTACCAAAAGTATATGCAAAACTTGAAACTTTACAAAATGTAGGTCTTGGATATATCACACTTGGACAAAATGCAGTTACCCTAAGTGGTGGGGAAGCTCAAAGGATCAAATTAAGTAAAGAGCTAAGTAAAAGAGATACAGGAAATACTCTATATATCTTAGATGAGCCTACTACAGGTCTTCACTTTGCAGATGTGGATAGATTAACAAAAGTACTTCATCACCTAGTTGATCTTGGAAACTCAGTTCTAGTGATTGAGCATAACCTTGATATTGTAAAAAATGCAGACTATATTGTAGATATGGGACCAGAAGGTGGAAGTAAAGGTGGACTTGTAATTGATGAAGGTACACCAGAAGAGGTAGCATCTAGACATAAAGAAACAAAAAGTTATACTGGATATTATCTAGAGAAGGAATTAGAATTACTCCAATAGAAAAGTTTATCCAGCTTGTAGAAAATGATAACTTCATCCATGCCCATGAGGTTTTGGAAGATGATTGGAAAATCTATAAAAAGTGTGATGAAAAAAAAGATGAGGCATTAATCCTAAAAGGACTTATAAATGGTGCTACATCTTTAGCTCTATATAGATTAAATAGAAGCCAAAGGGCAAAAGATGTCACATGGAATGCCTTTTTAAAATATGGTAAACTAATAGAAAAAATAGATTCAAAATTTAAAGAAAAATACAAAGAAGCACAAAAACTACTAAATAGTAAATATACTCATATAACAAAGGGATAAAATGAAATCATACCAAGTATATATCTTAGTAACCCTTTGTGTACTTTTTTGGTCTGGAAACTTTGTACTTGGAAGATTTATTAAAGATGATTTAGAACCCCTAGAATTAGCTTTTTTTAGATGGTTTTTTGTTGTTATATTATTACTTCCTAGCCTATTATTTATAAATATAAAAAAAGTATTTGAGCTTATAAAATCAAACTTTATAATAGTATCTGTTTTAGCTATACTTAGTGTAAGTGTATATAACACCTTTGTATATTTAGCCCTACAAAGTACCACTGCTACAAATGCCCTTTTAATAAACTCTGGAACACCACTTATTATCATAATACTTTCAGCCCTTATACTAAAAACAAAAATTACAAAAATACAACTCTTTGGAATACTTTTATCCACATTTGGGGTATCTTTTTTGATCCTAAAGGGTGATTTTAATTCCATTAGTTCTTTAGAATTTCATAATGGTGACTTTTGGATAATGTTCTCAGGATTTGCTTGGGCACTTTATTCAGTTCTCTTAAAATTTAAACCAAAAGGTTATAAAAACTCTGAGCTTTTTATAGCAAATATGTATATAGGATTTTTATATTTATTACCAGTGTATTTATTCCAAGGATATAACATAGAAACTCAAATAACACATATAGAAAATTATTGGTACTTTTTCCTTTATGTTTCCCTTTTTGCTTCTATCCTTTCATATATATTTTGGACAACGGGTGTGGAAAATATAGGTGCATCTAAAACTGGTCAATTTGTACACCTTATGCCTTTATTTGGATCTATCTTAGCTTTTTTCTTTTTAGGAGAAACCCTTGAAGCATTTCATATACTTGGGGGATTATTTATAGCTACTGGTATCTATCTTTCTATCTTTTTAAAAATTAAAGATAGATAAGCTCTAACTCTTCAATTAGACTCTGTACAGCTTTATAGTTTTCAAGATTTTGCTCTTTTGTATACTTTTTTAACTCTTTTAAACACTTTTTATCTTTACTTATAGATTTGATTATCTTTATGGCATTATAGTTATCATTTATCTCACCTAAAATATCTTTTACTTTAGTGAGATGTAGTACTTTTCTCCTATTTATAGGATCACTATTTTTAGCTATATAAAGCTGGTTTTTAATAAATATCCTATATTTATGAAGCTCTTTTTTATCTGGACTTAAAGGTGGTTTTTCATTACCCTTATCTCCACCTTGAAACTTTTGAAGAAACTCAATATTTTCTATGGCAAACTCTTTTAGATAATCTAAAAATACCATTAACTCTTTTGCCCTCTCCTCATGTAAAATCTCTTTTATAAATAGTATATTTATCTTCTCATGATAATCTTTGGGTATTCGTATAAGATACTCAGTAAGTAAAACATCAATATCTCGTATCTTATTGCTTAATTTTAATACTTTTTTAATATCAACACAATGGAGTTTTTGCTCATTTAGTAAGGATAACACTTCCCTAGAAGAAGTTCTAATTTTATGGATATCTTCAATATGACCATCATCATTTAAGATAAACTCTTCTATTTTCAGCCTGAGTTTTTGTATCTTTTTTTCTATTTTCTCATTTGCCATTTTTAACCCCTTTAAGAGTTTTTCGACCTACTAAAATTATATCATATTGAGAATTATTTAGTATAAATTTTTTCATATACAAATCTTCTATCCATTTTATAAAAGTAATTAATTATAAAAATAAGTAATAGCCTACTTTTTTAGTCAATTTTCAAGCCTACAATTAAGGTAAACTATTTTTACCATTTTACAAACGTGTAAGATTCAATATCCTTTTTGATTACAGATTGATTACAAAATAAAAAGGTTACAAAATAATTTCTTTTTATTTTTCTTCTATTAATAATATAATAATAGATATTCATTTTTCAATAAGCATCTACTTAAAGCCCTTAAATACTTTTATAAATATATTTATTGCTATTAAATAATAATTATTTTAAGCTTGCAATAAAGTTACAACTGAATACTTATTCATTTTATTGACATAAGTCAATGTTTTTTTACTTTTTTTATATTATACTTAGATGTTTTGCAAAGGATGTAAGATGGAAAAAAATCAAAAAGTTGTTGTTTACGGTGCACTTTTTAGTTTTCTTATTGCCATATCTTTATTTGCTTACACTGTTTATGCGTCAAACATGTTGTCCTATCTATCAAGTGATCCAAAGGCCTGTATCAATTGCCATACTATGCACTCCGCATATGCCACTTGGGAAAGAAGTTCACACAAAGATGTTGCTAAATGTGTTGATTGTCATCTACCTGTTGACAATGTTGTTAATAAGTATAAAGCAAAAGCTATTGATGGATGGAACCACTCAGTTGCTTTTACCATGAATACTTATAAAAACAATATTCAAATTGGTGAAGATGGAGCAAATAGAGTTCAAGCAAACTGTGTCAGATGTCATAGTAATTTGAATAATACCCTTATGGAAAATTCAAGTAACTATCACAATATGAATACGCAGAACTTAGAAAATACTCGTAAATGTTGGGAGTGTCACAAACATGTGCCACATGGTAAAGTTAGGAGTTTAATGTCTACTCCATATAACTTAGGTATTCAAGAAAAATTAAAGTAGGGATTTATTATGAAAAAATATAAATTACTTTTAGCAATAAGTGTGATTGCAATTGGTCTGATGTCAGCTTTAGTAGCATCAATAAATGAAAAAAAAGTAGAAGAGAAAAATCTAACTGCTATGCCTTCAAAAGCTACATGGGAAGCTAAAAATGAAGAGTTTAGAAAAGATTTTCCAAGGGAATATGACTCATGGAAAAAGACAAAAAAATCTGATGATATAGAAGATATGTTAAAAAAATATCCTGAGCTAGTAGTACTTTGGGCTGGTTATGGTTTTGCAAAAGATTATAATGCACCAAGAGGTCACTTCTATGCAATTGAGGATAATAGAAACACTTTAAGAACAGGTGGACCAAAAGATGAAAAAACTGGTCCTATGCCTACAGCATGTTGGACATGTAAATCTCCAGATGTAGTAAGAGTGATGAAAAAAGAGGGAGACCTAGAATACTATTCAGGTAAATGGTCAAAATACGGATCAGAAATCATCAACCCAATTGGTTGTATCGATTGTCATAATCCTGAAACAATGGAGCTTCAAGTAAATAGAGAATATTTAGATGAAGGTCTAAAAGCACAAGGTCATGAAGATCTTCCATCTTTAGCTGATGCAACACAACAAGATATGAGAACAATGGTTTGTGCTCAATGTCACTCAGAGTACTACTTTAATAAAACTCCTCTAGGTGATGGTAAAAAAGCTGCTGTAGTTAAACTTCCATGGGGAGAAGGTACATCAGTAGATGATATGGAAAAATACTATGATAACTTAGATTTCAAAGACTGGACACATAAAGTATCTAAAGCACCTATGCTAAAAGCACAACACCCAGGATATGAGATGTGGAAAACAGGAGCTCATGGTAAAAACAATGTATCGTGTGCAGATTGTCATATGCCATATACAAATGAAGGTGGAGTAAAATATACAGATCACCACGTTGGTAATCCATTAGAAAACATGGACAAATCTTGTATGAACTGTCATAGAACAAGTGAAAAATCACTTCTAGCTAATATTGAAGAAAAAAGAGCAAGAAAAGATGAACTTCATGAAAAATCAATGGCACAACTTGCAGCTGCTCACCTAGAAGCTGGTAAAGCTTGGGAATTAGGAGCAACTAAAGAAGAGATGAAACCAATTCTTACAGATATCAGACATGCTCAATGGAGATGGGACTATGCTGTAGCTTCTCATCCAGCATTTTTCCATGCACCAGAAGAGACTCTAAGAGTTCTTGGATCAGCTCTTGAAAAAGCTGGAAATGCAAGAATTAAACTTGCTAAAGTATTAGCTAAATATGGTGCAGCTGATTATGTAGCTCCATCTATTGATTCTAAAGAGAAAGCTCAAGAGATCGTTGGACTACCATTTAAAAAACTTGTAGAAGAGAAAAAAGTATTTAGAGATGGTCTAATGCAAGAGTGGAAAAAAGAAGCAGAACAAAAAGGATTATACAATCCTAAATCAACGCAAAATATTGAAGATAAAACTTCATACAACTAATAAATAGGAATTATTAAAAATGCAAAGAGTCTTAAAAACCATACTTAGTATAGAAGTGATGATAATCCTTCTGATTTTAATGGCTCTTTGTAGTGCTCTTGCAACCTTCATAGAGAATGATTTTGGACCATTAGGTGCAAGATCATTCATCTACAATCAAAAATGGTTTGAACTTATCTTTTTAGTTTTAAGCGTAGGTGTTATTTATCATATCATCTACTCTAAAATGCATAAAAAATTTTTCACTTTTATTATACATATATCTTTAGTACTTATCTTAACAGGATCATTCCTTACAAGATATTTTGGCTTTGAAGCTACGCTAACAATTCCTGAGGGAACTATGAGAAATATAGCCTACTCTACAGATGAATATATACAAATAAATTTAAATAATAAAGAGATAGACTCACAAAAAATGATGATAACACCACTAAATACTGATTCATATAATTTTCAAACAAAACTAAATGAGAATGATTTAAAAATAGAGCTAAAAAACTATTTTCAAAATGCTACTTCTAAATTAGCCCCAAGTGAAAATGGAAAACCTACCATTGATATCTTTGTATCAAAGTTTATGGGTACACAAAATATAATTCTAAAAGAAAATGAAACCAAAGATAGTGCTTTTGTTTCATTTTCTTTTGATAAAAATCACAACACTACAAAACCAACTATCTTTTTTGAACTTATAGAAAAGCAGTTTTACCTAAACTCAAATATCCCTATAAATATCTTTACAAAAGATACTAAAAGCTCTATCATCCTTCCTAAGGGTGAAAAAATAAAAGTAGACACATCACTTATCTATAAAATTGGACAAGCCCAATTTAAAATAAAAGATGCCCTATTAAAAGGTGAGCTAAAAACTGTAGCCATTTCCAAATCAACACATAAAAAAGAGGTAAATACAAATGCTTTAGTTTTTCATATCACATACAAAAATAAAACCTATGAAAAAACCATCTTCAAAAAAGAGGATAATCAATTTCCAAGAACTGAACTTATAACCCTAGGTGAAGATAAACTAAATCTAACATGGGGATCAAAAAAGATCACCCTTCCCTTTTATATCCACCTAAATGATTTTGAGCTAAAAAGATACCCAGGATCAAACTCACCATCAGAATACTCTAGTGAAGTAAAAGTGTTTGATAAAAATGACAACTATACCAGCTCACATATCATCTCAATGAACAATGTACTTGATTATAAAGGCTATAGGTTTTTCCAATCTTCATATAAAAAAGATGAAAGTGGAACTATCCTTTCTATCAATAAAGACCCAGGGAAAAGCCTAACTTATATAGGATATTTTTTACTATTTGCTGGACTTATCTATTCTTTGATATCTAAAAAAGGAAGATTTAGAAAACTAGCAAGTAAAAAATATAATATGGAAAATATAAAAGAGCAATACTATAAAAAACAAGCCCTTATAAAAACACTACTTATAGCTGTACTTTTAAGTACAACTATACAAAATACATATGCAAATGAAAAAGCATACAATATAGATAAAAACTTCTCAAAAGAGTTATCAAAACTTCTTATCCAAGACTATCAAGGGCGTATAAAACCACTAGATACCCTATCTAGACAAATCCTTACAAAGATCACTAAAAAAAGCACTATAAATATGCTAAACTCAAACCAGTTTTTCATAAGTGCCACAATCTATCCAGAATATTGGAAAGAGCAAAAAATATTTAAAATCAAATCAAAAAGATTAAAAACCATCCTAAAAATTGATCCAAGTGAGAACCATATAAAGTTTAATGATATCTTTGATTCAAAGGGAAGATATAAGTTAGAGCCTTACCTTGATAGCTCAAGTGTTATAGAAGCTTCAAAAAGAGATAAATTTGATAAGGAACTTATAAAACTAGATGAAAAACTAAATATCATCCATACCCTATTTTTAGGAGACTTCCTAAGAGCTTTTCCTCTAAATGAACACGACAATAACAAATGGGCAAACCTAAGTGAAGCAAACAATATCTACTACAATAAAGAGATAGTAGAACTAACAAAAAACTTCTACCTTTCACTAATAGAAAGCTCTAAAACAAATAACTGGGAAACTTCATATAAACAATTAGAAAAAATAAAAGAGTTCCAAATAGAGAATTCTGCCCTAACACTTCCAAATGATCTAAAAATAAAAAGTGAAGTATTTTTCAATGAGTTTTCTATATTTAAAAAACTAGTACCTTTTTATCTAATAGTTGGATTTATCTTACTTATTTTAACTTTTATAAATATCATCAAACATAATTTTGATCTAAATAAAGCCACAAAAGTATCCCTATATATACTTATCCTAGCTTTTATAATCCATACCATAGGATTGGCTCTAAGATGGTATATAGCAGGTCACGCCCCATGGTCAAATGCCTATGAATCAATGATATATATAGCATGGACTATCACCCTATCAGGTATCTACTTTTCAAGACAATCCCGCCTAGCCTTAGCAAGTACCTCAATACTAAGTGGTATCACCCTATTTGTAGCCCACCTAAACTGGCTAGAGCCACAAATCACCACCCTAGCCCCAGTACTTAAATCCTACTGGTTAAATATCCATGTAAGTGTGATCACAGCATCTTATGGATTTTTAGCCCTAAGTGCCCTACTTGGATTTATAACTCTTATACTTTTTATCTTCATAAATCAAAAAAATGAAGATGATAAATTCTTTGGTCTTCTTCTAGGGATAAAAGAATCAAATAGGATATCTATGATGTCTATCTTTATTGGTTTAGTTTTATTAGTAATTGGTAACTTTTTAGGTGCTATTTGGGCAAATGAGTCTTGGGGAAGATATTGGGGATGGGATCCAAAGGAGACTTGGACTTTAGTTTCTATTATAGTTTATACTATCATCATCCATCTAAAGTATGTAAAAAACTTTATGAGTGAGTATCTATTTGCTATTCTCTCAACTGTGAGTTATAGTGCTATTATAATGACTTATTTTGGTGTGAATTATTATCTAAGTGGTAAACACTCATACGCAGCTGGTGATCCTATACCTATTCCTGATTTTATTCCTATTTCTGGGCTTGTTTTTGTTGTGGTTTGTGTTTTGGCTTATAGGAATAGGAAGGTTATTTAGAAGTTTTAAAAATATATCTATGCTTTCGAATACTTTGAGTTTATTATTAAAAAAAGGGTATGTGCAACTTATGCACATACCACTTACTAAATTATCATAAAAATCTTACAATTTGTCATATTTTAAATATACATTTTATTTTTGAGATATAGTTTTCTACTATCAAAATAAAAGGTATAAAAATGGAAGTGAGTAATCAAGTATTAAATAATATCATAGTAGATGATAAAATATTTATTATTCGTGGTATTCAAGTGATGATAGATAGGGACTTAGCAGAACTTTATCAAGTTGATACTAAAGTATTAAATCAGGCAGTAAAGAGAAATATTGATAGTTTTCCTTTGGACTTTATGTTTGAATTAACACAAAGTGAAAAAGAGGAGGTAGTCACAAATTGTGACCACCTCAAAAAACTAAAGTTTTCTCCTGTTTTACCTAAGGTTTTTACAGAACAAGGTGTATATATGTTAGCGACAGTCCTTAAGAGTAAAATTGCAAGAGATGTTAATTTAGCTATTATGAGAACTTTTACAAAACTCAAAAATCAGTCTGTACCATATTTTAATATTATAAAAAGGCTTGAGAGATTAGAGACTAATGATAAAGATACTAGAGAGCTTTTAAATAAGGTGGTTCAAGTTGTATCTTCTATGCAAGATATTCAAGATGAGGCTAAGGATGGAACTAAGAAAATTGGGTTTATTTAATTTTTTTATCATTATCCTTTAACCGAATATAGATAAATTTATTTTTTTGATTATACTATTTGGAGAATAAAATTCTATTTTTTGGAGAATTCATTTTTTGGATTCTTATAAATTATTGCCAAGACAAGATTACTTGTGAGTTAGTGATCAACAATTGCTTTGATTCCTTTACTTTTGTCTCCGCACAAAAGTTGCCACCTTAAAAAACACTAAAAATAAAAGATAAAAACTAAAAAAGAT
>CAYFGQ010000073.1:0-16451 GCA_964342525.1 uncultured Arcobacteraceae bacterium
GTTAGTAGGTTAGTAGGTTAGTAGGTTAGTAGGTTAGTAGGTTAGTAGGTTAGGGTGACCTTAAGGTTAGATGAATTCTAGCCGTGAGGCAACTTACTAACTTACCAACTTATAAACCTACCAACTATCCTCTAATTCTTCCAAGGCTTCCTATCACTACACTTAGATTTATAAAGTTGATGTTTCCTGTTTGTTTCATCTTTTTATAATCTTGTTGGTAATAATCGTATTTCTCTTGATAGATTTTTGTAAAGGTTTTAAATGCATCTTCTATGGTTTCATTTTCCCTTTTAAAATGCATCACCTTATCAATGATCTCAGAAGTGATCTCGATGGTTTTTTTAAGCATTCTTCTTTTTAGTCTTTCTTCCCATTCATTGTTTGGTTCAAGATCTAAAATGTGCTGGTTTAGTTCTAATATGCTAAGTTCTGCTGTGGTTGTTATAAATAGATTTGCAATATCTACAAAATCATATTTAACATCCTCTTTTACCCTTATGATAGTGGTAAGCATTCTGATATAATCAATCATTGAGAAGAATTTATTTATCTTATCACTATCACTTATAGCTTTTGATTTTATGGAAGCATTATTTATAAACTTTTCAGTTGATATTTTATATTCATGGGCACGCTCAAAGATTAAAATAGCATCTTCTCCATGTTCAACAACCCAAGATGTTAAAAAGTTTACTGTATCTTCTATCTCTGTTAAAAGTTCATATTGTTTTTTGATTCCTAGTTTGTAATCTTGTCTAAAAATCTCATATCTAATATTATTTGCTGAGACTATAGTATCAAGAACTAAAAAGGATTTGATTTTTAGCATAAATCTTTTTGGTCCAAGTAATTTAAAGTCATGGATAAAAGTAGCACCTTGGGCATTTATAATACTATTTGCAATACTTGTAGCAATGATTTCGTATCTAAGTGGGTGGTGTCTTACTTCATTTGAATATACAATATCAAATGATTTAGGGAAGTATTTATATAAAAAGTCTTGGGCAAGTTCTGATTCTAAAAACTTGTGATCATTTAAAATAAATCTTTTTATAAATATTTTTGAAAAAGATAAAAGTACTGCAAGTAGGGGTCTTAGCATAGTACCTTGTTTTGTTAGAGCTTTTTCAAATTCACCAAGGGATGGTATTTCATACTCTTTTGCAAGGAAACTATCAATTGTCTCTTCTAAAACTCCAATAGTATTTTTAAAATGTAATATCTCCCTTTTACTTCTATGCTCATCTAAAGATAGGGCTAAAGATTGGAAATAATTTGTCCATAATGTGATCTTTTCAATCTCAGGTTCAAGATTGTGAAGGATCTCACTTCTATTCTCTTCAGATATTATCCCTTTTTTTATAAGTGAATTTAGGATGATTTTTAGATTTACTTCATAATCTGAGGTGTGAACTCCTGCTGAGTTATCAATACTATCTGCATTTATTTTTCCACCTTTAGCAGCATAATCAACCCTTGCTTTTTGTGTAAATCCAAGATTACCACCTTCACAAACTGCATAAGCTTGAATTTGTGAAGCATTTACCCTGATAGATTCATTTGGTTTATCACCTATTTGTGAATCACTCTCTTCATCTCCCCTTACATAAGTACCTACACCACCATTAAATAAAAGATCAACTTTTGATGTGATAATAGCTCTACTTAATTCAACACCATTTAAAGTATCTTTTTTGATTCCTAGAAGTTTTTTTATTTGAGGTGATAAGCTGATAGTTTTATCACTTTTTTTAAATATACCTCCACCTTTAGAGATAAGTTCTTTATTGTAGTGTTGCCAACCAAGACCATTATCAAAAAGTCTTTGTCTCTCTTTATGTGCTTGGGCAATTTTTGGATCAGGGTCTATAAAAATATCCCTAGAGCTTATGGCTGCCACAAGTTTAAATTTTTCACTTAATTGGATACCATTTCCAAAAACATCCCCAGCAGGGCTTCCTATACCCACAACTGAGATATTCTCTTCATAGAAGTTTTTATCAATTTCTAGGAAAAATCTCTCTGTAGATTTTATAGCACCTTTTGCTGTGATACCCATATCTTTGTGATTGAATCCATTACTTCCACCACTAGCAAAAGCATCACGAAGCCAAAAATCCCTTTGCATACTTATAGAGTTTGCCACATCACTCATATCTGAGGTACCCTTATCTGCAGCAACTACAAAATATGGATCCTCTTTATCATATTTTACAATTCCTTCATGGGTGATTGGTTTTCTACCATCATGGTTATCTACTACATCGAGTAAAGCATTTATAAATTTCACATAAATATCCACAAAAGCTTTTTTTGATGGATTTTTTTCTTTTATATAAAATCCACCCTTTGCACCTTCTGGTATAATTACGGAGTTTTTACTTCTTTGGGCTTGCATCAATGCTTTTATCTCATTTCTATAATCAAGCTCCCTATCACTCCATCTAAGTCCACCACGGCTTACTTTTGTACGTCTTAGGTGAGTTCCAAAAAAATCATTATGGTATACAAAAATCTCAGTGGTAGGTTGAACACCTTTTAAAACTGAAGCTAAATATTTTACATTTATTTTTATGGAAAGTGCTTGTTCTACAAATAGATTTTTTGTAATAAAGAAGTTTGTTCTATTTATAGCATCAAGTATATCCCTAAAGGTATTTAATATCTTATCATCAGTAATATCTTCTACTTTTTTAATTTCACTACAAATTTTTTCAGAGATATTTTTTAGGTGTTTTTCCCTATCCCTTTGGTTTGGATCAAATTTAGTATAAAAGTAATTTGTGAATAATTGAGCAAGTTCAGGGTATTCTATAATTGTTTTTCTAATAGACATTAAACTTTGCTCTGGTAAAAGTTGATCCTCATAGGTGATAATAGCATCTAAAACCCTTATATCATAAGGACTAAGATTTGCTAAAAGTGATAGGGAGTTTAGTTTTGAGTTTATGGTCTCTTTTCTTAGAACAGATTCTAAAACTGCTTTTAGATTATCTTTTACATGATCTAGTTTAATACCTTTTTGAAGTATTACTAAGTATTTTCTTCCATAAATCTCAAGCTTATCTTTTTGTACGGTAAAAGAAAACTCACTATCAATTGTAAAACCAAAACTTTGAAGGATTGGTATATAATCTGAAAGGGAAAATTTTGAAGTTGAGTAGATGATGATCTCATCTTTATCACCATCTTTCTCAACTACTGCAACTATCTCATTTGAGTTTAGCTCTTTAACTAACTCTGCTGTTATTTTTTCTGGTTCTACACTGATATCAGCTGAACTAGATTCTATTTTTATATTTGACATAATTTAGCCTTTTTATATTACTTAAATATAATTTTATTTTAATATAACTCTATTTCTCCCACTCTCTTTAGCATCATATAAAGCAAGGTCTGCTTGTTTTATCATATCATCAAGGCTTTCACCAAAATTTGTAGTAACACCTACGGATACAGTATAGCTAAAGTGTAATCTATTTACTGTGATCACATTTGTATGGAAAAATTCTCTTACTTTATTGAATAATTCTACAAGTTCATCACTTGATCTATTTTTTAATAAGATACAAAACTCTTCTCCACCCATTCTAGATATAAGTGAGTCTTCATTTATAAATTTAGGTAAAATATTTGCAACTTCTTTAATGGCAATATCCCCAATATCATGTCCATATGTATCGTTGATATTTTTAAACTTATCAATATCGATAATAGCTACAGCAAAATCCTCTTTTCTAGATTTTGCTCTTTTATACATCTCTGTACCCACTTCAAACATATATCTTCTATTGAACATACCAGTCATATAATCTTTATTTGCTTTATCTTTAGTTTCAGCAAAAAGCTCAATATTATCTAACTGTGTTCCCATTCTTGCGATTAGTTCCTCTTCAGAAAAATCTTTTGATACAAAATCATTTGCACCATATTTTAAAAATTTAGGGATCACCTCTTTATCAGCTGCACCAGATAGGGCAATAATACTGATCTCATCTTGTTTATATGTTTTTCTGATCTCACCAGTAAACTCTAGACCATCCATACCTGGCATAATATAATCTACAAAGATGATATCAATATCTTTATCTGTTTTTACAATCTCTAAAGCTTCCTCAGCATTTGTTGAAGTAATAGTCTCAAGGTTGTATCTTTTACAAATATTTTGTAGTTTAAAAGCAAATGTTTTAGAATCATCAATAACTAAAGCTTTATGTTTTTTATTATTTAAATATCTATGTGCCATATTTGATGCTTGCTCAATTGCATAAGATCTATCTTTTATTACATAATCTATCACACCATCTTTTGACATAACTTCTTGTGTGATCTTGCTCTCATCACCTGTTAAAATAATAATTGGAATATTAAATTTCATAACTAAATCTACAACTTCACCATTTGGTGCATCTGGTAAGTTTAAATCCAATAGGGCTAATTGTATATCTTTATGTTTATTTATTCTCTCAAGAGTTAATTTTCTATTATCAGCTTGTATAACTTCACATCCAATTTTATCTTGAAGTGCTTTTGAAAGCCTCGCTTCTATGGTTCTACTATCATCTACTATTAAAACTTTTTTCATTAAATACCTTTTCAAATTAGTATGATAATTATAACATTTATTTCTTTATTACAATGTTTTTTTTCATAAAATAATAAATCTAAAAAGCAGTGGCAAATTAATGTAACTTTTTGTATAATCCCAAGTATGATAGAGAAAAAAATATTTGACTATAAATTTTTATTAATTATTATTTTGATTTTCGCAAGTGCCATAATTTCAAGACTTGTTTTTGGCTTTGAAGATGTTCAATTATTAAAATATGACCTATTTATATTTTCAGTTTTATTTTTTACCTTAATAGTTATATTTTTTAAGGCAAAAATCTCAAATGATAAGTTTAGAGAAGACCTAAAACAAGCTGCAGCAAAAGCAACATCTCAAGATCTATTTTTAAATAGTTATATTCAAGCTTTAGATAATACATCAGCTGTGATAAAAACAAATCCTGAAGGTAAAATAATCTATGCAAATGATAAGTTTTTAAAAGATACTGGATTTAGCAAAGAAGAAGTGATAGGAAATGATCCAAGAATCATAAGACATCCCGATACAAATGGGGACACCATCAAAGATATGTGGCAAACGATCACTGCCAAAAAAACTTGGAGTGGGGTAGTAAAGGGTCTTAAAAAAGATGGTAGTGTTTTTATAAGTAAAATATCAATAGTACCTGTTTTAGATAAAGAGGGAAATATTGTAGAGTATATTGCACCAAGAACAGATATCACTGAACTTGTAACAAGTAGGGATAAACTTAGACATATGCTTGTAACAGATAGACTTACCCACTTCCCAAATAGACAAAAACTGATAGAAGATATAAAAAATAATAAAACTAAAGTTCATTTAGCACTAGTAAATATTGATAGGTTTAAAGAGATAAATGATTTTTATGGTCATGAAGTTGCTGATAATGTTTTAATAGAAGTTGCCAATTCACTAAAAAAAGAGTATGAAGATAAAGGTAAAGTATATAAGCTTCCTAGTGATGAATATGCTCTTTTAAATGAATCTGATATATCAACTGATAAATTTTATATGGATGTAAAAGCATTATTAAAAAAAGTATCTGAGACAAAACTACTAATAAACTCAAACTCCATTTTTATCTCTTTTTCTTGTGGTATAGCATCTGAGCTAGAAGGGGTAATGGTAAAGGCTGATATGGCTTTACAAATAGCAAAAGAGGATAAAAAACATATATCTATTTATGATGATTCTTTAGATATATCAAAAAAGATAATTAAAAATATTGAGGGTGTATCTTTACTTAAAGATGCTATCGATCAAGATACTATTGTGCCTCACTTTCAACCTATTTATAATATACATACAAAAGAGATAGAAAAGTATGAGGTTCTTGCTCGTATCACTAAAAACAATGGATATGTAATCGCACCAATCAAATTTTTAGATATAGCTATGAAATCTAAACTTTATCCATATATCACAAAAAGTATCATCTCAAAAGCTTTTGAGTTTTTTGAAGATAAACCTTATGAATTTTCAGTAAATTTATCCTATGAGGATATAAGAAGTGAAAAAACCATCAATTTTATTTTAAATAGATTGATAGATTTTCAATTACCAAATAGGGTTTCATTTGAGATTGTTGAGAGTGATAGGATAGAGGATTTTGAGCTATTAAAAGATTTTATTAAAAAAGTAAAAAGATTTGGATGTAAAATAGCTATTGATGATTTTGGTAGTGGATATTCAAATTTTGTAAATTTATATGAGTTAAATATCGATTATCTAAAGATAGATTCATCTTTAGTAAAAGATATAAGAATAGATGAAAACTCAAGAAAAATTACAAAAACTATCATAAACTTTGCAAAAGATTTCAATCTTCAAACCATAGCAGAATATGTGGAAGATAAAGAGAGTTTAGAGTTATTAGAGTTTATGGGTGTGGATTTTATCCAAGGTTATTATATAGGTAAACCTAAAGATTGTCTCCACTCTTAGTTATTAAAAAAGAAAGTACTTTATTTGTTTAATATAAAATCATTTAAGTTTTATTTTTTAGGACAAATTATATGAAAATAAGACAAGTAATAGTAGTTGAAAATGAAGAATTTAATGCATCCTATATAAAAAAGAATGTAGAAAGATTTGGATATGTTGTTTTAGAAATTTTTACTAATTATGAAGATACCATAAACTATATCAAATCAAATGAAAATATAGACCTTATTTTAATCAATATAAATTTAAAAGCTAAAGAGGATGGTATAGAAACAATCAAAGATATAAAAAAGATAAAAGATATCCCTTTTATATATATGAGTAATGATATGGATGATAAAACAATTGAAAGGGCATTTGATACAAAGCCTTTAAGTATTTTATATAGACCTTTTAAATTTTATCAAATAAAAGCATCTTTATCTTTAGTTGATCATAAACTAGAAACGGGACAGTTAAGTAATACTAGGGAATTTAAATATTAAGTATTTTTTAATACTCAAATAGTAGTTATCATAAGCTTCATTTATCTTTTATCTCTTTTGCTAAGAATTTTTGCTACAATCACATCAATAAAATACGGAGTTATATATCAATGCAATTTTTTTCATCGGTTAATTTTTTAGACCAGTTTACGCCAGTTTCGATCTATTATAAAATCAAAGAGATATTTAAAGATGAGATCACTTTCCTTTTTGAGAGTAGTGTAAATACATCTGAGGGTAATTTCTCTTATATTGTTATAGGAGCTAGGGAGAGAGTATGGCACAAAGATGGAAAAAGCTTTTATAAAAATGAACAAGGGGATATAAAAGAGATAGATTCAAACCCTTTTGTATTTCTAAAAGATTATTATAATAAACTTGATAAGAGTATCTACAAAGAGCAAACTGAAAA
This sequence comes from uncultured Arcobacteraceae bacterium, assembly GCA_964342525.1. Lineage (GTDB taxonomy): Bacteria > Campylobacterota > Campylobacteria > Campylobacterales > Arcobacteraceae. The sequence goes on from CAYFGQ010000073.1 coordinate 7,436, forward strand.
GCTTGGTATTGGTCTTATTGATGGTTTTATTGGTAATGTTGGTTATGATATGGTTTGTGAGTTTGAGCCAGTACTTAAAAAATCAATGAGATCTTTAAATGATGAGATAGGTATAGCTGATCTTGATCTTATCCGTCCAAAGATGGTACTTGGATTTTCCCATAAAACTTCAAAACTTGCTATAGTAACTTCAATGCCTGAGATGAAAGATAATATTGAACTTATTGAAAAAGAGCTTCAAAGTGGATATGAATATATCCCACTTAAAAAAGCTGAACTTTTAGATGAGGGATCATTTGCATTTTCTAAAGAGAAATTTTTTGATATGGTTGCAAAATCAAAAGATATGATTAGAAGTGGAGATGTTTTCCAAATCCTTATGGCAAATAGATTTAAACAACGTGCCAAAGTGGATCACTTGAGTTTTTATAGAGCTTTAAGAAGTAAAAACCCATCTCCATATCTTTTCTTACTTCAATATGAAGATTTTACTATTGCAGGGAGCTCTCCAGAGGTGATGGTAAGACTTCTTGATGGACATATCTTACTTAGACCAATAGCAGGTACAAGAAAAAGGGGTAAAAACCTAGATCGTGACCTTGAACTTGAAGCTGAGATGTTAAATGATCCAAAAGAAAGGGCAGAGCATGTAATGCTTATAGACCTTGGAAGAAATGATGTTGGAAGAGTTGCGAAGAGTGGAACTGTAAAAGTAACAGAGGTGATGAGAGTAGAGAGATATTCTCATGTAATGCATATGGTAAGTGATGTGGAAGCAATTCTAGATGAGAAATACGATATGTTTGATCTTTTTGCATCTACCTTTACAGCTGGAACTATGACAGGAGCACCAAAGATCAGAGCTATGGAGCTTATAGCTGAGTTTGAGGGACTAAAAAGAAGTTTCTATAGTGGTAGTATCGCTTACTTTGGTTTTGATGGTAATATGGACAGTGCTATTACAATTAGAACTACTCTTTTAAAAGATGAAGAGGTGATCTTCCAAGCAGGTGCTGGTGTTGTTGCAGATAGCCAACCAGAGCTTGAATACTTAGAGGTTAGAAATAAACTAGCTGCAAATATCTCTACACTAAAAGAGCTTGCATAATCTTCTTTTGTAAAATCTTTATATCTAGTTTGGAATTATGGTATAATTTAAAATAACTAGATTTAAAGGATTTTATAGTGACTTTACAAATGAACTTACATCCTAAATATATTTTTGATGATGATGGTAATAAAACCTCTGTTGTGTTGCCAATAGAAGAATTTGAAACAATTAAAAATATACTTGAAAATTCTGATGAAGATATCTTAGATATAGATTTAAAAGAATTACAAGTTAAATCTATGGAAAATACTTGGGATAATGAAAAAGATAAGGCATGGGATGAACTATAAAGTAGGTGATATAGTTTTAGTAAAATTTCCATTTACCGATTTATCTTCATCTAAAAAAAGGCCAGTTTTAATTATAAAAGATGAAAACGTTTTGAATGATATTGTATGTTTTCAAATTACTTCAAATGATCAACAAACAAATACTCTAAAAATAGAAGATAGCCACCTTTTAGAGAGTAATCTAACTTTAGAATCTTATGTAAAATATGATAAGTGTTTTACCCTTAATACTGGTATTATTGATAAAAAAATTGCAAAGGTAAATGAGACATTTTTGAATAGCCTAAAAGATCTTTTTTGTAAGCAGGTTTTTTAGAATAAGAATTAATTCTCCTCTTCAATTTTAAACCTGATCACAAAACAAGCCCCTTTATATTTCCTATGTTTATAGGTGTATATTTTATTTGATACCTCAATAGATCCATGGTATCTTTCTCTAATAATTGAATCCACAATAGAAAGGCCTAGTCCTGTACCTACATTTTGATGTTTTGTCGTGAAATATGGCTCAAAGATTCGCTCCATTACATCTTTTGGAATACCTCCACCATTATCTTTGATCTCCACTTCATAGTATTCATCTTTAATTTGTGAAGAGATAAAGATTAGTTTTTCATCCTCTTCATTTAGCTTTTCATTTATGGCATCTTTTGAGTTATTTATAAAGTTGATAAATGATTGGATAAGTTCATTTTCTCTTCCCATAATTTGTGCATCATCATTTATATCTTCTATTAATATAATATGGTTTATTTTTAGAGAATGATCTATAATAGATATGGCTTTATTTAAAGTGTTTTTTAGACTTAAAGATAGGATATTGTGATCATTTTTTATAAAGTTTTTAAAGTCATCAATAGTTTTTGATAAGAAGTTTGTTTGTTCAACTATGGATTTCATATCACTTGAGATATCGTAGTTTTCATCAAGCTGATCATACTCTTTTCGTATATTTATACCACTAGCGATGGAGCTTATCACCGATAGAGGTTGTCTCCATTGGTGGGCAATATTACCTATCATTTCACCCATTGAAGCTAATTTTGCTTGGGCTTCAAGGAGTTTTAATTTTGTCATATCTTTAGTAGTTACTAGCATCCTTTGATTATCTGGTAGTAAAACTATACTCATAACTACATTTATCACACTTCCATCTCTTATGGTACAAGATTTTTCATAGTTTTCTATATATCCTGTATTTATAACTGTTTGAATTGCTTCTTTTGTTTTTTGTATATCCTCTGGTACCGTTAATTCAAGACATGATTTTTGTATAAGTTCAAACTCATCAAAGCCTGTCATCTCTAGATATGCATCATTAAAGCTTATAAAATTTGTTTCAAGGTCTAAGATGGCTATTCCATCTTTTGAGTTATTAAAAATAGTTTCAAGCTCAACTTTTTGATGCTCTAGTTTTTGCTCAGCTATTTTTCTATCTGTAATATCTGTATGTGATCCAAGCATTCTTATTGGTTTATTGTTTTCATCTAAGATAGCTTTACCTCTAGTGTGTATCCATTTATATGTGCCATCTTTACATCTCATCCTTATATCTAAAGAGTAGATATTTCTCTCTGGGTCTTTATAATGTTTAGATAGGGCATCAAAAACTTTCTCTTGATCCTCTTCATGTAATAGGGTATAAAATGGATCTTCAATTTTTTTGAACTCCTCTTCTGTAAAACCTAACATATCAATGTATCTCTTTGAAGTGTATTCAGAGTTTTTTACTATATTTTTATCCCAGATTCCATCTTCAATTCCATCAAAAGTAAGCTCAAATCTTTTATTTAATCTCTCTAGTTCTGTTGTGGATTTTTTTATTCTAATCATCATTTCATTTATTATATGGGCTAGATGTTCCACTTCACTAGAGCTATTACTTAGTTTGATTTTTCTAATTGGTAAACCATCTTTGTCTGTATTATCTAAAACTTCAGAGATTCTTGATAGGGGAGTTAAAATAAGCATATAAATCACTACAAATACTGATATGATCATAACTGTTGCAATAAAAAAGGTAGCAAGCATATTTCTTTTTATAAGGTTGTTAAACTCTACTTGCATAAATTTATCAGAGCTTAAAATAATTAGTTCCCCAAGAGCTATACCATTTTCATTTTCTATTTGTATATCTTCAATTAAATATACCTCTTTTTTTAGTTTATCGATATCTTGGATTTTAGGATTTAGATCGACTATATTCCAATTATCATCTCTAATTTTACCCACATAATAGTTCTCTACCCCTAGGGTTTTCTCCATATTGTAATCTTTAACAATAATTGCAAATATACTTTGGTGCCCCATTTCATTTTCTATTAGGGATTCATATACATTTACATCATAGGATTCAATATAATGGATAAGAGATTTTTTTAATTGACCGAGACTTACATTTGAATTGCGTTCAATCTCTTTTGTTAGATTTGTTTTAGTATATTTAAATATCACTAGGGAATGAATAATCATTGAGCCCGTGATAATTACTATAATACTAAGTGCAACAATAAAAAATATTGATTGCTTTTTTCTTTTCATTTTATTTTTCTATACCTAATACATTTCTTTTTATAAGTGGTAGTTTCTCTTTAATATTTTTGTTTGAGATTGCTAATATATCTAACTCTTGGTTTTTTGTTACCTCTTTCCCATTTATATGATTTACTAGGTTATTAGCCGCCATTTCTCCCATAAGATAAGGTTGTTGCATAGCTGCACCAACTAATTTCCCATCTGGGATCATGTCTAAGAATTCTGGTTCCGCATCAAAACATATAAGTAAGATCTCTCCTTCTTTTCCACTATCTTTTATAGCATCCATTGCACCCTTATATTTATCTGATCCTTGAAGCCAAATAGCTTTAAGTTTAGGATTGTTTTTAATAAGTGTGATTGAGTGATCATATGTCTCTTTATATGAAAAATCAACTTGTTGTAGAAGTCCAGCTGTTTTTATGTCATTTTCATCTAAAGCCATTATAAAACCATTTGTTCTAGCTTTTCCATTTGATCTAGTTTGAGGAATAGCTATAATTCCCACTGTTCCATCTTTATGGTAGTTTAGTTCAGTCATTTTATCTGCTAAAACTTTTCCTATCTCATATGCACCTTTTAGATTGTTTGAGGATATAAAAGACACATATTCCCCTTTATCTGTTCCAATATCAGAAATAACCACAGGGATATTTGCACTTTTGGCAATTTTTAATACTGTTACAGCTGTTGATGAGTTTATAGGTGATAAAACAATACCCGCATATTTTTTCTCTATAATTTTTGCTAGATTTCCTATTTCATCTTTTTTAATATTTCTGGCACTATATATATCTACATCATATCCAGATACACTAGCACCTTTTTTTATCCCCTTAGACATAATATTCCAAAAGGGGATATTGATATCTGAAACCATATAAGCTAATCTTTTTGAATCTGAAGCAGATGCAAGGGTGATATTTAGAATAACTATCGTTATTAGAAGTGTTATTTTGTGAATCATCATTCACCTTTCGTCGTAATTTGGGGGATTTGATAAAATTATTATAGTTATTTTTTTATAAAAATAAATTAAAGTAAATTACTCAAGTAAGTAAAAGGAAAATATTTATTAGTTTTTTTAATATTGAATGTTAAAAGAGAGTGTAGCCATATCCCTATCATATCTATATAGTTCTATATTTGATGAGTTTTTTTGTTTATAATATGAAAACATTACATTACTTTTATGATAATTTAGATCATAAACAAAATTTACACTAGCATTTAGATTGTTTTCATCTTTTTTTGTAGTAAATGCATCTTCTGCTTTTTTATAGGAGCTTGTTTCATAATTCATATTTCCTATAAAAAATGTCCTTGGGTAGATAGTATTTGAGTATGATAATCTTACTCCTATATTATAATAGCTATAGATATCATCTTTGCTATCATTTTTATTGAAATATGTATTTACATTTATAGAACTAGTTTTATCCTCTAAAAACTCTAATCCATAGTTTAATCCATAAGTTAGTCCATCTTTTTGAGAAAGATTTTTATACTCTTTTTTATCTAGCTTAAGTTTTAAAGAATAGATGATAGATTCACCCAATGGTTTTTTAAACATAGGACTTAGCGAGATATATTTTAAATATGAATCAGTATTTCCAATATCAATATTACTATAAGTTATTGGTATCATATATAGTGTATTATCCCTAAAAATCACAGCAGATGTTGATAGGCTAATACTACTTGTATCATAATCATCTTTATCTGAATAATCCACCTTATTTGTATTAAGTGAAGTTTTTAGTGTAAAATCTTTAAATTGATTGTAGTACTCTGCTCCAGCTCTTAAACTTATAGCTGTATCATCACTCTCTTTTGCATCAGAAGATAGGGTAAAGTCAATATCATACATTGTAACACTATCAATATTTGGTCCAAGATTTACATTTGAATCCACAATATATGCTAATGATCCAAAAAAATTATAGTTTTTTTGTTTTTCTAATTGTTTTTTTACATAATAGTTATCTATATTTGATTCCACTTGTTTTGGGATTTTTGCTGATTTCACTATTAAAAATTGCTCATTTGATTTTTCAAGTTGATTATCATCATAATATAATGAAGCTAGTTCAAGCCTAACCCTATGAGCATTTGGATCATTTTGTAATAAAATTTCATAATACTTTATAGCATTTTTTATATCACCTTTTTGTTTTGCTGAGTTTGCAAGTAAAAAGATGGTTTGTTTATTAAAGTGATTGTTTTGGTATGAATTATATAATACTTCATAAGCCTCATTTACCTTTTCATCTTTTAGTAAAGTCATAGCTTCTTTGTGAGTATTATCTAAGTTTTTTATCTCTTTTTCTTGGATGAAAGAGTCTTTAAAATCATTACTTATGATATTTAATATTTTTTTTGCTTCATCTAAAGTATTAAAATTTACGATTTTTATAATAAGGACATTTTGCTCTTCATTTAATGAGACTTTTTCTTTAATATTATGGAGTAGTAAATACTCTTTTAAAATCTTTTGATATTCATTTGCTGTAGTTTTTTTATCTTTTGTATAAGATGTGATAAAAATATCATATTTTACATTTGCATTTAAATATGCACTTAATATTGTTAAAAAAAGGAGTGTTCTTATTATCATATATTTTTACTTTTTCCCTGTAAATGTACCATTTGCCGCATTTTGGCTGGTATCTTCTATTTGCCAAGTTCCACCTACAGCCTCAGCGTTATTACCATAAAAAGCACCATCTATTAATCCACTATTTACATTAGATCCAGCTAAATTTCCTGAGAAGGTTACTCCATATTGTTCCCTTTTCATTGATACATTTGAAAGCTCAGAATTTACTGAGAAACCTGTACCACTAACATTAAATGATCCACTCATAGTATTGCTTCCAAAATTAGCTGTGATAGATGTACTTCCACTTACAGTACTTCCTGCTAGAGATGTAGTTCCATCTCTTATGATATGACCTGATACATCTCCTGTATATGTTGCACTTCCTGATTGTGGTACATCACTTGCAGGGGTTAGGATTCCTGATATCCAATATGATCTTCCATTATAAGTTGATCCAGAATAGTCACTTTTTGATTCACTTGTATCACTAGTAACTCCCCAGTGTCCCCAAGATAGATAATCTCCATAAGATCCATCTGTAGTTGATAGGGCATTGTTAGTTGAGCCCTTTACAATCTCTCTTTGTTTTGATGAGAATTTATCTGTACTTTGGCTATATTTATTTGTAAGGGATGATTTGTAATAAATATTTTGTTTTATATTTTGATTATCTTCAAGTTCATATTTATATCCATTTTCACTAGGTGTTGAAATAGATAAATCTGCTATTTGTGTATCTGCTAGTTTTGAACTTGGATTTTGATTTATGCCTTGATTAGTTTGTTTTTTATCTTTAGCATTATCTGCACTTTCTTGATTTATACCACTTTCAGCTTCATTTGCACTTGCACCTGATTGATTTTCTAGTTGGTTTATCTCATTTGCTGGTGCTATTACTGCTAGTGTTGGGGCTGCACCATTTATTACTGTAGTCATTTCACCCGCATCAACATCCATAAAACCATTTTCATTCTCTACTCTAATACCACCATCTGTACAGATGATCTTTTCATTTTCATTTCCAACATTTGCTAGTACTGTTGTACCTCTAATACCAATTGAGGCTGATTTTGTTTTTAGTTTAAATCTATTTGGGTTTAGGTTTCCTATTTTTCCTGTGATTGATTTAAATATCCCTTTTTTTAATCCAAATTGAACCTTTGGAGGTCTATTTGCCTCATTTACATATTCATCAATTGAAAATACTGAATTATATCCCACAGAGATGATTGTATTATCAGTAAATAAAAGTTGAACTCTGCCTTCTTCTGTAGTTTTTATAGTATCTTTTTGTAAAAGCTCAAATCCCTTTGAAGCTTTAAGGCTTTCATCTGCCCTTAGGATATTTACATCACCCTCAAAAGTAGTGATCTTTGCAATATTTGCATAAACAAAAGTTGATAAAAAAATAAGTATTAAAATAATCCGTTTCATGGTAAACCTTCACTTTGTTTTATTTTACAAAAATAGCTATTCTAATTCTCTTAATCTATCGATTAATTGTTTTTTCTTATCTGTGATATCTTCACCACACTGTGGTTCTTGGATAAATAGGGCTACTTCATATTGTTTATTTATAGAGATAAAATTCATCACATTTTGTCCTTGATTATTTTTTTCATCTTTATTAGCACCTTTACAGATTAATAGTTTTAATATCTCCATATTATTAATCCTAGCACTTTCAATAAGTGGAGTATCACCAAAATTGTCTTTAGTGTTTACCTCTACCTTATATTTTAGTAGTTCCTCTACGATTTTTATATCATTTATACGTACCGCAAGGTGTAGGGGAGTAAAACCAAATTTATCTTTTTTATTGATTGAAGATTTAAATTTTTTAATAGTATGGTTTAATATCTCAATATTATTACTTCTCACTGCATTGTGTATCTCATCAGTATATTTGGGCGTCTCTTTTGCATTTAAAAGAAAAGTTGAAATAAATATGATAGTTAAAATTTTAAGCATTATTATCCTTTTGATGTATGTTCAAAAATACCACTAAAATCTTTTGGTGGATTTTCTATAAAGTGTTCACATCTTTCAATATAAATATTGTAGATGTTTTTATTTGTTTTATCTTCCCAAGTATTGATATCTTTAAAGATTTCAATAGCTTCACTAAAGTTACCATCTTGGTAAAGTTGTACACCTTTGTGGTAGTATTTGATCTCTTTTATTAGTTGGTCTTGAGATACATTATATAAAGTAGGGTATTTTTTATCATCCCTATTAAAATCATGTACTTGAAATATCTTAATCGGCTCTTTTTTACCCTTAACAGTTACAAAATCAAGAAGTCTAAATATATAATTACCCTTTAGTGCATTTTTAGTAAATTTAGTTTATTTTTCTTTTGGATCAAATGATTGGGCGTATTATTTTTTAAGCCAGATATGCTTAATTATAAGTTTTTTATTTGTTTGGGAATTGTCTAAAGATTTTTTTTCCAAAAAAATTTATTCTCTTTTATCT